>CAYHCE010000016.1:0-76210 GCA_964355015.1 uncultured bacterium | reverse complement strand
CACGCACAGGAATCCAGGGGTTCGATGGGCTTCAGCCGCAGGGAATCGCCCTAGGGCGACGGAATCGGAGTGGGCTGCAACATGCGATCGACGATGGTCACCCCTTCCTGGATCCTGCCACTCTCCTGCCACGTGAAGGTGAACCGGTAATCATGAAGGGAAGTCCCCTCCGGCAGCATGATCCTCAGAGGCTCTCCGGGGGCGGCGCTGCTGCCCTGGAGGCAGTCGGCAGGCCGGTCACTTCCTTCGCTCTTGTTAAGCGGGCAGGCCATGATCGAACGGACGGGGTGGTCCCACCATCGGCTGAAACCTGTAAGGATATTGTAGGAGTTGGTGCTGTGCATCAACGTCACCGTGGTGCCTCTGATCACATCGAACACCACCCAGGATTCAGGCTGGAGATTCTGCCAGGCATTCCCCGGCGACAGCTTGACCTTGTAGCGCCAGCTCCTGGAATCAGCAATCATTGGTTGAACGCGGGGCGGTGTGATCACATCGCGTGGTATTGGCTCCACTCGGGGCTGTCTGATCACTTCGGGTTCCTGCTTACGACCCATGCGGAGCGTGTCTGGTATCAGTCCATGTTCGATACGGAGCACTCCTTCCTGGATCATGCCACTTTCCTTCCACGTGAAAGTCAACAAACTGTCTTGAAAGAAAGCGCCTTGCGGCAGCACGATCCGGAGTGGTTCTCCCGGGCCGGTGCGGGCAGCCCGTTGACAGTCCACCAGCCGGTCACCTCCATCAGCCCGGATGATCCGGCAGGCCTTTCCAGAAAGCACGGGGTGATCCCACCACTTCCCCCAGCCATTTGTGGTGGCATGTTTCCACAGGATGATCTTGGTGTCTCCGATCACTTCGAACATGATCCAGGATTCAAATTCGGGACCGCTGCTGGAAAGCAACTTGACCTTGTACCGCTTGACAGTGGAATTGGAGGCGGGCGCTTGTGCGGGCGCGGAGCTGGGGGCGTCCATGGCAGGCACCTCCCCAGCGGGCTGTGGACCTGACGGTGACATGGTCTGGCCCTGCACCGCGGCTCCCAGAGAGAGGCCCACCACAGCGGCGGGCAGGACAACGGCCCATTGAGGAAGGGGAAGAAACCTGCTCATGGAATCCCCATCCCCGCTACCACTCACCATGCCAAAGCGTCGGCCGAGCGGCGGCGGCATTCCTGCCGCAAGGAGCTGGAAGGGGGTGCCGTTGGCCGGGAGCCACCTCCGTGGCTGGTGAACACGATGCGCACGGCAACAGCACCAGCCGTTGTAGGCAAGAGGGGATCAACGGGAGCGAGGAGTCGTGGCGTCCTGGCAACGGCAGTTCGGTGCGATGACCACCCTGTTGCTGCTGACCGTTGGTTCACGGCCCGGCCTCGCCGAGTCCCCTGCGGCGAGCGGTCCATCTCCGCAGCTGCTGGCGGCCACCCGGGTGCTGGATCGGCTGATGGCAGCGGCTTCGATCGAAGCGCCGATCACCCTGATCGTGCGACCGTTCCGCGACCCGGTCTGCCCGCCCCCGGCGGCCGATCCGGAGACCCGCACTGAGGCGGTCGCCACGAAGCAGCCGCCATCAGATTCGGCCGTCTGTCTGAGCGGCTTCGAGCTGCCGCCTCGCCCCCGGCAGGGCTTCTTCGTGCCCTTCGTGGCGTCCTTGCAGCGCCAAGCCGACCCGGAAAGCGATCCGGAACGGCCCTCGGCCGCGATCGAGGAGCGCACGATCCTGCTCAATGCCACCGGCCTGGAGTTGGTGCGACAGGTTTCGCCACCAGGAAAGCACCAGCGAGAGGAGCCAGCGGCCGTTCTCCCTCCCGCGGCCACCTGCCGGATCGCCCAGGAATTCGCCGCCGTTCAGCTGGGCCAGCCGCAGCAGCGTCGTGGGAGCTTCGATCGCATTCACACCAGGCTGGCGGAGCGGATCAGCAAGAAGGCGAGCCTGTTTCCCAAAGGATACGGAAGCCTGCCTCCGTTTCCGGATTTGCTGGGATGGGCCCTGGGGATCTCAGGCCTAAATCGGGGCCACTGGATCAATGCTCGACTGGCCGAGTCCCCCTATTGGCAGGTGCTGCAGCAGCACGCACCAGGGGTGGTGACCGCGCTGAAGGATCTGCGTGGGCTGAACGAGGCTGAATTCAGTCAGGCCTGGGGCCAGATCGAAGGGTGGTTCGGCATCGCCGCTCAGGAACGGGAGGAAGTGATCAAGGAGCAGCGCAACCAAGCCCAGGCCGAGGCGGTGCGCCTGATGGCCGCTGCCGGCATCGATCCACGATCCTGCGCCGATGTGTTCGTCCCCGCCTGCGCCGCGGAGCCGGATGCGGCCGTGCTGAAGGCCTACGAGCAGGCGCGCAGCAAAGCGCCCGATTCAGGGCCGAGTCTGCCCCGCCGCTTCCTGCCGGCCGAGCAGACGGTGGTGATTTTCCCGAGGAGCGCAAGGCCGGGCAATGGCAGCTCCGGTCCTGACTCTCAGGTCAGCCCGCCTGGCAAAAACCGTTAGCCAAGCCGTCTCGCGGTGGATCCGCTCCCGCCTCGTGAACGTCAGCGGTATCGAGAGGGGTGATCCATCAACGTGCTCCGAGAGGAACTGGGTGAAGGAACATCCAACAATGATCTTTCTAAGCGATCGATTGTTGCTATCCACAGAGGCAGATCCTGAAGAGCCAGAGAGGCATCGAACCTGGCAAGCCTTCTGCAACGCATCGGGTCGCTATCCCAGACCGGTCATGGAAGGCATGGCTCCGCTGGAACGAGAAGCGGACTCTGGAAAACATAACTCCGATGCATGGTCTGTCCCTGAATCGCGGCTCCCAGAGTGAGGCCCACCACAGCGGCGGGCAGGACAACGGCCCATTAAGTAAGGGGAAGGAACCTGCTCATGGAAACCCCATTCCCACTGCCTCTCAGCATGCCAAAGCGCCGGCCGAGCGGCAGAGGCATTCCTGCCGCAAGGAGCTGGACAGCGGTGCCGTTGGCCGGGATCCACTCCAGTGGCGGTATACAACGATGCGCACAGCAACAGCGGCCGCCGTTGTAGGGAATAGAGGAACAACGGAAGAGAGGAGTCGATGGCGCCCTGGCAACGACAACTCAGGGCGTTGGTCTCCCTCTGGGTGCTCTCTTTGGGCTCGCTGCCCGGCCTCGCCGCACCCCCTGCGGCGACCGATCTTTCTCCGGAGCTTCTGGCGGCCACCCGGGTGCTGGAGCGGCTGATGGCAGCAGCTTCGATGGAGGCCCCTATCACCCTGGTCGTGCGACCGTTCCGCGGCCCGGTCTGCCCGCCGGCTGCGGCCGATCCGGTGGGCCGCACCCAGGCGGTCGCCATAACGCCGCCACCATCAGAGTCGGGCGTCTGTCTGAGCGGCTTCGAGCTCCCGCCGCGCCTCCGGCAGGGGTTCTTCGTGCCCTTCGTGGTGTCCTTGCAACACGAGACCAACCCGGAAAGTGATCCAGAACGGCCCTCGGCCGCCATCGAGGAGCGCACGATCCTGCTCAATGCCACCGGCCTGGTGTTGGTCCGGCAGGCTTCGCCACCAGGGAAGCGGCAGGGAGGAGAGCCAGCGTTCGCTCTTCCGCCCGAAGCCACCTGCCGGATCGCCCAGGAATTTGCCGCGGTTCAGCTGGGCCAGCCGCAGCAGCGTCGGGAGAGATTTGATCGCATCCACACCCTGCTGGCGGAGCGGATCCACAAGGTGGCGGGTCTGTCGCACAGAAGGGATTTAGTTTCAGAGTTGTATGAATCTCTCATAAGAACATATTACATTATACCGTGGATTTCGGTTATTCAAGGCCGTAATCGGGGCCACTGGATCAATGCCCGACTGACCGAGTCCCCCCATTGGCAGGTGCTGCAACAGCATGCGCCAGCAGTGGCGACTGCCCTGAAGGAGTTGCACGGGCTGGCGGACTTTGATGCGCCTCAAGCTATTCCACAGCAGACCTCAATTAGCTGGCCGCTCACGATGAGTCAGGCCTGGGGCCAGATCGAAGGGTGGTTCGGCGTGGCCGCCCAGGAACGGGAGGAGGTGATCGAGGAGCAGCGCAACCAGGCCCAGGCCGAGGCGCTGCGGCTGCTGGTCGCCGCCGGCATCGATCCACGATCCTGCGCCGATGTGCTCGTCCCCGCGTCCGCTGCGGAACCGGATGCGCCCTTGCTGAAGGCCTACGAGCAGGCGCGCAGAAAAGGGCTCGATTCGAGGCCGAGCCTGCCCCGCCGTTTCCTGCCGGCGGAGCAGAAAGTGGTGATTTTCCCGAGGAGTGCACAGCCGGGCAACGGCAGCCCTGGTCCTGGTCCAAAGGACGGCCCAGGTGGCACTAGCCCATGGCCAGGTATCCAAAGGCATGACCAATGAACCTGCTCCGAGAGAGCTTGGATGACTGAGGATTCAGCAGAACTCTTCCAGAGCGATCGGCACCTGGTTGCCGATGATGGCCGTCGCTTCTCAAAGAAGACTTCTCGCTCGGCGCCATCCATTCGAGGGCAGAACCATGATCAACGCAACTGCCGTTTGACGCGATCCTGCAGGACGAGATCTGCAAGAGCATGAGCCTGCCCAGCTGGCGTGCTGCTCAGGGGGCTTCCATGGTGGTCCGCGCCAGGAACGCCCCGGCGGCAGCCTCCAGCCCCTCGCGCCGCTTGGGGTCCATCCGCTCCAGCAGCCGCACCATCATCGAGAGGCGGGGGTTGGCCTGGAAGAAGGTGCGATGGCGGTCGATGAAGCGCCAGTAGAGGCCATCCCAGATCTCGCACCAGGGGCCCTTCTTGAAGTCGCCCATCTTGAGGATGTAGTTGGAGCCGCCGATGTAGGGCTTGGTGGCGAACAGGCCGCCATCGCTCATCAGGCCCATGCCGTACACGTTCGGGCCCATCACCCACTCACAGGAATCCAGGTAGCGCTCCATGAACCAGCGGTGCACCTCGCCGGGGTGGATCTCGCACAGCAGCATCAGGTTGCTGATCACCATCAGCCGCTCGATGTGGTGGTTGTAGCCGAGGCGGTTCACCCGTTCGATCGCCGCATCGAGTGGCGGCAGGCCGGTGCTGCCGTCGTTCCAGCAGGGGGCGAGCCGGCGCCGGTGGTTCCAGAAGTTGCCCGTCCCCTGGCGTTCGCCATGCACCCGGTCGATGCCGCGCACAAACTCGCGCCAGCCGATCACCTGGCGCAGGAACCCCTCCAGCGAGGCGATCGGCACCGGCTGGCCCCGCTCCTGGCGCGCTTCCACATGGGCCGGGGTGGCGGCGATCACCGCCGCCGGGGTCAGAAGGCCGATGTTGAGCAGGGGGGAGAGCAGGGAATGGTTGAGGGTGTCGTGGTGCTGGCTGAGGGCGTCCTCAAAGGGCCCGAAGCCGTCGAGACGCTCCTGCAGAAAACCCCTCAGCCAGGCCGCCGCCCCGACGTGATCGAAGGGAATCCACAGCGGCCCCAGCTCACCGGGGTGGTCGGCGAAGTGGCGGGCGATCAGGGCCCGCACCTCCGGCTCATGGGGGCTGGCCGCCACCGCCAGCAGCGGCGGCTCCACGTAGCCCTTGGGCAGCTTGCGGCGGTTGTCGGCATCGAAGCTCCAGCGGCCGCCGCAGGGGCTGCCATCGGCTTCGAGCAGCAGGCCGAGGCGGCGCCGCTGGCGCTCATAGAAGGTCTTCATGAAGGGGCGGCGGCGCCCCTCGAACCAGGTCCGGCTCTCGGCCACCGATTCCAGAAACGCCGGCGAGGGCAGCACGGTGAGCTGCACGCCCTGTTCCGCACAGAACCGCTGCAGCCGCGCCTCGAAGCCCCGGTCGGTGACTTCGGCCACCCGTAGCTCGCGCCCGTCGCCCAGCTCGGCCGCCAGCCGCTGCCAGAACGACACCCCCACCGAATCGGGCAGCTCGAAGTAGGCCACCGCCACCCCCCGTTCGCGCAGGGCCTCACCGAAGCTGCGCATGGCCACGAAGGTGTGCAGCAGCCGCAAACGGTGGTAGCGCCAGGTCGAGGCCACGGCCAGGTCTTCGATCATCAGCACCCGGGAGCCGGGGGCGAGCTGCAGGGGCGAGGGGGTGATCCAGTCGGGGTGAAGCTGGTCGCCAAGGATCAGGTTGAGGGGCATGGGGTTCAGCTCCAGCGCTGGCGGTGGGTCTGCTGGGGGTCGTACAGACGCACCTGTCGCTCGAGATCGAAGCGGCGCGGGGTGCCCCCGAAGCTGCGGGGGTCGGAGCCCACGCCGGCCAGATAGGCCCAGTTGCCTGTGTTCAGGGCCGGGTGGGCATTGATCAGGGCCCACTCGAAGAAGCGGGCGCCCCAGATCCAGGGCAGCCGCAGCTCAGTGATGAAATGGGAGGCCACCCACTGGCGGCCCCGGTTGGAGATGTAGCCCGTAGCCAGCAGTTCGTTCAGCTGGGCATCGATCAGGGGATGGCCACTGTCGACCTGGGTCCAGCGGGCGACGGGAACATCTCGGCCTCGACCGGCCAATCAGCGAAGAGTCGGCTCTCCCGGCAGGGCAGCACCGCATCGGGATGCAGCAGGGAACGGTTCGCTTCGAGCGGCTCTGCGGTGGTGCTCTGCGGGAACTTGAGCAGGGGAATGGCTGCTGCCGCCAGGCGGGCCTGGGCAACCACGATGGTGACGTCGCCCGCCCATGGTTGTGGCGCCAGGTGAGTTCAGCCTGGCAGCTTCAGAGCAGCCATCTCTGAGCCGCCGCTCCCATGACGGATTGCTGCGCTACCAGGCCGGTATGACTCCGGACCTTAAGAATCGCTCTAGGTTTCGACCTTGCTGGAGCCGCCCGTGGCCCAATCTGTCGCACTTCTGGCCGCCACCGGTCTGGCCGGGCTGGCCCTGGTGAGCCTGACGATGACCTTGCTGATCTGAGCCGCTGGATGGGCCGAAGGCTTCGCGGTGCCGGCTGCTGGCCGCCAGCCTGGGCATCTCTCCGGATCACGTCGGTTGCCCCTCGATCCCGCCACCCTTCTGCCCCTGCCGAGCACGCCAGCGGTGAGCGGAGTGCTCGAAACCCTCGCCTTCTTCCGGAATCCTGATTTCGCCCGCTCGCGCTTCGAGCGCTACGGCGATGTGTACGAAACCAGCCTGCTGCGGCGCCTGGGCGCCGTGCTCAGAAAGGCCCAGGCCGCCGCTGCCGCCGGAGTTCCCCTCGCCGCCGGCGGCCTTGATCTGCTGGCCGGTGGCCTCGATGAAGCCGGCCTCCCCCTGGGCGACGACGACGTGGCGGAGCAGCTTCTGCTGCTGCTGTTCGCCGGCTACGAAACCACTGCTTCCTCGCTGAGCTGCCTGCTGCTCACCTTGCTGCAGCACCCGGCCGAGCTGGCCTGGCTGCAGGAGGAACTTGGCCTCTTGCCCTGGCCGCCTTCGCAGGGGGAGGCCGTGGCCGCCTACGACGCGATCCGGGCCCCGCGGCTCGATGCGGTGCTGAAGGAGGTGATGCGGCTGACCCCGCCGGTGGGTGGCTTCTTCCGCCGCACCCGGGAGCCCATCGCCCTGGCGGGTGTGCTGGTTCCGGCCGATCGGGTGGTGCAGGTGAGCATCGCCGCCAGCGATCGCCACGGCAGGGGGAGCGAGGATCTGGAGACCTTCCGGCCGCAGCGGCATCTGGGCGGTGACAGCACAGCCACCCTGCTGCCGTTCGGAGGCGGTGAGCGGGTGTGCCTGGGCAAGGCGCTGGCGGAGCTGGAGATCCGGCTGCTGACAGTGGGGCTGCTCCAGCAGCTGACCCTGGAGCTGGAGCCGGATCAGCATCTGACGCTCAGGGTCATTCCCAGCCCCTCGCCGAAAGATGGCCTGCTGGTGCGTCCCCGCCCCCGCGTCACCGTTCCCGATCCCGTCGGGGTGGAGTGAGCCATGGCCGTGCCGGTGCTGAGCGAGCAGGAACGCTGGAAACAGGACCGCTCCGATGACGCGCTGTTTTATGCCGAGCCCCGCTTTGTGCACCACCTCGATGGGGCGTTTCGCGCCAGGCTGACGGCGCTCTACCAGGAACGGATTCCGCCGGGGGCGGTGGTGCTGGATCTGATGAGCAGCTGGGTGAGCCATCTGCCCGAGAGCCTCCGCACCAGAGAGGTGATCGGCCACGGCCTCAACGCCAGGGAGCTGGAGGCCAACCCGCGTCTGGACCGCCACTGGCTGCAGAACCTCAACGTCGACCAGCGTCTGCCCCTGGAAGCGGACAGCGTCGATGCGGCGCTGATCGTGGCCGGCTGGCAGTACCTGCAGCAGCCCGAGGCGGTGGCCGCTGAGTTGCTGCGGGTGATCCGTCCCGGCGGCCAGCTGATCGTGGCGTTCTCCAACCGGATGTTCTTCCAGAAGGCACCCCGGATCTGGACCGATGGCGGCGATCGGGATCACCTCGCCATCGTGGCCCGGGTGCTGGTGGCGCAGGGGTGGCCTGTGCCGAGGCTGATCGCCGAGACCACCCGGGCGGCAGGGCCGCTGGGCTGGCTGGGCGGCAAGGGGGATCCCTTCTTCGCGGTGATCGCCGGGAAGCCGGCGGTTTAGCGCTTCAGCCTCCCGCTCGGCCTCAGGCCTTGCCAGCATGGCGGCACCGGACCGGAACCGTGCTGCTTCCCAAGCCCCCCTGCCCCCTCACCGCAGCCAGCCTGCTGGGACTGCAGGCCACGGTGCTGCTGCTGCTGACTCTGCTGATCAAGGCGAAGATCCAGATCAGGTTCTTCTCAGCCTTGGGCATCGTGTTGCTGGTGCTGCAGACCCTGGCTTTTCTGGCCGCTGCTGGGGTGGTCGGCACGGCGGCCGCAGGCGCAGTTGTGGCGGGGCGGAGCCGGCAGGGCGGAGCCGGCGCCTGAAGGCCGAACACCACGCTTCACAGTTCTTGATACTAGGCTGGCGGAAAGAATGGTTCACGCTTGGAAGACCTCCTGGCTGTCGTCTATCTGATCTGCTTTGCGGTGATTGCCGGTGGCGCCTTTGCGCTGATGAGCCAGAACCTGCGCCGTTCCGCGCCGCTGACCTCCGCTCAGACGAGTGGCTCCGGGCCCGGGCCCCATCCCGAGGCTCCCGAGCCCGGCGAGGAAGTGCTGTACGTCGACCTCAACCGGGAGCGGCTTGAGGAGCTCTATCAGCAGGCGTCGTAACTCAGCCCATCCATCGATCAAATCCACCCATGCTCTCGATGGAGTGGGGCCCATCGAGAGAGGCTCAATGAGCAATAACTGGTTGGGCCGTTCAATGTATCAACTTGTCGAGCCTGATGTCCGCCCGGGTCGATGACACAGCCAAGCATGGCCAGGCGGCCATTCCAGATTTCAGCAAAGGCAAAGCAACCCAACGGGGTGACGGGTGAGGTGGATGGCCTGGAACTCAGCTAACGTTCAATCATTGAGCGGAGACCTGACTTGAGCGGATCTTCAATCTGAGGCATCACGGCATCAAACTCCATCCTTTGGCACCTGTTGCGAAGGAAGGTGATCGTTGCTGCCAGAGTGAGCCGTCTGGCTGCATTCCATGGCGTTCCACGGCCCGTCGATGGCGCCACCCATCGAGCTCAACTGCATCCTGGAGGCCGGCCTGCGGCGAAACCCTGGGGCCATGGCGCTGCAGGATCTCAGCCACGCGATCAGCTGGGCCGACCTCGACCGCCAGGTCGAGCACCTGGCCCGGGCCTACCACCGGCTGGGCCTGCAGCGTGGTGATCGGCTCGCCTCCCTGATTCCGAACCGGGTGGAGCTGATCGTCCACTACCTGGCGGGTCTGCGCAGCGGCCTGGTGCTCACCCCGCTCAACTACCGCTACGTGCCCCCGGAAATCGACCATGCGCTGACGGTGAGCGGAGCCGTGGCCCTGGTGTTCCATGGGGAGCGGCTGGCCGACGTGCAGGCCAGCGCCGCCGCGGCTCAGCTGCCCCTGGGCTGCCACCGCATCGACGATCACGCCGGTTTCCGCGACCTGCTGGCCGCTTCCCCAGCCAGCGGCGAACCCTCGACCTGGCCTGCGCTGGCAGCGGACGATTCCTGCTTCATCTACTTCACCTCCGGCAGCACCGGCAAACCGAAGGGCGTGACCCACAGCCGGGCCAGCTTCGGAGCCGTGCTGGCGTCGTTGCTGCAGGCCAGCGAACTCAGGGCCGGCGAGGAGGTGCTGGCCGGCAGCTCCCTGGCCCACATCGCCTCTTCCAGCCTCACCCTGGCCGCCCTTGCCGCCGGAGCCTCCGCGGCGATCGCCAGCAGCATCGACAGCCCCACTGTGGAAACCCTGCTGCGGCGTCAGCGGCCAGCCGTGTTGCTGATGCTGCCCGCCGCCCTGTTCGGACTGCTGCGGGATCAACGGCTCCTGCCGACGGATCTCCAGTCGGTGCGCCTCTGCATCAGCGGTGGCGACAAGGTGCCCCATCAACTGCAGGAAGAGTTCCGTCAGGCCTCCGGCTTCGGGATCGACGAGTGCTACGGCATGAGTGAGATCGGCTATGCCACCCTGGCGCCTCCCTCAGGCCGCAACAAGATCGGTTCCGTCGGCCGGCTCTGCCCGGGGTTCAGTGCCTGCCTGCGCAACGAGGACGGCGCTGAGGTGGCCGTAGGCGAGCAGGGGCGACTCTGGCTCCAGGCCCCTTCCCAGATGGTGGGCTACTGGGACAACCCCCAGGCCACGGCCGACACCATCCGGCAGGGTTGGCTGGACACCGGCGATGAGATGCGGATCGATGACGACGGCTACCTCTGGTTCTGCGGCCGCCGCAAGCAGATCATCGTGCACGACAGCTCGAACATCTGCCCCCAGGAGGTGGAGGAGGCCCTGGCCGAGCATCCGGCCGTGGATCTGGTGGGGGTGGTGGGCGTTCAGGATCCCGTGCACGGTGAGAACGTGCGGGCCTATGTGACCCTCCGCCCCGATCAGAACGCCCCCAGTGAAGCTGAACTGATCGCCTTTGCGCGTGCTCGGGTGGGCTACAAGGCTCCTGAGGAGATTCGCGTGCTCCCCACCCTGCCCCTCAACACCGTGGGCAAGACCGATCGCCTGGCGCTGCGGCAGCTGGCGGCGGATTCGCTTCACGCCTCCTGAGCCAGACGTGGTGTGCCTGGACCCTCTCGAACTGGATCCACCGGAATCAGGTTGATTTCCTGGCTCCTCTGTCTGCCCGCAGCTCCCCCGAGGGTTGCCGCTACGGCAGCGTGAAACCGGAGCGGTTCAGATGCTTCAGGTCGAGCAGCACCACCGTGAACCAACCCAGCAGAGCCAGGCTGCCGATCGAGCCGATCACCACGATCAGGCCGACAAGCGCCGACTTCAAGGATCCGCTGGGGTTGGGCATGGGCATCCATGGCTGGAGCGTTCAGTGTCCTACGAGCACATCATTCCCATCAGGGTCTGAAAGCCCCCTCTGCCACAGTCAGCAGCCCACAACCCCCAAGCCCGCCCCGGGCGTTTGTCCCCATCCATCGGGGCAGCTTCATGCATCCCGGCTTGAACCGGTGGCATCCCAGCTTGAAGCGGTGATGGCCAGCCGGGCCCGTGATGCGGCTGCTCCACTCTGGATTCAGCCCAGTCGTGGCGCAGTTCTGACGCAGACAGACGGCAGCCCAGCTGGATGTCGCCCCTGTCCAGCAGGCGCCCGAGCCGCAGCGCTGTGGCCTCCTCCACCCGGCTGAAGCCGTTCTGCTGAAGGGTGAGCCAGGAGAGCTCCCAGGGGGTGATGACCCTGCTCGAGAGGGATTCGAGAAAGAGCTGGCCGACCGTCATGACTTTTGTAACGGAACGTGAACACTCTGTCTCTTCCCTGGCCTGGCTCGTGGCTCCTGGCGGTCAGAAGCCCATCCCTTCTGGCTGCCCTGATCGCTCCGGAATCGAACAGGCTTTACATCCCGTAATATCCTGTTACAGTCTTCTCATCCAGCCAATCATTTCGATGACCCAAGCCACCGCCACCGCTCCCGGCGCCCTTGATCGTGCCATCATCCGCGGCGCCACCGTCACCACCGAAGAAGGCGGTCGCCTCAATGCCTTCGCCACCGAACCCCGCATGGAAGTGGTGAGTGCCGAGAGTGGCTGGGGCTTCCATGCGCGCGCCGAGAAGCTGAACGGCCGGCTGGCCATGCTCGGTTTCATCGCCCTGCTGGCCACCGAGTTCTCCCTGGGCGGCGAAGCCTTCACCCGCGGCCTGCTCGGCATCGGCTGATCGGGCTTGCCAGTCCGGCACCTGCGGGCTGCGGCCCACTCAACCTCCAGCAGGGCGGCCTGGAACGCCGCGAGGGCTGCAGCGGCAGAGCCTGGCGTCTTGGCGGAATGATGAACCGGCTTGCACGGTTCTGTGACAGCCGGGGCAGGCGCACTGGAAGGTGGTGGGTCTCGCCAGGGCGGTCGTCATCGGTTCTCCTCATCTCATCGCCTGGCCCCGGTCTGTTGCCGACATCCCGACCGATCATGCTTTTAGCCGTGAGCGGAGATCACGCCCTGCTGGCGCTCATGCCCTGAAGCGCAGGCTGAACCCACCATGGACAGCTTCCTGGCGCAACTGGCGGATCCATCGATCGGAGCCGAGCTGGTTTTCGATGGGGGTTACCTGCTGATGCTGTGGGTCCTGGTGGGAGCCCTGGCCCTGCGGTGCCAGCGGATTCCGCCGTCCGCCCGCAGGGTCGGGGGGCCGCTCGTGCTGGCCTTCGTTCTGCTGGCCGTGGGTGACACCGCTCATGTGGGTCTGCGGCTGGTGGCCCTGGCGGCGGGCAACCCCCAGCTGACCGCAGCGCTTGGATCCTGGCGCCTGCCACTGATTGGCTTCGGGGCGCTCTGCACGGCGATCACCGTGAGCGGGTTCTACGCGCTGCTGCTGGTGAGCCACCAGCGCCTCACCTCGAGGGGTTGGGGCCCGTTCGAACAGGCACTGCTGGGGGTGCTGCTGCTGCGACTCGTGCTGCTCAGCTTCCCCCAGAACGAATGGGGTCAGGTGGTCCCGCCCCAGCCCTGGTCCCTGCTCCGCAACCTGCCCCTCCTGTTGCTGACACTCGGGGTGGGGGGGCTCTACCTACGCCGGGGTGGTGGGGTTGAGCAGCGATGGCCGCGAACGATCGGAGTCCTGCTCCTGGCCTCGCTGCTCTGCTATCTGCCGGTGGTGCTCTGGATCCAGAAGATCCCTCTGCTGGGGCTGCTGATGATTCCCAAGAGCCTCGCCTACCTGGCGATGGCCCTGATCGTCTATCGCAGGCTGCCCAGCATGGCGCCCATCACCAGCAGGTGAAGCAGGACACCGCCCCAGAGCACCCGGGTGCGGGCCGTGAGCACGGCACTCATCAGCCCCAGCGGCAGGGCCATCAGGGCCAGCATCCCACGTTCCACCAGCGCCAGCGGCGCCACCGCCAGGTGATTGACCATGAAGGCCAGGGTGCTGAGGGCGATGGCGGCGGCATCCCCGAGGCCGATCTCCCGCAGGCCTGAGAGCAGCAGGCCGCGCCACAGACCCTCCTCGGCGACGACCAGAACCGGAAGAAGCAGGATCAGGCCGTGGCCGAACAGCAACTCCTGCATCGCTGCCAGGGGGAGGGAGCCATCCCCGGCCGGCATGGCCGCCTGCATGGCCGGCAGGCCCAGCCAACCAGCCACAAGCAACACCAGCCCGAGGCCGCCGCCCCAGAGCAGGGAGCTCCGGATGCCTGGCCCTCGCAGGTACACCGCCTCGGCCTCGCTGCAGCCGAATGCCCGCCAGGCCAGCAGAGCCAGGCTGCCGAGCACGTAGAGGCCCAGGGCTGCCCAGGTGGCGAGCGGGCTCACCCCGCCGATCGCGCCCAGCAGCCAGATGGCCCCTACCAGGAGCAGCGTCTGCTGCAAGCGTGAGGCGTCCATCGGAACACTCAGGCTGCTTCCGGCTTAGCCACGGCATGGAGGGAAGGCGCACTGGCGGGTGCGGAAACTGGCCCAACGGGGCCCCATAGGGGTGTCACACCATCACCTGATGGTGTGACGATATGGCTTTATGCAGCTGATCTACTAATACTGGCTCAGTGACCCAGGGGGTGCGAGCGGCTGATGAGGAAGCGGCTGATGAGGTCAGGCCTGGAGCCTCTCTCACCCAGCAATGGTGCTGTGCTGGGGGAGAGAGGATCGCAGCCAAGCTCGATGCGATGCAGAAGCGACTGCAGGAGCATTCAGGCACAGGAGATTCTGGGCCCCCTTTGTTACCCTGAGGCCCGCGGCCAGCAGCCCCAGAGGCAGCCTCCAAGCCGTTCTCCGTGATCGGATCGGCCAGGAAGGACCGTTCCCACCAGGATGCGCGTGCTGCGGGGCCCATCGAACGCCCGGAAGTAGTGGTCTGCCGACGCGACAGGCCCCGCTTCCCCTCGATCAGAGGAATGGTTTCCGAAGGGCAAAGGTGATCGGTTCAGGGCGCCATCAGCCGGAGCCTGCGCAGGCACCGGGCAGAGCAAGTCGCCGGGAAGGAGGATTGATCTCCGGGATTCCTGATCCGATCGATGGACATCGTCCGATGAAAGCTTCCATCCCTGGTCTGGGCCTTTTCGTGGGAATGGCTGTATTCCTCCTGCCTGCCGTGGCTGCGGAGGAGGTGACGGTGATGCACGGCTTCTGCTTCCGCTCACCCCTGCCCCTCTCCCCGCCCCACGCCGTGGGCCTGGATGCCCTGCTCGTGGGGCATCCTGCCGACGCGGAACCGGGGCAGGAGCGCTTCAGCCTCACGACCGTGCGCTTTCCGCTGGAGGTCACCGATACCAAGGCCGGCATGACGCCGGCGGAGCTGCGGGAGTACGTCAGACGCACCTTCCTGGCCGCCGCGTCCGTTGTCGCTCCACCGCCGCGGCGACTTCTGCTGGGGCGATGGCTGGAGGGGGAGGCGTTCACCAGTTCGATTCCCGCCCCATCAGTGGGGGAGGTGTTCGTGCTGCGCCGGGGTGATGGCGAGTCGGTGGTGTTCGGCTTCAAGGTCCGGCGGGACTGGGCCGAGCAGGGCCGGAGCCTGATCACGGCCATCACCGCCAGCCTGCGGGAGGGGGAGGGGTCCTGCGGGCCAACGGGGAGCCATCAGGGCTCGGGGCAGCGCACCCGGGTGGTTTCCCCCGCCACTCCCAGCGTCTCGAGGGCCAGCCGGTTTCCCGCTGCATCCAGCCTCAGGCGCACCAGGTGGAGCCAGGTGCTCCCCTCCCCGGAGAGTTCGCTGATCAGCCCGATCTCGCCAGTGCCACGTCGCACCACGGCGAGCACCGGCCCGCTGCTCTCGTAGAAGTTGATCCGGCCGGCCTCGATCCGCAGCCACGACTCGTCGGTGGCCTTGGCCCGGCAGTGCCGCGGCTCCGCCATCCAGAGGCCATGGAAGGCCGCGGGGATCTCCTCGATCCGCTCGGCGCCAGGGGCTGGTGACGCTCCGGCGAGAGCAGCCACGAAGAGGAGGGGAACGGCACTGAGACGCACCATCAACGCGAGGTTCCGCAGGTAATCCATGGTCTGCGCCCGCCGACAGGCTCTGGCCTGACACCCTGCCGGCGGGTCAATGCCAGGTGAAGGCGAAGCTGCTGCCGGGACAGTGAGCCCAGAAATGGGAGGCCGTTCACGTGGAGCGACCCGAAGCGCGGGACGCCTGAGCGGCCCAGAGGGCGGTGAACAGGCGCAGGCTGGAGGATGTATCGATGTCCTGTCCTGCGCCCATGCCACAGGTAGCGCCCCTTGGAGTGCTGTAACTCCGGAGCTCCTGTGACCCTTCCTGGAGGGTGAACAGGGGCAGTAAGTGGCTGACTGTGGTGGCCTCGGAGAAGGGCCGCCGCCGCTCCAGAGGATGGCGGCGGCCCCGATGTCCTGCCCTGCCTGTTCTGCATCGCCAGGATCCGTTGCGCTATCCACAGCTTGCGCCAGAACCGATAAAAGTCATTGATCGCCAGGCGCTTCGGGCACCAGCCAACTGCCGATCACTACGATCCGGTGCTGAACAGCAGTTGCAGTACCGCGAATCCCGCCAGAGAGGTGGCGGCCAGCAACGGGATGGTGTGCAGCACGATGGAGACGCCGTGGCTCTTCGGTCTACTCACGCTGCCTTCCCCATCCGTGCCGATGGTAAGCCGGGTGCGGAAAACAACAGACACACTCGCAGATGAAGTTGTGTTTCCGAGGGCGTGGTGCGCCTCCCCTGCTGCCCTCAGGACACGAACCGCCGGTAGAGCCAACGCACGAAGCCACCCACCAGCGGCACCGGCGCGAAGGTGGGGCCGACAAAATCGAAGTAGTCACGATGCTCCACGATCTTGCCGTCGGCACCGATGCGGAGGCGGGTGGTGCCGGGATAGATGAACTCGATCCCCTTGATCTTCAGGCCCATCGTCCACTCCACGAAGGCCGTATCGCCGCTGAGCGCCACGGCGCCGGGCTCGAGGAAGATGTCATCGCAGCGGCGCATCAGTCCCTCCTGGGCAACGATGTAAGCGTTGATGCCGCGCTTCTCCTGGGTTGGGTCCTGAAAGTGGACCCCATCGTCGTAGACGGCCCGCCACTGCTCCGCCGTGGGCGCCGGCGCGCCATAGGCCTTGGTGAACAAGGCTCTGAGCTTCTCCTCGCTAAGCGGCGGGGTGAGGAATGCGTTCATGGCGGCTCGGCGGACCGGCGGGCAAGGGGATGGCCAGAGGCTGGTGCTGAGCAAGCCGGAATCAGCCTGCAGAGCGCAGATCAGTGGCTTGCCCGGTGTTGTTGGCATGGGCGACTCTGCAACAAACCCCCAGGCAGCGCCCAGGGGTTTGCAGTGATTCGCGCTTTGGCGTGAGGCTCAGAAACAGAATGGCAGGAACTGGGTGCGGCAGGCGACGTAGCCGTCCACAAGGGCGCCCAGGCCGATCTGGTGAGCGATACCTGATCCGGTGAGGGCTTCCGTGAGGATGCCGATCACGATGCCGACCATGGCGGCGCGGCCATTGAAGAGTTCAGCGCGCTTGAGCTGATCCAGAAGGATCTGCTGATCGTCGTGGTCCTGGTAGCGGTTGTCGTCGGCTGGGGTGTAGGTCATCGATCTGTTGGGGAGATGGAGGAGGGCTGAAGCTTCAGTCCGAGAGATCTGGCTGGAGCAATGCGCCCGTGACCCAGGCGCCGAACAGAACGATGCTGATGGTGGCGATCATCGGGTCCTCTGGGCCAGGTCGCTGGGACGGCTGAGAATGAAGGTGACCATGCCGGTCAGAGCAACTACAAGGACGATGACGGCGGTGATGGCTGCGGTGTAGTCGGTGCTCATGACGATCAGCCCAGTCCGATCTGGGAAAGGATGCCCTGACCGGTGAGCAGCTCGGTGCCAAGACCGATCACGAAGCCGAGCATGGCGAGGCGGCCATTCCAGGTTTCGGCAAAGGCGACGAATCCGAAGCGGGTGGAGGAAGCAGCCATGGGTGTTGCGGGTTGTTTCGCCAAATGTAACAGCTTGTAAAGCTCCGTGGCAAGGCCGTGCGCTCATCGCTTCCTGCCTGCCGCCCCTGCCGGAGCGTGTCCGCCCAGATCCTGATGGCCTCCTCTCGGCTCAGCTCCTGGCGCGAATCGCTGTTCCAGCCCTGGCAAAGGGGGCTGAGCAGCGGGATGCCGTTCCACTCGCCGTGATCGCGGCACTGTGAGAGGTGAGGCAGCCCCCCCCACTGTCAGCAGGCTGAACAGGAAGGTGAGAACCGCCCCCGCAAGAAGCTCTGATCCCGTGCGAAGAACCAGCCGATCAATCGCGTCGGAAGCGGTTGGGGAAGTAGGTCAGCACCGGTTCTGCCTCCTTCTCGGGGCCGCCCTGGCTCGCTTCTTCCGCCGGGCCGTAAGCAGCGAGGATGGCGCGCGCCTTGGCCTGGTGCTCCTCGCGCATGGCCTCCGGCGCCTCGATGCGGATGCCTCCCACAAACCCCAGCAGCCAGTTGCGCAGGTCCACATCCCGCCGCACCGTCCAGGGTGGCAGGTCGAGTTCCACCGGGTAGGGGTGGCTGTCGCCGGCGGGGTTGGGCTCCAGCAGATGGGGCGCTTTGGGGTGACGCCACCAGTTGTCGCCGGCCAGGGGCTTGGAGAAGCGGGTGTGCTCGATCGGGAAGCGCAGCACGCTCTCGCGGATGAAGGCGAAGGCCCAGCCCTCACAGCAGAAGCGCAGGGTCACCAGCTGCTGGGCCCTTGCCTTCGCTGAGGCACGGGTGAGGGCCAGTTGCTCGCTGAGGTCGTCGCCGCAGTAGATGCCGCCGCTGAGGTGCAGCAGTCGCCCGGCCCGCTCCACGGCCTGCCGGTGAACGGCATCGCCGCGGCGGTTGCGGCTCTCACTGCGGCGCAGCGCCAGCCGATCCAGCCGTTCGGTGCGGATCAACCCCTGCGGCTTGGCGACGGCATCCTCTTCGTAGAGGAGATACCAGCCGATGTTGTGGAAGATCAGCTGCAGCGGCCAGACCCGCAGTTCACCCGAAGGACTGTCAGGGAAGCTGGCCACCGAGGCGAAACGCTCCAGCACCACGCGCCGGTGCTCGAGGATCGCCGTTTCGATTGCCTCCGCCTGCCGGTAGGAGTGGCGCTCGGCGGCCAGCGAATCCTGGCGCACCAGGGCGGCATCCACCACCGAGTGGTTGGCGTAGGTGCGCACCGGTGCGGAGGCATCGGGGCTGATCCCGCCCCAGCGCAGCCGCTCCTCCAGCTCAGCGAGCAGGTCCTGCGCCGATGGATCACCGAGGCGAGCGGCCGCCAGACTCACCACCCCATGGATCTCCCGCAGGCGGGGCGCTGACAGCAGCGCCGTGCCCAGGGCATAGCCGTGGCGCACGTTGTCGTTGCGCGCCCGGAAGCCGTAGGGCGTGAGCAGCTTTTCCAGGTCCTTGCGCAGGGTGGCGGCTTCTCCCGGCAGGTAGGCGCCGGGGATGTCCTCCATTGCTGCGATCAGATGAGCGGGCAGATCGCTGCCGCGCTCCCGATCGAACGGGTGCTGCAGCACATGGCGCAGCAGGGTGAAGACCCTGATGAAGACCTGAGCATCCCCCAGGGGAGGGTGGCCGCCATGCACCCCTCCGGTGGGGGACAGCGGCGCCAGCGGGGCGAGCTGGATCGGGGCATCAACTGGGTGGGCGGCGGTGAACCCCTGCTGCTCCAGCCAGGCCAGGTCGTCGCGGAGGGCCGCTGCATCGCCATAGCAAGTGCCGTGCAGCCGTTGCAGCAAGGCGGCAGCCCGCTCCGCCACGTCGCCCTCGGGGAGTGGTGAGACGATCGCCTCCAGATCGGCGGCGGTGGCGGCATCGTTGGCGGCCAGATCGGGGAAGCCGCTCAGCAGGCGCAGCAGGTAGAGCAGGCGTTCAAGATCCAGCAGGCGGGAATAGCCATGCAGCTCGACCTGCTTCTCCCGGTTGTTTGCGGAGCGGATGCGGAGGTCGAGGCGGGCCAGTTCATCGCGCAGAACAGGCTCCAGTTCGTCGTGATGGCTGGGCACCAGCGCCACCACGGCGGCGAAACCCTCGGCGCGGCTGGGCTCGAAGTTCGGATCGGCCAGGGCCGCCGCCAGTTCCTTGATCACCGGCTCGGGTACGAGGCGCGGGCGCCGCTGGTTCCACTCCAGGCAGGTGGCCAGAGGGGTGAACAACCACCAGCCGATCCACTCCACCGGCGCCGGCAACGGCAGCGCCTGGGTGAGGGCCAGGCGCCAGGGCCGCCTGGCATGGGTGGCATCGACGATCACCGGGACGCCATCGGCAACGGCTGCCTGGATGCGCTTGTGCAGGAGCTGCTGAATGGTGCTCCAGGGCCCTTGCACCGCGGCATCGCCGAAGATCTCAGCGCGGATCGCGTCGGTGGAGAGCACCAGCGCGGCTGGTTCGCCAGGCCCACTGAGCAGGGGCGCCAGTGCCCGGGCCAGGGTGGTCTTGCCGCTGGCGGGAGGGCCGATCAGGAGGTGGCAGCGCAATTCACTCAGCTGCGAAGGACCATGGGGTCTCCAGTGTCGAACCGAGGAGGGCTGTGGAAATAGCTCAGCTCACAGCCCTTCATCAGGCGCGCCTCCTGGAGTGTGGCAGCGGCGTTGAAGGCCGAGAACTCGAACCACTGGAAGATGTCCAGGCCGCGGTCAAGGCTGATCTTCCAGCCGGTGTCGGTGCTGAGGCTGCGGGCATGGAAGTTGGGGCTGCCGTCGATCTCCCAGCTGAAGGGGGTGGCGGTGCCGCTGAACGACTCCGCCACCTGGGTGAGGTTGTCGTGCTGTTTCTCCAGGGTTTCGGAATCGGAGGCGGTGATCAGGTGGACGCGCACCTCGTCACCGAGGGGGGTGATCTCGTTGACCATGCGCAGGAACTCCACCAGGTTGCGGATCTGGTGAAAGGCGCGGATGTAGGGGTCCTTGATCACGATCTTCTGCGCTCCCACCAGGTAGTCGCCGAACAGGCGGCGGTAACTCCATCCCTTGGCGTTCTCGGGCACCACGAGGTGGTGCTGTTTCGGCTCTGCAGCGTCTGGGGCTGCGGTGGGGGATGCGGCGGGTGAGGCCGTGGCCTCCCCTGCCGCTGCCGCCACTGGCCTGGGACCGGCAAAGGCCGGAAACTGCTTCTCCTCCGGCGTCAGCACCGTGACCGTGGTGCCGCCATCGAGCGAACGGTAGACGAAGTCGTGGCTTCGGAAGGTGTCGTCGATCCGGAGAATCTGCTCCCGCACCCGGCGACGGCATTCCATCGCGAACTCCAGCAGCTCGGCGATCTCTTCCTTGCTGGCCTTGCCATCGGGGTGGAGGATCTTCATCAGGCCTGAGAACGTTTTCTCGAAGCCGGTCTGGTCGCGGGTTGAGACCTCGGAGCTGATCTCGAAGAAAGGCTTGTAGAGGCCGGTGTAATCCTCGGTGCGGAGGTGTTTGAGCACTTCGGCGATGTAATCCACCACGAAGCCGTAGCCTGTGCAGAACAGTTCGTGGCGCACCGGGGCCACCTCCCAGCCGGGGTTGAAGGCGTGGATGCGATCGAGGAAGGCCGAGTCGATGTATTTGTCAGGCAGGGGTTCGTAGAAGTGGGAGTGCTTGAGCATGTAAGCCACCGACTTCAGGGTGTTGCCCATGAACACCATCGAGGCTTCTGCGGTGAGCTGCTCGATCCCCCGCGAGAAGGTGCGGTTGGCCATGTAGTTCTTCATGATGTCCACCAGCGTCTTGTCGACCTTCTTGTCCTTCCCCGCAAACTCATCGAAGCAGATGCAGTCCCAGTAGCCCACCAGGCCGATCTTGCCGCTGGCGTTGCTGACGAACAGCTTCGGGGCGGTGACCTCCGAGCCCGAGATCAGCATCCCGTGGGGCGAGAACTCGGCGTAGACGTGCGATTTGCCGGTTCCCTTGGGGCCCAGCTCCAGCAGGTTGTAGTTGCGCTCGCAGAACGGGATCAGGCGGATCAGGGTGAGCAGCTTGGCGCGGCGGCTGAAGTACGCAGGATTGAATCCCACGCTCTGCATCAGCACATCCATCCACTCCTCGGTGCTGAACCGGGCGCGGGCGGCGAGAAACTCGTCGTGGTCGACGCCGGCCACCTGGATCGGTTTCACCGAAGCGATCTGCCAGGGGCTGGCCTTGGGGTCGGTGGGGAGTTCGTACTCCACATCGGTGATCGCCCAGATGCCGCCCACCAGCAGCTTGGGGTAGCGCTTGATGAAGTCCACATCAATGGGGACCTTCTTGAGGCCGAGGTTGGTGAACTCCACCTCGTAGAAGCCGCCCTTGTCGTTGAGCTCCACGGTGAGCTTGTCGATCACCTTGTGGCTGCCGCGCTCCTTGATCGTGGATTTCACCAGCTCCGCCTGGTTGCGGTGCACGTAGTGCCTGGCGAGGATGCGCCGCACCGATTCCAGCCCCTCGGCGATCAGGCTGGGGTCGTCGGTGGCGCAGTGCTGGCCGAGCAGGTACTCGAGCACGTAGGTGGGCACCACCGCGTTCTGCTTGAGCTCGGTGGTGAGGTCCTTGCGGACCACCAGGCCGGGGAAGTGCTCAAGGATCTTCTGATCGAGGGGGGTGGGCTCAGAAGCCATGCGATCTCACCAGGGACCTGGCAGGGAAAGGTGGAGAGCTGGGGATCGGCGCTGAGCAGCACCAGGCGATCGAGCTCCGCCTGGGCGGCCAGCACCCGATCAAAGGGATCGCGGTGGGCCTGGGGATAGGCACCAGCCCGGAGCCCATGGGCCGCTGTGATCGGCAGGCCCTGGAAGCCATCGGCCTTGAGCAGGCCTGGTAGATCGCCGATGGCGCTGGCCAGCTCGGGCAGCTTGCCGCGGTGGTGCCTGAGGCTCAGCTCCCACACCGTGGCGGCGCTCACCAGGATCTGGCTGGTGGGATCCGTCAGCAATGCCTGCACGGCGCCCGAAAGCCGCTCGGGATCAAACCACCACCACAGCAGCGCATGGCTGTCGAGCAGGTAGGCCGCTGTGCTGCTCATGGAGTGAGCGCCCTGGAGATCAGGGGGCTGTCCTGCCAGGACGCCAGCTCATCGGCAGCCATCGGCTCCAACAGCGCATCGGGATCATGGAGGGGACCCTGGCCGCGCAGTCGCCCAGGGATGCGTTGCGGCGGTGGTGGGGCGAGGGGCATCAGCCTCGCCCAGGGCTTGCCCGCCTTGGCCAGAACGATCGTCTCGCCGGCATGGGCGTCATCGATCAGGCGGGACAGGTTGGTCTTCGCCTGATGCACGTTCACGATTCGCGGCGCGGAGTGAGGTGCGGAGGGGGTGGTCTCCATGGCGTCGCAACCAGGCAGCTTGCTGAGCTTAGGCATGGACTAAGGCCATCAGAAGTCGTCGAAGTCGCTGCCGAAGGGGCGCTGCAGCTTCAGCTCCACAGTCCTGTAGGGAACGGGCGTGGCGACACCCTCCAGCAGCTGCTCGAGGCGCAGCTCCACCGGCTGGTTGTTGTAGTCGCCAGCGGCGTTGGAGAGCTCGAGAATCAGCTGCTGCTCGCGTTCGCGTGCTTCGCTGGCCGCCGAATCCAGCCGCACGCTGCGCGGTTCGCAGAGCAGGGCCCCATCGGCCTTGGCGTAGAGGCCGATGCGCAGCTGCAATGGCAGACGCTTGCGGGGTTCCACCGGCTCCAGCTGGAACAGCCCGAAGGACAGCCGGCTGGTGGTGATCTTGGCGGGCACCCGCAACAGCTCAGCCTCCACCACGCGACTTTCGTCTTTGCGCTCTTTCCGGAGCTTGATCACCGGCACCACCACTTCCTGCAGGGAGGTGCCGCCATGCACGAAGCGCGAGCCGGAGCCCGAACGGGGATAGCGATCGAGGCCCAGGGGGAACACCGCCTCCCAGCTGCCAGTAAGCCCCAGCTCAGCGGCGTTGAACACCTTCTGGCCGGCGCTGGGCTGGATGCCGGTGCCCAGGGCAAAGCGGCGGTTCTTGATGCTCAGCTCCTGGGCGGCAGGGAAGGCCGAGCGGTCGTTGGCATCCACCGGCTCCTGCTGGAACAGGAAGCCGTGATCGGCGGTGATCACCGCCTGGCTGCCCTTGAGGCTCGTGACCTTGCGCAGGATCAGCTCCAGCTCCTCGAAGGCCTGCTCCACCGCCTGGCAGGTGTCGGCTTCGCTCTCGCGCTTGTCGCCGATGCGGTCGATGCGGTTGTGATACACAACGATCAGGTCGTGCTCCTTGATCAGCTCTGCCCCTTCTTTCGTGGTGGGCAGGTTGAGGAAGTCTTCCGCCTGGATCGCCTTGGCCCGACCGCTGGCATAGGTCCTGAGGATCTTGTCGCGGTTGTCGGTGCCCGAGGCGCTCTGGCCGTCCACCACGGCGGTGCCATCGGCGGGGTTGATGCCGAGCTGCGCGCCCGGCAGCAGGGCGGCCATGCCCAGCTGGGTGTAGGAAGGCAACACGCCGAGCAGGGCCTCCACCTCGGCCTGCCAGCCCTTGCCGGCCTGGCTGTTGAGGCGATCGGCGAAGTCGCGGGCGGCCTCGTAGCGCAGGGCATCGGAGATCACCACAAACAGGCGCTTGAGGCCCCTGGAGCTGAGCGGCGCATGCACATAGCGCATGTGGAACTCCTGCTGCCGCGGCAGGGCGTTGGAGCTCCAGGCGTTGAGCTGGCTCACCTGATCGCTCCAGCGGTTGGTGAGCGGCAGCAGCACATTGTTTACGTACTGGTTCTCCAGCCACTCGCGCAGCGGCTTGAAGAGACCTGGCTGTTGATAGGTGCGGGCGTGGAAGATGCAGCGGCGGTAGGCCTGATCCAGCCGCCACCAGCTGTTGCAGTAGCGCTGCAGACCCTCCTCGAAGCTCGGCACCTGCAGGTCGGCTTTGGCGAGCAGCTGTCGGAAGGTGATGGCTTGCTCCAGGGCGCGGTAGCCGTGCTGGTGCTTCTCAAACCAGCAGGAGGTGCTGCGGGTGCGGATCGTCTCCAGCAGCTCGGTGTCCGGCGTGTCTGCCTGGAACCGCTGCAGCAGGCGGCTGAGCACGTAGCGCTCGATCAGCTCATAGCTGTCGTCATCGCCGGGGTCGTAGGTGTCGGGGGCATCGCTGAGCTGCTCTTCGATCCGCAGCACAGCGGCGAGATGGTCGCTCCACTGTTCAAAGGCCGCCCTGCCCTTGAGGCTGTCTTTCCAGATGCTGAGAAACACCCGCGCATGGGGCTGCAGATCAGCGGCGGGGCCGATCGAGCTGATGCTGTTGAACAGGGCCACCGCGAAGTCGCGCAGGTTGGGCTCAGGGGTGCGGTAGCCGAACTTGTCGGCCACGGCCTGCCAGAAGTGGCTGCTCAGCTGGGCGCTGCCGTAGGTGGCCTCCACCGGGTCGTCGGCATCCTTGTCTGCGGGATCGAGCTGGCTGAAGGCGTGCAGCAGCAGCTTGTCGATGTCGGGCGGCTGCTTGGCCAGCACGGCGAGCATCTTGAGTCGCACCGCGGCTTCGTCGTCGTTGGGGCGCAGCAGCTCCTTGAGCTTGATGGAGCGCACCGGCGAGCGGAAGAAGGCCTTGTGCTGCTGGGCCAGCTCCTTGAACTCCAGGGTCAGGCCGGCTTCCTGGATGTCGAGCGAGGCGCGGTCGGCCTTGAACTCATGGCCAGCCAGCAGCAGATCGAGCAGCCAGTTCTCCGGTTCCGGCGGCTTGGGGGAGGGGAGGTAGAGCAGGAATCGCTGATCCAGCGGAGCGCGGCTGATCGCCACCTTCACGGAGAACTCGTTGCCCTCCACCTGCAGCTTCTCGGCGCTGGCGGGCTCGTAGCCCTCGAATTCGGAGGCCCACTCACCGTTGGGGTCGTACCAGAGCACCACGCGCTTGCGGGCGAGGGTGGCTTCGAGGCTCTCGTGGATGCGGGACGTAGCGGGGGAAGCAGGCATCACAACAGTTGGCGCTGAAGCTGGGTGGCTGCAGCTTCAAGGCCCGTCAACACCGGTTCGGCGACGCCCGCTGGGAATCCAGATGGCAATTGGGAACGCACAGCTGTGATCACCCCTGGAGTCTGGGCGATCAGATCGTCAAGGGTTGCTGCTGCATCGGCAAGACCCAGCTGTTTAGCGGTAAGCAGCATGCGCCGGGCGGTGATCTCCAGAGGCTTGTAATACCGGCCTTTTTCACCATGCCAGGCCATGGCCATGCGGAGTTGTTGTTGTGGCCACTGGCCACTGCGGCGGCCGATCACGGGCCAGGCGGAGAGCACGTCGTAGAGGGGCGTGAGCTGGAAGCGACCGCCAGGGTTGAGAAAGAGGCTGAAGTTCTTGGCATGGCCATCAAGGGCGCGCAGCATCCAGAACAACACCTGCGCCTGGAAGAAGGTTGAGATGTCGCAGCGCTCTGAAGACTGAGCCAGCAGTTCTGCGATTCTCACCATTCCTGGCCCGCCGTTGATTTCGTACTTGTTGGCAGCCGGTGTGGAGGTTGCCTGGCAACAGTCTTCCGTGGGCAGGCGCAGCCAATAGTCCCCGCTGGAATGTAGGCGGCGATCAAAACGCTCAACGATCAGACAGCGTTCACCGTCGAAACGGCCGATCTCGGTGTTCGCCACTGGCAAGCCGAAGGCATGCAGGATCCTGCTGCACAACCACTCATTTTCGACAGAAGTGGTGAAGTCGATCTGCCCTTCGCCGATGATCCCCATCGGCAGCTTGAAAAGGTGGGTGGTTGGCGTGCTGCCCAGCGGCAGACACCATTGGCCGTCGTGCAACAGGAAGGCGGTCTTCTCCTGAGCGCCGGCCACCGAGAGCCGCAGCTCATCGGACTCAGGGCCCAGTGATCCTGGAGCTGGCGCAGCCGTGATGCCGCGCAGGCGCTGGCCGATCTCCTGGTCTGTCAGAGGCCTGGCTTCGATGCGATCGATGCCGCTGGGCTCCTGGCCTGGTGGCAACAGCTGCACGGCACCGGCGCAGTCGCGGCCGATATCGGCCAGCAGATCGAAGGCACTGGTGCTGGCGGCCTGAAAACGGACCTGGGCTCGGCGGCGGATGGCGTCGCTGTCGGGGAGGAGGTTGTCGAACCAGCTCTCCACGGCGCTGCCTCTGAGCGTTGTGGCCCCGAGGCCAGCGGGCAGCGACAGCGACAGCGGGCGGAACTGACTGGAGCGGAGCCAGCTGTCGTCGTAGCTGAACTCCTGAGGCCCCCTGGCCGGCAACGACCAGGTGCCTACCCGTTCACCGTTCATCCACACCGCCAGAGAGCGAGCACGCGTTGGCCTTCCCATCACCACTCGGCCGGCTCGATGGAGCCTTGACGCGGCCGTACCACCAGCTCGAGATCGAGAGCCGCCAGGATCAACAGCAGGCGCTCCACGGTGAGCCGCCCCGGCTGCAACTCGAGCTGGGAGAGCCGGGCCTGGCTGGTGCCACCGGCCTTGAGGGCCAGATCCTGCTGGCTCACCCCCTGCTGTCGCCGGACACCCCTGAGGAGCAAGCCCAGCTGGGCAGGGGCACGTATCACCTGCTCCTCGGCGGCCATGGCCCACTCGGAATCTCAATAAACGCACAATAGCAGGATTCCTAATGGATGGCGTTTATTGAGATCCCGAGTGGTTGGGAGGCAGTTCTGGTTGCTCATGCCGCCGGCCAGGGATTGATCAGGGCCAGTCCGATCCCTTCAAAATCCGCCGTGTTGCGGGTGGCGGTGCGACAGCCTGTTGGGGACCTTCTAAGGCGATTGGTGCTGATCATGGCCGCAATCCTCTGAGGGGGCGATATTTCTGCAGGCGGCTGTTCGGTGTGTCGGGCAGGGTGTAGCCGATCTCCTCACGGTCGAGCAGCTGGCGGATGGCTCGGTTGAGCGCGCCAGATACAGAATCGCGCCCCAGCGCCTGGGCAATCTCCGACTTGCTCAGGGGCCCCTGCATCAGAGCCTGGAGCACCTTCTCGCTCAGCGACTCTGCCCCTGACGGCGACTCTGCCCCCGACTCTGCCCCTGACTCTGCCCCCCTGAGGCGACTCTGCCCCTGAGCCGGCGCGATGGGTTCGGCTAGGGGCAGCGTCACCCTGAAGCGCAGGCCGATCTCCTCGAAACGCGGCGGCGGCAGTTGCTGGCTTGCAGCTTCCTCCAGGATCACCGGTACGCCACTGCCCCACTGTTCAATCAGACCGAGTTCGCGAAACACCCGGCTGATCACGCGATTACGCAGGCGCGAAATGCCGCGCGGCAGATCCTCGAGGCTCAGGCCAGGAAGGAGCACACCCGGGTTTTCGATCTCGATCCGATCATCGAAATAGGCCACGCGGATCGGTGCGCCGCACTGGGAGTAGTCGGCATGCACCAGGGCATTGGTCAGAGCTTCTCTGAGGCTCGCGAGTGGAATGCTCCAGCGATCCACGCGCTGCAGCTCCTGGAACTCGGCTGAACGCACGGCATGCTTCTTGAGAAAAGCCAGAGCGTCGTCCAAAGCCTGCGGCAGGGATGCCTGGATGTCGAGCTGATCAAAGATCCCCGCCTTGGTGGTGCCCACAAAGCGAGCGCACTGCACCCAGGCATCAGGGAAGCAACGTTGACGGTCCCGGCCAAACAGCAGAACACCTCCGGCGGTGGGGACCTCACGGCCTTGGAGTGTGGTCAGGATGCGCAGGCTATTCAGGTCCTGGCTGGAGATGGCTCGGATATCGGCAAAGGCCGAGGTGATCGCCACCTGATCGAGGTCGGCAGACGAGAGCTCCGCCATGGGCTGCTCGTCAAAGGCGGCACCGCTCACGGTGCGGCGCAACTCATCGATCAGGGCTGGGTCTGCCTGACGGTTGGTGGAAGCCAGACGCACATAAACACCGTTGTCGGGGCCCTGCTTGATGAGGTGGTGCGGGCGCTGGCTGCTGGGGAACACCTCCACCAGCAACAGGTTGAGCTCAGCGTGGGCCACCAGTTCCACATTGGGCACCAGCCGCGGTGCGATGCCATCGGCAATCAGGTTGCAGAGCTGCTCCTCAGCCAGCAAAGGATCAGCCATGCCGAGCACGTCACGGGTTGCATCGGCAACGCCGATCAACAGGACCCCACCCGCGCTGTTGGCGAAAGCCACCAGTGTCTTGAGCAGGTTGATCGGCGAAGAGAGATCCCGCTTGCACTCGAAGGTCTTGCCCTCGGGAGTGGTGAGTAACTCAGCAACCGATCTCTGCATTGCGTTGGGCCTCACTCCTCCTTCGCCGCCAGCCCCGGGATCGGTGCCAACACGTCCTGCAGCTTGAGATAGTTCACCTTCACGCCGTGATCGAGGTCGAGCTCGATGCGCTGCTGGGCCAGGGGCAGGAGGGCGTCCTGCTCCCATGCCTGACATTCCTTGAGCACCTTGGTGATCTTCTCGGCCTCCTTGCGGGCAGCAGTGCGATCCCGGGTGGGGAGGGAATCGTTGAGCTGGTCGAGGCCGAGCTGGGCCAGGCGGGCTTCCAGCTTCTGCAGGTAGGGCCGGAAGTAGATGTTGAGCACCTGGTTGAGGGTGTCCTTGGTGTAGCGGTGCAGGTAGATCAGGCAGGCGAAGCCCTTCCTGGGGCTCTGCACCATCCAGTAGATGGGCCGCTTCTTGTAGGTCTGCAGGTGGTCCTTGTAGAACTCGCTGCAGAAGTACTTGCGGATGTCTTTGCCGAGCGACTCCTCGATAAAGCGCAGGTTTTCGGCGACGCTGCTCTCGGGGAAGGTGACCGCTAGAAACTCGCGGCTGCGGGCGACGATGTCGTCTTCAAACCATTCGCCATCCAGCACGGGGAGGATGCCGTCCTCGTCGGGGGCGAAGGTGAGATTGGCAAGGGGCTTCCCCACTTTTTCCAGAAACTCACGCAGGGTGTCGCCGGCGTTGGCGAGGATGAGGCCGGGGTGGTCGGGGGAATAGCGGCCCATCATGCAGCCGACGGCATAGGAGAGGAAGGCCGCCATGTCGCGGCGGGCCTCGGCGCGGGCGAGGGTGATTTGCGCCTCGGGCACTTCGGGCTGCAACTCGCCGTCGAGGCCGTAGGCGGCGATGAAGAGCCGGTTGTTCTCCGTCTCCAGCTCCTGCATCCGGCGGATGGCGGCGGTGCTCTGCGCCTCCCAATTCCGCCAGCTCGCCTCCAGCGTCGCGCCCTTCAGCCCCGGCCGCAGCAACGGCTGGTCGCGGAAGTCCCACGAGGTCTCGAAGTTGTCCCAGTCGGTGCGGGCAATGGAAATGCACGTCCTTACATCGCCGACCAGTCGCTGGGGAAAAGGGCAATTGGGGAACGGAAGTGCGAACACATCATTGACCGTTGTATTGACCGTTGGCGTAATTCCCCTGAGGAAATAGCTCGCAACTGGTGAATTCAAATATCCCAAAGCCGTGTAGTCACACTCGAACTCCCTATTAAAGATGGTTGGCGATCCGGAGCTGTAGAATTGATCGCTCGATTTGAGTCTGAATCCGCAGATGGCGGAAGTAATCAATGACCAAGTAATGCCTTCTTTGCCCCAGAATTTTTCATTCAACAATCCACCGTTTGATTCGTAAAAAGCTCTTGCTTCAGGTGACCAATCCACGACCTCTAAATTGTTGCCGGCATACTTCCTGAAGTTGCCGCCATTGGCGTAATTGGCCCAACGCGCTCCAGTTGCAGATATCTCCCAGGAATAACGAAGATACTCTTCATTATTGTGGGTCTTGTTTCGCCCACCAGAAAAGAAGATGTCGCCAATCCTTCTTCCCTTAAAATTGGATATGCCTTTGATCCAATATGCAATTGGACTCCCTGGAATCTGCGCAAAATCTGAGCCGCTGGCTCGAAAGCGAAACTTACAAGCGGAATCTCGAATCGCCTCAAGCGTTTTGGCTGACTGCTTTTCTGATCCAAAGCACCCGGCAAGATTAATGTAAACGCCTTTGTAATTCTCAATGTGTTTGGCGTGTAGCGTAAAGGCGCAAATCGCGACATGCGCCGAGTCCCAAAAGGCATTGTATTCGGGCTGCACAAAAGTCGTGATCGTGCTTTCATTCAGAATTGTCGATCTGAGTTCTCGATATGAGGCTAGTGACATCCAAGAAATTGGAGTCATCACTCCAATCTCTCCTCCCGGCTTAACGGTTCGCAATATTCGGGCAATGAACATTGAAAACAGGTTGGATTTGACATCAGGGTATTCGGCCAGAGCGAATTCTTTCGTCTCTACGTTCATCCCACCGCTGCCCATATACGGCGGATTGGCGACGACGACGTGATACCGCTGGGTGAGCGCCTCGGCTTGTTCGAGCACGCGCAGGACTTTGAGGTGCGTCTCGCTCAGGAAGAGCTGGCCGCCGAGGTCCTTCGCACGGTTTTCAGCAGCAGCCATGGCGCGGCGGGCGTTGGCGATGGCCCGTTCGTCGAGGCACGGCTGGATGAGCGAGCCGAAGTTCTTCGCCTCCTCGAACTGGTGGAGCAGCCGGATCATGGGCTGATTGAAGAGGTCGCCCAGCCCGAGGGCGTGGATGTAGTCGCGCAGCTCGTTTTCCGCGAAGCGCACGTCGCGCAGCTCGATGATGCGGGGCCGGACGAGGTGTTCCGGCTGGAAGAAGCGACGGGACTTTCCCCGGGCCTTGAAGACGAGAGCCAGCTGGGCGAGCTGGGCGGCGCGGGGGCAGATCTCCAGCCCGTGCAGATTGTGCCGCATGATGAGGGCGGGAATCTCGGTGGGCGCGTAGCCTTCCTCCTCGTAGATGAGGGTGAGCAGGTCGAAGGCGTAGGTGAGCATGTGCCCGCTGCCGCAGGCCGGATCCAGCAGCTTGATCTCTTCTGGCTTGTTGATCTTCAGAAAGTCGGTTTCGGCTTCCCCCTCAATGTAATAGGGCATCTGCGCCTTAAGCCGTGAGGATGGCCGATTCAGCAGCCAGAGCCGGCCTAGGGAGTTCTCCACCAGATAGCGCACGATCCAGTGCGGGGTGAAGAGCTGGGTGACGGCCGGGATGTCTTCGGTGGGCACCGCCTTCTTGCGGACCATCACCTCATCTTTCTTCTCGGCGATATAGAACTGATAAAGCCAGCCCAGGCTCTCCACATCCTGGCAATCGTCATCACTGATCTGGCGGCGGAAGCCGCCGGCGATCGAGCCATCGCTGAGCAGGTCATCGGGCAGCAACAATTCGCTGGCATCGTCGAGCCCTTCAAACAGATTCGGCAGCAGCTCGTGATAGCAGCGGCAGGTGGCGAGCACCAGCTCGCGATATACCTCCCCCTGGGGATCAGCGCCAGCATGCGCTGTTTGGAACTTGCCATCCAGCAGTCCATGCAGGCGACTTTCGCTTGTGTGGCCTTTCAGAGCCGCAGGCAAATTTCCCGCCCGCATCAGCCTGAGCAGTTCCGGCTGAGTTTCGCCCTCGGCGGCAGGCATAAGAACCTTGCAGCCAAAGGGGTGCCAGCCCCGGGCATCCAGATAGCGCAGCGCGCAGAGCCGGTTGAACCAGGTGTAGGCCACCCGCTCCAGCAGTTGCTCGCGGTTCTCCGCTTCCTGCTCGCGCAGCTCGGCGATCTGCCTGGTGTAGGTGCTGAGCGTGTCGGGGGTCTGGCTGAGCAGTAGCAGATCCAGCTTCCGGCCCACCGCCTCCAGCAACTGCCGGCGCATCGCTGGGGCGAAGGTCTTGAGGGCGGCGGTATTGACGGGCATGGATCAGGACTCGATCGGTGGGTGGTTGAAAGAAGAGAATGGGTGTGATCAGAGGCTGATCCGGTGCCCTTGATCCAGCTCGGCTTGGGCAGCAGCGCGCAGGGCATCAAGCCACTGCTGCAGCTCGGCGCTGGTGGTGATCTGACTGAGCGGGCAGCTCACCTTGAGAGCCGAGGCCGCCACCACCGTGATCGCTGCAGGCGGCGGCGCGTCCTTGGGAGCCGCTAGGGCCGCCATGCGCTGAAGCTGTTTGGGCACCTCGTCCGTGCGGTAGCGGTTCAACCGCAACACCGCCGTGCCCGGCTTGCTGGCGCCTTGCACATCTGCCTTGGCTTGGACGGTGGGTGCAAGCACCTGCGCCTGCTGCTCCGCATCGAGCTTCTGGAAGGCCGCGTCGGCCTTGAGGCGTGTTTCCTGTTCGTTGATCTGCTGCAGGGCGTCGGCCTGGGCCTGCTGCAGCCGCTGCTCCAGTTGCTTCTGCAATTCGGCCATGGCGTTGTTGGCCTTGGGAATCAGGCCGCCCGCATAGGGCTTGTTGCTGCTCAGCAGGGCCCGCAGGGGTTGCACCAGATCGGCCGGAAGATCGGCGAACTCATCGCCATAGCGGGTCTCAAAGGCCCGCACCTGGTCGTACACCGTTCTCTGGTTGCCGTTGAGGAACTGCTTGAGCGGCGTGAGCAGGTCTTCTTCGGCATCCAGCCAGCCGTGCTTGTAGGTCTCAAGCTGGGTGAGCAGATAGCCGTTCTCCTTCTTGGCCATCGCCTCGGCCTGCTCGGCCCAGGGCTTCACCGCTGCCAGGAACCGGTAGCTGCTCGTCTGAGCAGCCAGCTCGCGCAGGTCCTGCGCTTCCTCCGCCATCGCCATCCGGAAGGCTTCGCAGGTGCTGCGGGCATCGGTGCCGAGGCTCTGTGCGTTGAACAGCTCCTGGTGGAAGCGCCTGAGCGCATTCACCGCACTGGCATCGAACTGCTCCTGCTTGCGCACGCTCACCCCACCCAGCCGGCGGCTGTTGGTGAGCGCCTCGATCACCTCGTTGCTGCTCAGCAGTTCCTTATCCCGCAGCTCCAGCTTCCCGAGCCGGTACAGCCGTGCCACGAAGGTGAGCGTGGCCCAGTGGCTCCAGCCGTAGGGCCGCGCCTCAAACTTGCGCACCAGGTCTTCCGCTCTGAGGCGCTGGCCCAGCTGCTGCTGCCGCTCCACGTCCACCAGCACCTCCTGCTCCGCTTCTGAGAGCTGCAGCGCCAGCCCATCGAGCAGGTCGTCCTGCTCCTTCACCACCTGGGCCACGGTGGTTTCGCTGAAGACGCCGCGGATCATCTTCAGCTTGGGGAAGGCCGAGCGGATCAGCTCCTGGTAGGCCTTGCTGAACCGGGTGGCGGGCTCTCCCTCACCCACCGAGAGGGTCTGGCCGTTCAGCACCAGCGTGGCCTTGCGCAGCAGGTCGGAGGCCAGCAGGTTGATCTCCTGCCGGCGTGCGGTGTTCTGCCGGGCCCGCACCGCCAGGATCGAGTTCAAGGCTTCGTCTTCGCTGCCGCTGTTCTGGCGGATGTAGAGATCGGTCTTGAGCTGGCTCCGGAGCTGATCGAGCAACCGGCCCTGGGCCGGCAGGATCGCCATCAGCTCGGTGCCGCCCATGTTGCGGCTGTGCAGGATCGCCTCATTGCCGTAGTGGGGGTGCTCCGGCGTCACCAGATTCACCACCACATCGCTCTCCTTGCCCTTCACCAGGCCGTCGTCGATCTTCTGGGCGAACGGGTAGTCGTTGCCGTTGTCCTCGAAGCGGATCTTGTTGCTGCGCAGCACGTCGTCAAACACCACCCCATGCAGGGTCTTGATCACCACCGAGTCCGACACCTCGGTGCGCTTGATCTCCTGCTCCACATCCTTTTCCTTGTCGGTGAGGAACTCGTACACCTCGCCGCTGCGTTGCAGGTAGCTCTGGCTCTCCAGGCTGATCAGGGCCTCCTTCACCGCCTGCTCGTGGGCGCGGATGTCGAAGTTGGGCTCCTGGATCAAGAGGATGGCGATGTTGCGCGCCGTGCTCTTGAACTGCGGCACCCACTTGAGCAGGAACAGCGCCTTGAGGATGCGCAGCTCCAGCGGGCCCACCTGGTTCTGAGCCGTCACCATCGTCTGCTGCTTGTCGGCCCGGATCACATCGCGGATGCCGTCGTAGAGCTGATCGAAACTGGCCAGCCGCCCCACCGGCAGTTCCTTGATCGCCTTGGCCACCTCCTGGCACACCGAGAGCATCGAGCGCTCCCCCACCGCCATGTTGCGGCCCTCGAAAATGCTGTGGGTGGCCAGGCTCTGGATCGCCTGCTGAAACAGGCTCAGCTGGTAGGGGTGGAAGGGGTAGAGCCCGCAGAAGCTCTGGCAGTCGCTCCAGCCCTTGAGCTGAATCGAGCCATCACCAAAGCGGAACAGGGTGGTGAAGTTGTCCTTCTCCTGCTCGTAGATGTTGATCAGCTGCTCCGGCTCCTCCGGGGTCTTGGCCAGCAGGCGCCGTTGGATCACCTCCTGCACATCGGCGCTGGCCAGGGTGAGCTTGGTCTTGAAGCGGCCCTGGATCTTGCTCAGGTCATCGGCCTGCTCGAACTTCACCTGGCCGAGTATCCCCTCCAGGTCGGCCTGGGAGGTGATGAACACCGCGGCCCGGCCATCGGTGGCGGTGGCCAGGCTCTCCACCACGGTCTGCAGGTTCAGCAGGCGGCTGCGTTCCTGGCCGATGAACTGGCCGGCCTCATCCACAAAGAAGTTGAGCCGGAACCCCGGCGGCTGGCTATCGAGGTACTGCCTGACGCGGGCGGCGAAGCCTTCGATCGAAAGGCGGTAGCTGTCCTTGGCATCGTTGACTACTTTGATGGCGTCGTCTTCACTTCCGCCGAACTGCTCGGCATAGGCCTTGGCGAAGCTGCGTTTGGTCACCGTGGCCACGGCGTCGCGGTCGTTGGTCCAGCTGCGGCCATTGATCCGCTGATAGGTCTGCTTGAACACCTCGAACTGGTCGCGCTTGTCGAGGTCGTGCTCGAACTGGGCCACATAGCCCTGGTTGCCGTAGTACCCCTGCAGCTCGTTGAGCACCTTCATGAACACCTCAAGGATCGGTGCCTCGTGGGTGCCACCGATGCCGTCGAACTTCTGGTCGATGTTGAACAGCAGGCTGCGGGCCGGGATCGCCGCCGCCTTCTTGAGGTCAGCGCGGATGATCTCGTCTTCCACCTTCGGCAGCAGGATCTCCACCGGCCGGCTGCCCTGCTCGCCCTCCTGGTCCGTGCCGATCCGTCTCTCAGCATCGAGTATCAGCGAGAGCATCTTCAGCAGGTGCGACTTGCCCGATCCGAAGAACCCCGAGATCCAGACGCCATTGGCGGTGGGGTTGTGCAGGTAGGCGTCGGTGAAGGCTCCCAGACCCTTGCTCACCTCCCGGGTCACCACGTACTCCTCCAGCTCGATCTGGAGATGGCGCTCGTCATCGGCCTTGATCACCCCGTCGATCGGGCGATCAACCGGCTTGGCGAAGAGCCCTTGGATGGTGGAGGCAGTCATGAGCTCTTGATGTGGAAGTAGTCGAGGTTGGTGGCGCGGTAATGCGGGTTTTCGATCTTGCTGGCGGCGCTGGTGCCGAACAGCCGCAGGTAGGAGCCGCCGTCGGCATCCTGCGAATACTCACCGGGAAAGAAGATCACCACCGGGTGGCGCACCATCGCCGGCTGCAGCGCCTCCAGGATCGTGTGGGTGCGCAGAAACGGATAGACGCGGCCCGAACCGGTGATCAGGCTGATCTGCGCATCGCCCAGTTCCTCCATCAACTTCGGCACCAGTGCGGAGGTGGGTTCCGCCACGTTCTGCAGGGTGTCGAACAGGTCGCTCTTGCTCCAGCTCGCCTCCTCCTGCAGCACCACATCGAGGTAGCCCTTGGCCTCCAGCAGCCGCAACACCAGCTCAAACAGATCCACGTGCTTCACCCGCAGGCCCTGCTTGCGCAGGTGCTGCTCCACCCCGCGCACCACCAGCCGCAGCTGCTCGTCATCGGTGGGGCTGTAGGTCTGGATGAAGATCGGCACCTCCTTGGCCACGCCACGCATCTCCAGAAAGTCGGGCCGCGTCAGGATCTCCTGCAGGCGCTTGTCGAGGCCGGCAACGCTGCTGCTCATGCCGTCTTCCTGGGCCGGCTGGGCGTCGACCGGCTGGTCTTCTTCGCTGCGGCTGGCTTGGCGGTCCTCAGCCGCGCTGGGCTGAGCAGAAAGCCGCTCAACAGTGCGGGATCGTCGTCCAGCACAAGCTGCTGGGCCTGCGGCGAGAGCGAAGGACGCTGCACCATGCCGAGTGCCCCACCCTTCCCTGCCTTGCCGGCGAGCAGACCGGCCTCGCGGAGCATGTGCAGGAGTGTGGAGCGGATCTTCTGCTGCGAGGACGGGGCCACTAGGGCCAGCTCCGGGTGGTGGCGTTCCTGCTCCTCATGGAACGCCACCATGTCGGAGCGGCGCAGCACCGGATTCAGCCCGGCCAGCTTCTCGGCCAACACCTCCTTAACCACGTCAAAGGCCAGCTGGATCCGCTTGAGCGCCGCCAGCCAGGTCATGGCGGTGCGGTCGTCGCTCGTTCCCCTCGCCAGCAGCTCCAACTGGGCTGAGGTGAGGGTCTGCAGCCGCTGGCGCAGTTCCGACTCCAGGCGCCTGGCGGTGCTGGCGGAACGCGCCTGGAGGGCATTGCGCTCCAGCACGGCCGCCCTGGTCTTGCGCCAGTCTCCCTGCTCCAGGTGGACCTGAGCGATCACGGCTGCGAGCTCGGGCCTCAGGCTGGCGGCGGTGAAGCTCAGGCAGTACCGCATGGCTCCGGCTGCAGCCTCCGCCAACGCCCCCACCCAGCTCTTGTGTCTCGATCCTGGCATCGCCGGTTCAGCCACCCCATCCAACCAGCCAAGCCCCCCCTGCCGTTTCGTGCCCACGCAACCTATGGGCACTCAAGGGAAGATGGTGGGTTTTTCGTGCGAAGCACCGGATTCGTGCCACCGACGACGCCGCAGAATGAAACCCCCTACACCAGCCCCCCCACCCATGACCCAGCTGGCGCACCTGCTCGTCTTCCTCCACCTGCTGGGCATGGCGGTGCTGGTGGGGGCGTTCACCACCCAGCTCGCCGCTCCCATCAAGCGCGTCACCCCCGGCCAGTGGCACGGGGCCCTGCTGACGCTGCTGAGCGGCCTGGCCCTGGTGGGGCTCTACGAGGCGGTGCCGTCGCTGCAGGAACCCGTCAACCACGTCAAGGTGGTCGTCAAGCTGGCGCTGGCGCTGCTGATCGCCCTGTTCGCCTTCCAGGGACGCCAGCGCACGGAGTGGAAGGCGGGCTGGCTGCGGGTGGGGCTGCTCTCGATCGCCAACACGGCCGTGGCGGTGTTCGCCTAGATCGGCGACGCCGACCGGTTACCGACACGGTGGCCACGGGCTGGAGTTCGGCCATCCCCTCCGGCAGTGCCTTGCGGCGGCTTTCCAGCACGGCCTGCACCGGCCCCCGCTGGATCACCAGCTCCGCCCGGGGCGGGGTGAGGGCCAGCAGCAGAGCGAGCAGCATCGGATCGGGCCCTACTGGCAGCCCTGCACCGAGATCCGGTAGCTGAAGCCGAGGGCTCCGGGGTCGCTGCTGGCTCCCACCTTGAAATTCATCTGGCTGGCCTGCTTGCCCGCGATGGCAGGGAAGGGGCCGAACATGCGGCCGGTGCCGATCGGGGGATTCATGACTTCGTTGATCACCTGCAGACTGCTGCCATCACTGAACTTCATGAAGCCACTCACCGGATACTTGGCGCCGGCGTCGGAGGAATTGGCCGTGAAGAAGAACTTGAAGCTGCTGTAGGGCTGATTGACGATGAAGTCGGTGTTCCAGTTCTCCTTGCCGATCAGCTTGGCCCTGCCGACCTGCTTGGAGACGATCGGCGTGCTGCCGTTGCCGCCGACCGGCTGCAGGAAGGTGCAGCGTTGCTGCGCCTCAGCAGCTGAACCCATCGCGATGGTCAGCGAGGCCGCCAGCAAGGGGATGGTGAGGACCTTCATGGCTGCGGATCGACAGACAACAACCCTAGAACGCAGCAGCAACGCCGGCAGAAAGCGGATGGATCCGCTCCTTCTCTTCATGCTGCAGGCGTTGCAGCCACTGTTCAGCCTTGCCGATACTGTTCAGAGCAGGATTCTCCCTTCCGGATGAGGCGTTCGAGGTTGGTTTCTCGATGGGAAACGACTTGCGCACAAACGGGATCCATCTCGCCATCTTCTCGTGCTGCTGCTTGCTTTTGTATCCAGATCCCTAGCGTTTCCATGGGAAGCATCGGCTGTACTTTGCTTCAGGCCTGGCCACGCTTTCGCTGGGACAGCCGTTTCACCCCGGTTCGGGCTTACCTTGACCAGCGGCCCAAGCCTCCCCTGCCATGCACCCCCTGCCGCTGAAGCTCGGCCCGGGCAGTGATCTGCGCCGCAGCCTCGAGCAGCTGGCGATCGAGCAGAACGCCTCGGGGTTCGTGCTCGGCGTGGTGGGCAACCTCTCCCAGGCCGCCTTCCAGTGTCCGGGGCGCGCCGAACCCACACTGCTCCAGGGCGATCTGGAGATCATCACCCTCAATGGAACGCTGTCGCCCCAGGGGGTGCATCTGCACCTGAGCCTCTCGGATGGCGACTGCCAGGTGTGGGGCGGTCACCTCGAGCCCGGCACACTCGTGCTCAAAGGCGCCGATCTGCTGGTGGGATGGCTCACCAGCCCCGGCCAGCAGGTGGCAGCGGTTGCCGTGTCTGGCCGTCCACGGGTGGAGATCGCCGTGCTGAGCGGCTGCCCGTATTCGGCACGGGCCCTGCGGATGCTGCGCACCCTCGGCATTCCCCATCGGGTGCGGCAAGTCGATGGCGACAGCGAGCGCCGGGACCTCCAGCAGCGCAGTGGCCGGAGCACACTGCCCCAGGTGTTCATTGATGGGCAGTGCATCGGCGGCTACGACGCCCTGGCCGAGCTGCATGGCCGGGGCGAACTGGCGCTGCTGCGCTGAGCCGGCTTGTAGCCCCATCGGCATTCAGTGGGTATCGGCCCGGTGGCGTCACCCTTGCCAGCGGGCCTGCATCAGGCGATGCTCAGGCCTTCTCAGGGAGCTCACCTTGGCAACCGGACGCTTGCACCATGTCTCGTTTCCGCCCGCTGCCGGCCCTGCTGGCCTCCCTGCTGCTGTTGAGTCCTGCCGGTCACGCGGCAGTTCCCGAGTCGCCCCTGGGCCCCTGTCCGCCTGAGGCCAGGGCCCTGCTGGATACCTTCTACCGCTGGCATGTGGCTTCCCAGCAGGCTGAACGAGCCGTCAGCTTCGCCAGCCAACAGGCGCGTTTCACGCCCCGGTTGTACGCCGATCTGCGGCGCGCTTTCGCTCTCACGCCTGACGATGGTGCCTTTGTCGACTTCGATCCCTTCAGCGGCACCCAGGTGGGCACCTTCGGCCACCGCGTCGTGGGATGCCGGCGGCAGGGCGGCACGGGCCTGAGCGCCCGCGTGGCGGTTGTGGTCGGCAGGTCCACCCGGTCGGCCGTGCGTGAGGAGGTGCCGCTGGCCTTCTCTCTGGAGCGCAGCGGCGCCGGCTGGCGGATCGCCGACATCCGCTATCTGAAGGGGGCGGACTTCACGCTGCAGAGCTTTCTCACCGAACTCCTGCAGCGGGTCAGGCGTTGACCCAGGCAGGCTGCCGAGCGTTGGAGCTCATGGCGACGATCGCCGTGCGGCAGCAGGAAAGAGAGCCTGAAAGCCGGCCTTGCGGCTCTCGGCAGGCTCGGCGGCCTGGTTCCAGAGCGATTCGAAGTAGAAGAACGACACGCCCAGACCGAGCTGGCGGGCAGCCTGCACCTGGGCCTGAATCAGTGCCATGGGAACCGGGATGGTGCGCTGGCCGCTCATGATCCCGATCGCCGTGGGAATCTTCTTGCGGGTTTCCTCGATCTCGGGGCGGCTCAGCTGGGGCAGGAAACTCTCGAGATTCGGTCGATACACCTGAACGATGATTTCGTCGGCGATACCGCGCCGCACCCAGGTGAGCCAGTCCTGCAGCTGGAGCTTGTAGGCAAAGTCATAGTAGTTGGGAGATACAGAGAAAATCGCCTTGGGTTTCCGGGTGCTCACCGCCTGACGCAGGCGAGCCATGAAGTCGGTGATCCTGTCGGCGCGCCACTTCAGCCAGGCCGGGTCCTGTGGATTGTCCGGCGGGGCCTTCTTCGTTTCCTTGGTGTAGAGGGCTGTGGTGTAGCTGTCGTAGCCGAACTCGCTCGGCAGGATCATGTGATCATCGAACTGAATCCCATCGGCGTCGTATTGCGTCATGATCTCCAGCACCAGCTCGGTGATGAAGGCCTGCACCTCCGGCCGGAACGGGTTGAGCCAAACCACTTCCCCCGCCGCCGTGATCGAAGTCTGGCCGCCGTCACGTTTCCGGGTCAGCCAGCTGGGGTTCTGGGTGGCCAGTTCCGAGCTGGGCGGCGCCATGAACCCGAACTCGAACCAGGGGATCACCAGCAGGCCTTTCGCATGGGCCTGCGCGATCAGATCTGCAAGAATGTCCTGTCCGTCCAAACCTTTGTAGGTGAACGACTGAATCTTGAGGCGTTGCGTGACGCTGCTCGGATAGTAGGCGTACCCTCCATTCCAGACCACCGGATAGATCGTATTGAAATTCAGCTGACTCAGCTGGGCCACAGCTGCATGCATTTTTTCGCGATCGCGCAGCGTAGGCATATCGTTGCCGGTCATCCATACGCCGCGGATCTCCGGTCGCACCGATTGCGATACCGCCGCTGATGGAATGCCGGGGATCGTCACCAGCAACCAGGCGAGTAGAAAGCAGACTGGCATCCGCCAGCTACATCTTCCCATCAGCAGTGCTCGGCACCAGCGCCATCGAATGCTATGGGGTGCCGGCCCGGCCTGTGCGCCTAGATTGCCTCTGGTCGATCCGGACCATGGCTTTCGCGTCAGCCCGTACGTACACCCTGCTCTCGGTGGCGGCGGCGGTCGTCACCATCGTTCTGAAGGCGGCGGCCTGGCGCCTCACCGGTTCGGTGGGCCTGCTCTCCGATGCGATGGAATCGGGCGTGAACCTTGTGGGGGCTCTCACGGCCTTCTGGGCCCTCTCTCTCGCCGCCAAACCCGCCGATCGGACACACAGCTACGGCCATTACAAGGCCGAATACTTCTCCAGTGGCCTCGAAAGCGCCCTGATCGTGGTGGCCGCCATCGGCATCCTCTATGCGGCCGCCGGCCGTCTGCTGCAGCCACAGCCGCTCGAGCAGCTCGGCCTCGGCCTCGTTCTCTCGCTGCTCGCCACCGCCTTGAACGGTTTCGTCGCCTGGGTGCTGCTGAAGGCTTCCCGCCGCTTCCACTCCATCAGCCTCCGCGCCGACGCCCATCACCTGCTCACCGACGTCTGGACGTCCATCGGGGTGGTGGGAGGCATCGCTCTGGTGAAGCTCACCGGTCTGCTGATCCTCGATCCGCTGATCGCCATCGCCGTGGCGCTCAACATCGTGGTCACCGGCTGGCGCCTGCTGCGCGAAACCGCATCGGGTCTGCTCGATCGCTCCCTCTCCGAATCCGAACTCTCTCAGCTGGAGGCCCTGCTCGCCGGCCACTCCGGCGAGGGGATCGCCTTCCATGCCCTGCGCACCCGCGTGGCCGGTTCCCGTCGTTTCGTGTCCTTCCACGTGCTGGTGCCCGGCGCCTGGTCGGTGCAGGCGGGCCACGACCTCTGCGAACGCCTCGAGTGCGAGATCGTCGCCGCTCTTCCCCGCAGCCACGTCTTCACCCACCTCGAGCCGATCGAGGATCCCGTCTCCTGGGACGACCAGGGCTTCCGCTGGGAGGAGGAGTGAGGCGGGCAGCTCTCAGTAGGAGCTCTCCTCTCCCACCAACTCGTCCACGAACTCCTCAGCGGCCTGGAGTGCCTCCCCAGGCGTTGCCCACGCTTCGATGGCGAGCTGCTCGTGCAGCACCACATCCGCCACAGGCCCGGCCGGGTCGCCGATCCACACCCCCCAGCCCCCCGGCAGCTCCCGAACCGTGAGGGCGTAACGGCGATAACTGACTGTGTCCTCTCCTTCCATGGCCATCGCTGCGAGACTCTTCTCCAGCATTGCCCAGCCAACCCGGCCCCTACCGCCCCATCCAGGACATGCAGGACAGCGTGGTCGGCGTCGCCAGGCCTTCCGAAACCCTCCAGCGGCCGCTGGGGTTCCCGGCTCGGGCCGTGCCCCGCGTGCCCCGCTTCAGCTGGCTGGGTGAGGGCTGAGCGGCGATGCCGATCATCACCACCCATGGCCTCTGCAAGACCTACCGGGTCGCTGATAAGCAGCCCGGCCTGATCGGCACCCTGCGGCACTTCGTGGCCCGCCGCAGCCGCGACGTGCCGGCGGTCACCGATGTGAGCTTCTCGATCGAGCCGGGCGAGATGGTGGGCTTCCTCGGCCCTAACGGCGCCGGCAAGACCACCACCCTGAAGATGCTCAGCGGCCTGATCCACCCCACCGGCGGCTCGGTGCAGGTGGCCGGCTGTGTGCCCGCCCGCCGCCAGGCCGGCTTCCTGAGGCAGATCACCCTGGTGATGGGCCAGAAGCAGCAGCTGATCTGGGATCTGCCGCCGCTCGACTCGCTGCGGGTCAACGCCGCCGTCTACGGCATCGGCGACGCCGAAGCCACCCGCCGCATCGCCGAGCTCGCCGACCTGCTCGAACTGGGCGATGAACTCACACGTCCGGTCCGCAAGCTGTCCCTCGGTGAGCGGATGAAGGCCGAGCTGCTGGCGGCCCTGCTGCACCGACCCGCCGTGCTGTTCCTCGACGAGCCCACCCTCGGACTCGACGTCAACGCCCAGGCCCGCGTCCGTGCCTTCCTCGCTGACTACAACCGTCGCACCGGTGCCACCGTCTTGCTCACCAGTCACTACATGGGTGACATCACCGCCCTCTGCCCGCGCGTGCTGCTCATTCATCGCGGCCACCTCTTCCACGATGGCAGCCTCGACGGCCTCACGGCCCGGCTGGCCCCCTGCCGCCAGGTGCGGCTCCAGCTCAGGCAGCCGTATCCGCCCGAGGCCTTCGCCAGCTATGGCGAGCTCGAATCCCATCAGGGGCTGCAGGTGTGTCTGCTGGTGCCGCGCGAGCGCCTCACCGACTGCGTCAGCCGCCTGCTGGCGGCCTTTCCCGTGCTGGATCTGGAGGTGAGCGACCCGCCGATCGAGGAGCTGATCGGGCAGCTGTTCCGGCATGGGGCGGTGGCATGAGACGGGCCTTCCGTCTCGCCCGCGTGCTGCTCAGCACGCAGTACGCCGTCATGCTTGAGTACCGCGCCGAGATCGCGCTCTGGGCGCTCGCCGGCTTGCTGCCGCTGATCATGCTGGGCGTCTGGAGCGGCTCTGGTGCCGCTGCCGCACTCGGCTTCGGCCCGGGGCAGCTGGCCCGCTACTTCCTGTCCGCCTTCGTGGTGCGTCAGTTCACGGTGGTATGGATGATCAACGCCTTCGAGGAGGATGCGCTCCAGGGCCGCCTCTCGCCCTACCTGCTGCAGCCGCTGCAGCCGCTGTGGCGCTACCTGGCCGCCCACCTGGCCGAGCAGGTCACCCGCCTGCCGTTCGTGCTGGCGATTCTGGCGGTGGTGTTCCTGCTGCAGCCCAGCCTCGCCTGGCTGCCCTCGCCCGGCGCTGCCCTGCTGGCGCTGTTCGCCACCAACCTGGCCTTCGCCCTGCGCTTCCTGCTGCAGACCGTGATCGCGATGCTCTGCTTCTGGAGTGAGCGGGCCAGCGCCCTCGATCGGCTGCTGCTCCTCCCCTTCCTGTTCCTTTCCGGCCTGGTGGCCCCGCTCGAAGCCTTCCCCCCGGGCGTGCGGGCCTTCGCCCTCTGGACACCCTTCCCCTACACGGTCTGGTTTCCGGCCAGCCTGCTCTCGGGCGCCGATGTGAACGTGGCCAGAGGCTTCGCGGCCCTGGCCGGCTGGGTGGCGCTGCTGCTGCCGCTCACCCTCTGGCTCTGGCGCGCCGGCATCCGCAGATACTCGGCGATGGGGGCCTGATGCGTCGCTATCTCCTCACCCTGCGCCGCTTCTGGGCGACGTCCCTGGCGGCCGAGCTGGAGTATCCGGTCAACGCCCTCATCGAGCTGGTCGCGGCGGTGGGCAACCTGGCCGGCAGCCTCTTCGTGCTCTCGCTGTTCTACGGCCCCGGTCGCAGCCTGGGAGGCTGGAGCTGGGAGGCGGCGCTGGTGGTGCTGGGCGTCTACACCCTGCTCGACGGCCTCACCAACACCCTGCTGCAGCCGAACCTCAGCACGATCGTCACCCACGTGCAGACCGGAACCCTCGACTTCGTGCTGCTCAAGCCGATCGACAGCCAGTTCTGGCTCTCGGCCCGTCGCTTTTCCCCCTGGGGGCTGCCGGGCATCGCCCTGGGGTTCGGCCTGATCGGCTTCTCCGCCCCCCGGGCAGGGGCCACGACCGATCCACAGCAGCTGCTGGCCGCCGCGCTGCTCCTGCTGGCCAGCGGCCTGATCCTGTACAGCCTCTGGTTCGTGCTCGCCGCCACCAGCATCTGGTTCGTGAAGGTATGGAACGCCACCGAGGTGCTGCGTGCCGTGCTGGTGGCCGGGCGCTACCCGATCAGTGCCTACCCCGCCGGTCTGCGAGTCGTCTTCACCTTCGTGCTGCCGGTGGCCTTCCTCACCACCGTGCCTGCCGAGGCGATCCTGGGCCGGGCCTCGAACGGCTGGCTGCTGGCGAGCCTGGGGGTGGCGACTCTCTCCGTGCTGCTGAGCCGCAGGTTCTGGCAGTTCGCCCTGCGCCACTACACCTCGGCTTCCAGCTGAGCTGCCGTGGCCGAGGGACTCAGGGGGAACCCGGAGGGGTGCCGCCTTCCTCGCGGCCGAGATTGGAGCCCAGGTCGGTTTCCAGGAAGGTGCGCACCACGCCGGCCATGGCGTTCACCCGGTCCAGGGCCGACCGCAGGGCCGGCAGATTCACGGCCAGATCATCATTGGGATAGGCCCTGAGGAACCCCACCGGCGAGAGCCGGCCGTTGCCGGCGTTCAGTCCGAGGATCGTGGCGCCACGGATCGCCGGTACCCCCATCGAAGGGGCGTTGAGGGGATAGAGGATGCGAGCCAGACGCTGCAGGGCCGATTCCCCGATCCGGGTACCGAGCAGGCGGCTGGTCAGCACCAGCGGCAGGCTGACCTCCCGGTTGAGCAGATCGGCCACGGCCTGCGGTTTCTGCCTGCTCAGCCGGATCAGATCCCCCAGCAGGCCTCTGGCCTCACCGGTCCTGGCCAGATGCTCGAGGTCGGCCACGGGAATCGAGCGGCGGAAGGCGCCGCTCACGAACACCACCTGCTCGGCGGCCCGGGCCGGGGCGGGCAGCAGGCTCAGGCCCAGGCCCAGGATTGTTCCGCTGAGGGCACGGAGGTGGTGCATGGCGGCATCCTGGAGTTGACTTCAGCCTACGGGGGCAGACCTTTTCGTCCGTGCAGGGCCGGTCGGCAGCGGGCTCGATAGGGTCGCTCCAGCTGCGCCCACCGGGAAGTGCCGATGCTCCAGCGTCCCGCTCGTCAGCTCCTGGTCGGTCTCGGCTGCGCCTCGCTGCTGCTCGGTCCGCTGCTGGCCCTGCGCCCGCAGCCGCCGGGGGCGGCCCGGGCCGAGGCCAAGGTCGAGGCCAAGGCCGCCGCATCGCCCGACCTTCGCCTGCCCACCGATCCCGCCCTGCCCCGCGCCGGCGATGGGCGCCACTATCCGTTGCTGCCCTCAGAGCCTGGCGAGCTGGCGGCCCTGCTCGCCGCCCTGGAGCAGGCCCTGCGCGTTCCGGACACCGCCGCGGACGATCTCCCCGAACTCGGCCATCAGCAGCAGGTGATCTACAGGGTGCTCTCCCGCCAGCCGGCCCTCGCTGAACGGGTGCGCCGCGACCTCCCGGAGCGCTGGCGTCCCGCCTTCGACCTGCATCTCACGGCCCGTCGGGAATTCGTGGCCATGCACCCTGGCAGGCGTTCGGCGCTGCTGCCGGCCTGGCGGATCATTCCGCCGGAACCTGCCGCCGATCTGCTGCGCTATTACCGCGAAGCGGAGGCGGCCACGGGCATCGGCTGGCAGGTGCTGGCCGCCGTCAACCTGGTCGAAACCGGAATGGGGCGCATCGATGGCGTCTCCGTGGCCGATGCCCACGGGCCGATGCAGTTCCTGCCCAGTACCTGGGCCGAGCCCGGCATCGGCAAGGGGGACATCCGCGATCCCCACGACGCGATCCAGGCGGCTGCCCGGTACCTGGTACGGCGCGGCGGTCTGAAGGACATCCGCCGAGCCCTCTGGGGCTACAACAACAGCCACCACTACGTGCGGGCCGTTCTCGCCTATGCCGCCCTGCTCGAAGCAGATCCTGCGGCCTACACAGGCCTGTACAACTGGGAGATCCACGTCGCCACCGCAGCCGGCGACCTCTGGTTGCCGGTCGGCTACGACCAGAGCCGACCCATCCCGGTGGCCGCCTATCTGCGCCAGGTTCCGGCCAGCGCTCCTCCGGCCAGTGCCCCTCCGGCGAGCGCGGCGGGGGGCTGAGCGTACAGGGCCGGATCGATTTCCATTTATGAAGAAATGTGTTCTTGAGCGCTGTAACGATCCGGCGATCATTTCATTCTTCGCCGCAAGAATAGTGCCGCGAAGTTACTGCCCCGAGTACGTCATCTCGACGGCTTCGACGTCCCTCCCGACGCCGTCTGTCCTTGACTCGTGTGGCGTGGCTTCCTGACCGCTGTCGCCTCTCCCGCCATTACCCTCGTTCAAGCACCTTCCCTGGGCATCGAGCGCTTCGCCGCTGACCGCAACAAGGAGAACTGGTCGAAAGCCTCGCCGCAGGACCGCGAGGCGACCATCCGCTCGGTGTACCAGCAGGTGCTGGGGCAGCAGTACGTGATGGAGAACGAGCGCCTTGCAGGCGCGGAGTCGCTCTTTCGCGGCGGCGACCTCAGCGTGCGGGACTTCGTGCGCACCCTGGCGAAGAGCGGCCTGTACCGCTCCCGCTTCTTCGAGAACTGCAATCCTTATCGTTTCATCGAGCTGAACCACAAGCACCTGCTCGGACGGGCTCCCCACAACAAAGCGGAGATGCTGCACCACTTCACGATCCTCCAGGATCAGGGATACGACGCCGAGATTGATTCCTATCTCGACAGCCCCGAGTATCAGGAGCGCTTCGGCATCGATGTGGTTCCCTATCTTCATGGCTGGGATTATTCCCGCGGCCATCAGGGTCAGCAGTTCTCCTGGCTGATGCAGCTGGCCTGCGGCGCGGCGGCCTCGGTGAAGGGGGATCCCGCCGGCACCCGCTTCAAGCTGGGCGGAGCCCTTCACCAGGACCGGGCCGTGGCCGTCCCGCTCACCCGTCCCCGCGTCGTCATCGGTGAGTCGTTCTTCCGTGCCGCCACCAGCAGCGCTGCGGAGCTGCCCGATGGCAGTGTCGAGGTGCGCCATGGTCGACCCGACGCCGGTCCCGCCCAGGCCCATCGCCTCGAGGGCCTGCTGGTGTCCGCCGGCAGCCGCAGCACCGCAGCCGGCAGTGGCCGCATCGTCACCCTCGCCGTCACGGGTCTGGCGCACAACGCCGTGGTGCGCAGCGGCAGCGTCGTGTTGCGGGTTCCCTACACCCGCATGAACGAGGCGCTTCAGCGTGTCCAGCGCCTCGGGGGCCAGGTCGTGAAGGTGAGCGTGAGCTGACCCCCTCCCGCCCCGGCTGGCCTGCCTCGATGGGGTGACCCATCCTGGGGATGTCCGTGTCGCTCATCCGTGCCGTGGAGATCAACCACCCAGGCGCCAAACCCCTCTCCACCGAGGAACAGGCCCTGCTGGAGCAGTTCCGTCAGCGTCTGCACGAGCGCGTGGTCAGCGTCGGACTCACGGCCGATGACGTCCGCCGCATCGTGGAGGGGATCCGCAGCCATCCTGCTGCCAGCCTGGAGGTGATGCGGCTGATCACGGAGGAGGCGCGCCAGCGTCTTCCCGGCGGCCGCATGCTCACCTTCGACTGGGACTGAGCCGGATGAAGAAGGCGCCCGACAGCACCGCTCGGTTCCGGGAGTCCCTCGTTCCCGTCGCCGAGCGCTTCCGGCTGCCGGGCCCTGTCGCCACGGTCGAGGCCCTGGGCAACGGCAACGTCAACGACACCTACCGGGTCAGGCTCGGAGCCGGCGCGGAGGGCTCCGTGGTGCTGCAGCGGCTGAACACGCAGGTGTTCCGCCACCCTGAGCTGGTGATGGGCAATCTGCTCGTATTCAGCGAGCACGTGGAACGTCGCTTGCGGCAGGGTTGTCCGGCCCTGGCCTCGCGCCGCTGGGAGGTGCCGCGCCCCTATCCGGCACGGGACTCACCGAACCACTGGGTCGAGATCGATGGCGCCTTCTGGCGCGTGATCAGCTTCATCGAGGCGTCCCGGTCCTTCGACACCATCACTAACCTCGCCCAGGCCCGTGAAGTGGGCTACGGACTGGGGATGTTCCACACCCTGATCAGCGATCTGCCCGTATCGGAGCTGGCCGATACCCTGGCTGGATTCCATGTCACCCCCGGGTACCTCGCGCACTACCGGCGTGTGCTCGACACCCATCCGCTCCCTGCCGGCGACACCGTTGCCTACTGCCGGGAGTTCGTGCAGGCCCGCTGTGGCCTGGCCTCCGTGCTGGAGGATGCCAGGGCCGCCGGCAGATTGCAGCTGAGACCGATTCACGGTGATCCGAAGATCAACAACGTGATGATGGATGTCCACACGAACCAGGCCATCGGCCTGGTGGATCTGGATACGGTCAAGCCCGGACTCGTGCAGTACGACATCGGCGACTGCCTGCGCTCGGGCTGCAATCCCCTCGGCGAGGACACCCCTGACTGGCAGGCGGTCCGCTTCGACACGGATTGCTGCGAGGCGATTCTGCGGGGCTACGGCTCCGTGGCCCGTGCCTTCCTCACTGACGCCGACTACCACCACATCTACGTAGCGATCCGGCTGATCGCCTTCGAACTGGGCCTGCGCTTCTTCACCGACCACCTGGCCGGCAGCCCCTACTTCAAGACCCGCTACCCGGCCCACAATCTGGATCGGGCCCTGGTTCAGTTCAGGCTGACCGAGAGTATCGAGGCCCAGGAATCCACGATCCGCAGCATCATCGAGAGAATGCAGGGAGCGCCATGACCGGCGAGCTGCCCTTCGTGCTCACCCCGTTCGAGGCGGATCCCCGGCTGACCACGCTCAGCCTCAGCGGTGGCATCGCCCGCTGCGGGGACAGGCTGGCCATCCGCTATCGGCTGCAGGGCCCCCTGCACACCGTGGCGATCCCGGCGCCTGCCGCGTCTCCCATGCGACTGGACGATCTCTGGCAGTCCACCTGCTTCGAATGCTTCGTCGCGGCGGCAGGGGCAGCGCCTTACTGGGAGTTCAACCTCTCGCCCGCCGGTCACTGGAACCTCTATCGCCTGGCCGGCTATCGCGACGGCCTGGAGCCGGAGCCCACCCTGGCGGTGCTGCCCTTCCGCGTCCAGCGCCACGCCGATGAACTTGCGCTCGAGCTCGCCTGTGGGCTGCCGCAGGGTCTTGCCATAGCCCCTGCCCTGGAACTGGCCGTCACGGCCGTGATCCAGCTGCAGGACGGCAGCCTCAGCCACTGGGCCCTGGCCCATCCGGGCCCGGGGCCCGACTTCCACCGCCGCGATGGATTCCGGCTCAGGCTGTAGCGGTTTCGCCACGTCCCAGCAGCACGTCGCGGGCTCCGTTGATCGCCTGCATCGTGCCGTGCTGGCCGCCCCGGTCGGGATGGTGTTCTGCCGCCGCCAGCTTCCAGGCCCGTGACACCGCCGCCAGGCTGAGCCGACCGACCAGATTCAGCCCCAGCCGCTGCCGCGCCACCATCGCCTCCAGATCCGGACTCTTGCCCAGGGGACCTCGGTCCCTGGCGCCCAGCCCCGTTCCCCGGCGCTTGCGTCCCTTGCCGCCCAGGCGGCGAGTCCCGGCCGCTCCACGGCCGAACCCCCTGGTTGCGCCGCCCCGTTCCGGCCCGGGCTCCGCCACCGCCGGCGGCCGCAGCGTCAGCACTGACGCGCTCTTCTGTTTGTGGCTCTGGCTCATCGGCGGCGTCGGCGCGACCCACCAGCATCCCGCATCACCATGCCAGGGGCTTCCGTCTGTCGATCAGACGGAAGGATCCCAGGTGAACCACCACCCGGAACCCCTGCCCGAAGGCATCGTCAGCGTGAACTGCCGATCCGCCACCATCATCGCACCGCCGCCTGTCGGCCTGTCCTCTTCCCCATGCCGCAGGGGTCAGTTGTATTCGCCCGGCATGTCCTGCTTGGTGATCCGTACCCGGCCGATTTTCTGACCCGACGCCCGCAGCAGTTCGTCACCGGAGACAGCGAAGCCCAGCCCCATGGCGATCCGTGCCACATCATCGGCAGTCGAGGCTGCCAGCACCTGGCGGCGCAGCGTGTCGTCGTCCTGCACCCTGGCCAGGAAGGCCCTCAGCTGCTCCTGGGACATGCTCTCGCTTCGGGCTACCGCCCACCCAGCATCACGCAGGCCTGGCCGCTCACGGGTTGCGGAAGAACACCTTCACCACTCCATCCACCCCGAATCCCATGCGGCGGTAGAGCGGCACCGCATCGGCCATGGCCTGCAGCAGGGTGGTGCGACCACCGAGGGCGGCACCGGTGGCCACCGCGGCCGCGGTCACGGCCCGACCCAGGCCGCGCCGTCGCCAGGCGCTGGCCGTGCCCACCCAGCTCAGACAGGACCGACCCTCGCGGACCACCACAGTGGCCACGGCCAGCACGTCGTCGTCTCGCACCACCCCGTAGGTGCGTGGGTCCTGGGGGCCCTGCCGGCCCAGGTAAGCCTCGGCCGCCATCGCTCCCAGCCCCGCAGGGATGGCGAAGCAGTCCTCGAGGCAGTGGAGGTAGCCCCGCTGCCAGCTCTGGTCGAGGGCGATCAGCCGCGCTCCCGCCACGGCCCCGCCGACCCGCTGGCCGGGGTTGGGCGTCGCGGCCAGCAGCAGAGCCGTAGGGGCCGACAGCAGGCTGGCGGGCGCGGCGGTGCGGAAGCCCAGCTCCGCCAGCAGGGCCTGGACGATCTCCGGCTGCTGGTCGGACCAGACGAACCAGCAGCAGGGCATTCCCCGCTGCTGGAACCGGTCCGCCACCCGCTGCACCGTCCGCCGCTGCGGCCTGTCCCCCGCGCTGATCACGAAGTTGGCGAAGGGCCGGGGGAAGGGGGCTTCGAACCAGCAGGCGCCGTCCTCCTCCCGCCAGCAGCCATCCCCACGGTCCAGGCAGGAGAAGCTGGCCGCCATCAGGTCGCGGCAGAATCGCTGCTGATCGTTCAAGGCTTCCCCTCCTGCTGCCGGCACCGGGGGCAGCCCCGCCGCAGCCAGGCTGCTCCTCGGCGGTGCAAACCATGAACCTCCCCCAGTCCTGCCTATCTTGTCTTGACTGGCCGGATCGGATGGGCGAACGCGGAACCAGCCGGCCGCTGACGGCCCTGCTGCTGCTGGGGATCGTTCTGACCCTGGCGCCGCCGGTTCCGGTCAGAGGCGAGGAGGCTGGCGCCGGTCCCCCCCCACCGCCGCGCCTGGTCAGCGCGGCAACGGTCGCCGCAGCCCTGCCCCGGCTTGATTCCTTCGCCAGCGCGATCCTCCGCCGCACCGGCGTGCCCGGCATGGCGATCGCCGTCGTCCATGACGACCGCGTCGTGATGCTCAGGGGCTACGGCCTGCGTGAAGTGGGCAAGCCCGGCGTGGTGGATCCCGACACCGTCTTTCAGCTGGCGTCGTTGTCGAAGCCGATCGCCAGCACCGTGGTGGCGGCCCTTGTGGGCGATGGTCGCCTCGGCTGGGACGATCCGGTGACGCGCACCCTGCCGGAGTTCCGGATCGGCCCCCCCGCCATCGCCCGGGACGTGACGCTGCGGGATCTGCTCGCGCACCGCAGTGGCCTGCCCGATCACGCCGGCGACCACCTCGAGGACATCGGCTTCGATCGCGCCACGATCCTGCGGCGGCTTGGGCTGCTGCCTCTCGAGAACCGGTTCCGCTCCGTCTTCGCCTACACCAACTTCGGCTTCACCGCCGGGGCGGTGGCCGCTGCCCATGCCACGGGCCGTGGCTGGGCGGACCTCTCCGCGGAGCGGCTCTACCGGCCCCTCGGCATGACGCGCACCAGTTCCCGCTTCGCCGACCTGATCGCCGCCGGCAATCGGGCCCTGCTGCACGTCCCCGACGGCGACCGATGGGTGGCTCGCTATCAGCGGGACCCGGATGCCCAGTCGCCGGCCGGTGGTGTGAACTCCACGGCGCGCGACCTCTCACGCTGGCTGCGGCTGCAGCTGGCGAGCGGACGCCTCGACGGCCGGCAGGTGGTGGACCGCGCCGCCCTCGACGAAACCCACCGCCCCGTGATCGCCAGTCTCCCGTCCCCGGATCCGTCGGTGTTCCGCACCGGCTTCTACGGCCTGGGCTGGAACGTGGGCGTCACCGACCAGGGTGCGGTGCAACTCAGCCATTCCGGTGGCTTCGATCTCGGCGCCGCCACGGCCGTGTACATGCTGCCGGGCGAATCGCTGGGCATCGTGGTGCTCACCAATGGTCAGCCCATGGGCGTGCCGGAAACCGTGGCCCTGAGCTTTCTCGATCTGGCCCGCTTCGGCCGGGTCCGCATGGACTACCTGCCGCCCCTGCGCCGGTTGTTCGTCACGATGGACAGGCAGCCCTATCCCGTCGTGTCCGCCCCGGCCCGCCCACGCCCGGCCCGCCCCCTGTCCGCCTATGCAGGCCGATTCCGTAACGCCTACGTCGGTCCGATCTCGGTGCGTTCACAGGGCGACGGCCTGGTGCTCCAACTCGGCCCGCGCCAGGACCTCTACCCCCTCACCCACGTGAGTGCCGACACCTTCCGCTTCCAGCCCAGCGGTGAGAATGCCTATGGACCCAGTGCGGTGGTGTTCGGCATCGGTGCCGACGGCCGGGCCAGCCGCGTGCGCCTCGACAATCTCAACCTCTACGGCCAGGGAGTGTTTGTGAGGAACTGAGGAGCGCAGCAGTTGTCCACACGCCGGTGGCTCTTCTGCCTGACTGGCCCCGACCTGCTGATCGTTGATCTGCTTCTGCCCGCTGGCTGTGGGGTGGAGATTGCCGAATGCTGCTCAAGCCAACCCCGGGGCAAAGGTCATCCTCCTCTGCGGTGATCCTGATGGTTCCGGATCAGCCTCCGCTCGACCCCCGCAGGACTGGGATCTTCTGACAAGGCGCGAACAGGATGTCTTCGTTCCGATCGGTCAGGGCCTCAGCACCGCGGCCCGCGCAGGCCGGGTCTCGGCCTGAGCGCCGGTGGTCCCCAGCCCCGGCCGTGTTTTCGGGTCCAGCGGCTGAAGCGTTCAGCTCAGGCCACCAAGCACGTGGCAGATCCGCGCGGCCTCCACGTCGTCGCGGATCACGACCGTGCCGATGCCGGTCGGCAGCACGAAACGCACCCGGCCGTTCTTCACCTTCTTGTCGCTCTGCAGGGTGTGCAGCACCGCTTCGACCTCCAGGGGCGGCCATCGCAGCGGCAGACCCGCCCGCGCGATCACCGCCTTCTGGCGGTCCTGGTCCGCGCGTTCCCAGAGACCCATCTCCACCGCCAGCTCTCCGGCGGCGACCATTCCGAGGGCCACCGCTTCGCCGTGGAGCCAGGTGCCGTAGCCGCTCAGGGTTTCCACCACATGGCCGAGGGTGTGGCCGTAATTGAGGATCGCCCGCAAGCCTCCTTCCCGTTCGTCGGCTGCCACCACCCGCGCCTTGGCGGCGGCGGAGCGCTCCAGCACCCGCCGCAACAGGAGCGGGCCCACAGCCGTGAGGCTGGAGAGATCGGCGGCGGCCTCCAGCTCCGCGAACAGGGTTGCGTCGCCGATCACGCCGTACTTGATCACCTCGGCCATACCGGCACCGAACTCCCGCTTCGGCAGGGTGGCAAGGGTGGAGGGGTCGATCAGCACCAGCGACGGTTGGTGGAAGGCCCCGATCAGGTTCTTGCCGCCCGGATGGTTCACGCCCGTCTTGCCGCCGATGGCGGCGTCCACCATGGCCAGCAGGGTGGTGGGCACCTGCACCACAGGGATGCCCCGCAGCCAGGTGGCGGCCGCGAAGCCCGCCATGTCGCCCACCACGCCCCCGCCCAGGGCCACGATCAGGGAGCGCCGCTCCAGCTGGCGCGCAAAGGCCTCGTCATGGATCAGGGCCACGCTGGAGGGTGTCTTCTGCTCCTCGCCCGCGTCGATTTCCAGCAGGCTCGCTGCGAAGCCGGCGGCCTCCAGGCTCGCCAGGGCGGTGGTGCCGTAGTGGTGCTGCACCACCGGATTGCTCACCACAAGTACCTTGGTGGCGGGCCGGAAGCCGCGCCCGAGAAGCTGCTCCCCCAGCCGTTCCAGTGCTCTTTCGCCGATCACCACCGGATAGCTGTTCTTCGCCAGCTCCACCGCGATCGTGCGCAGCCCGCCGCCTGCTGTGACCGTGCCGCCTGCTGTGGCCGTGCCGTCGGACGGGAGCGTGGAGGTCATCGCGCACAACCGCTGGGCATCGGGCCGAGGCTAGGGCTTCGCAGCCTGCAGCACGGCGAGCACCGCGGCGCCGTAGCGCGCCAGCTTTGCCTGGCCGACGCCCGTGATGCCGGCCAGTGCGTCCAGGTCGGCGGGCCGACGCACGGCCAGCTCCAACAGGGTGCGGTCGTGGAACACGACATAGGGCGGCACGGCCTGCTGGCGGGCCTGCTCACGGCGCCACTCCTTCAGGGAGGCCAGCAGCGCCGGGTCGGCGTCGCCCTCAGGGTTCACGGCCGCCGAGCGAGCCCACGGGACGCTGCCGCTCCGTTCGCCTGCCCGACGCCGTTCCTTCTGGGGCGGCGGCAGGGGCAGCTCCAGCCGGATCTCGCCCCGCAGCAGCGGCCACACCCTCTCCTGTGCCCCCCAGCGCAGTCCACCGTGGCCGTCAGGCACCGGTTCGAGCCATCCCTGGGCGGTGAGCTGGCGCAGCAGGGTGCGCCACTGGCTCCGGTCCAGCTCCTTCCCCACCCCGTAGACGCTCAGCTCCCGGTGGCCGAGCTCGCGCAGGCGTGCCGTATCGGCACCCAGCAGCACATCCACCAGGTGGGCGGCGCCGTAGCGATGGCCGGTGCGATGGACGGCGGAGAGGGCCTTCTGAGCCGGCACGGTCACGTCCACCAGGGCCTGGGGTTCCAGGCAGCGGTCGCAGTTGCCGCAAGGCTGCGGCAGCGTCTCGCCCAGGTGGGCCAGCAGCACCTGGCGGCGGCAGTCCGGCGCCTCGGTGAAGGCGATCAGGGCGTCGAGCTTGCCGTGCTCGATCCGCTTCTGGGCCGCGTCGGCCTCCGACTCGTCGATGAAGCGGCGCAGCTGGGGCACATCGCCGGGCCCGTGCACCATCCAGGCCACCGCCGCCAGTCCGTCACGGCCAGCCCGGCCGGTTTCCTGGTAGTAGGCCTCCAGGCTCTTGGGCAGGTCCACATGGGCCACGAAGCGCACGTCGGGCTTGTCGATGCCCATGCCGAAGGCGATGGTGGCCACCACCACCACGCCGCTGCCGTTGCGGAAGCGCTCCAGGGCGGCACTCCGCCGCGGCGCTGCCAGGCCGGCGTGGTAGGCCAGCGCCTCGTGGCCGGCGGCCCGCAGGTCGGCGGCGAAACGGTCCACCCGGGCCCGGGAGCGGGCATAGACGATGCCGGCCTCGCCGCGGTGCCCTTCGAGGAAGCTCATTAGCTGTGCCCTGGCGTCGTCCTTGGCCCGCAGCAGATAGCGGATGTTGGGGCGATCGAAGCTGTCCAGGAACACCCGCCCCTGCTCCAGCGCCAGCCGGGCCACGATCTCCTGGCGGGTGCGGGGGTCGGCCGTGGCCGTGAGCGCCAGGCGGGGGACCGTGGGGAAACGCTCCGCCAGCAGGGCCAGCTGCAGGTATTCGGGGCGGAAGTCGTGGCCCCACTGGGAGACGCAGTGGGCCTCGTCGATGGCGAACAGGGCCAGTTCCCGTTCGGCGAGGCGATCGAGCAGGTCACCGGCGAGGAGCCGCTCGGGCGAGACGTAGAGCAGATCCAGCGCACCGGTGTTCAGGCTTCGCCAGACTCCGGCGCTTGCCTCGGCGGCCAGGCCGGAGTGGAGCGCCGCGGCACGCACCCCGGCCTGCCGCAGGGCCTCCACCTGGTCCTGCATCAGGGCGATCAGGGGCGAGATCACCACGCCCAGCCCCGGGCGGCACAGGGCCGGCACCTGATAGCAGAGCGACTTGCCGCCACCGGTGGGCATCAGCACCAGGGCTGAGCCGCCCGCGATCGCATGGCGCACGATCGCCTCCTGCGGCCCGCGGAAGGCTCCGTAGCCGAACACGTCCCGCAGCACCTGCAGTGGTTCGGCACTCCCTGCCGGGCTGCCCAAGGCCGTGGCTCCCACGCGCGGATCTCCCACAATGGCGCCATGCCCGGCTCCCCCCCACCTGCTCCCCCCCGTCGCGCGTTCCCGGCCTGGTCCGGTCGGAGCGCCACGGCCTGGGGTTTCCTCACACCGGCCCTGCTGCTGCTGGGGGTGTCGGTGCTCGTCCCGGCGGCGATGGCGCTGGTGATCAGCTTCACTGAAACCGGTCTGGACGTGAGCGAGCCCCTGCGCTTCGTCGGCCTGGCCAACATCCGCCGGCTGCTGGCCGATCCGATCTTCTTCCAGGTGCTGGGCACCACCCTGCTGTACCTGGTGGGTGTGGTGCCGCCGATCGTGATCGGTTCCCTCACCCTGGCGGTGCTGGTGAACCGGCAGCTGCCCGGCATCCACCTCTTTCGTGCGGCCTTCTACACGCCGGTGCTGGTGTCGATCGTGGTGGCGGCGATCGCCTTCCGCTGGCTCTATGCCGAGAACGGCCTGATCAATGGCTGGCTGGCGGCCCTGCTGGGGGAGGTGTTCAGCCCGATCGGCTTCCTCACCAGTCCCCTGCTCGCCCTGCCGGCCGTGATGCTGGTGACTCTCTGGAAGGGACTCGGCTACTACATGGTGATCTTCCTGGCCGGGCTGCAGGGGATCTCCCCCGAGCTCTACGAGGCGGCAGCCCTCGATGGCAGCGAGGGCTGGCAGCGCCACCTCGACATCACCCTGCCCCTGCTGAGCCCCTACCTCACCCTGGTGGGGGTGATCTCGGCGATCGCCGCCACCAAGGTGTTCGAGGAGGTCTTCCTGATGACCCAGGGCGGCCCGGCCGATTCCACGCGCACCCTCGTCTACTACGTCTACGACCAGGCCTTCTCCGAGCTGGAGATCAGCTACGCCTGCACCGTGGGGCTGGCCCTGTTCCTGATCGTGCTCCTGTTCAGCCTGCTGCGCTTCCTGGCCCTGGGGGAGAAGAGCTTCAGCTGAGTCCCGTCCTGCCGTTGCCGTCTGCGTGGACCGGGAGAATGGCAAGCTGCTGAAACGGCGTGCGCTCCGATCGGCTCGCGGCCCTGGAGGAAAGGGATGGCTGGCAGCATCGGCGTGGTGGGGGGAGGCCAGCTCGCCTTGATGCTGGCGGAGGCCGCGCGTCAGCAGGGCGTGGAGCTGCACGTGCAGACCCCGGAGCTCAGCGATCCCGCCGTTCGGCTCGCCACCAGCGTGGTCCAGGCTCCTCTCGATGATGTGGCCGCCACCCGCAGCCTGGCCAGGCGGGCCGAGGCGATCAGCTTCGAGAACGAGTGGCTCGACCTCGACGCACTCGCCCCGCTCGAGGCCGAAGGCGTGCGGTTCGTGCCGCGGCTGGAGGCCCTGGGCGCCCTCATCTCCAAGCGCAGCCAGCGTGAACTGCTCGACCGGCTGCAGCTGCCCTCTCCGCGCTGGATCCCGCTGGAGGCTGTGATCCCGGACCCAGAAGCGGCGGCGGCGGCCGCGGCGGACGGGTCCGGGCAGGTGTGGACACCCTCCGGCTCGATGGACGCTGCCCCTCCTGGTGCCGCTGCCGGCGGCTCCGGCCCGTGCCTGCCGGAGGGGTTCGCCTTGCCGATGATGGCCAAGGCGGTCACCGGTGGCTACGACGGCCGCGGCACCCGGCCGATCCGCGACCGCGACGACCTGAAGGCCCTGCTCGAGGCGGTGGACCCCCGCCACTGGCTGCTGGAGGAGTTCGTGACCTTCGAGCAGGAGCTGGCTCTGGTGTCCTGCCGCGACCAGGGTGGTCGGGTCGGCTGTTTCCCGCTGGTGCAGACCCATCAGCACGATCAGGTCTGTGACTGGGTGCTGGCACCTGCCGCCACCACCCAGGCGGTGCAGGCGCTGGCCCGCAACGTGGCCGCCTCCCTGCTCACGGCGCTCGATTACGTCGGTGTGCTTTCGATCGAGTTCTTCTACGGTCCCGCCGGGCTGCTGATCAACGAGCTGGCGCCCCGCACGCACAACTCCGGCCATTACACGATCGAGGCGGCTCACACCAGTCAGTTTTCCCAGCAGCTGCGGATCGTCCGCGGCGAGCCCCTCGGCGACATGGGCCTGCGCCTGCCCGGCGCCCTGATGGTGAACCTGCTCGCTTTCGAAACCTCTGGCGAGGACTACGCCGATCAGCGAGGCGCGCTCGAGGCTCTGCCCGGGGCCAGCCTCCACTGGTATGGCAAGACAGCGGCCTCTCCAGGCCGCAAGCTGGGCCACGTCACCCTGGCCCTGGTCGGCACCGACCCCCTTCAGCGGGTCGCGGAGGCGCGGCAGCGACTGGCTGAGGTGCGGGCCATCTGGCCCCTGCCTCCTTCCCTGACGCCCTAGGATTTCCGCGGACTGCTGTGTTGGTGACTGCCTTTCACAGTTTTCTGATCTGACTCCCTCTTCGACGTGGGTGGTCTGTCGTGACGGTGACGTACACCGGCCTCGTTGCCGGAAACGAAGCCCCACTTTGGCCGCCCCTCTGGTTCTTCCAGGTCGAACGCTGGGGCAAGACGGCACGGTGGTCCACCCCTTTCAGCTCTGCTCCACGAGCCGCACCAGTTCCGCCTGGAGCCGCTCCCGTTCCCAGCCAGTGACCACGAACACCTCCTGGGCGGAACTGCCCCGGCGGGCCAGCACCTTGAACCCGCCGGTGATCGGTGTGGACACACGCAGGCGCAGATGGGGGGTATGGCCCTTCACCCGGCAGATCACCGCTGGCGTGACGGTATCGATTCCCTGTTGCAAGGCCAGGGCCTTGAGCACGGCAATCAGCCCGTCGAGGTAGGTGCTGTGGGTGATCACCACCCGGCCCATGGATTTGTTGCGCCGTTGGCTGAGCCTAGGGGGCACTGCTAGGACGAAGTGGCATCCGCAGCAGAGAGCAGATGGTGTTGACGCGAGCCGCGATCGGTCATTACCTCAGCCGCCAGCTTGGCGAGGGAGTGGAGGTGGTCACCGCCGGGAGGCCGCTCCGGCGTCAGGTCCGCGGGCTGGCGGTCTGCTCCGGGCGGGTGATCAGTTACGTGCTCGATGCCCAGGCCCGCACCCTGCAGATCCGCAACCTGTTCGAGCTCTCCGCCTGCTGCCGGGTCACGGCCTGAACGCTGCTCAGGCCCGCTCCAGTGGAGCCATCGTCAGCCCCTCCTGGCCCAGTTGCTGGTGATAGAGCTCGGCCTGCTCCTGCGGGCCGCTCCACACGACCGCGGATCCCTCGGCATCGATCCGGTGGGCCAGTTCCCAGGCCCTGTCGGGCCCCATCCCGGGCAGGTAGCGCACCAGGCATTCCACCACGTGCTGGAAGGTGTTCACGTCGTCGTCCAGCACCACCACCTTGTAATGGGGGTAGGGCTGCTGCTGGCGCACCGGTTCCAGCAACTGCTGGCCGCCGGGGGTGGCCATGGTGGTGACGGGCTTCGCGAACCTGCCCAGCCGTGGGAGCCTGGCGTCCATGACCGATCAGCCGTCCAACGCTGAACCACTCTAGGTAAAGTCGTGCACATTCCTGCTGGGCGACTCCATGCTGATCACGCTTGCCTGGGCCTCGCTGGCCGCTCTGTTCAGCTTCTCGATCGCCATGGTGGTCTGGGGCCGCAACGGCGACGGCACGATCAACTTCTGATCGGCTCCGGGTCGGGGGTCCTTCCCCGCTCGGTACGTTTCTCCCCCGGATGTTGGACTTCCCCCTCACCAGCGCCAATCTGCTGGCGCTGGTCGCTGCCGTGCTGCTCGTCTTCGTGAGCGGCGGCGTGATCTATCTGTCGGCGGTCGAGTGGCGGGATCGCCGCCGCCGCCAGCGTTCGGGCAGCGCCCGCCGCTGAGCGAACCGCAGGCTGGCCCGTCCCGTGCGCCGCCGCGGCACCCACGATGAGGGCCCGTTCCCCAGCCATGACTCTGTCCCTGCCGCGCTGGAATGTGCTCCGCTGGCCGCCCCGTCTCGGTCCGCTGCCGCTCACCTCGGCCGTGATCGCCCTGCTGGTGCTGCTGCCGACGGCACAGCTGCATCGGTACCCCCGTGCCAACGCGGCAGGCCTGGAGCGCCTGCTCGGCGCCTCTTCCCTGATCCAGAGTTTCGCCGCCGATCCGAGTCGGCCACCGCCGCTGCTGTGGCAGCAGCGGCTGGGTTCCGAGCCTGCGGCCCGGCTCTGGAGCCGCCAGCGGGGTCAGTGGTGGCAGTTTTGGGGTCGAGAGGGCGGGGCCTACCTGGCGGTTCCTTCGGTCGTGTTCGGTCCGCGCGCCGAGGCGGTGCTCCCCCCCCATGCCCTGCGCCTCGACGATCTGGTGGTGATCGCTCCCGATCCCCTCTCCCACCAGCTGCTGCAACAGCAGCTGCAGCGCACCGTGCGCACGCCCCAGGGTATGGAACAGCGCTGCGTGCTGCGGCTGCGTCAGAGTCAGGCCGTGGCCTGGACCAACGTGTCCCTGGCCCAGCTGGTCGGCGACCTCGTACCCCTGCTGCAGCGGTTCCAGCAGGGCTGTCTGGTGGTGGGCAGCGACCCGCTCGGCCTCCGCTGGCAGGGAGAGGCCAGCGACCGCCCCGATCCGGTCGATTCTTCCCCTGCGGTGGCTGCCGCATCGGAGTGGCGCCGGCCTGCCGATCCCCTGCCTCCCACCCTGCTGCTGGAGGTGCAGGGGGCTCGCCTGGATCTGCTGCTGCAGGCCCTGCTGCGCAATCAGCTGATCAGCAAACCTCTGGAGGATCGCTACGGGCTCGACGAAAAGCTGCTGGAACGACTGGAGCGCACTCCGTTCCTGCTGCGGCTTCGCCCCCAGCCCCGGGGCCTGTTTCGCGCCTCCCTGGAACTGCAGCTGGCAGTGGGTCCCGACCGCAGCGCCTGGACGGCCTGGCTGGGGCCGATGGCCCGGGCGCTGGAGTCGCAGGGTCTGGTGAATCGGTCGGCCGGCGCCCTGCCCGTCAGCACCTGGGTGCGTCAGGACGGAACGGTGGTCGGAGGTTGGCGCTGGATCACCACCGCTCCTGGCGCGATGCCCGAGCTGCTGTTCGTGCTCGGCGCCGAGGCCGCTCCTGCTCCGGCAGGCTCCGGCACGGCCCAGGCCCCAGCGGCAGGGGTGGATCTGCGACTGCGGGCAAGGCCTGCCGATCTGGCCGCACTCTCGTTGCTCCCTCCGGAACTGCCGACCGTGGTGCGGCGTGCGCAATACCTGGACATGGCCAGCCTGGCGTTGCCCGCCACAACCGGGCGAGCCAGGCTCTCCCGTTTGTGGGGTTCCCTCAGCCTGGGCAAGGGACCGACGAGGCCGGCAGGTGCACCCGTCAGGCCGGGCGCACCTGCCAGCGGGGAGGGGGGATCAGGTGCTGGGGGCCGTTGATGGACCCGAGACGGCAGGGGGTGTTGACGCGGCGGTCCTGGTGTCGGCCTCCTGGCGCTCGCGGCGTCGACGCTCGGCTGCCAGGGTTTCCTCCATCAGCTCCACCGCCTGGGCCATCTTCTCGAGATTGCTGGCATAGAGCGTGAGGTCTTTATCCATCCGCTCCTTGAGCAGACCCATGGCCGCACCGATCTGATGGGCCGCCTGACGCAGGGCCTCGGGCTCGACGGCCTCGGCACCGCGCGCCTGCTGCAGCAGGCTGAGCAGCCCGACGGCGAACAGACGGGAGTAATGGAAGTCGGGGCGCGTCACGTCGGCCAGGACGGTGGCGATCGGTTCCGGTGCGCCCTGGCCCCGGTCCGCCAGCCATTGCTTCACCTCATCGAGGCTGTGCTGTCCCACGGCCCCGAGGGCCTCGTCCCGCTGGGCGCGGATCCGCTCGGGGTCGAATCCGGAGGAAGCGCAGAGGGCCCGGAACAGAGGCAGTCGCTGCTGTTCCGGGCGATAGCCCCGGGCGAAGCCATCGAAGACCTGGGTGAGGCCGACGGCGAACAGGGCGTCACTGCGGAAGCCCTTCTGCCGGCTGAGCAGATGGAGTTCCACCAGCAGTTCATCCACCATGCGGCGATAGAGCGGCCCGATCACATGCGGAAAGGCGCTGTGAAAGGCGCGTTTGCTGTCAGCGACGGTGAGACAGGCGCCCACGCTGGTCCGAACGGTTGTGTGGACCATAGCGCTGCTCCTCCACCGCCCGATCCCCGTGCTCCGGAGCGGATCGGGCCGTCGCCCCACCGGCGTCGGTAGGATCGGGTCCGTTGCTCTGCCATTGCCGATGATCCCGATCGTGATTGAAGATTCGGGCCGGGGCGAACGCGCGTTCGATATCTATTCCCGTCTGCTGCGCGAGCGGATCATCTTTCTGGGAGAGCCCGTCACCGCCGAATCCGCCAACCGGGTCGTGGCCCAGCTGCTGTTTCTTGAAGCCGAAGACCCTGAGAAGGACATCTTCCTCTACATCAATTCACCGGGTGGTTCTGTCTACGACGGCCTGGGCATCTTCGACACGATGCAGCACATCAAGCCCGACGTCCAGACCGTCTGCGTCGGTCTGGCGGCCAGCATGGGCGCTTTCCTGCTCACCGCGGGGGCCAGAGGCAAACGCAGCAGCCTGCAACACTCCCGCATCATGATTCACCAGCCACTGGGGGGAGCCCGCGGCCAGGCCAGCGACATCCGTATCCAGGCCGACGAGATCCTCTACCTCAAGGACAAGCTCAACCGTGAACTGGCCGATCGAACCGGTCAGCCCCTGGACCGCATCCAGCTCGACACCGACCGCGATTTCTTCATGTCCCCTGCCGAGGCGGTGAACTACGGCCTGATCGATAAGGTGATCGACCGTCGTGCGGTGCGGTCGGTCTGAAGCTGGCGCAGGGCTTGATCAGTCTTTCTGCTTGCCCTTGCCCGGGCTGTTCAGCAGATTTCCCTTGCTGTCCTTGAGCCCCCGCCAGAGCTGGCGGATTTCAGCGTAGGCGGCGTCCTGTGACATCTTGCCGTTGCTCTGCAATCCAACGATCAATCCAACCCGCTCGGCGAACTGCTCGAGGTTCTGGTGAAAGGCGAGCCGCTCCGGACTCCAGTCTTCGCCGTGGTAGCGGCTGAAGGACTCCATCGGGGAGTGCGTTTGGCTCACGGACGGGATAGGCATAGAGGCAAACGTTAGGTGGCTGCGGCGGCGCTGGGGGAAAAGGCCGGGTTAAGAGCGGAACCATCTCTGGATCGGCACCGGCCCGGTTGGATCAGGCAGCGGGCAGCAGCGGCGAGAAACGCTCCTTCTCCGGGATCGGGGCGAACTCGGCCACCACGGCGCGGAATTCGTCACCGTCGAGAGTTTCCTTCTCGATCAGCAGCTCCACCAGCCGGTCCATGCAGGGGCGCTGCAGGGAGACCAGCTCCAGAGTGTCGCGGTAGCAGCCATCCACGATGGCGCGGACCTGTTCATCGATCCGGCGGGCGATGGCGTCGGAGACATCGCTGCGGGTCATCAGGTCTCGACCCAGGAACACCTCCTGGTTGCCGGCCTCCAGGGATACCGGTCCGAGCTCGCTCATGCCGAAGCGGGTGACCATCTGCCGGGCCATGCTCGCCACCTGCTGGATATCGCCACCGGCGCCGGTGGTGACCTCGGCATGGCCGAACACCACGGCTTCGGCGGCGCGACCCCCCAGGGCTCCCATGATCCGAGCCCGCAGCTGGGAGCGGCTCACCAGCATCTGCTCCTCGTCGGGGGCGAACCAGGTGAGACCCTGGGCCTGACCCCTGGGGATCAGGGTGACCTTCTGGACAGGGTCATGGTTCTTCACCAGGGTGCCCACCAGGGCGTGGCCCACTTCGTGGTAGGCGATCAGGCGCTTGCTGCGGCCATCGGTGAGAGGCTTCCCTTCCATGCCTGCGATCACCCGATCCACGGCGTCGTCGATCTCGGCCAGAGTGGTGGCCTCCTTGCGCCGACGGGCCGTGAGGATGGCCGCCTCGTTCAGCAGGTTGGCCAGATCGGCGCCGGTGAAGCCTGGGGTGCGGCGGGCGATCGCCTCGAGTGACACGTCAGGGGCCAGCTTCTTGTTGCGGGAATGCACCTTGAGGATCGAGAGACGTCCCTTGATGTCTGGAGCGTCGACGCTGACCTGGCGGTCGAACCGGCCGGGCCGCATCAGGGCCGAATCCAGCACATCCGGGCGGTTGGTGGCGGCGATGATGATGATGCCGCTGTTGCCCTCGAAGCCGTCCATCTCGGTGAGCAGCTGGTTGAGGGTCTGCTCCCGCTCGTCGTTGCCGCCGCCGATGCCGGCGCCCCGCTGGCGGCCCACGGCGTCGATCTCGTCGATGAAGATCAGGCAGGGGCTGTTTTCCTTGGCACGCTTGAACAGGTCGCGGACGCGGCTGGCGCCGACTCCGACGAACATCTCGACGAACTCGGATCCGGACAGCGAGAAGAAAGGCACACCGGCCTCACCGGCAATGGCCTTGGCCAGGAGGGTCTTGCCGGTGCCGGGGGGGCCCACCAGCAGCACGCCCTTCGGGATCTTGGCGCCGACGGAGGTGAACCGCTCGGGCTGCTTCAGGAAGGTGACCACCTCTTCGAGGTCCTCCTTGGCCTCCTCCACACCGGCCACATCGTCAAACTTGACGCCGGTCTCGGCCTCCATGGCGAAGCGGGCCTTGGTCTTGCCGAACTGCATGGCCTGGCCGGGACCGCCCGGCATGGAGGAAGAGCGACGGGCCAGAAAGATCAGCGAACCGATCAGCAGCAAAGGAAAGAGCAGGTTGCCCACCAGGCCCAGCAGTGGTGAGGTGCTGCGGGGTGGGTGGATGTCGAAGCTGATGCCCTGGGCCTTGAGGTTGTTGATCAGCTCGGGGGCGAGGCCGGGAAGATCGACTCTCAGGCGCTGGACGCGGTTGTCGAGATCGGGATCCACCGCTTCGATCACGGCGCTGCGGCCGCCATCGAAGATGTCCACCGCGGTGACGCGGCCGGCTTCGACGTAGTCGAGGAAGCGTCCATAGCTCATGCGGGCCACGGCCGTGTTGCGGGAGGGCGCGTTGGCGCCCCGGCCTTCGGGCGTGAAGCGACTGACGCCGCTATTGCCGAGCACCTGCCAGCCGAGGAACAGCGCCACTCCGATCGGGAGAAGCCAGAGAGCGAACAGACGCCAGCGCTGATTCATGGCTGAGAAAAATTCTTACCAAGTGTAAAGCGCCCCCAGGCCGTTGGGGGTGGCTTCAGCCGGCCGTCAGCCAGGCGCTGCCCTCGGCCTCCACGCGGGGATCCAGCTCGACAGGCTCGATCAGCAGTTCGGCGCTGGCAAGGGTTTCCAGCAGCTCCGGGCCCCCCATGCCGTGGGTCCAGATCTCCACTTCCGAGCCTGAAGGAGCCTGGAAGCTGAGCAGCTCGAAGGGAAACACCACTCTCTCGAGGTAGAACTCCTCCGGCCCGCAGGAGCGAAGGATCACCATGCGGTCGCTGGTGTTGCGATAGCCGCAGGAGAGCAGGGCCAAGGGAGGAATCTCGTCGTCAGTCCTCCATGTAGCCATCAACGTCAAAGGGCTTTGGTCACGATCGGCACCGTTCAGCTTTCTTAAGACTTTCTTGCTGATTGTTGTGACGGGCTGGCTTGCTGCGGCTCACGGTGCCATCCTCCCTCAGAGGCTGCGCAGGGCCACGATCGGATCAAGCCGAGAGGCCCGTCGCGCCGGCACCACGCCGAAGAACAGGCCGATCGAACCTGACAGACCCACAGTGAACAGCACGCTGCCGCTGTCGATCGCCGCCGGCAGCGGCGTGAAGCGGGCCACGGCCGCCACCGTGCCCAGCCCCACCGCGCAGCCGATCACTCCCCCCAGGCTCGCCAGCACCAGCGATTCCACCAGGAACTGCAGCAGCACGTCGCCACTGCGGGCTCCCACCGCCTTGCGCAGGCCGATCTCCTGGGTCCGTTCGCTGACGGAGACCAGCATGATGTTCATGATTCCGATCCCCCCCACCAGCAGCGAGACGCCGCCGATGGCGGCGAGCATCAGGGTGAGCCCGCCGGTGATCTTGCCCACGATCGAGAGGGCGTCCTGCTGGGAGCGAACGGCGAAGTCGTCCTCCCGCAGGATCCTGTGCCTCTGGCGCAGCAGGTTGGTGATCTGGAATTTGGCTGCGCTGGTGCTGGCCTCGTCGCGGGCTTCCACGCTGATGAAGGTGAGTACCACCCCGTAGGTGGGATCCCGGCCGCTCAGTTTGCTCACCATGGTGGTCAGCGGGATGTAGGCGGCCTCGTCCTGGTTGCTGCCGAACACCGCCCCCTTCGGTGCCGTCACCCCGATCACCTCGAAGGACTGGTCCCGGATGCGCAGCGTCCTGCCGATCGCCGAACCCGAGGACAGCAGTTTGTCCCTGAGATCGGGGCCGATCACGGCCACGTTGCGTGCCCCATCCAGGTCCTCCTGGCTGAAGAAGCGGCCCTGGGCGATCTCGAAGCGCCGTACCGGCAGGAAATCAGGAGTGATCCCGGAGACCGAGACGTTGGAGCTCCGCTCCCCCGACTGGACCACCTCGGTGCGGGTGATCTGGGGAGCGACCCGGTCCACGCTTGGTACCTGTTCGGCGATCGCTTCGGCATCCTCCAGGACCAGGGTCCTGGGGTTGTCGATGCCCTGGCGACGGGTGTTGTTGTTGCCCGGCACCACGAACAGCACGTTCGCCCCGAGGGTGTTGAGCTGACCTTCCGCCAGGTTCTGGGCGCCCTTTCCCACCCCCACCAGCGTGATCACCGAGGCATTGCCGATCACGATGCCGAGCATGGTGAGCAGGCTGCGCAGCCGATTGGCCTTCAGGGTGTTGAGGGCCATCGCCACGGTTTCCCCCAGGGGCAGCTTCGAGGCCATGGGCGATGGATCGCGTCAGGAGAGCCATCATGGCCAGCCGGGCCGGCCCTCAGACGATCGTTTCCATCCGGTTCGCCTGGGTGTGGTTGCGGGCACCGCGGTGCACCACCCCCTCACGCACCTCCAGGGTCACAAACTCGCCCTGGCGCAGATCGGCGGTGGCGTTCGCCACCCCGACGATCACCGGCACCCCCAGACGCTGAGCGATCACGGCCGCATGGCTCTGGCTGCCTTCCTCCTCGGCGATCACTCCCTTCGCTTTGCGGATCGCATCGAGGTAAGCGGCGGTGGTGTTGCGCACCACGAGGATCTCACCGCTTTCCAGCCGTGCGGCGGCCTCGGGGGTCGTGGCCACCCGCACCCGGCCGCTGACGGAGCCGTCGCCGATGCCCAGCCCGCGGCCGAGCACCGCAGAGACGATGCCCACCTTGACCAGATCGGTGGACCCGCTGATGCCGGCCAGAGTGCCGGCCGTCTGTACGACGAGATCGCCTTCCTTGAGCAGACCCCGTTCCTGGGCGATCCCCATCGCCAGGGTGAAGGTGCTGGTGGTGGAGTCCTGATGGCCGATCAGCAGCGGATTCACACCCCAGACCAGCTGCAGCTGGCGGGCCACCCGCACTTCGTTGGTGATCGCCAGGATCGTGGTGGAGGGACGGAACTTGCTGACGTTGCGGGCCGTGGCGCCGCTCTTGGTGAGGGGCAGGATCGCCGCCGCCTGGAGCTGGCGAGCGATCGTGCTCACCGCCTGGCTGATCGCATTGGGGATGGTGGACGCCATGTGGCTGTCCACGGCGCGGCGGGGATAATCGCGCTCGATCCGGCGGGCGATGCGGTCCATGGTGGCCACCGCCTCCACCGGGTAGTCCCCCACCGCGGTCTCGTTGGAGAGCATCACGGCATCGGTGCCGTCGAGGATGGCGTTGGCCACGTCGCTGACCTCCGCCCGGGTGGGGCGGGGGCAGCTGGCCATGCTGTCCAGCATCTGGGTGGCGGTGATGATCGGGATCCCCAGGGTGTTGGCCTTGCGGATCAGCTCCTTCTGCAGCAACGGCACTTCTTCGGCCGGCATCTCCACGCCGAGGTCGCCGCGGGCCACCATCACGCCGTCGCAGAGGGGCAGGATCGCGTCGATCTGATCGATCGCTTCGAACTTCTCGATCTTCGCGATCACCGGCGTGCTGTGCCCGTGGCTGGCGATCAGCTCGCGGATCTCCTGCATGTCGGAGGGGTTGCGCACGAAACTGAGCGCCACCCAGTCGACCCCCTGCTGCAGCCCGAAGGCCAGATCCTGCCGGTCCTTTTCGGTGAGGGCGCGGATCGAGAGCTGCACATCCGGGAAGTTCACTCCCTTGTTGTTCGAGAGCACCCCGCCCACCACGACGGTGCAGTGAAGGGTGCGATCGGGGATGTCGACGCTCTTGACGACCATCTCGACACGGCCGTCATCGAGAAGGATGCGGCTGCCGGCCATCACCTCTTCGGCCAGTTTCGCGTAGGTGATCGTGGCGATGGTGCGGTTGCAGCTCACCGGCCGGGAGGTGAGCGCGAAGCTCTCGCCGTTGGCCAGGGTGATCGGACCCTCCTCGAAGCGGCCCAGGCGGATCTTCGGACCCTGCAGGTCTTGCAGGATGCCCACGTGGATGCCCAGTTCGTGGGCCACCTGGCGGATCGTGGCGATCCTGACGGCATGTTCGGCGTGGTCGCCGTGGGAGAAGTTGAGGCGGAAGGTGGTGGCGCCGGCCTGGATCAGCTCCCGAAGCCGCTGTGGCGACTCGGTGGCTGGACCGATCGTGGCCACGATCTTGGTGCGACGCGACAGATCGGGCTGCGCCATCGGGAAAGCCGAAGGTTCAGCCGGAAACTACCATCCGGTCCTGCCCCGTTCCTGCTGCCGATGGTGCCGATGGAGTCAATCCGATGGACCTGAACGGCTATCAGCAGAAAGCGCGGACCACCGCCCGCTACCCGCAGGTGGGATCCAATCCCATCTATCCCACCCTCGGGCTCTGCGGAGAAGTCGGCGAAGTGGCCGACAAGATCAAGAAAGTGCTCCGGGATCGGGACGGGGTTTTCGACCCCCAGGTGCTCGAGGATCTTGCCCTGGAGCTGGGCGATGTGCTCTGGTACGTCTCCCAGCTGGCCAGCGAGCTGGGTGTGGATCTGGAGTCCATTGCCCGGGCCAATCTCGCCAAACTGGCCAGCAGGGCTGAGCGCGGCGTGATCGGAGGCAGCGGTGATCGGCGCTGATCTCCTCCACCCGCCTCGCCGGTCGCGAACCCTCGCTCCCGTTCTGCTGGCGGCGCTGCTGGCGGCGCTGTTGCTGTTTGCCGCGGCACCGGCCTGGGCCACCGACCTCCAGGTCAGCGGCATCACCCTGCAGCCCTGTCCGTCCGACGATGTCGGGACCCAGCCGGTGCCGCGGCGCCCGAGCGGCGCCAGCTGTTACGCCCTGCGCGGCCAGGTGACGAACCCCGGCCGCAAAGCCGTGATCGACACCGACCTGTTCGCCGTGATCACTGACGCCAGCGGCGAACCCGTGCTGCAGAACCGGACCAGGGTGGGCTCGATCGGCGACGTGCCGCCGGGTCGCTCCCCCTTCGCCCTGCGCCTTGCGGTGCCGGCCGGCACCCCCGGACCGTTCAGCGTCCGCAACGCCAAGGCGCGGGGCTTCAACGCCCCCGTGAGGATCAGAGCCGGCGAGAACGACGAACTACTCCCTCTGGAGCGGGCGCTGGCACAACGCTGAGCAGCCCGGCAGCGCAGCCGTTGGCTCCATGCCTGCTCAGCCGAAACCACCCATCAGGGAAACGCCCAGCCCTTCCAGCAGCTGCTGGGCCAGGTTCAGCACGATGAAGGCGACGATCGCCGAGAGATCAAGCCCCCCGAGAGGCGGGATCAGGCCGCGGAAGGCGTTGAGGTAGGGATCGGTGATCGAACTCACGGTGGAGAGCACCGGGTTGCTCCAGTCGAGATTGGGAAACCAGCTCAGCAGCACCCTCACCAGCAGCACCAGGCTGTAGATGCTGAGGGTCTGGGCCAGCACTTTCAGGATCTCGCTCACGATCATCACGGGCAGTGCCAGGGCAGCGGACGTCGTCCGACTCTATGCAGCTTCCACCCTGGGCGCCCGAGGGCCTGCCACCGGCCGCTTCGGCCCTGCCAGCGCCGGCTCGGTGCTGACGGCGAAGGTGCGGTGGAACTTCTCGCTCAGGTTCAGCCAGTAGGAGCGGCCCTCGCTCTGGCGACGCCGTTCGATGAAGTCCTGGGCCAGCAGTTCCTTGATGTGGTCGTAGGCACCGGATCCGCGCAGTTCCACCAGTTCCGACTGCAGGATCCGCTTCTTGAGGGCGATCGTGGCCAGGGTGCGCAGGGCGGCCGTGGAAAGGTCCACTGGCAGCAGATCACGGACAAGGTCGCCCAGGCTCTCGCGCAGCTGCAGCCCGTAGCGGGAGCCCTCCTGGCGGATCTCCAGGGCTGTGTCCCGATGGGCGTAGTCGGCCATCAGGGTGATCAGCGCCAGTTCCACCTCCTCCCGGCCGATCGGCTCAGAGAGCCCGGCGGAGGCAATCTCCGCCAGTTCCCCCAGGCCCAGCGGCCGTCCTTTCAGGTAGAGGATCGCCTCCAGGCGAGCCGGCAGGGAGAGGGTATCGCTGGACGCGCTCACAGGTCGGCCCATCGCTGCCGGCACCGTACCGCAGCTTTCCGGGGCTGGGCCAGGGCCCCGCAGCTTCAGGCCAGGGCCGGGATCGTTCGGCTGGCAGGGCCCAGGAACAGCCGGTAGGCCGGGTTGCGGGTCTCGTCCCAGTGGCGGTAGCCCAGGCCGGCCAGGAACCGCTCCCAGGCGTCGGAGTCCGCCTCGGCCACCTGCACTCCCACCACGATCCGACCGACGTCGGCGCCATGGTTGCGGTAGTGGAAGATGCTGATCGTCCAGTTCGGATGCAGGGCGCTCACGAAGGCCATCAGGGCGCCAGGCCGTTCGGGGAATTCGAATCGGTAGAGCAGTTCCCGTGGCTGCCCCTCAAGCTCGCGGCAGGCGGCTTCCGGCAGGCGGCCGCCCACCATGTGGCGCAGGTGCAGCTTGGCCAGTTCGTTCTCACTGAGGTCCAGGCAGGGAAAGCCCCCTTCCTCCAGCTGAGCGATCAGGGCCTGGGTGTCGCGGTGACCGTTGATCTGCACCCCCAGGAAGATGTGCGCCAGACGGTGGTCCGCCATCCGGTAGCTGAATTCGGTGAGGCTGCGCTGCCCGAGCAGCTCGCAGAGTCGCCGCAGGCTGCCGGGCCGCTCGGGGATCTCCACCGCCAGCATCGCCTCCCGTTCCTCGCCCAGTTCGGCCCTTTCGGCCACGAAGCGGAGACGGTCGAAGTTCATGTTGGCTCCGCAGGCCACCGCCACCAGCGTGCGGCCCTCCAGACCGCGCCGCTGCACGTCCAGCTTCATGCCGGCCACCGCCAGGGCGCCGGCCGGCTCCAGGATCGAGCGGGTGTCCTCGAACACGTCCTTGATCGCGGCACAGATTTCGTCGGTGTCCACGGTGACCATGGCGTCGACGTAGCGCTGGGCCAGGGCGAACGTGTGCTCTCCCACCTGTCGCACCGCTACCCCATCGGCGAACAGTCCCACCTGCTCCAGACGCACCCGTCGCCCGGCCGCCAGCGAGCGGGTCATGGCGTCGGCGTCCACCGGCTCCACCCCGATCACCTCCACCTCCGGCCAGACGCTCTTGACGTAGGCGGCGATGCCCGCAATCAGGCCACCGCCACCCACCGCCACATAGATGGCGTCGGGCGGGGCGGAGCACTGACGCAGGATCTCCAGCCCGATCGTCCCCTGGCCCGCGATCACCTCCGGGTCGTCGAAGGGGTGGATGAAGGTGAGACCCCGCTCCTGCTCCAGCTGCCGGGCCTGCTGGTAGGCCTCGTCGTAGGTGTCCCCGTGCAGCACCACCTCGGCGCCGCGGGCGGCCACGGCTCGGACCTTCATCTCCGGGGTGGTGAGCGGCATCACGATCACGGCCCGGCAACCCAGCCGATCCGCTGCCAGGGCCACACCCTGGGCGTGGTTGCCGGCGCTGGCGGCGATCACCCCCCGCTCGAGCTCGGCCGGAGTGAGGTGGGCCATGCGGTTGTAGGCCCCGCGCAGCTTGAAGGAGAACACGGGCTGCAGGTCCTCGCGCTTCAGCAGCACCGTGTTCCCCAGGCGCCGGGAGAGGTTGGGGGCGGGATCGAGCGGCGACTCGATCGCCACGTCGTAGACCCGGGCCCGCAGGATGCGCTGCAGTGTGTCGTCCATCGACCCAGTGTGGCAAGCCCGATCGCGGGCGTCCTGCCGATAGGACGGTTGCGAGCGGCTGGCAGCTGGCCTCAGGAATGGTGACCATTGCCCCCGAACGCCCGGAGGCAGGCCGTAGATTGACACTCTCAAAATCTGATCAGGGCATGCATCTCAGCGAGCTGAGCCATCCCAACCAGCTGCATGGCCTCAGCATCAGCGAGCTCGAAGCCATCGCTCGTCAGATCCGCGAGAAGCATCTGGAGGTGGTCTCCACCAGTGGCGGTCACCTCGGCCCGGGGCTCGGGGTGGTGGAGCTCACCCTCGCCCTCTACCAGACCCTCGACCTCGACCGGGACCGGGTGGCCTGGGACGTGGGCCACCAGGCCTACCCCCACAAGCTGATCACCGGCCGCTATCACCAGTTTCACACCCTGCGCCAGCAGGGCGGAGTGGCCGGTTATCTCAAACGCAGCGAGAGCCGTTTCGACGCCTTCGGCGCCGGTCATGCCTCCACCAGCATCTCGGCCGCCCTCGGCATGGCCCTGGCCCGCGACCGGCGCGGTGAGGATTTCCACTGCGTGGCGGTGATCGGCGATGGCGCCCTCACGGGCGGCATGGCTCTCGAGGCGATCAACCACGCCGGCCACCTGCCGAAGACCCGCCTGCTGGTGGTGCTGAACGACAACGACATGTCGATCTCGGCGCCGGTGGGGGCTCTCTCCACCTATCTCAACCGCATGCGGCTCAGTCCGCCGTTGCAGTTCCTCTCCGGCAGTGCCGAGGAGGCCGTCAAGCATCTGCCCTTCATGCACGGTGAGCTGCCACCGGAGCTGGAGCGGCTCAAGGAGAGCATGCGTCGCCTGGCCGTGCCCAAGGTCGGGGCGGTGTTCGAGGAGCTGGGCTTCACCTACATAGGCCCTGTCGACGGTCACGACATCGCCGAGATGGTGCGAACCTTCCAGGCGGCCCACCGCTGCGAGGGTCCGGTGCTGGTGCACGTCGCCACCACCAAGGGAAAGGGCTACCCCTACGCCGAGGCCGATCAGGTGGGCTATCACGCCCAGTCCGCCTTTGACCTCAAGACCGGCAAGGCCTTCCCCTCCAGCAAACCGAAGCCGCCCAGCTACAGCAAGGTCTTCGGCCAGACCCTCGTCAAGATCTGCGAGCAGGATCCCACCGTCGTCGGGATCACGGCGGCCATGGCCACCGGCACCGGCCTCGATCTGCTGGAGCGGGCCCTGCCCGACCAGTACTTCGACGTGGGTATCGCCGAGCAGCACGCCGTCACCATGGCGGCCGGCATGGCCTGCGCAGGGCTCAGGCCCGTGGTGGCGATCTACAGCACCTTTCTGCAGCGCGCCTACGACCAGCTCATCCACGATGTAGGCATCCAGAAGCTGCCGGTCACGTTCGTGCTCGACCGGGCCGGCATCGTCGGGGCCGACGGGCCCACCCACCAGGGTCAGTACGACATCAGCTATCTGCGGTCCGTGCCGAACTTCACGGTGATGGCGCCGAAGGATGAGGCCGAGCTGCAACGCATGCTCGTCACCTCCATCCAGCATGACGGCCCCTGCGCCATCCGATTCCCGCGCGGCGAAGGAGAGGGCGTTCCCCTGGCGGAGGAGGGCTGGGAACCGCTCGAGATCGGCCGGGGCGAACAGCTCGCCGATGGAGATGATCTGCTGATCGTGGCTTATGGCGCCATGGTGGCGCCGGCCATGGCCACGGCCGGCCTGCTGCAGGAGCAGGGCATCAGGGCCGCGGTGGTGAATGCCCGCTTTCTCAGGCCCCTCGACGAAGCCCTGATCCTTCCCCTGGCCCGCCGGATCGGCCGCATGGTCACGATGGAGGAAGGTGCTCTGCCTGGAGGGTTCGGCGCAGCGGTGCTCGAGTGTCTCAACGACCACGAGGTGATGGTGCCCGTATTCCGCATCGGCATCCCCGATCAGCTGGTGGACCATGCCAGCCCGGATCAGAGCAAGAAGGCTCTCGGGCTCACTCCACCACAGATGGCCGATCGCATCCTGCAGCGCTTTGCCCTGCTGGGAATCCAACGCCAGCCGGTGGCGGTCTGAGCCTGGTCACAGGCTTGGGACATTGCTGGAAAGCCCAGTAGTGATCTCTGCAATAATCCGTGCAACTGCTTTGGCTGGTTGGTGTGGGTGGGTATGCCCCCCCCTGCACAAGGAGCAGGTCATCGAATGGCACCTATTTCTGCTGCAGGTCTGAGCCTCCCAGGCCTCTCTCCGCACGTGATGGCCTGCAACTGATCCCCTTGAGCAATGGGATCAAGCCGGCGTTGGAGGTAAAAGGAACGACTGGTTGCAGATGCATTTGCCCCAATAGCCGCCAAGAGGGCTCATCAACCAGGACTAAATGCCTGTAATCGGGCTGTCTCTGAGAGCCTGAAAAATCCCAACTCGCCAAAAATAACCAGACATCAACTCTGAGCTTGGTTTAATGCACTCCGCAAGTTAGCTTCTCTGCAAACCTCTAAGGCGTGACTAGACAGCGTGTAAACTCATTGGTGCTGCGATAGAATAGAGCCCACTGATTGGTAGACGAGAACCAGACCAGCTCAGCGCCATTGGACTTCGGTGAGATCCTCTTTGGGCTGCCGACATTCAGCTGTCCACCGCTGGCTGTCACCGGTAGGGTGTAAGAGCCTTGCTTGCTGGTCAGTCCAGTCTTGATGTAGTAGTGGAGCACGACTTTGCCCATGTCCGCTTCCGTCCGGTAATGAGTACTGGTAGCACTGTTCACGGTTTTGAGGAGTGTCAGCGGCCCGCCAGATGGGGCCTGTGAATAGACGGAGATGCCGCCTACGCCGGCGTCCGCAAAAAGGATGGTGTCGTTAGTGACAGGGTGACGAATGGCGCGGATGTCATCACGGCCTAGGTGTGTGGCGCGAGTGCTGGTCAGCCTGATCAATGAGCTAGGGGTGAAGCCACCACTGCCGTCAATCTCGGCTTCGTAAATGCCAGGGCCGAGGGTGGAACTCGTGGCATCCATGAAGACATAGCGATCCCGTGGGCTGTGGGCGACCGTTGATGCCGTCAGTCCTGCCGATGTCATCGTGGCGCTTATGTTCGTCAGGCTGCCGCCTGTGAGAGAGCCGAAGAAGGCATTGTCGGCACTGGCAGGGTATTCGAAGTATGCGTTCTGCTTGAAGATCATTCCAGCACCGGCGTAGTTCCCGTCAATCGTTGGGCCAAGGGTGGGAGCGCTGGTACCGACTGGAGAGCCGCTGTTGCTGAACGCAAAATCGTTCCAGGCCAGCGGCGGGTTCGAGCGGAACACACCGTGTACACCCCCAGGGCCGGCATAGAGGATGCCGACCCTGCCGTCCGGCTTCTGCACGAACTCGGGCCCGTTGATGACGCTTTCACCCAGCCAGTTGGTGGCGACGGTGGTCAGGGAGCCAGCGATCAGATTGCCGCTGCTGCCGTCGATGCGGGCCACGACGACACTGCCTGCGCCGTTGACACTGTTGGCAGTATAGATGATGCTACTTGAGGCATCCTGCGGGTCACCAACCAGCTCGAAGTCGCCCTTGATGCTGGTGACGACTCCGCTGGGGTCGGAGTTACTGCAGCCCGATGGGATGGCCAGTGCTGCTGGAGAGTGAAGGGCGACACCGCTGAGGAGCGCCGTCGTGAACCTGATGATGTTCATTGCGGATAAGTTGTAATTCATTTGTCTTCAGTGACGACGTGGCTGGATCATTGTGGCTGTGATTTATGAAGGCCATTAAGGAAACCCTGGAAAACCCAGCCCATCCACGGGTCAAATTCCCTGTGATCGCACGAATGG
>CAYHCE010000015.1:60087-77968 GCA_964355015.1 uncultured bacterium | reverse complement strand
CGCCAACGCCTTCCGTGATGCTCGCGTCGCCGTTGATCGTCATCTCGCCCGCTTGGACCTCGCGCCCGAAGCTCGCGGTCCCGTTCACCACGAGCGTGTCGGCCTTGACGCTGCCGTCAGCGGTTCCCGCCCCATTGATGCGGAACGTCCCGCACGCGACATCGCCCTTGATGCTTCCGGCGCCGTTGATCATCACCGCGCCGTACGTGCCACCGGAGAGCTGGCCCTCTCCAGAGATCTTCGCGTCGTTTCCTTCTGACCTGACCATCATCATCGCCTCCGTCACCGGATCCGTGTCTTCAGTTCTTCGATACAGCTGGCAATGCTCAGCCGAGAGACCACGCGTGCGCCGCCCTCAAACGTGAGCTCCGCCGAGCTCGTCACCAGGAAGCACGTCGAAAGACCCATCTTGCGCACGAAGACGAAGTCGCACGCCTTGCCTTCGCACGCCGAGTAGGTCTCCTCCAGGCCGCGCGCGAGCATGCGCCCTTCGTCCAGACTCACATCGCCCGTCTGGAGCAGGCGGTCGAGCACGTACGCGGTCAGCAGCTCGCCGAACGCGAGCGGCTCGTCTCCCGGATGTACCTCTCGATACAGGTCGAGTGCCTGGGTCGAGACAATGCCCTGGGTCGCGACGTCCTCGGCGGCCAAACTCGACTCGGCGAGGTTCGTGGACACCGCCTCGGCGATCGAGTCGAGCGACACATCCTCGTCTTTCAGGTTCTTGATCTTCTCGATGCGCGCCACGATCTGGTCGCGCGGGAAGTAGGTCTCCTGCCCGGTGAACGTCGACTTGCGTATGAACCACTCCTCGGGGATGAGACCCTTGCGCTTCCAGCGGTACAGCTGCCCGTACGAGATGCCCGTCGCCTGCAACAGGTCCTTCTTCGAGATCAGCTCTGGTTCCGTCATGTGACTCACCTCCGACTCGATTGTTCCCGCGTGGGACCGTAACATAACATTGTTCTGTCATGCAAGCCTAGAATGAGCGCCGGCCGCGCGCCGCGCCCAGAAGTCGGCGACAGCCCGGGGAACTAGCGCGAGAGGAACACGACGACCCACGCGACGAGACCGGCAAGCGCCACCGCTCCTCCGACGGCCCACCACCCCTCGCGTCGGCGGTACTCCTCAAGCGTCATGCGCTCGCAGGCGCGCCGCCATGCCAGCCGGTTCGCGGTGCGGCCGTACTCGTACTGGACCGCAACGGTCACCGCGAACGTGAGCCACGCGAGCACCTGCATCCACGTGGCGCGCCCTGCCGCACCTCGGATCACGCTGTCTACGAACGCCCAGAGCGGCAGAAAGAACACCCCTGCCCACAGCCCGTGGGCGATTCCCCAGATCGGCGGGACGAAGAACGCGCCCCAGTTGAAGCCCGGGAAGCGCGGCAACCGCGCATCGGCGGTGAGCGAGACCGAGCCCGCTACCGCTCCCGGCGCGTGTCCGTTCGGGCACGAGCCGTCGGGGCGCCGCTCCACCAGTGCGTTGCAGACGATGCAGTGGCCGGCGATGCGCTCGGCGCCGGGCTTCGCCTCGCTCACCCGAGGAACCACGCCGCCATCGCCGCGACGATGATGGCCGGCAACAGGTTGCCGACGGGCAGACGCTTGATGCCGGCGAGATCGAATCCGATGGCGAGTATGAGTGCGCCGCCCGACGCCTGTATGGCGTGGATGACCGCGGGCGTGATGAGCGGCTGGAGCGAGTTCGCACCGAGCGCGATGCCGCCCTGGATGATCGCAACCGGGATGACCGAGAACCCGACGCCGACGCCGAGCGTAGATGCGAGCGCGATAGACGCGACGCCGTCGAGTGTGGCCTTCAGATAGAGCGTGGCGGGCTCGCCGAGACCGTCTTGGATCGACCCGAGCACGGTCATCGCACCGACGCAGTAGAGGAGGCTCGCGGTGACGAAACCCTCGACGAGCGTGTGGCCTTCGCCGTTGGGACCCTCCCCCTTCGGCTCGAAGAACGGCAGCTTGTGAGCGATGGATTGAAGCCACTCGCCCAGTCGCGCCAGCGCATCCTCGATGCGCAGCGCCTCGCCGATGAGGCCACCTATAAGGAGCGCGCCGACGAGCACCACCGGTGCATAGTCGCCCATCGCGGACTCGCCCAGATCGGACAGCCCGCCAATCGCCATGCCCGCGCCGATGATGATGGTCGATAGACCGATCGCCTTGAAGGCCGTCGCCCGAAGGCGTTCGGTGATGAGCCCGCCGAAGATCAGACCGATGACGGTGCCCACGAGGATCGCAACGACGTTGACGATAACGCCGATTCCCGGCATCTCACTCCTCATCCTCGAGCCACAAGTCCTTGAGTTCCTTCGTTATCCTGTTCGCGCCTTGTGGCAGGCCGGCCTCGCGGGCGATGCCCCCGCGTGCGGACGTGCGGGGTCGCCCTGGGGCCGCATCGAACACGGTACCTCGATCGCGCACCTCCACTGCCGCGCCCGCATTCGCCCGAACCCGCTCGGCCAGTCCGCGATCAGAACTCACGACGCACACGCGGCCGCGTTCTCGTGCTGCCCGCTCGACGATCGCGTCGTCGGCCGAAGCGCCGCGAGAGTACACGACTTCAACAGGATGCGACTCCGAACGGCCCGGGCCACTTCGTGCCATTCCGGCCTCGCCGTCGAACACCACCAGGATCCCGCCGGAGCCCAGGAGGCTCCGGCCCCGAGAACGCAGTCGAGCCACGAGCGCCTCCCGCTGCGCCTCGAGCGAGAGATCGCGTGTCGCGGGATCGGCCTTGGTGACGTTGTAGCCATCGACGAGGAAGAGCATGCGCACCATCGTACGCGAGGTCACAGAGAGCGGCGAGGAGCGCCGCGGGTGGCAGGGCCGGCCGCTACTCGGCGGTCGGGGTGCAGGGTCGGCCGTTACTCGGTGGTCGGGGTGCGGGTCATCGTGTTCAAGGACGATTCGAGTTCGGCGCGCTGTGCGGCGTCCATCTCGCCCAAGCCGTGCCACCTGATCTCACCGTCGGCATCCAGCAAGAAGATGTGCATCGCTTCAAAGCCGGAGAAGCCGAGCTGCTTCACCAGGCGCGCTAGGTCCGTATAGGCCGTGAGCGTGTGGCGTCGGACGCCGATATCGGGGATTCCGAGACGCATCCCGCCGTCGATGTAGAAGCGTCCGGCCGAGTAGGCCCGGGAGAGTGCGGGGACCTCCCAGAAGGTGAGCGAGGGGTTCTCGCGGCTGAGCCGCTCCAGCTCCGGTCTCCAGCCCTCGATCAGGATCTGGTGCCAGCGCTGGAACGGCAGGAGGATGACTCGCGGACCCGGCGGCAAGTCGTCGGGCAGGGAGTAGAGCTCGCCTTCGAGACTCCGTGCCTCGATTGTGGGAAAGCGCATGTCGCCTCCGTGCCTACGATCAGGCGGCGCGGCATCGGGTGGCCGCGAGAAGCCAGCCCTAGGAGGGCAGCTGACCTTCCACCCGTTGCTTGACGGCCAGGAGCCATGCGGCCACTTCGGCGCCATCATCCAGGAGCTCGAAATGCTGTATGGCGCATCCGTCGGTATACTCGGCGACACCGAGATGCCCGGCGACCCGCCAGTAGATGCACTCGTCCTCGTCGCAGTCCACGCCAGGCATGTCGTTGACCAGCCGCAGTCCGCACTCCTGTGCCACTAGGCCTCCTCGTTGTGCTCCCGAGCATTCTAGCGCGCCCCTGCCACATCCGCGCACGACGGGTGGGAGTTCGCCTGGATTGGTACATACACCTCGAGGACGTCGGATACGGCAAGGAGGTCCACGTGGCTGAGCTATCGATGCCGGAGGTTGGCGCCGGGGCTCCCAACATACACGCGGAGACGGCGACGGGAGAGGTCTTCGATCTGGCCGAGCACCGGGGCACGTGGGTCGTCGTCTACTTCTTCCCGCGCGCCAGCACCCCCGGTTGAACCCATGAGGCGAACGACTTCCAGCAGCACAAGACCACGCTGGAGTCGCTCAACGCCCTCGTGGTGGGCGTAAGCGCCGACAAGCCCCAGATCCAAAGGAGATTCATCGACAAGTTCGGCCTGACGTTTCCCCTGATCCCCAACCCCGACAAGACGATCATCGACGCCTACGGCGCACGTGAAATCATCGGGATCACGGCGAAGCGCTCCACCTTCCTCGTGGGACCGGATGGTCGGATCGCGCACGTCTGGCAGAAGGTGAAGGTCGACGGGCACGCCGAGGACGTTCTCGGGGTCATTCGCACGCTCGCGGGTGGGACGCAGTGATCGCCTCGGCAGTCAACAGGAATCGAGCGCTCGCGCGCGGTCTGGCCGTGGCGACGCTTGCCGCGGTCTTCATGAGTGGTTGCACGGCCAGCTCGTCGCAGCCTGTCGTGATCACGCCATCGGGGCCGGATAGCCCGGCCGTCGCACCGGGCGGCGGCACCACGACCCAGGCGTCCACAGGAAGCGCGACGCCCCTGCGAAACGTGAGCGTGGCGTTGGTCCCCGTGTGGCGTGGACTCAGTCGGCCGCTCTTCGTGACGAGCGCGCGAGACGGCTCGAAGCGAGTGTTCATCGTGGAGAAGACGGGACGCATTCGCGTCGTGCGAAACGGGCGTCTGGGCACTCGGCCGTACCTGGACCTGAGCCGCAAGATCAGCGACGGCGGCGAGCAGGGGTTGCTCGGGCTCGCCTTCGCGCCGGGCTTCGCGCGGTCGGGCCGCTTCTACGTGAACTACACCGACCTCAATGGCAACACGAACATCGTGCGCTACCAGGTGTCGACTCCTTCGGCGGACGTGCCACGTATCGTTCGCGCACAGACGGTGCTGCGTGTCACGCAGCCCTACTCCAATCACAACGGCGGGTGCATCGCGTTCGGGCGCGACGGCTATCTCTACATCGGGACGGGCGACGGCGGATCTGGCGGCGACCCCCAGAACCGTGCCCAGAACCCGAAAGTGCTGCTCGGCAAGATGCTGCGCATCGACGTCGGCGAGTCGCTTCAGAGCGCGGCTCCGAACACGTTGACTGTGCCCAAGACCTATCGCATCCCCCGCGACAACCCGTTCACCGCCGCCGCGTACTCGTCGAAGGGCTACCGCCCGGAGATCTGGGCGCTCGGCCTGCGCAACCCCTGGCGCTTCTCGTTCGACCGCTCCACCGGGGACCTCTGGATCGGCGACGTGGGACAAAATGCATGGGAGGAGATCGACCGCGCGCGCTCCGGTCGAGGCGGGCAGAACTACGGTTGGCACAAGTACGAGGGCACCCACGCATATCCCCCCGGCTCGAAGGCACCATCGAAGTCGGGGCTCACGTTCCCGGTGGTCGAGTACCCGCACCCCACCGGCGAATCGGTGACCGGCGGCTACGTGTACCGCGGCGCGAGACAGCCGCTCCTGCGCGGCGTGTACCTCTACGCCGACTACGTGAAGGGCAAGGTCTGGGGACTTCGTTTGTCCGGCTCTGCGCCCGAGAACGCACTCCTGGCGGACACGTCCTACGACATCTCGAGCTTCGGCGAGGACGAGGCCGGCGAGCTGTACGCATGCGACATCTCGGGCGGCACGGTCTACCGCGTTACCGCGAAGTCCAGGTGATGCGACGCGCTAGCGAGCGCGCAGCGCGGCGACGAGTTCGTCGACGTCTTCCTCGGTGGTGTCCCACGACGTCACCCACCGCACTTCGTTTCGAGACTCGTCCCAGACGTAGAAGCGGAACCGCTCCTGCAGCGCCGGTGTGATGTCGGGTGGAAGGACCGCGAACACCTCGTTCGCCTGGACCGGCTGCGTGACCTCGACGCCGGCTTCGCGCGCACCGGCTGCGAGTCGCGCAGCCAGCGCGTTCGCATGAGACGCACACTCCCGCCACAGGTCACCCTCGAACATGGCGAGGAACTGCGCAGCAACGAAACGCATCTTGGACGAGAGCTGGCCGCTCTGCTTGCGCGCATAGCGCAGGTCGTCGGACTGCGCCTCGCCGAAGAGCACGACTGCCTCGCCGGCGAGCATGCCGTTCTTCGTCCCGCCGAGCGACAGCGCGTCAGCACCGACGTCGGCAGAGAGTGCCCGCAACGACGCGTCCAGCCCCACGGCTGCGTTGCAGATACGCGCGCCGTCCACGTGCAGGTACATCCCGTGAGCATGCGCGAGACCCGACAGCGCGCGCAGCTCGGCGACCGAGTAGACCGTACCGAGCTCGCTCACGTTCGAGACCGAGATGACGCGCGGCTGGGCATGGTGCTCGAAGCCGAACCCCATGAGGTGCGGCTCCACGAGCTCGGGCGTGAGCTTGCCGTCGGGCGTCTCGACGGGAACGAGCTTGATGTTCGCGATGTGCTCCGGCGCGCCGCATTCGTCGGTGTTGATGTGTGCCGACGCCGGGCAGATGACCGAGTCCCACGGGCGACACAGGGTCGCAAGCGAGACGACGTTCGCCCCCGTGCCGTTGAACGTGAACGCGATCTGCGCCTCGTCGCCGAGGTGGTCTCGCAGCACCCCGTGCGCCCGTGCCGTGAACGCGTCATCGCCGTAGGCGGGAACGTGTCCCTCGTTCGCCTCAGCGATCGCGGCGAGCACAGCCGGATGAACGCCGGCGTGGTTGTCGCTGCCGAATCCTCGGCGGGTCACCTCTGCGGTCGTCGCGTCTGTCACGTTGGCTCCTCATCCAGGTACGAGCGCAGTTCCTCGGGCAGGCTGCCGGCGGGGACCGGCGGCGGATTGAGTGGACGCGAGTTGTAGGTGTTCCAGAACAGCACGCGCGAGTCCGCCAGGCAGCCTTCCCGCGCATCCGAGAGTAGCGCGCCGAGCGCCTTGCCGGTATAGGTCGTTTCCAGGGTGAGGCCCCACTCGGCGGCCAGGGAGACCGCTTCCAAGCCAGCCGGGGTGCGATGCGCGTACCCATCGCCGAGGAACTCGGAGCGGACGTCGAGCGCGAGATCCGGGCGTTTGAGCGCGGGGAACGAGCGATCCGCGCTGCGAAGTTCGCCCACCGCATCGCCGATCACCCGCTCGAGCAGCACTTCATTCGCGAAGTCGTCGGGCACGACTCGCACGGCAACGACCTTGGTCTTCATCGCTGCCGCAGCGAGTCCGAGCGCCAGTCCAATCGCGGTCCCCATCGAGCCGAAAGGCACGTACACGACGTCGGGCTCAGGCATCTCGCCCGTCGAGACCTGGTCGGCGAGTTCGAAGGCCGCGTTCACGAAGCCGAGCGTCCCTCTTGGCGACGTCCCACCGAACGGGATGACGAACGGTTCGACGCCGTCTCGCGCCGTGAGCTCAGAGCGAACCTCGACCGCGCGCCGAAGCGCGTCCTCGAATCGCGGCACCGGGTGCAGCACGGCGCCTGCGGCGATGTCGGCGAGGAGGTTGCGCTTGAGGTACGGCGTCTGTATCTGCGGGGTGAGAACGGCGTGTACCTCGAGCCCCGCCCGATGGCCGTAGGTGGCGGTGGCGAGCACGTGGTTGGAGCCGACGGCGCCGAAGGTGATAACAGCTCGCCGCTCTTCGGCACGCGCCTGTCCGAGCAGGAACTCGAGCTTGCGGACCTTGTTGCCACCGTAGGGCAACCCCGACAGACCGTCGTGCTTCAGCCAGAGGTTGGGCAGCCCCGGGGGCAGGTCGGAGTCGAGGTGCTCGAGAGGCGTGGGAAGGACCGCGATGTCCGCGCGCGGAATCGCCGACACGCCGGGAAGATGCGAATCCAACCACATTGCGGGTGCGCTCCTGTCCTCTCAGCGCATAGACTGGACAGCGGGGCGTACGCGCCCCGGGCACGACAGTCACCCATACTACGACAGCGGCGCACGCTCGTGCGCCCGCGGATCGAGACGGAGGCCTGGTGGAACGGCGCGAGTTCTGCGGCTTCTTGGCAGCCTGCACCGTCGCCGGATGCAGCGGCTTGCTTTCCGGCTGCGCGCGTGCGCTCGACTGGTCGGAGTCCCAGCGCGGAGAGGGTGCGACCCTGCGGGAGTTCCGGCCCGGCGAGCCGACTCCCACAGTTGCGGCGACCGGAACGCCGGAGCCTACGGCCTCCCCGGAACCGACCGCGGCGGCGAAGCCCTCCAAGCCTCCCGCCCCGGTCGCCCCCGACCTCGCGGTCTACCAAGGCACCGATCCAGCCGCGAACGTCCGTGCGGCAGTCGCCGCCCTCGGCGGCATGGAGCGTTTCGTGAAGCGCGGCGCGCGCGTCGCCATCAAGCCGAACATCCTGACCGCGAGAGCTCCCCAGTACGCTGCCACCACCAACCCCCAGGTCGTGGCAGCGCTCGTGCAGATGGCCTACGAGGCGGGGGCTCGCGAGGTGGTGGTGTTCGACCGGCCGACCGCGCCGCCCCGGAACGCCTACGAAGTCTCGGGCATCGCCAAGGCCGTGAGCGCGGTCGAGGGCCGGATGGTAGTACTCGGCAGCGGCGATTTCGAGCGGATCCGCATCCCGGAGGGCCGACTCCTCACGTCCTGGCCCTTCGCCGTGCCGGCATTCGACGCCGACGTCTTCATCAACGTGCCGATCGCCAAGACGCACGGTATGGCCGGTCTCACGATGTCGATGAAGAACCTCATGGGCATCATGGGATCGACGCGGGGGCTCATCCACCAGGACTTCGACCAGAAGATCGTTGACGTGAACACCCTCGTGAAGCCGCACCTCGTCGTGCTCGACGCGACGCGAATCCTCATCAGGAACGGCCCGAGCGGCGGTGACTTGCGGGACGTTCGCCGCCCCGGGAAGGTCATCGCCGGCACGGTGCAGGCGTCCGTAGACGCGTACGGGACCACGCTGTTCGGCATGAATCCGACCGACCTCGGCTATCTCGTGCGGGCGGGTGCGCAAGGCCTCGGCACGATCGACCTGGAGAAACTCCAGATCACCGAGGGCCGGTCGTGAGAGTTGTCGCCCGTCGCGGAATCCACCGCTACCGCCGCCGGTTCCAGCTCGCGTTCCTCGCAGTGTTCTTCGTCCTGCTGACGCTCACCGTGTGGCCGCTCGGCAGGCTCTACCTCGGCGTATTCCTCGTAGGCGACCCGCTCATCGCCTTGAACTCGTTCGCGAACGGCGTCTGGAAGCCCGCGATGCTCATCGCGGTCGCGATGCTCGTGCTCCCACTCATCGCGGGCCGCGCATTCTGCGGCTACGTCTGTCCGATGGGCACGATCGTCGAGCTCACAGGCGGGAAGAGCCGCCCCTCGCGCCTCTCCCCGGCCACTCGACGCATCCTGCGCACGCTGCCCGCGTTCGTTCTCATTGCGTGCGCGGGCCTGCTGCTGTTCGCGAGCAGCGTGTTCTTGCTCTTCGACCCGCTCTCGACGCTCACCCGCAGCGCTACCGTGCTGCTCTATCCGCTGCTCGATCGGCTCGTGCGACTCGTCGGCGACGCCGCTGCCCTCGCGCCACCGCTGCAAAGTCCGGTCGACGCCGTGAACTCGGTTCTCGCTGGCCGCCTCGTCTTCGCTCAGCCACTCGTCTACGGCCTCACGCTCGGCGTGCTCGCGATGCTCGCGGCTATCCTCGGCATGTCATGGCTCGAGCCGCGGCTGTGGTGCCGCGACCTGTGCCCGCTTGGGGCGCTCCTCGGACAGGTGGGCCGCGTCGCACCCGCGGGCCGGAAGGTCGACCCCGAGGCGTGCATTTCGTGCGGACGCTGCGCAGAGGTCTGCCCACTCGACGCGGTAGGCGAGGACTTCCAGGCGACCGACACCACCCGCTGCCAACTCGGCTTCGAGTGCGCGGACGTGTGTCCGACAGACGCCATCTCCTTTGGCGCACGCCCTGCCACGGCGAACCCCTCGCCAAGCCGTCGCGCGTTCCTCGGAGCATCGGCCGGTGCCCTTCTTGTGGGCGTCTTCGCCTTTACCGGGCTTTCCCACCGCGCGCGCGACCCGCGCCTCGTGCGCCCGCCGGGGGCGCCGAAGGAGCGCGACGTGCTCGCGCTGTGCAGCCGCTGCGGACAGTGCATGAAGACCTGCCCGACGAACGTGCTGCAGCCGTCGCTCGCGAAGGCCGGGGTCCTCGGCGTGTTCACGCCGGAGATGGACTATCGGATCGGCTACTGCGAGTGGTCGTGCGCCGAGTGCGGACGCGTATGCCCGACAGGGGCGATCGTGCCGCTCGCCCTCGAGCGCAAGCATGAGACGATCATCGGCCGCGCCTACATCGACCGGGACCGCTGTATCCCGTGGGCCGACGGCAAGACCTGCCTCGTGTGCCAGGAACTCTGCCCGCTACCGGACAAGGCGATCGTCATCAACGAGGCCGCGGTGCGGACGCCGGACGGTCGCGCCGTGCGACTGGGCCGCCCTGAGGTCATCGCCGAGAAGTGCATCGGCTGCGGCCTGTGCGAATACAACTGCCCGGTACCCCACGAGTCGGCGATCGTCGTGTACGCCACCGAGCCGGAGCGCCGCGGCTAGGGGCTCGTGGTAGCATCACGCCAACCAGTCCATCTCGGCGCATGCCGGCACGTGTGTTCGGAGGGGACCAGATGCAAATCGGCGACGTCATGAACAAGAACTTCACGAGGATCGTTCTCGGCACCACCATGCGCGAGGCGGCTGAGATCCTCAGCCACACGTGGGCGAGCGAGCTCATGGTCGTCAACGACGACGGCGAACTCGTCGGCGTTCTCGCCGAGGGGGACATGATCCGCGCGATCATGCCCCGCTTCGAGGACATCATGCTGTCGAGCGGCACGCTCTACGAGACGTTCGGGCTGTTCATGGAGGCTGGCCACGAGAAGGCCACCCACACCATCGACGAGATCGTCATCAAGCACCCGATCGTCGTGCCGCCTTCGAGCGACGTGGTGAAGGCCGCGGCGACGATGGCCTCGGAGAAGATCCACCGCCTCCCGGTCGTCGACGACGGCAAGCTCGTCGGAACGATCTCACGCGCGGACATCATCCACGCGGTGCTCTGCACGTAGACCCGCACATGCGTGGCCCGCGGCTGGGTGCGGCTCCGCGCGCTCCTCGGCGTGCCCCTACTCGTACGCAATCGCGTCGCGCACGCTCACCTGCGATGCGCGCCACGACGGCAGCAGGCTCGCGATCACTGCGATGACGAGTACCGAGACGAGCCAGATGGCGACGCCCGCGAACGAGAACACGTAGGAAAGCGGCAGGTTCATCGCGCCGGAAAGCGCGTTCGTGAGCAGCAGCGAGATCGGCCAGGATGCGACGGCACCCAAGGCCCACGCCATCAGGCCGACGACGACGCCCTCGGTGATGTAGATGCCGAAGATCGAGCGGTGGCTCGCGCCGATCGCCCGCATGACGCCAATCTCGCGGACCGATTCGAGCACGTTGATCGTCATGGTTCCCGTAAGGCCGATCACGCCGACTGCCGCAAGCAGCGCGGCCATGATGACGAGGAACACGACGAGGATGTTGAGCTCGCTCGCCAGTCTCTCGCGCATGCCCACCTGGGTCTCGGATCCGGTTGACGTCATGTCGGCCTGATCGAGACGTCGCTCGAGCTCGGCGGCAACCGTGTCCTGTGTCGCAGCGGTGTGGGAGGGTGTCGTCACCAAGAGGCGCGTCACGCCACCTGTCGCCTGCGTGACACCATCGAGATAGCTCTTGTCCACAAAGACCGTGGGCCCCATCAGCTGCCCCGTGACGATGCCGACGACCTGGTAGTCACGCTCGTCGCCGAGGATCTTCAGTCGCACGGTGTTGCCCACTCGCATCCGGGCTTCTTCTTTGGCGACGTCGGTGTTCACGACGATCGCGTTCGTATCCCCCGGCTTGAGCCAGCGCCCTTTCACGAGCGTTGGGGTGATGAAGCGCGTGTCCGGAGGCAGCCCGATCGCGAACATCGACTCGTTCTCGCTGCCGTCATCGCGCTTGAAGGAGACCCCCGACTCTACCCACGTCTCGACGTCGGTGACACCCGGCACCTGCCTGGCGATGCGTTCCACTTCTTCGGCAGGCTTCGGCCGTGCGAACGTAACCTGCGCGTCGTAGTTCCACCACGCGCCGATGTCCGTGATCGTCTGCAGGATCGACGCACGCACCGATAGCGTTCCCATCACGACCGCCGAGGCGAGCGTGAGCGTAAGCAGCGTGAGCACGAGCCGCCCCTTGCGCAGGAACGTGTTGCGCAGTGACAGCGCGATTGGTCTCGGCAACCCCCGTACAACGCCGAGGACGCGGTCGATGAAGCCGTGCCCAAACGACGCGGAAGAGATACCCGTGGCGCTGAGCGCCTTGACGACCGTGATGCGCGACCCGACCCGCACGGGAACGAGCGCCGCCAGCAGCGGGACGAGGAGCCCGACCACAATCTCGAGCGCGATGACGTACGTGGGTGGAACGAACGAGGTCACGCGGAAGTTGAGCACGTTCGCGGCGTAGGTGATGAACCCGCGGCCGGCGATCCAGCCGAGCGGCAGACCGATCGCCACCGCGACCAGGCCGTAGATGCCCACGAGCGCCAGATACATGGTCATGATCTGCCGCGCGCGCCCGCCAACGGCCTTCATGATGCCGACCTGTTTGACCTGCTGGGCCATGATCGCCGAGACGGTGTTGATCACGAGGAATGCCGAGAGCGCGAGCGACAGCACGCCGAGCGCGAGAAGCAGGAGCGACACGGCTTTGAAGATGTCGCCGAGGAAATGGCTCCCGGGCTTGGGCACCTGCATGTTGTAGACCTGGATACCGGCGGGCACGAGCACGTCGTCGCGCAGGTCGGCTGCAAGCCGACTCGCCTTCGTCCGCGTCAGGTTCTTGGTCGCGAAGACCGTGGACAGGTTGTTGTACTTAGGCGGCTCGTCCAGACCGGGCAGAGCGTCCATGGAGATGTAGCCGATGACTGTCCCGGTGAACGTCGTCGGGAAGGCATTGATGTCATGGGCAAACCCAGCCACGCGCAGCTGCGCGCGCTCGCCGGAGGCCGTCTCGACCGTGAGAACGTCGTTTACCTTGTAGTCGTCTGCCTGAAGAGCGCTCCGCTCGAGGATCACCTCGCCGGGGCCCGGGGGCCACTCGGCGCTTGGCTCGCGCGAGACACGAGACACCTGAATGCTGCCGAATGACGGGAGCGCCCACAGTCGGATGGTCGACCAGCCAGCGGTGGACTCGGACGGCTTCGCGTCTGTGGTGAAACGGACGGAGAGTCGCCGCCGCGCCTCGGCGTACCGGACCTCGGGTTGGCGCTGGACCTCGCGAAGCTGACCGTCATCGAAGTCCGAGGTCGCGTATTCGGCATCGGGCGGCCGACTCGCCGCGTAGTCTTCATCGAACTCGCGGAGCAGCACCCCGCGGCCGCCCATGACCACCGCGATCGCAAACACGCCCACCGCGATGGAGAGCACCACGAGAGCGGTGCGTGACTTGTGGGTGGTCAGGTCGGAGAGGACCTTGCGCCAGCGCGGGGGGAGCGTCATCTCTGGGTGCGCGTTCCGGCACCCGCGGTCGGGAGCGCTTCGCTGCGCGGACGGTTCGTGACTTCCTCGACGATCTCGCCGTCATGCACGTGGAGCGCGCGGCGAACCTGCGCCGCCATGTCGCTGTCGTGAGTGACCATGACGATCGTCTTGCCCTCGTTGACGAGCTTCTCGAACAGGCCGAACACGGCATCCGCTGTCTTGCTGTCGAGGTTGCCGGTGGGCTCGTCGGCGGCGAGAATCGCCGGATCGTTCGCGAGCGCGCGTGCAATCGCGACGCGCTGCTGCTGGCCTCCGGAAAGCGCCGAGGGAAGCTTGTACGCCTGGTCGGCCATCTCCACTTCCTCGAGCAGCGACATGGCGCGGATCGGCCGCTCGCCGGATGTGTACATGCTGCAGAAGTCCATCGGGAGCATCACGTTCTCGATGACCGTGAGCGTCGGCAGCAGCTGGAAGAACTGGAAGACCACTCCGATGGTCCTGCCGCGCCACATGGCAAGCTGGTTCTCGTTCAACGCGTGGACCGGCGTCCCGTCGATCACGACTTCGCCCGACGTAGGCCTGTCGATGCCGGTGATCATGTTGATGAGCGTCGTCTTGCCCGAGCCCGACTTGCCGATGAGGCCGACGAACTCCCCGGTCTTCACGTGCAGGTTCACGCCGCGAAGTGCGGTGAACGGGACTTCGCCGGTGTCATAGACCTTCACGACGTTGTCGACTGCGATCAGGGAGCCGCCAGCACCCGCGCGGCTTGCGCTCCCGCGGCCGCCTGCGTTTCGCCCGAGATCAGCCACGACCGCGCCCCTTCTCGCTCTGCTTCCAGAAGCCCTTCGCCGCTTTGCTCATGATGTGCGCCTGCCTCTCCCGCTCCCTGCGGGCGCGCTCGTCGGTCTTGGCTGCAAGCGCCTGGAGCTCTCGCTTCAGGTCGCGGTAGCTGTCGAGCCGACGTTGCGTGAGGACGCCTGCCTCGACCGCCTCGATCACGGCGCATCCAGGCTCTGCCTCGTGACGGCAGTCGCCGAATCGGCACTTCGCGGCGAGCATCTCGATCTCGGGGAACGCCGCCTCCATCCCCTCCTCGGCATCCCAGAGCGCGAGTGCGCGCATGCCGGGCGTGTCGATCACCACCGCGCCGTGCGGCAAGAGAACCATCTCTCGCGCGACGGTGGTGTGACGGCCTTTGTCGTCCTTGACGCGGACCTCGGCCGTAGACTGGATCTCCTCACCAACGAGGCGATTCACGAGCGTTGACTTCCCCACGCCTGAACTGCCGAGGAGCGCGACCGTGGATCCCTGGCCAAGGTACGGGGCGAGCTCGTCCAGACCCTGTCCCGTAAGCGCGCTCGTAACGACGACGTCGACTCCCGCCGAGACGGACGCCGCATCGGCACGCTGGTCCTCCCAGTCGTCGGCCAGATCGGCCTTGTTGAGCACGACGAGCGGCCGCGCGCCGCTCTCCCATGCCAGAACGAGCTCGCGCTCGAGGCGGCGCAGGTTCACGCCGCGTCCCGAAAGTGCCTGCATCACGAATACCGTGTCGACGTTCGCCGCGAGCACCTGCTCGGCCGTCGAGATGCCGGGATCCTTACGGATGAACGCCGATGAGCGCGGCAGGATCGCCTCGATGATGGCGACATCATGGCCCTCGGGGTGCGAGAGCGCGACCCAGTCACCCACCACCGCCCGGCTCTCGCCGGCGCCCCGAGTGCGCATGAGGTGCATGGCCGGCTCGGCCCGCACCGGTCCTTCGGCGGTGAGTATGAGCGGCAAGCTTCGGTCGACGCGAGAGACCCGCCCAAGAACAAAGCCAGCCTCCGAGAGCGACGCAAAAAGCTCGCGCTCACGGTCGGTGAGCCCGACGGCCGCTAGGTCGATAGACGTCATGCGGGCTCCGGCAGGCGATCCCGGCCGTGAACGAGGTGTATGTGTCGCATAAGACGCACGAGTGAGATTCTACCGCCGATGGCAGGGAGTTGGGCGCACGGGCGGCCCGAATTCGCGCGGGCGCCCGCATCGGACATGAGCCAGCGACGTGCCAGACCGCCCGGCAGGAGCGCAGCGTCTTGCGCGGCAGGGAGTGCCTGGAACTCGGCGCGGTGCACACCTGCCCCCATCTCCGTGGGGCGAGCGATATACTCGCTCACGTTGCGCCGATGGGAGATGCGATGAAGAAGCGACTTGGACCGAGCGAGCGACTGTATCCGATGCCATGCCCCCTCGTGGTGGGTGGCACGATGGACGAGGCCGATGTCCTTGCGGTCGCCTGGATCAACGTCGTCTCCTCGACGCCGCCCTCTGTGGCGATGGGTCTTCGCCGAACGCGTCGAACGCTCGAACTGATACGCGCGACCGGGGAGTTTACCGTCAATCTCGCCCCGACGTCGCTGGCGACGCAGGTCGACTACTGCGGCCTGGTGAGCGGTCGCAAGCACGACAAGTTCGCCGATACCGGTCTCACGCTCGAACCTGCGTCGATTGTCGCCACCCCGCTCATCGCCCAGTGCCCGTACAACCTCGAATGCCAGGTCACCGACGAGGTCGAGGTGGGCGAGTACGTGGTGATAATCGGCGAGATCGTCGAGTCGCACGCCGAGGAGTCGATCCTGGACGCGACCGGCGAGAGGGTCGACGTCGACGCGCTCGACCCGCTCGTGTACATAGCAGGCTCGCGCGAGTATCGCGGTTTGACACCCAAATTCGCGGACGCGTTCTCGGTGGGCAAGACGCTCATGCCTCGCGCGGACGCCGAGTGAGCGCCGACCTCATGCCCCCGGCCGAGGTATCGCGCGCGACGATCTCGCGCGCGACGCCCGCGGACGCGGAGATCGTCGCCCGGCTCGTTCGCGAGGGCTTCCGCAGCGAGGCCGAGCGCTACGGGGTCGAGATTCCGCCGATGCGCGAGGTCGCCGCAGACGTCCTCTCGGCGTTCGACGACGGCGACATCGTGCTCCTCGGCCGGCTCGACGGCGAGCCGGCGGGCACGGTGCGCGGCCACGTGCAGGATGAGGGAAGCGTCACGGTGCGCCGCCTCGCCGTGCTGCCGCACGCACGCCGCAACGGGGTAGCACGCGACCTCATGGTGGTACTCGAAGCTGCCTATCCGAACGCCACGCGCTTCGAGCTCTTCACGGGCATCGACACGCTCCCGGCGATCGCGCTCTATGAGTCACTCGGCTACGTGCGCACGCGCGAGGAGGAGCAAGTACCCGGGGTCACGATCGTGTACCTGGAGAAGCGGCGGAGATAGCCAGAGGGCACTCGATCCCAGAGGATCGACCGATTGAATCCTGATAACTTCGCTCAGGATTCATGACTTCGGTCAAGGACTTCGTTCACCGCGAAGGGTACACATAAGCCATACGCTCATTCCCTCCGATGGGAGCAGCTATGGCCATCACCGCCGACACTAAGGTCCGCGAGCTTCTCGAGACCTACCCCTACCTGCTTGACTGGCTGGTCGCCTACGCGCCGGACTTCAAGAAGCTGACGAACCCGGTGCTCTACAACACCGTAGCGCGAGCCGCCTCGCTCGAAGCGGCGGCATCAATGGCGGACGTGCCCGTCGAACGGTTCCTCGACGACGTGCGCACCGAGATCGCCCGGCACGAGATCGCTGCTGAAGAAGCGGCCGGCGTGGCGGGGGCGGGCGGCGCGGCGCCCACTGGTGCCGACGCGCCAGAGGATCGTGCCCGTCGGCAGGAGGCTCTCAAAGGCATCATCCGCAAGCTCCACGACGGCTACTCGGTCGACGCGGTGAAGGCGGAGTTCGATGCACTTGCCGGCGAGATCGATTCGGTCGAGATCGCGGCGATGGAGCAGGCGCTCATTGCCGAGGGGATGCCCGTGCAGGAAGTCCAGCGCTTGTGCGACGTGCACGTTTCGGTCTTCAAAGACGCGCTCGAACAGGAGCCCGAGCGCCCGGTGGAAGACGAGCATCCGATCGCAGCCTACCGCCGCGAGAACGGCGCCGTCGGCGAGATCGTTGCGTCGGTGCGCTGCTCGCTCGACGCGCTGTCGGCGGCGACCGCGAGCGGCGACGGCACCGCGCGCGACCGCGCGCTGGGCGAGGTCTCGGCGGGACTCAAGCGTCTGCGACCCATCGAGATCCACTACCTACGCAAGGAGAACCAGCTCTTTCCCGTGCTCGAGGCGCACGGCGTTGAGGGGCCGACGAAGGTGATGTGGGGGCTCGACGACGACATCCGCGGACGCATCAAGTCCGCCGTGACGCTGGCCGAGCTCGGCGACGCCGAGTCACTCACAGCGACGCTGCCCGAGACGCTCGGCATGGTCGAGGACATGGTCTACAAGGAGGAGAAGATCCTCTTCCCGACCGCGCTCCAGGTCATCACCGCCGAGGAGTGGTCGCAGATCGCGGCGGGAGATGCCGAGATCGGCTACGCGTGGGAATCGTCGCCTGCGGGCGAGCAGGCGGCGGGCGCTGAGCAACCGCACGCAGCGGCGGCAACCGCGCCGGAAGAGGCGGCGGCCCAGACGCCCGCGGCTCCCTCGGCCAGCGGCCCGATGCTGCTGCCGCT
>CAYHCE010000015.1:0-59987 GCA_964355015.1 uncultured bacterium | reverse complement strand
ACTCGGAAGGCGACCGGGTGTTCCCGCGGAGCCCCGGAGCCGTCGGACGAGAGGTGCGCAACTGCCACCCGCCCTCGAGCGTCGACAAGGTCGAGCGAATCCTCGCCGAGTTCAAGGCCGGGACCGAAGACGTCGCGGAGTTCTGGATCGAGCTCTCGGGGCGCTTCATCCACATCCGTTACTTCGCGATGCGCGATGCGGACGCCGTCTACAAGGGATGCCTCGAAGTCGTACAGGACGCGACGCACGTGCGCTCGCTCGAAGGTCAGCGAAGGCTGCTCGACTGGTAGCGCCGCGACCCCTGGCGCGCGCTCAGCCTTTCACGACACCCACCGGGACCAGTCTCACAACCGGCTCGACCAGATCGGCCTGCCAACCGAGCACTTGTTCGATGTCCTTGTAGGCCTCCGGCGCCTCCTCGGCGAGATCGCCTTTCTTCGCCTTGAAGAGCCGCACGTCGCGGTCACGCAGCTCCTGCAACACGCGCTCTCGCGGGATGGTGCGCACCGCCTGCTTGCGCCCGAGCGCGCGCCCCGCGCCATGGCTGCACGACTCGAACGCCTCCGGGCTCGCCTTGCCCTCGCAGATGTAGGACGCGGTTCCCATCGATCCGGGCACGACGACTGTACCCTCGGACCGTACGGCGCCCTTGCGATGTACGACCACACGCTCGCCGAGGTGCTCCTCGATCGCCGCGTAGTTGTGGTGCACGTCGACAGCCGGATTTGGCTCGACGTCCGGGAAGTGACGCGAGATCGCGCGCTGCACGTCTTCGGCCATCAGGCGCCGGTTCTCACGCGCGAAATCGAGACACCAGTTCATGACCTCGAGGTACTCCGAGCCGGCTTCGCCTTCCACCGGCAGATGCGCGAGGCCCCACTCCAGCGGAACGTCCGAACCGGTGCGGCGGTTCTCGTCGCGGGCGATGCGGTCGTAGTGATCGGCCATCTGCTTGCCCACGTTGCGGCTGCCCGAGTGGATCATCGCCCAGACCACACCCGCCGAGTCGACCGAGAGCTCGATGAAGTGGTTGCCGCCACCGAGCGTACCGATCTGCCGCTCGGCCTTCGCGATCTCCGCCCGCAGTGCTGCGGCATCCGGCACGACCTCGAATAGCGCAGTGCGGTCCGCCTGGCTCGAGTGGTGCCAGTCGAAGCCCTGCGGCACTGAGCGCTGGATGTCGTTGAGGATGCGGTCGCGGAGCGGCATGAGTTCCTCGGCGGGTACGTTCGTGCGCCAGGCGCGCATGCCGCACCCGATGTCGAGCCCGACCGCGTGCGGGATGACCTGCCCTTCGGCAGCCAGCACGCCACCGATCGGCATGCCGAAGCCCACGTGCGCGTCGGGCATGAGTGCCACGTGATCGAACGCGAACGGGAGGTTCGCAAGGTTCCGCGTTTGCGCGAGGGTCTGCTCGTCGGCGGACTCGCCCCACACGAGGATCGGCACGCGTTCTGTGAGGATCGTGCGCACGGTTCGGCACCTCCAACACGGTACGTACCCGCGCCCCTAGAGGTTCTCCGCGAGCCAGTTCACGAGCGGCACTGTCTGCGCAAAGTGCGCGATGCACCAGTCCACGAAGGCTGCCGAGTAGAACTCCTGCGGCACTGGCAGATCGGCCTGCATGGCGCTCAGAGAGCCGAACCTGAGCAGGTCTGCGCGCGGATGGTCCGATGGATAGCCGGCGGGAACCCGCTTGTATGCCTCCTCGCCCACCGCGTAGCCGGCCCCGCGCAGCCGGTCCAAGACCGTCTCGAGCCGGCTCCCCGACGCCTCCTCGGCGATTGCGGCGCGCAAACGCACCAGCTGCGCATCCGAGAGCGCGTGTACGCCACCGCCCACCCACACCGAGTCGGCCGTCAGCCGCACGAAGTAGCCGCCCGGCGAGGTCTTGCGCTCTGGACCCATCCAGAACCACAGGTCCACGTGGGTCTTGTACGGTGACTTGTCTCGGGAGAAGCGCGTGTCGCGGTTGATGCGAAAGATGGACCCATTGACGCGCGGCTCGGCGCTCGCCCCCGGAGCGATGGCAGCGAGCGGAGCGCGGATGGTCTCCACGAACTCCTTCTCCGGCCCCAGCACGGAGGACTCGTAGCGCTGCTTGTTCGCGGCGAACCAGTCGCGGTCGTTGTGCGCGGCAAGGTCCGCGATGAACGCGAGCGTATCTTCGGTGAACCCCTCGAACGCCATGGCGGCTCCTTTCGTCGTCTCGTCGTATGATGCCCGTTGCGGTGCGTGACGGCACACCACGGCACGCACCCGTTCCGACTTCTCGGCTGGGAGATCCGTGAGAGACCGTCGGCTCGCCATCATCTTCGGCGTCGTGCTCGTGGACATGCTGAGCTTCAGCATCGTCCTGCCACTACTCGCCTACATCGCGCGCGACTTGGGCGCCTCCAAGCTCGAGGCAGGCCTCCTGCTCGCGATCTACCCGCTCGCGCAGTTCTTCGGCGCACCCATCCTGGGACGGCTCTCCGACCGGTTTGGCCGCAAACCGGTCCTGCTCGTGAGCATCTTCGGTACGATGTGCGGCTTCATCGTGCTGGGCGGGGCCATGCTGGGCGCGGCGTCCATCACCGTCCTGTACTTCAGCCGATTCGTCGACGGCATCACAGGCGGCAACATCAGTGTGGCTCAGGCCTACATCGCGGACATCACCGACGCCGAGTCTCGAGGTAAGGCGCTCGGCATGATCGGTGCGGCGTTCGGCCTCGGCTTCATCATCGGTCCCGCCACCGGCGGTCTGCTCTCCAGCTACGGCTACGCGGTGCCGGCGTTCGTGGGCGCAGGGCTCGCGGCACTCAACCTGCTCCTCGTCGCGCTCTTCCTGCCCGAGTCGCTCACCGCCGAGGACAAGGCGCGCCTCGCCGAACGGAAACGTCCCATCTTCAACGTGCGCGGACTCGCCGATGCGCTCGCACATCCGCGCGTGGGCCCGCTGCTCTGGATCCGCACCGGAACCGGACTGTCGTTCGCCGTGTTCGAGGGCGGCTTCTCGCTGTGGGCGGTTGCGATCGGCATCACGCAACGCGCGAACGGACTCGTGCTCGCCTACGTGGGCGTGCTCAGCGTGGTGATCCAGCTGTTCTTCATCGGGCGACTCACGAAACGCTTCTCCGACGACGGGCTCATCGTCAGCTTCCTCTCGCTCGCCGCGTTCTCGCTTGCCGTGTGGGGATTCCTGCCCGGCATCCCGCCGCTCCTGATGTTCATGCCATGCCTGTCGTTCGGGTTGGCGGTGAGCAACACAATCATGACGAGCGCGCTCACCAAGTCCGTCCATCACGACGAGGTCGGCGGCATACTCGGAGTCCAGACCTCGATCATGAGCGCTACGCGGATCTTCGCGCCGATCATCGCAGCGGCGCTGATCCAGTCCGTCGGGGTCTGGGCGCCGGGCGTGTTCTCGGGGGTCGTGACCGCAGTGTGCGTGGCCTTCGCGTACGCGACGCTGTGCTGGCGTCCGGGGCAGCGTGCCTGCGTCGAAGACCCGCCCGCCTGACGCACGGGGGCCGTCGGCCCATACGACGACATCCCCAATCTCTGCGGTTCAGCGAAGCCACGCAATCGGTGAGAAGTGCGCTCTAGTAAGCCCCTTCTTCATGGAGCGACGCCGGATCGATCCTGCCCTTGTATGTCCGGTAGATGAGGAAGAAGTAGAAGAGCACCAGCGGTACGCCGATTGCGGCGATGATTAGCATCACCGTTAGGGTCAGGTCCGACGACGCCGAGTTTGCGATGGTCAGCGACTCGCCCGCACTCCCCGCCAGCGCGGGCACCAACTCGGGGAAGATGGACGCCGCCCATATGCCCACGAGTGCGATCCCACCAAGCGATGTGCCGTAGAACGCCTGCCGGTCCGCCTTGCGCTGCCCGAACACCCACGCCGCGACAGTCGCAGCTATGGTAAGCACGATGAAGACCCACCCCGCAGCACTTGAGGTCGCCTTCGCGAACGCATCCGGAACCATGTAGGCAGTTGCGGCCGTGGCGAGCGCGAACACTACTGCGAACGCGACAACCATAGCTCGGCGGACGCGCTGGACGCGTTCGTACAGGTCCCCCGTCGTCTTGAGACACAGCCACGCGGAACCCTGGAGCACGATCCAGGTGAGTCCAAGGATGCCAATCACGAGCGAGTAGGGATTGAGGGCTGCCAGCAGGTTCCCGAGGAAGGTCGGGTCACCTCCGCCCGCGATCATCTCTCCACCAGCCGTCAGCGGCACGCCGCGGATGATGTTGCCGACTGCGACGCCGAAGAGCAGCGCGGGAATCGCGCTACCCAGAAAGAACGCCCAGTCCCAGAACTTCGCCCAAGCGGGGTCGTGATGGCGAAACTCGAGTGCCACCGCACGGAAGATCAGGGCGAACAGCAGCAGCATGAGCGCGATATAGAAGCCCGAGAAGACGGTCGCATACACCGCCGGAAACGCAGCGAACAAGGCTCCTCCACCGGTCAGCAGCCAGACCTCGTTGCCGTCCCACACGGGGCCGATCGAGCGACGCATGACGGCCTTGTCGTCCTCGGACTTGCCGAGGACAGGGTAGAGCACGCCGACACCAAGATCGAAGCCGTCGAACACGGCATAGCCGGCGAGCAAGACGCCCACGAGCACGAACCAGATCACTCCGAGGCTCATCTACTTCACCCCCCCGCCCACGACCGGGCCGGTTCTGATGAACCTGAGGACTACGCGCACCCACGCTATGTAGATGACGGTGTAGAAGACGACGAACAGGGCGAGCGTCGTCGCCACCTCGCCCGCGGGCACGGCCTTCGAGATCGCGTCGACCGTTCGCAGCTCCTGCCAGACGATCCATGGCTGCCTGCCGACCTCCGCTGCGGCCCAACCCAACTGGATGGCGAGCATTGGCAGGATCGGCGACCACACGAGCAACCCCAGCAACCCGCGCCTACGTTCCAGGTTTCCGCGCCTGTTCAGGAACCATGCCAGTGCCGCGAGAAGGAGCATCGCCCCCCAGAGCAGGACCATCCAGTGATACGTTTGGAAGGTGAGGTTCACTGGCGGCCGATCCTCAGGCGCGAAGCTGTTGAGCCCCGGGTACGACTTCTCGCGCGCGAAGTCACCCGCAAGCATGTTCACGCCGCCCGGGACCGCAATCCCGTAGGTCTTTCCGTTCTCGACGTCGACCCAACCGATGATACCGAGAGGAATCGGCCCGTCCTCCCAGTGGCCTTCCATCGCCGCGATCTTGCTCGGCTGGTTCTCGACAACGGAAACGGCCTGGAGGTGGCCTGCGGGAAGCATGAGCACGGTGAAGACGAGCGCGATCGCAGCACCGGTCGTCATCGTCTTGCGTGCGAAATCGGTGTGGGTGCCCTTGCGCAGGTAGTGGGCCGCAAGCGCCATCGCACCAAACCCGCCCACCATGAGCAGCGCGTCAACCGTGTGGATGTAGCGCGGCACCGTACTCGGGTTGAGCGCCGCTGCGAAGAAGTCGGTGAGCTGGGCCTTCGTGCCCGAATCGGTCTCGACTATCTTGTAGCCCGCTGGCGTCTGCATCCATGAGTTCGCGATGATGATCCAAAGCGCCGACAGGAGCGACCCGCACCACACGAGCCACGCCGACACGTAGAAGAACTTCCTCGACACACGCTCCCTGCCAAATAGGAGCACGGCGAGGAAGGTCGATTCGAGGAAGAACGCGAACAGGCCCTCGGCAGCGAGAGGCGCGCCGAAGATGTCGCCGACGAACCGCGAGTACGTCGCCCAGTTCGTGCCGAAGGCGAACTCCATCGTGATACCAGTCGCGACCCCCACCGCGAACGTCGCGGTGAAGATCCTGATCCAGAACGCCGAAGCCGCCTTGTCCTCATCGCTACCACTCTTGTAGTACCGGCGCTCGGCCAGAACCATCACCAACCCGAGCCCGATCGAGAGTGGCACGAAGAGGAAGTGGTAGCCAACGGTTAGCGCGAATTGCAGGCGTGAAAGCGCGACGACATCCATTCCCCACCTCACCTCCCTTGTCCGGCAACAAGACCCGCCAGGGTCTTACTTCCCAAGTAGCCGCCCAGAGCCTCGTCGGCGCCCCGCCAGACCGCGTGCATCCGACACCCATCTCGGAGTTCGCACCAATCAGGATCCGCCGTGCAGACGGAGCATGCCAGCGGTCCCTGCACGGCCTCCACGATATCCAGCACTGTGATCAGCTCGGCCGGCTTCGCTAGGGTCATGCCGCCCGCCGCTCCACGCCGGGCCTCGACGAGGCCGGCGGCCAAGAGATCACGCTGGATGCTGCGGGCGAATGCATACGGTACGTCCTGCTCCTCGGCGATCCTGCGAACGGAAACCGGAACGTCCTGCGAGCCGGACGCCAGCCTGAGAAGCATTCGGACCGCGTAGTCGGTGCGACGAGTGATCTGCAGGAAATCCTCCCCCGCCAGAACTGCTACCTTGCTAGTATCATATCCAGACACAGCAGTGCTGGAGATACGCGAAGCGCTGGAGACGAACAAGTACCTGAAGCAACTCGTCTGGAGTCTGGCCGCGAAACCGCTGATTCTGCCCGGTGCATCGGGCCTCGGGCTGCTGCTGTCATCACACGACATCGCTTCAAAGGAGACGAGCGCGGCCCTGGGCATCGTTGCGGGTGGCGCCGTAGTAGCGCACGAAGCCTACGAGCAGTGGAGAGCGCGCCAGAGAGATACCACGTCGAATCGCCTGTTCTTCTACTACAGGGCGGGGAGTCTGCTGGAGAGCTAGTGAGCGCTCGGTGGATTGCCTAGCAGCGTGCGTTTGACCTGCGAACCCGACGCCGGTAGTCCAAGGAGGGAGCGTACCCGCCTTGCCGAGTCTGCCACGAGAGACCTATGCAGCGAAATCGCTGGCCCGTCCCTACCTCACAACCAGCTCTCCCGTGCCATCCACGTCGATCCGCACGGTGCTGCCCTCGTGCACGCGGCCCTCGATGAGCTCCTTAGCGACCCGGTCCACGACCTCGCGCTGGATCACTCGCCTGAGCGGCCGCGCGCCATAGACCGGGTCGAACCCGTCGAGCGAGATGCGCTCGATGGCGCCGGGCTCCACCTCGAGGGTGATCTTGCGCTCGGCGAGGCGCTCGCGCACCTCCGCAAGCTGCAGCTCCACGATGGCCCCGATCTGCTCGATGGTGAGCGCGTGGAAGATGACGATGTCGTCGATGCGGTTCAGGAACTCCGGCCGGAACGTCGCGCGCATGGCCTCGTCGATGAGCTGATCGATGGACTGCTCCTCGGCGCCGCCTCGCGCCATCTCGCCGATGAACTGCGACCCCACGTTGCTCGTCATGATCACGATCGTGTTGCGGAAGCTCACCGTCCGGCCCTGCCCGTCGGTCAGACGCCCGTCGTCGAGCACCTGAAGCAGCACGCCGAAGACGTCCTGGTGCGCTTTCTCGATCTCATCGAACAGCACCACCGAGTAGGGCCGACGCCGCACCGCCTCGGTGAGCTGACCACCCTCATTGAAGCCCACATAGCCCGGAGGAGAACCGATCAGCTTGCTGACGGTGTGCCGCTCCATGAATTCCGACATGTCAAGCCGGATCATGGCCTCCTCGCTGCCGAAGAAGTAAGCGGCCAGGGCCTTGGTGAGCTCGGTCTTGCCGACGCCGGTGGGGCCGGAGAAGATGAAGCTGGCGATCGGCCGGTTGGGGTTCTTGAGACCCACTCTGGCGCGACGGATCGCCTTGGACACCGCCTTGACGGCTTCGTCCTGGCCGATCAGACGCTGGTGGAGGGTTTCCTCCATGTTCAGCAGCTTCACGGATTCGCTCTCTGTGAGCTTCTGCACGGGTACGCCGGTCCAGGCGGCCACGATCTGGGCGATGTCCTCCTCGGTGACAACGGGATGGCGCTCGCCTGAGGCTGCGGCCAGGGCGTTGTCCGCAGCCAGTTCGACTTGCTCCGCCGCATCCCCGGTGGCGGACGAAGCAGGCGGCAGCTCGTCACGGCGGGCCTGGAGGATCGAGCGGATCTGCTCGCGCAACTCCACTTCCTTGTCGCGCAGTTCACCGGCCTTGGTGAAGTCCTGCTGGCGGACGGAATCCTCCTTCTGCTTCTGGACCTGGCGCAGCTGCTTGTCGAGATCCTTGGCGGCCGGGGGCAGCTTGGAGTTCAACAGGCGCACACGGCTGCCGGCCTCGTCAATCAGGTCGATCGCCTTGTCGGGCAGGAAACGGTCGGAGATGTAGCGATCGCCGAGGGTGGCGGCGGCCACGAGGGCCTCGTCGGAGATCTTGAGGCGGTGATGCTGCTCGTAGCGCTCGCGCAGGCCCCGCAGGATCTCGATCGTGTCGACCACGGAAGGCTCACCGACCATCACCGGCTGGAAGCGGCGCTCGAGTGCGGCGTCGCGTTCGATGTGCTTGCGGTATTCGTCGAGGGTGGTGGCACCGATGCACTGCAACTCTCCCCTGGCCAGTGCCGGCTTGAGGATGTTGGCGGCATCGATGGCGCCTTCGGCTGCGCCGGCACCGATCAGGGTGTGCACCTCGTCGATCACGAGGATCACGTTTCCGGCACCGCGGATCTCCTCCATGATCTTCTTGAGGCGCTCCTCAAACTCACCGCGGTACTTGGTGCCGGCCACCAGCAGACCGATGTCGAGGGTGAGGACACGCTTGTCCTCGAGGATGTCGGGGACCTCTCCCTGGATGATGCGCTGGGCAAGGCCCTCGGCGATGGCGGTCTTGCCGACGCCGGGTTCGCCGATCAGAACCGGGTTGTTCTTGGTGCGGCGACCGAGGATCTGCACCACTCGTTCGATCTCGTTCTGGCGACCCACCACGGGATCGAGTTTGCCTTCGGCGGCCAGCTGGGTGAGGTTGCTGCCGAACTCGTCGAGAGTGGGGGTCTTGGTGGATCCCTTGCTGCCGCTGCCGGCGGTGACCTCGGCGGTCTCGCCGAGCATGCGGATCACCTGGGTGCGCACCTTGGCCAGGTCGACGCCGAGATTCTCGAGAACGCGGGCTGCGACACCCTCGCCCTCACGGATCAGGCCCAACAGCAGGTGCTCGGTGCCGATGTAGTTGTGGCCGAGCTGACGCGCCTCTTCAAGGGAAAGTTCGAGCACCCGCTTGGCACGGGGGGTGAAGGGGATCTCCACCGCCACGAAGCCGGAGCCGCGGCCGATGATCTTCTCCACCTCGACCCGGGCATCCTTGAGGTTTACGCCCATGGACTTGAGCACCTTGGCGGCCACACCGGTGCCCTCGCCGATCAGCCCCAGAAGGATCTGCTCGGTACCCACGAAGTTGTGGCCGAGCCGGCGAGCCTCCTCCTGGGCCAGCATGATGACCTTGATGGCCTTCTCGGTGAACCGCTCGAACATGGGCGGTGCCTGTGCAAGTGCCTCCAACCTATCAGGGCTGACCAGGTGTGCGCGTATCGCTGCACCCCAAGGCAAGAAGCTTGGCCCCAGCAGGGATCAACGCCAAAGTTCTACACATTTCGATGGCTGAATTCCTTCGGAGTTCCGCATCATTGAAGGGCGGCAATCCGTACCTACGCAATCGCACTGCTCGAGGCAGCCTGCCATCCGTGGCCCGGCTAGGCGCACACGGGGCCGAGCTTCACCCATTGGATCAGAGCATCCTGGCCGTCGCGGTAGTAACCGCGACGGCGACCGGCGGTGTGGAAGCCGAGAGCGGCGTAGAGGCCGAGGGCGGCGGTGTTCCCTGCCGCCACCTCCAGCGTGGCGCGCTCGGCACCGGCGAGGCGGGCCTGCTCCAGCAGGGCCTCCAGCGCCCGGCGCCCCAGTCCGGTCCGCCGCCGACCGGGATGGACCGCGACCAGGGTGACGTGCAGCTCCTCCAGAATCAGCCAGCCGCAGGCCAGCGCCAGCAGCGTCTCCTCCTGCCAGAGCCCCAGGCAGGGGCGCTGCGGCTCCACCAGCTCGCGGCGCCAGGCGGCCTCGCTCCAGCCGCCGTCGCGGGCGAGCCGGTCCAGGCCGAAGCAGGCGTTCAGGTCGGTTTCGACCAGCGGCCGGCACTGCAGGGGCGATTCGGCGATTGAACCCATGGCCATCCCTACGATTGGGCCCTGCTCTGGACACCGCTCCCCAGGATGCCCCCGATGACCGTTTCTCCCGTCAGCGCCCCAGCCGGCTCAACCGCCCAAGCGGTATGGGCCGGGGCCGACCTGCCGCAGGACGGGCATCGGTTGTATGAGCCCGGCAGTGATCCGGCCAGCCCCAACCGCAACCTCACCCCGGTCACCACCCGGCTCGACGCCGAGGGCGGCCTGGAAGTGGGCGGTTGTTCCCTGGGTGAACTGGCCCGCCGCTACGGCACACCGTTGTATGTGCTCGACGAGGAGACACTGCGGGCCAGTTGTCGCGCCTACCACCAGGCCCTGATCGCCCACTATCCCGGCCCCTCGCTGGCGCTCTACGCCTCGAAAGCCAACAGCAGCCTGGTGCTGAGTGCCCTGATGGCCTCCGAGGGACTGGGGCTCGACGCCGTCTCGGCCGGGGAGCTGCTCACGGCCCTGCAGGGGGGGATGCCGCCCGAGCGGATCGTGCTGCACGGCAACAACAAATCCGAAGAGGAACTCGCCCTGGCGGTGGAACACGGTGTGACCGTGGTGGTGGACAACAACCTCGATCTCGAGCGTCTGGCGGAGATCGCCCCTGCCGCAGGGCGGCCGGTACCTCTGATGCTGCGCTTCACTCCGGGCATCGAGTGCCACACCCATGAGTACATCCGCACCGGCCACCTGGACAGCAAGTTCGGCTTCGATCCCGATCAGCTGGAGCCGGTGCTGCGCCGGCTGGCGGACTGCGGCTGGGCCCGGCTCACCGGCTTGCACGCCCACATCGGCTCTCAGATCTTCGAGCTGCAGCCCCACCGCGACCTGGCCGGCGTGATGGCCGACGCCCTGGCGCTGGCCCGCTCGCTCGGCCACCCCGTCACCGATCTGAACCTGGGCGGCGGCCTGGGCATCCGCTACGTGGAGAGCGACGATCCGCCGACGATCCAGGAGTGGGTGCAGGGGGTGGCGGAAGCTGTGGTCAGCGCCTGCCGCCAGCGGAACCTCGAGCTGCCGCGGCTGCTGTGCGAGCCCGGCCGGTCCCTGGTGGCCACGGCCGGCGTCACCCTGTACACGATCGGCAGCCGAAAGCAGATCCCCGGCATCCGCACCTACCTCTCGGTGGACGGAGGCATGAGCGACAACCCGCGGCCGATCACCTACCAGTCCGCTTACACCGCCGTGCTGGCGGAGCGGCCCGCCGCCGAAGCCAGCGAAACGGTGACGGTGGCGGGGAAGCACTGCGAATCCGGCGACGTGCTGCTCAGGGACCTGGCTCTTCCACCCAGCCGCAGCGGTGATCTGCTGGCCGTGTTCTCCACCGGCGCCTACAACGCCTCGATGGCCTCCAACTACAACCGCATCCCGCGGCCGGCGGCGGTGCTTGTGCATGACGGCCAGGCGGACCTGGTGCAGCGGCGGGAGCGGCCGGACGAACTGCTGCTCCACGACGTTCTGCCGGAACGGTTCACGCCGGTAGCCTGAGCACAGCGCGGGTGGGGCTCTGTGGTCTGGCTGAGGCACATCGATCTGCGCCTGCTGCTGGATCTGCTGTTCGCCTCCGCCCTCGGCGTGCTGCTGCTGGCCCGGGTGCGCGAATCGCGCACGCTCTGGCTGCTGCGTGGCTGGCTGTTCCTGGTGGCCCTGGTGTGGGTGGTGCAGCGGTTCGCCGACCTGCCCCTCACCACCCGGTTGCTGGAGGCCGTGGTGCTCGGCTGCAGTCTGGCCCTGGCCATCCTCTGGCAGGGAGAGCTGCGCCGGCTGATGGAGCTGCTCGGCACCGGGAGGCTTGATGTGCTGCTCGGCAGCCAGGGGCAGGACGAGGGGCTGGCCAGCACCGTGAACCTGCTCACCCAGGCAGCCGGCAGGCTCTCCCAGAGCCGTCGCGGTGCCCTGATCCTGGTGGACCTGGGCAGCGATCTGCGCCCGGAGGACTTCCTCAACCCCGGCATCGAGCTCGATGCGGTGCTGTCGGTGGACCTGATCCTCAACCTGTTCGCCGCCGATACCCCCCTGCACGACGGGGCCCTGCTGGTGCGGGGCAACCGGATCCTGTCGGCGGGCGTGATCCTGCCGCTGTCGCGCCAGGGCATCACCCGCTACGGCACCCGCCACCTGGCGGCCCTGGGCATCACCGAGCGTTTCGACCGCTGTCTCTGCATCGTCGTGTCGGAGGAGACGGGCACCCTGTCGCTGGCCCGCCAGGGCAGGCTGGAGCGTCCGATCACCAGCAGCCGGCTGCAGGAGCTGCTGGGCGCCTCCCTGGCCCTGCCGCCGCCGAAGCCCGCCAAGCCCTCCGGTGGTTCGGTGGTTCCTCTTCCCACAGGACGTAGCGTGGCCGAGGACACGCCCGAATCCCGCGCATGAGTCGCTCTCCGGCGACCACCGACCAGATCCAGGCGTCTCTCCTGCGCTCCGCTCAACTGCCGGCGCGGCTGGATGCGGCCCGGCTGCCGGCCCATGTGGCGGTGATCATGGACGGCAACGGCCGCTGGGCTCGCCGGCGCGGCCTGCCCCGGGTGATGGGGCACCGTGAGGGTGTGGAAGCCCTCAAGCGCACCCTCCGCCTCTGCAGCGACTGGGGCATCGGTGCCCTCACCGCCTACGCCTTCTCCACCGAGAACTGGAACCGGCCCGGCGAGGAGGTGAGCTTCCTGATGACCCTGTTCGAGCGGGTGCTGGCGCGGGAACTGGAGGCGCTGGAGCGTGAGCAGGTGCGGATCCGCTTCCTGGGCGATCTCGAACAGCTGCCGCGGGGCCTGCAGCAGCTGATCGCCGCTGCCACGGCCCGCACCGCCGCCAACACGGGCATCCATTTCAACGTCTGCACCAACTACGGCGGGCGCCGCGAGCTGGTGCAGGCGGCGCAGCGGCTGGCGGAACGGGCGGCCCGGGGCGAGCTGGATCCTGCGGCGATCGACGAGGTGGTCTTCGAGGCGGAGCTGCATACAGCCGGCGAGGTGGATCCCGACCTGCTGATCCGCACCAGCGGCGAGTACCGGATCAGCAACTTCCTGCTCTGGCAGTTGGCCTACTCCGAGATCCACATCACCGATGTGCTCTGGCCCGATTTCAACGAGGCGGCCCTGCTGGCGGCTCTGCTGGATTACCAGCACCGCCAGCGTCGCTTCGGCGGGGTCGAGCCGATCGCCTCCTGAGCGCAGGCAGCTCCGCTCCCACCGGCAGCGCAGCCGCTGCGCTGCCCCATCCTCCCTTGCCCCGTCCCCCGTTGCCGCCCGTCTTGACCGCCACCACCCTCACAGCCACCGCCCTGACAGCCACCACCACCGCCAGGCCGGTCTGCCGCCACGACTGGAGCCGGAACGAGATCCAGTCGCTGCTGGAGCTGCCGCTGATGGAGCTGCTCTGGCAGGCGCAGCAGGTGCACCGGGCCGCGAATCCTGGCTACCGCGTGCAGCTCGCCTCGCTGCTGAGCGTCAAGACCGGCGGCTGCGAGGAGGACTGCGCCTACTGCCCCCAGTCGATGCACCACAGCAGCGACGTGACGGGCCGGCCTGAACTGGACGTGGAGCCGGTACTGGCCCGGGCCCGGGCGGCCCGTGAGGCCGGGGCCCATCGCTTCTGCATGGGCTGGGCCTGGCGCGACATCCGCGACGGCGCCCCCTTCGAGGCCATGCTCGCCATGGTGCGTGGCGTGCGGGAACTGGGGCTGGAAGCCTGTGTGACCGCCGGCATGCTGACGGACCGCCAGGCGGAACGGCTCGCCGATGCCGGTCTCACCGCTTACAACCACAACCTCGACACCAGCCCCGAGCACTACGACCGGATCATCACCACCCGCACCTACCAGGAGCGCCTGGAGACCCTGGCCCGGGTGCGGCAGGCGGGCATCACCCTCTGCTGCGGCGGCATCATCGGCCTGGGCGAATCGCTCAGCGACCGGGCAGGCCTGCTGGAGGTGCTGGCCGGGCTCGATCCCCATCCGGAGAGCGTGCCGATCAATGCCCTGGTGTCGGTGGAGGGCACGCCCCTGGAGGCGCAGCGGCCGCTGGATCCACTGGAGTTCGTGAGGATGGTGGCAACCGCCCGCATCCTGATGCCGTTCAGCCGGGTGCGGCTGAGCGCAGGCCGCGAGCGGCTGAGCCGCGAGGCCCAGATTCTCTGCCTTCAGGCAGGCGCCGATTCGATCTTCTACGGCGATACCCTGCTCACCACCAGCAACCCCGACGTGGTCTCCGACCGGGAGCTGCTGGCGGCGGCCGGGGTGCAGGTGGAGGAGGTGGCACCGCTCTGACCATGCAGGTGGCGGCGTTCTACCGGTTCGTGGCCTTCGCGCCCGAGGAGCTGCCCGCCTGGCGTGAGCGGCTGCTGCTGCTCGGTCGGGCCGCGGGGCTGCGCGGCACGATTCTGCTGGCCGAGGAAGGCATCAACGGCACGGTCAGCGGCCCAGCGGAAGGCGTGGCGGCCCTGATGGACCTGATGCGGGCCGATCCCCGCCTGGAGGCCCTGGCAGTGAAGACCAGCGCCGCGGACAGGCAGGCCTTCCACCGGCTCAAGGTGCGGCTGAAGCGCGAGATCGTCACCCTGGGGCGGCCCGAGGCGAAACCGGCGCAACGGGTGGGCACCTATGTGCCCCCGTCCGCCTGGGACGCACTGATCACCGACCCCGACACTCTGACGATCGACACGCGCAACGGCTACGAGGTGGCCGTGGGGAGCTTCGAGGGGGCGATCGATCCGGGCACCGGCAGCTTTCGTGATTTTCCGCACTGGGTGGAGCGGCAGCTGCAGCCGCTGGTGGCCGAAAGACGGCCCAAGGCTCTGGCGCTGTTCTGCACCGGCGGCATCCGTTGCGAGAAGGCCACCGCCTACCTGCTGGAACAGGGCTTCGAGGGTGTGCATCACCTGCAGGGCGGCATCCTGAAGTACCTGGAGGAGGTGCCGCCCCAGGGCAGCCGCTGGCAGGGGGAGTGCTTCGTGTTCGACCAGCGGGTGGCCGTGAAGCACCGGCTCGAGCCCGGCAGCCACAGGCTCTGCCACGCCTGCCGGATGCCCCTGAACCGCGCCGATCGGGAGCTGGCCAGCTACGTGGAGGGGGTGAGCTGCCGCCATTGCGTCGATGCCGGCGACGACACGCGCCGTCGGCGCCTGGCCGAACGGCAGCAGCAGATCCAGCTGGCGGTCCGCCGTGGCGAACCCCACATCGGCCGGGTCTTTCCGGGCTGACGAGCGGTGACCCCGATGCCTCACGTGCTGATCCTTCACTCCGTGGCCGACTACGCCACCTGGAAAACGGTGTTCGATCAGGCGGCGGCGCTGCGGAAGGCGGCCGGCGAGATCAGCTACCAGTTGCTGCGGCTCGAGCGTGACGCCGACACGGTGGTGCACCTCTCGACCTGGCCTTCGCTGGAGCGGGCACGTTGCTTCTTCGAATCCGAGGAGCTGGTGGCCCTCCGGGCCCGGGCCGGTGTGAAGGCGCCGGAGTTCCTCTATCTCGAGGAGATCGAGCGAGGGGTGCTGTAGCTCCTCCGATGACCTCTGCGCCCATCCTCTACAGCTTCCGCCGCTGCCCCTACGCGATCCGGGCGCGCCTGGCCCTGCGGCAGGGGGGCCTCGCCGTGGAGCTGCGGGAGGTGAACCTGCAGGCCAAGCCCCCGGAACTGCTGGAGGCCTCCGCCAAGGGCACGGTGCCGGTGCTCGTGAGACCCGATCGCACGGTGCTCGACCAGAGCCTGGCGGTGATGGTCTGGGCGCTGCGCCGCCATGATCCAGAGGATTGGCTCCGCAGCGGAGACGAGGGGAACGGCGTGGCGCAGCGGCAGGCGATGGACGCCCTGATCGCCACCAACGACGGTCGCTTCAAGCGCCATCTCGATCGCTTCCGGTATGCCGATCGCCACCCCGGCGCCCGGATGGAGACGCATCGAGGCGAAGCGCTCGCGATCCTGCGGCAGTGGAACGGGCGGCTGGAGCGGGGCGGCTGGCTGCTGGAAGGAGGTCCGTCGCTGGCCGACTGGGCCCTGTTGCCGTTCGTGCGGCAGTTCCGCCTGGCGGATCCGGCTGGCTTCGAAGCCGAACCTGGGCTCTCGGCCCTGCAGGGCTGGCTGCGGAGGTTCCTGGAGGGACCCGACCTGGCTGCGGTGATGGGACCGCCATGGGCCGCGCGGCAACCCTGGCGCTCCCCCCGCCTGCTGTACCACCTGGCCCTGGCCGAGGAGTGGCAGGCTGCCCGGGCGGCAGGGGTCTACCGCCGCTCCAGCCGCGGACTCGGCCTGGAGGAGGTGGGGTTCATCCACGCCAGCGACGCCCACCAGCTGGCAGACACCTTCGCCCGGTTCTACGGCGATGCCCGCAGCGTGGTGCTTCTCACGATCGATCCCCAGCGACTTCAGCGGGCGGGCGTGGCGGTGAAGCGGGAGCCGGCCCCGCCTTGCGGAGAGCTGTTCCCCCACCTCTACGGGCCGTTGCCGCTGGAGGCGGTGCTGCAGTCGGAGCCCTACACGGGATGAGCGCAGACCTTGCGGAACTGGAGGCATGGGCGGCGGCGCAGGGCCTGCTGCTGCGGCTGCAGGTGAGTCGGCCGCTGGGGCTGTGGACACTGAGGGTGGGGGTAGCGCAGCAGCGGCCAGCGCAGGCACCTCTGCTGCTGGGGGAGCTCAAGGGCTGGGCGCTCCCCACCTCAGCCGGCCTCCATCTGGACACGCTGCGCGTGCAGGCACAGGCGGCCGGGCAGGCCGGCGCGGCTGTGGGTTCACTGATCTGGGCGGCCACCTTCGCCTGGGCACTGGAGAACACCCCGTGCCGCACCGCCCAGCTGCTGGCGATCCGCGACGAGGAGCGGCAGCACAGGCGCCTGGTGCGCTACTTCCGCCGGCTGGGATTCCGGCCGGTGCGGGAGGTGGAGGCCGGGCCCTTGGACCTGGCCCTGCGCATGGTGTGGGGCGGTTCCGGCCTGCTGATGCACGGGGACTGCCAGGAGGGCCTGCGGCGCAGTGAGCGATGGCTGGGAATCCCGCCGGGGGAGACCGGCAGGGGCACAGGCCGGTGATCACGATCAGCGCCGGATGCTCACCAGGCCGCGGCTGCGGCCCGAGCTGCCATCCACCATGCGCATGGCGTGCCACAGATCGGTCACCGGCACCCACATCGACGGATACCGGTAGCGCGCCACATCCAGGATCAGCACGCGGTCACTGGCTTCGTGATAGGCCGCCACCGGCGAGATGTGGCCACCACCGGCCTGTCCCAGGGCCCGGCGGTCGTAGTTGACCAGCAGCCGATCACCCGGTTCGAGCATGTTGCTGCGCAGCAGAAGGCGGAAGCGCTCAAGGCTGATCTGGTCACCGTGGAGGGTCCGCACAGCAAGTCCGTGACTGGCGAGCAGGGCCGACAGCTGCTGCAGCGTCATGCCCTGTCTGGCCACGACCTCAGGAGCAACAACCCCGCGGCTGGCCGGATCATCGAAGACGTTGTCCTGGGTCCAGAAGCGGTAGGCGCCATAGCCCGCCGCCTGCGGCGCCTGAACCGCCAGGCTGTTGAGCACCATCACCATGCTGGCCACGCCGCAATAGGCCAGGTTCGCCTGGGTGAGAAACTGCTCGGCGAGCGGCCCGTAATCGGCACGGTCCCGGCTTTCCACCAGCAGTGCCTGGCCGCCGGGCTCAGCCAGGGGGATGAGAGGCGCGATCTGCGCCCGGGCCGACGGCGCCGAGATCGATACGACCGCGACGCTCAGCACCAGGCGCGTCAGGACGGTGGAGCGGCAGGGCCAGTGGGACGTCCGCCGGGCGTTCGGGGCCATCGGGTCACGAGGACTACGGCCAGCATGACGGCGTGGGCACTTCTCAATCGCTTCGCCTGAAGAAGACGGCCCAGGAACAGCGGCAGCAGCGGGACTCATTGTGATCTCAGGCGTTCCGTCATTGTCTCTGAAGGGCTGAGCATTGCCTGCCGGCCCTCCATAGGGAAGGGGGAGAGAGATGTGCCAGAATCTACGAATTCAGATCCACTTCCACCAACTGGCACGAGATACCCAGGCAAGACTGCGCCGCAGACTGCCGCTCCCTTCAGAGCACTGGGCATCGATGGTCATCAACCGTCACTCCATTGAGAGAGGCATCATCCCCCAGACCCTATTCAGGTATTGTGTTTCCTGAGATATCCTCTTTCTTTGGCCTGGATCTGAAACGCTAGACTCTTTAACCGATGCGATCCACGCATCACTCAACAGCAATTCTTCTGGCTCCTCTTGAGCCTGGTGTGAATCGCTTTCCACCCCCGCAGGAGAGCTTGGAATGCTTGCACTGACCAACCGAGTTGCGATCGTCACTGGCGGAAACGGCGGGATTGGTCTCGGCATGGCCAGGGGCCTGGCTCAGGCGGGAGCGTGCGTCGTCGTGGCGGCCCGAAACAAAGAGAAATCGACTGCCGCTGTTCTGGAGTTGAAAGCGCTTGGCTCCGATGCCGTTGCGATTGCCGTGGATGTCAGCGACGAACGCTCTGTTGAGGCACTCATGGAACAAACCGTGAAGCGTTATGGCCGGCTTGATGTCCTCGTCAACAATGCCGGCATCAACATCCGTAAGCCGGCACAGGACCTTTCGCTTGAGGAGTGGCACCAGGTGATGGACACGAATCTCACCAGCGCCTTCCTGTGTTCACGCTTCGCCTACCCACACATGAAGGCGAACCGGAGCGGAAAGATCATCATGATCGGTTCGATGCTTTCCCTGTTTGGATCTCCTGTCGCGCCGGCCTACGGCGCCAGCAAAGGCGGCATGGTTCAGCTCACGAAATCCCTTGCCGTGGCCTGGGCAAGGGACAACATTCAGGTCAACGCCATCCTGCCTGGTTATATCGACACCGATCTCACGCGCGAGGCACGGCAGGCCATCGAGGGGCTCAATGAGCGCGTGCTGGCGCGTTCCCCCTCAGGGCGGTGGGGCACGATCGCCGACTTCGAGGGGATCGCCGTCTTTCTGGCGAGTTCCGCATCGGATTTCATCACCGGCGCGACGATCGCCGTCGATGGTGGTTACTCGTCGTCTGGCTGATTCTCCTTCGACACCCTGGCATTCCCTCCGTGATCCCCCGCGTGATAGCTGCTCCGCACCAGCGGCCCGCTTCGCACCTGCGTGAATCCCATCCCCCGGGCGATCGTGCCCAGCCGCTCGAACGCCGCAGGTTCCCAGTACCGGGCCACCGGCAGATGGGCCAACGACGGCCGCAGGTACTGCCCCAGCGTCAACCGCTGGCAGCCAGCGGCCTGCAGATCCGCCAGGGCCTCCACCACCTCGTCGAAGGTCTCCCCCAGCCCGAGCATCAGCCCCGATTTGGTGGGGATGGCAGGAGCCAGCTGCCGCGCCGCCGCCAGCAACCCCAGCGACCGTGCATAGGTGGCTCCGCGCCTCACCTCCCCCTGCAGCCGCCGCACCGTTTCAAGATTGTGGTTGAAGCACACAGGCTGCGCCGCCAGCACCGCTTCCAGCCGCCGCCGCTGGGCGGCCATCCCGTCCGCCTCGTCACGGTGGCCACCCCAGAAGTCAGGCGTGAGCACTTCGATCGCGATCAGCGGCTCGCGCCTCCGAATCGCCGTCATCGTTCCGGTGAACAGCGACGCCCCGTGGTCGGCCAGATCGTCGCGGGCCACGGCCGTGAGCACCACGTAGCGCAGCCCCAGCCGCTCCACCGCCTCGGCCACACGCTCTGCCTCTGCGGTATCGAGCGGCTGGGGCTGCATGCCCTTGTCCACCTGGCAGAAGGCACAGCTCCGCGTGCAGATCGGGCCACCCAGCAGAAACGTGGCGGTGCCGGCGGCGTAGCACTCGCCCCGGTTCGGGCAGCGGCCTTCCTCGCAGATCGTGTGCAGCCGCTGGCCTTTCACCACGCCCTGCACGGCCTCCAGCTGCGAGGCCGTGCCCACCGGCAGCCGCAGCCAGTCCGGCAGGCGTTCGGCCGGAGCGATGGCGCTGTAGCGGCTACTGGAACGGGCCGACATCGTCACTCCATCGTGCGCCGGCCCTCCAGGGCCCGCGCCAGTGTCACCTCGTCGGCATAGTCCAGCTCACTGCCTACAGGCAGGCCATAGGCAATGCGGCTCACCAGACTGAATGGCCGCAGCAGCCGGGCCAGGTAGAGGCTGGTGGTGTCCCCCTCCACGCTCGGTGTCAAGGCCAGGATCACCTCGGTGATTGCCTCCCTGTCCACCCGCTCCACCAGGGGCTGGATGTGGAGGAGCTCCGGCCCCACTCCGTCCATCGGTGAGATCAGCCCGCCCAGCACGTGGTAGCTGCCCCTGAACTCGCGGGTGCGCTCCAGGGCCAGCAGATCGCGGGAGTCGGCCACCACGCAGAGCTGGCCGTTGCGGCGCTCCTCGTTGCGGCAGAGCTCGCACAGCGGCTCCGCCGAGAGATGGAAGCAACGCTGGCACTGGCCCACCTGGCTGCGAGCCGCCAACAGGGCATCGGCGAAGGCGTGGATCTGCTCCTCGGGCTGACGCAGCAGGTGGAGGGCCAGACGCTGAGCCGTGCGCGGCCCGATCCCCGGCAGCCGCTCGAACTGATCGATCAGCCGGGCCAGAGGCCTGGTGAAGCCGCTCAGGGGACCGCCGCAACTGGGCGGAATCTAGGGGGCGGTTCCGATCCCGCGCTGGGTCCCGGCGGACCGGCAAGAATGCAGAGGGTGTCCTGACACTCCTCCCGTTTGCCCCCCACGCCATGGCGTCGCGTCCGCCCGTTCCCGTTCGCCTTCCCGTGCTGCGGGGTCTGCTGGGCCTGCTGCTCGCTGCCCTCGTGCTGGTGGGCGGGCTGGCGGGCTGCAGTGCCGCGGCCGCCGGGCTGAACTCCTTCCAGAGCCCCGACGGGCGTTACGCCTTCCTCTATCCCACCGGCTGGACCCGGGTGGCCGTCACGAACGGCCCCCAGGTGGTCTTCCACGACCTGATCCACAGCGATGAGACCCTCAGCCTCGTGATCTCCGACGTGAATCCCACCAACGAGCTGGAATCGCTCGGCAGTGCCGTGGCGGTGGGCGAGAAGCTGCGCCGGGTCGTGATCGCGCCTGAGGGCAGCGGCCGCGTCGCCGAGCTGGTGGAGGCGGTGGAACGCCAGGACGGCAGCCACACCTTCTACGACCTCGAGTTCGCCGTCCACCTGGCCGACCGCGACCGCCACGAACTGGCCACGGTGGTGGTCGACCGCGGCCGCCTCTACACCCTGGCGGCCAGCACCAACGAGGTGCGCTGGCCGAAGGTGAAGGATCTGTTCCAAAGCGTCATCAGCTCCTTCACCCTGCAGATCTGAGGCCGAGGCCATGGGCAGCGGTGGCGATGTCGGTGTCAGCGGGACCGAGGTCGGCGTCATCGGGGCCGGGCTGGCTGGCGGCCTCACCGCCCTGGCCCTGGCCGAGCGGGGAGCGCAGGTGGTGCTGCTGGACCCCGCCCTCGGGGAAGAACCAGCGGCCCCACCTGCCACCGCCACGCTGCACACCTACGGTGGCGTGCCGTGGTGGGCCGGCCCGCCGGGATCCTTCGGCGCGCTGATGGCCACGGCGCCCGCCTGCTGGCGGCGTCTGGAGGAACGCCATGGCCCGCTGGGCTGGCAGCCCTGCTCGTTGCGGCTGTACTGGCAACGGCAGCAGGACGCCGGGGCGGTGGAGGGAGCCGTGGGCGCGGTGGCGGCGCAGGTGGCGCGCCAGCAGGAGAACCCCGCGATCCAGCGGCTGCCGGGGATGCTGCGGCTGGACTACGCCCGCGTGGATCCCACCCGACTGGAATGGGGCCTGCCGCGGGCCCTTCAGGCCGCGGGGGTGGAGCTGCGGGGCCGCTCCGCCGCGTCACTGAGACCAGCGGGCTCCGGCTGGCGGGTGGAGCTGGCGCCAGGAGAACCCGGATCCGGCCTCCCCGCCGAGATCCTGGAGGCCGATCAGGTCGTGCTGGCCGCCGGTGCCGGCTGCCGGGCCCTCTGGCCTGCCCTGCCAGATCGGCTGCGCCACAGCTGGGCCGGCCTGTTCGCGGTCGACGACCCGGCCGCACGGGCAGCTCTGCTCGAATCGAGCGCCGAGGGCCTCTGCGGCGGCGTGCTCGGGGACGGCCATGACATCGTGATGCCGCTGCTGGGCCGGCGGCGGGAACTGGAGTCCCGTGGCGCCGATCTCCAGCGCGAGGAAGTGATCGTCGATGCGGGTCTGGCACCCTGGGGTGAGGGCCTGCTGCTGGGGCAGACCACGCTGGTGCGGCCTGGGGTCGCGCTGGGCACGCCGCCGGATCCGGCGCCCCTGGAGGCCCTGTTGCGTGAGGCGCTCCGGGATCTGCTGCCCGCCCTGGACGCCGTGCCGGCCCGCTTCCTCCAGACACCGGTCACGTTCGTGGCCTCCGGCCACCCCCTGTTCGGCGCGGTGCCTGGAGCACCGGGTCTGTGGGTCTGTGCCGGTCTCGGTGCGCCCTTCGCTCTGCTGCCGCCGCTGGCCCCCCTGCTGGCCGCCGCGATCGGCGGCGACGCCGACGCATCTGGCCGCCTACCCGGTGCCGCCCCCTGAGGAGCCGGCACCGGCGTAGGCCTCGGCGTGGTGGCCGATCAGCTGGGTGCGATGGAGGCGCAGCGCCAGGTCGTCCATGGCGGCGGCCGTCGCTGTCTCGCCCTGCCGATCCAGCTGGGTGCAGCAGTCGGAGAGCCGCCTGCAGGCCTGCCGCAAGGTGTCCGGGGCCGCGGCGCCTTCGAGCCGGTCGGCGCTGCTGCGCTGCACGACCCGGCAGGCATCCTCCAGGTCGGGGGAGACGGCAGGCTCCAGCGGCTCCAGGTCCCGCAGGCAGCCCAGCAGCGCAGAGCCATGAAAGAGTTGCCGGTCCCACTGCCGCGCCAGCTCCACCCCCCGCGCACCGGCGGGCAGCTCCTCGCGGGCGAAGCGCAGCTGATCCAGCAACTGATCGCGCCGGCCCCGCAATGCGGTCAGCCGGCCCGGCGCGACACAGGGCTGGCGCAGGGCGTCCGCCAGATCACCACGCCACCGCTCCATGGCCAGCTGCAGCTTCCTGCTGGCCCTTACCGGCAGGATCCAGCGGGCGGCCAGCACCCCTGCCAGCACTCCGAGGATCGTCTCGAAGCTGCGCTGCGCCACGTAAACGGGCCAGTCAGCGGTGTGGTGCGCCACCGATCCAGCCACCACATGGCCGCCCACGATGAAGCCGCTGGCGAGCCCCAGGCTGTGCCCCATCACCCGCACCAGGCCCAGGCCGAGGCCCGCTGCCGGCACCCCCTGCCAGTGCAGCACTCCCAGCACCAACAGACAGACGGCGCTGCCACAGAACGTGCCCACGATCCGTTCGCGACCCGCCACCAGCCCCTGACCGATCGAGCCCTCCAGGGTCATCAGGGCCGCCAGCACCAGGAAGACCCCCTCGCTCAGCTGAAACAGCTCCGCCAGCCCCGCCGACACGGCGAGAACGATGGCATTGCGCAGCACGAGGGGCAGGTTCAGGCCGCCCATGCCACCGCCCCCAGACGCTCCAGCTGCCTGGCGAGAGCGCAGCGATCCAGCGCTATGCAGCGGCGGGCAAGGGGGCCCTCGGGCACTGCCGTGAGCGGGTGTCGCACCAGAGCCGTGCCGTGGATCACGGCCTGCTCCAGCGTCCGCAGCCGCTCGTCCCCGCCCCGCTGCGCCCAGGCAGCCGGGTCCGCCGCAGCCGCCTGCTCGGCCAGCTCGCGGATCCGGCGGAAACCGCTGACCAGCTGTCTCTCCAGCCGTTGGGATGCTGCCGGGTCCGGCTCCCGGTTCAGCCCCTGCAGCCGCACGATCAGCTCGTGCTCCAGTTCCGCCAGCCGCTCCTTGTCGCCCCGTGGCCAGAGCAGATGCTCCACTGCCATGCCGATCGCCAGGCCGATCAGATGCCAGAGCGTGCGCAGGAGCACCCAGCTGGCGCCTTGCCTGCCGTAATCGGGCACCATCAGCAGCAGCACGGCCGCCACGGTGCCGTTGCTGCGGCTGCCGCTGCTCAGACCCAGGCGGTTCCCCAGCAGTTCCACCAGCAGATAGGCCACACCCACAAGGGCCCAGCCGTTGCCGAGCAGCACCAGCCCCGCCCCGATCGCCCCGCCGAACAGAGTTCCCAGGATGCGTTCGCGGGCCAGCCGCGCCGACAGCCGCTGGTCGGCGAGATTGCTGCGGGCCACGCCGTAGAGGCAATACCACACGTCGACGCTGTTGTCGCCGCTCCAGCGCAGGGCGATCGCGGCGGCGATCAGCCCGGCGATAGCCGTGCGCAGGCTGCTGCGCCACTCCTCACCGGTGAGCAGGTGAAGTCGGAATCCCATCGGGCTACGGTCTCCGCGTCGTGCAGCCGCCGCCGCACGATCCTGCCGACCCGCACACGACGTGCGCCAAACGGTACCCCTGATCCAGATGATGGAGGGAACGGAGGGCCATCCATGCTGCAGCTCACGCCCGATCTGGAGGCCCTGCTCCGCATGGGTCTGGCGGTGCTGTGCGGGCTGGCGGTGGGCTACAACCGCGCCCACACCTCCGTCCACCACCCGAACCGGCTGCGGGTGCATGTGCTGGTGGCGCTGAGCGCCTGCCTGATGGTGCTGGCCGCCGGCCCCGATCTCGACGCCCGCAGCAGGGCCATCCAGGGAGTCACCACGGGGGCGGGCTTTCTCGGGGCCGGTGAGATCCTGCGGGAGAAACGACCGGTCGGCCAGTCGATTCCGGAGGTGCACGGTCTCACCAGTGCCGCCTCGATCTGGTTCACCGGAGCGCTAGGGGTGACCGTGGCGGCGTCGACGCCTGTGCTGGCGATGGTGGGGCTGCTGCTGGCTCTGATCACCCTCTCCTACCGGGACCCGAACGGCAAGGCAAAGCCCTGAGCCGCTCCGGTTCGGGAGGCGGCGGCTGCAGAGATCAGAACAGGAAGCGGTAGCGACCCCTGTCGTTTTCCGTGCTGGAACCTGTGCTGGCAGCCGCGTTTGCCGAGGGCCAGTCGGCCTGCCAGTAGCTGATGCCGTCCTGGTCGAAGGGACGGCCGCCGAGCCGCTCGGCTCTGAGCTTGGTGGTGGCCATGGCAGTGATCAGCCCGCCCATCTCCATCGGGCCCAGGTCGGTCTTGAGATCCTTCTGGGCGGCGGCCAGCAGACTCGGCAGGCGCACCAGGTTCTCCGGCCGGGTCAGCTTGCTGAACAGGGCCTGCAGCACGAGCTGCTGACGCTCGATGCGTCCGATGTCCCCTTCCTCATCGTGGCGGAAGCGGAGGAAGCCCTCCAGGTCACGGCCCTTCAGCGTCTGCAGGCCGGGCTGGAGATCGATGGAAAGGCCCTGGCTGTTGTCCACGTAGTACATGCGCTTCGGCACGTTCACCTCCACACCGCCCAGCACATCTCCCATGTGCCGGATCGCGGCCAGGTTCACCAGGATGTGGTGGCCGATCGGGCGCCCCAACCGCTGGGAAAGTTCCGACTTGACGGCATCCAGGCCTCCGTAGGCATAGAGGGCATTGGCCTTGACGCCACCGAAGCGGGCTGAATCGATGTAGGTGTCGCGCGGTACCTGAATGATGCGGGTGGTGCCGTTCTCGACCCGACAGGCGAACATCACGTCGGTGTTGCCGCCACCCACGTCGGTGCCGAGCACCAGCAGATCCTGGTCGCCGCCCCCCCAGCCGGAGAAGGGATTGGCGAGCTTGCGGGTTTCGGCCAGCAGATCCCCCTTGAGGACCAACGAAGCCAGGGGACCCGAGAGGGCCAGGCCGCCGGCAAGGCCAAGCAGCATGGCCAGCAGGATGGGGCCGCGGCGCGACCGGGAGTGAGCCGCCATGGGAGCCACGGGTGGATCGGAAGGCTCACGGTTCGCCTCGGCCGTGCCGCCGCTGGCGCCCGCTACCCGCCGGGAACGTGGAAGAGTACGACCTGCGGCACTCCCGGAGCGAGGGGTCTGGGCAGGCGTTGTCTTCATAATGAAACCTTATTTCATCCAACCGGGGTCTTCTGCATCACCCGTCAGCGTTGCCGTCCAGTTTTGCGGCCGGCCCGACGGGCTCAACCGGCTGGGATCCCTCCGCTCCCCTGGCTCCGCACCAGCTGACGAGCCAGAGGCAGGGCAGGCTGCAGATCCTGCGAGCTGAAGGTGGGCAGATCCTGGCGCCGCAGCCAGGCTCCCCAGCGGAATTCCAGGAACGGCACCAGGGGCTGAGAGCGGATCAGGCCTTCCTGTCTGAGCTTCCAGACCAGGCTGCGGTAAGGGTCGTCGTCCAGCCCGCTGAGCTGGGGAGGCAGGCGTTCGGGGGCATGGGGACCCTGACCAGCGCCATCGTGCAGATACAGCCAGCCCCGACGGTTGAGCTCCTCCAGGCAGTGGGTGCGGCTGGCTCCTTCCAGCTCCAGCACCACGGAGCAGAAGGCGGTGGCGTCGGGATCCACCTCGAGCAGGGCCCGCAGCCGATGGTGCCGGTCGATCATCCAGTGCTCGCCCGCACTGCTCACAGCCACCGGCACCGGTCGCGAGCGCAGGTAACGTCGGCGCTCCAGTGGCGATTCCCGGCTGAAATCGATCGCCCGGGCTCGCACCTCCGCCAGGCCGAGGCAGAGCTGGGTGGGCTGGAGGCGCCGAACCGGTAACTCCAGCAGATCACCACGGGGAGCCGGCAGCAGGTGGTAGGGACCGGAGTTCAGCGCCATGGGCCGGTGACAGTCGCCGCTGGATACCGCAGAACACAGTCCTCCCATGCTGGAGCATTCAGGCCGTGAGCGCTTCGTCCTTCCGCAGTCCGGCCTGCACCCGCCAGAGGTTGGCATAGGCCCCGCCCCTTTCCAGCAGCTCCTCATGGCGACCGCTCTGCACGATCCGCCCCTTCTCCATCACCACGATCCGATCGGCGTGGCGGATCGTGCTCAGCCGGTGGGCGATCACCAGGGTGGTGCGCTCGGCGGTGATCAGATCAAGGGAGCGCTGGATCGCGGCTTCGGTCTCGTTGTCCACCGCGGCCGTGGCCTCATCGAGAATCAGCACCGGCGGGTTCTTCAGGATGGCCCGTGCCAGGGCGATGCGCTGGCGCTGTCCGCCGGACAGCCGCTGGCCCCGCTCGCCCACCACCGTGTCGTAGCCGTGCGGAAGGGCCTCGATGAAGCCGGCCGCTTCCGCCAGAGCGGCGGCGCGGGCGATCGCCGCCGCACCGGCGTCGAAGCTGCCATAGGCGATGTTCTCGGCCACCGTGCCGTGAAACAGGAACACCTCCTGGCTGACCAGGGCGATCGCACGGCGCAGGTCCTGGAGCCTCAGCTGCCGGATCGGGATCCCATCCATCAGAATCTCCCCCCGCTGCACCTCATAGAGCCGCAGCAGCAGCTTCACGATCGTGCTCTTGCCCGAGCCCGTGGCCCCCACGATTCCGAGCGTGGATCCGGCCGGAATCGCCAGCTCAAAGCCCTGCAGCAGCAGATCGCGGCCGGCGTAGCCGAAGCTCACGTCGCGGAACTCCAGGGCGCCCTTCACCTGCTCCGGCGGCAGGGGCTGATCGCCGCTGGGAATCGCGATCGGGGTTTCGAGCAGGTCGAGCACCCGGTTGGTGGAGGCCATGGCCCGCTGGTAGTCGTCCAGGGTGCGGCCCAGGGTGGTAAGCGGCCAGAGCAGCCGCTGCGTGATGAACACCAGAAAGCTGTAGCTGCCGACGGCGATGGCACCCTTCCAGGCCTGCAGGCCACCGATCACCAGGATCGCCAGAAAGGCGAACAGGATCGCAAAACGGATCAGGGGGATGAACGCGGCCGAAAGGCGGATGGCACGGCGGTTGCTGGCCCGGTAGGCGTCGCTCTCGCGCCGCACCCGCTCCAGTTCCCACGCTTCGGCGGCGTAGCTCTTGATCGTGAGCATGCCGCCCAGGTTGTTGGCCAGGCTGCTGTTGAGATCGCCGGCCCGGTCACGCACCTCCCGGTAGCGGGGCGCCAGCCGCTTCTGGAAGACGAGCGACCCCCAGAGGATCACCGGGATCGGCAGGAAGGCCACCCCCGCCACCGCCGGCGACAGAACCACCATCGCCCCGCCCACCGCCAGCACGGTGGTGATCAGCTGCAGCAGTTCGTTGGCGCCGTGGTCGAGGAAGCGTTCGAGCTGATTGATGTCGTCGTTGAGGATCGCCATCAGCCGACCGCTGCTGCCCGCCTCGAAGAACGCCATCTCCAGCCGCTGGAGATGGTCGTAGGCCTCGAGCCGCAGCTCGTGCTGCACGGTCTGGGCCAGGTTGCGCCACAGCACCCCGTACAGATACTCAAACAGCGATTCGGCGCTCCAGATCAGGAAGGAGAGCACTGCCAGCAGGCCGAGCTGGCTGGGTACCGACGCGAAGCCGAGAGCCGCCAGCCAGGAGGTCTGTTGCCGCACCACGACATCCACAGCCAGGCCGATCAGCACCGGAGGCGCCAGATCGAACAGCTTGTTCAGCACCGAACAGGCCGACGCCAGCCAGACAGCGCGTTGATGGGGCCGCAGGGCGGTGAGCAGTCGGGTGAGGGTCGGACGGGCTGGCGATGGGGCCATGGGGCGTGCGGAGGGAGGCCCGGCAACGCGGAGAGGGCCACTCGCCATTAAAAGAGGCCAGCTGCGGGGAAGGCTGACCTGTGCGTGGAGCCGAGCTTCCCGGCCGGGTTTCGGAGACAGAATCAGCCCAGCGGATCAGCCACTGCCTCCACCAGCTTTCGCGGCGGTCACCCCTGCGGTTCACTGTGACTGACTTCCGGGCGGCGGCCGATCAATCGCTGCTGGCGGATGACCCCGGCCCCGGAGGCTGGGTTCACCAGCGGTTACCGCCGCCTCCATTGCCGCCACCTGCGTAGCCACCGCCACCGCCACCGCCGCTGTAACCGCCACGGTTACCACCACCGCTGCGCTCGCGGGGGCTCGCCTTGTTGACGCGGATCATCCGCCCCATCCACTCCACATCCTGCAGATCGTCGATGGCCTTCTGCTCGGATGCGTCATCAGCGAGTTCGACGAAGGCGAAGCCACGCTTACGACCGGTTTCCCGATCGAGGGGAAGGCTGCACTGACGAACTTCTCCGTACTGGCCGAAAAGATCGAGCAAGTCCTCCTGTTCGGCCTGGAAGGAGAGGTTGCCTACGTAAATGGTCATTCCCTGAATGGAGCCTGGAACTGATTCCTCGAAACTGTTGGCTCCTCAAGGACTGCCCATCCGGAGCGGGTCCACTGGAGCGGATCGATGGGAGCCTTTCCAGCCTCGGAATCCATCCGGATTCTACAGGCTTCGGAGCCTGGTTCTCCCGCTCCGGCCACTTCCTGCTGCTGTATCGGCGAACACAATTCCGGCAGCCAGTACTGCAGAGATCTGCCGGGCTCGCCAGGGCTGGGGCCTGCCGAGAGGGAGAACCTCCGCCACAGGCACGATCCATGCGAGACACGCAGGATCAGGGGGTTGGAGAAGGGTGAAGCGGATCCGAAGCAAACCCGAAGAAACGGGCACCGCAGTGACGCCTGACCCATTGTGAGCAAACCAACACCTCCTGATCCCGAACCGATGTCCGCCCCCGTCCCATGGAGTCTGGCCTGGTGCGAAAACGGCGAGCTCGCAGCCCAGGACCACTTTGACCTGCTGCAGTCCCTGGTCATGAGTGAGACCCAGGAGGTCCAGCCCACGCTGATCGCCGCCATCGAACAGCTGTCCCTGCGACAGCTGACCCTGCTCCAGACCGATGAAGTGACCGGTATGTGCGCCTGAACCTCCGGATCAGGGCGTCCGGCTCCCGATCCACCCAGGCCGTTCGGTCCCTACAGGTTGTAGCGGGCCGAGGCCTTCTGGCGGCAAGTGGACTGGGCGACATCGAGACCCACCCCTTGGGAGACCTGGTCGATGAAACAGGTGCAGGCGAAGGCCTCGAGGCCTGGGGGCGCCACCTTGCGGGCAGCCTGGAACGCCGCACTCACCGTGGCCAGGCAGAACTTCGTGACTCTCTCATCCTGAAGGACAGAGCTGGCGGAGGCCTCGAGACTGCCGCCGGCCTGGGCCGGCGGCGAAGCCAGAACGAAGATTGCCGTCAGCTCCAGCAAGGAGGCGAAGGCCACACCGGCACGAAGAACCGATCCCCGGATTCGGCGGGGATCGATCACGGGGAGGGTCGTCATGCAGAAGGAGAACTCCGTGGAAGGATCGCGAAGCTCAGCAGGGGAAGCGGGTGATCTGGAGTTCCTTGTTCATGACCCGCAACTGCCGGAGCGCGTTGAACACATCCTCGGGCATGCCGCTGGGAAGGTCCACGGTGCTGTGCGTGTCAAAGATCTGGATCCTGCCGATGCTGCGACCGTTCAGACCGGCCTCGTTGGCAATCGCCCCAACGATGTTGCCCGGCTTGACCCTGTCCTGCCAACCCACCTCAATCCGGAACCGCTCCATGTCGGCGTCGGGAGGGGCCTGACCATCGCCACGTCCGGCCGAGGGAGGACGTCCCTGCCGCTCAGGCCTGCGGCGGTCGCCGCGACGGTCGTCGTCGTCCCGCTGACGATCCCTGCACGGGGTGGGCGTCTGCCACGACTCCGACCCCTGCACGAGGAGAGGCCGCTCGCCGACGGCCAGCTGCAGTGCGGCCAGGGCCAGCTGTTCGGGGCTGGTTTCGATCTCGCGGCCCACCCGCTGCAGGATCTCACTGAGCAGCGCCAGCTCCTGGGCATCCGCCCGAGGTGTGCCCACCAGTGTGGTGAGACGCTGACGCAGGCGATCGAGCCGGCTCTGGTTGATGTCGGCGTTGGTGGGCACCTCCATCAGGGTGATCGGCTTGCCCACTGTCCGCTCCAGCCCGGTGAGAAAACGCCGCTCACGTGGAGTGAGGAACAGGATCGCATCACCCTTGCGACCCGCCCGGCCCGTGCGACCGATGCGGTGGACGTAGGCCTCACTGTCAAAGGGGATGTCGTAGTTGATCACCAGCGTGATCCGGTCCACGTCAAGGCCGCGGGCCGCCACGTCGGTGGCCACCAGCACATTCACCTGGCCGCTGCGCAGCCGCTCCACGGTGCGTTCGCGCTGGGCCTGGGGCACGTCGCCATTGAGCACGGCCACGTCGTAGCCATGCTGCTCCAGCGCTTCCGACACCGCCAGGGTGATGGCCTTGGTGCGGGCGAAGATGATCACGCCTTCCCTGGATTCAGCCTCCAGCACCCGGGTGAGCGCCTCCAGCTTCTGGGCCGCATGCACCACCAGGTGGCGCTGGCGGATCGAACTCGATTCGGCCCCCTTCTGACGGATGGTGACTTCGGCGGGATCCTGCAGATACTTGCGGGAGAGCCGGCGGATCTCCGACGGCATGGTGGCGGAGAAGAGAACCACCTGGCGCTGGGCGGGAAGTTGCTCCAGCACCCATTCCACGTCGTCGATGAAGCCCATGCGGAGCATCTCGTCGGCTTCGTCAAGCACGAGGCTGCGCAGACCCGAGAGGTCGAGAGTTCCCTGGCGCATATGGTCCATCACCCGGCCGGGGGTGCCGACCACGATCTGCACGCCGCGCTTGAGGCGCACGATCTGATCGCGGAAATCTGCGCCTCCATAGATCGGCAGCACCCTCACCTGGGGCAGCCGGGCCGCATAGCCGTTGAACGCCTCGGCCACCTGCAGCGCCAGCTCGCGCGTTGGGGTGAGAACCAGCACCTGGGGGGTGCGCTGCTGGGGATCAAGGCGCGCCAGCAGAGGCAGGGCAAAGGCGGCTGTCTTGCCGGTGCCGGTCTGGGCCTGGCCGACGAGATCGCGGCCCAGCATCAGCTCGGGGATGGCGGCCTTCTGGATCGGCGAGGGGTCGGTGTAGCCGCAGGCGGCCACTGCCTCGACGAGTTCGGGACCGAAGCCGAAACCGGAGAAGCCGCCGGCCTCGCCGCTTCCGGCCGCTGTGGGCGTTTCGATCGGGCCGATGAGGGTGGTGTCGGGCTCGGCTGCGGGGAGGAGCGAATCGTCGGCACCGGGAGACGTTGCGGGGACGCCCAGCTCAAGGGCGCTCAGGTCGACGCTGCTGGTGACGGTGGCGCCGGGCTCGACGGAGGGGGTGGTGGTGATGGTTTCGCTCTGGGTAGGGATGGCTGTGGAGATGGGGCGGGCGGGAGTCGAGCTGAGATCGACAGAGCAAGCGAAGCTCTCGCACGCGGAGGGCTGGGTCACGGAGTGTGGTTGGGGCGTTGGCCTGGGAATTCCTTCAACGCAGGCCGGCAGCTACCCGAATCTCGCGGCCACAGGGCCTGAAGCAAGACTGCCTTGCCCTTTATCAAAGGGGGAACACCAACTCTATCATTAGGGGGTGCTGTTTCCGCCAAGCCTGAAGCCGGGGCTCAGGAACGGCCGTAATCATCCTCGAGACGCTCGATATCTTCTTCCCGCAGATCCTCTCCGCGCTGCACTTCCACGATCAGTAGTCCGTTCGCTGCGGCCGTTGCCCGGTGCACCGCTCCCAGGGGAATGAACAGAGTGGTTCCCACCGCCGCGTCCAGAGCCGATCCCTCACATTCCAGCTGGCCGCTGCCCTCCACCACCACCCAGTGCTCACAGCGATGACGGTGCCGCTGCAGGCAGATGCGCCGGCCCGGGTCGAGCCAGAGGCGCTTGATGAGATGGCCAGAACCGGTCCCGACGGTTTCGTACCAGCCCCAGGGACGCAGGGTGCGCTCGCCGATCTGGCCGGGGGTATCAGGCAAAGGCAGCAGGCTGCCAGGCCTGGGCACGGGCCAGACTGATCTCGGCGATCTTGTCGTGGTCGTGGAGCCGGCGCTGAATCTGGTTCCTGCAACCCTGCCAGGTGGGTGGGGTGGCGGAGGTGTCGAAGCAGGACTCGGAACGGTCGTCCATCAGCCTGCCGAGGGTAGCCTCCCCTCCCTTGGGATCCGGCAGCAGAAGGAAGTAGCGGATCATCGGGTCCTGGCTGTTGGCGTTCTCAGTCTGTCCCATCGCTGCGGAGCGAATCGATCGGAGCCAGGGCGCTGATCGAGCCGATCAGGAACCGAGGCCACCTGGAAGACCCTGTCCACCAGGCTGGGGCCCTGCGGCGACAAGGTGTTCCTCCGAACGGGGGTGGGACTCCCGGCCCAGAGACTCAGGATCCGTTTGGGCAGAACCAGGCAAGGGTGGCCCGGGCGCTTCACGGCTCCCGGAGTCGGCGGCAGGCAGGCAGCGGCAGACCGGCGCTGGCGGCTGGAAGTAGGGAATCACCGCACAGAGTGCGCCGGCCACAGTCACCTTCGCCCGGCATGTTGCAGGGGTTAGTGATGTGTAGCAACGGCTTCACCTCAAGGGACCCCCACCCGCCTTGGATGCTCCGAGACTTTTTCGCTCCCTATGCCCAGCCCGCAGCGCCTCGCCGCCATCCACACTATCCAGGAGCGCCCGGCGGCCGCCACTGCCCCCGCCACGCCGCTTCAGGAGCTGTGGGCCAGCGACGTCTTCGATCTCGCCAAGATGAAGGCTGCCCTGCCCAAGGACGTCTTCAAGTCGGTGCAGCGCACCGTAAAGGAGGGCGGCAAGCTGGACATGTCGGTGGCGAACGTGGTCGCCCAGGCCATGAAGGAGTGGGCCACCGGCCGCGGCGCCCTCTACTACGCCCACGTCTTCTACCCTCTCACCAACTCCACCGCCGAGAAACACGACGGCTTCATCTCCGTCCAGAGCGACGGCTCCACCATCTCCGAGTTCACCGGCAAGGTGCTGGTGCAGGGCGAACCCGACGGCTCCTCCTTCCCCAGCGGCGGCATCCGTTCCACGTTCGAGGCCCGGGGCTACACCGCCTGGGACATCACCAGCCCGGCCTTCCTGATGGAGACCCCGAACGGGGTCACCTTCTGCATCCCCACGGTGTTCATCTCCTGGACCGGAGAGGCACTCGACAAGAAGACCCCCCTGCTGCGCTCCAACTCGGCGATGAACAAGCAGGCCCAGCGCCTGCTGAAGCTGCTCGGCAACACCGATGTGGCCCCGGTCAATTCCAGCTGCGGCGCCGAGCAGGAGTACTTCCTGGTGGACAGCGCCTTCCTGCCGTTGCGGCCCGATCTGCTGCTGGCCGGGCGCACCCTGTTCGGCCACCCCTCGGCCAAGGGCCAGCAGTTCGATGACCACTACTTCGGGGCGATCCCGCAGAGGGTGCAGGTGTTCATGCAGGACGTGGAGCGCCAGATGTACAAGCTGGGCATCCCGGCCAAGACCCGGCACAACGAAGTGGCTCCCGGCCAGTTCGAGATCGCTCCCTTCTTCGAGGCGGCCAACGTGGCCACCGACCACCAGCAGCTCACCATGACCCTGCTGAAGAGCACAGCCCGCAGGCACGGCATGAACTGCCTGCTGCACGAGAAGCCATTCGAGGGCATCAACGGCTCCGGCAAGCACGTCAACTGGTCCGTTGGGAACCCCACCCAGGGCAACCTGCTCGACCCCGGCAACACCCCCCACGAGAACATGCAGTTCCTGCTGTTCTGCGCGGCGGTGATCCGTGGCGTCCACCTCTACGGCCCCCTGATGCGCGCCGTGGTGGCCACCGCCGGCAACGATCACCGCCTGGGGGCCAACGAGGCGCCGCCCGCCATCATCTCGGTCTACCTGGGCAGTCAGCTGGAGGACGTCTTTAAGCAGATCAAGGAAGGCGATCTCAAGGGTTCCGCCAGCGGCGGGATGATGCAGCTCGGCGTCGACACCCTGCCGGAGTTCCCCAAGGATCCCGGCGATCGCAACCGCACCTCCCCCTTCGCCTTCACCGGCAACCGCTTCGAGTTCCGCGCCGTGGGCTCCAACCAGTCGGTGGCCGGTCCGCTGGTGGCGCTGAACACCATTCTGGCCGATTCACTCGCTTACATCTGTGATCAGCTCGAACAGAAGATGAGCGGCGGCGAATCACTGGAGTCGGCCTCCTACGCCGTGCTCAAGCTGATCATGCAGGAGCATGGCGACGTTGTCTTCGGCGGCGACGGCTATTCCAGCGACTGGCACCGAATGGCCGTGGAGGAGCGGGGTCTGGAGAACCTGCCCACCACTGCCGATGCGTTGCTGGTACTGAAGCGCGATGATGTGCGCGATCTGTTCGAGCGGCAGGGAGTGCTCAGCCCGCTCGAGCTTCAGAGCCGCTTCGAGGTCTACGCCGAGCAGTACGTGCTGGCCGTGGAGGTGGAAGCCAAGCTGGCTCTGCAGATCGCCCGCACCCAGATCTATCCCTCGGTGATGGGCTATCTGGGCCAACTGGCCAATTCCCTGCGCTACCAGGAGGATCTGGGTCTGCCCCCCGACCGGGAGACAGCCGGCCGGATTGCCTCCCTGAACCAGCAACTGCTGGCGAGCTGCACGGCACTGGAGCAGGCGCTGGCCCAGCCGCCCCACGGCACCGAGAACCACATGCGCCACTGCGCCGACACCCTGCTGCCGCTGATGCACAAGATCCGCGAGGCCGTCGATGGACTCGAGACCCTGGTGGACGATGCCTCCTGGCCCCTGCCCACCTACCAGGAGATGCTGTTCATCCGCTGATCGGCTGCTCCACTGCAGCAGGCAACCAGTCCAGCTGGTCGGGTGTGATCAGAACAGCCTCCTGCTGCGCCCGTGTCAGAGCGGTGTAAAGCAGGCGGCCATCTCGAGTTGCTTCCCGGCCTCCATCCCCGGGAAGCGACTCCGGCATGAGCACCACGACCTCCCGGTACTGGCTGCCCTGGGCCTTGTGGATGGTGAGGGCCAGGGCCGGCTCCGCCCCGGCCAGACGGCTGGGATGGATCAGGCGCAGGGCGGCGGCGCCCAAGGCATCGCTGCCTCCAAACAGCAAGCGCCGCTGGCCCTCCAGCTCCACCACCACCCCCACATCTCCGTTGGCCAGCCCCTGCTCGCTCAGATTGCGCTGGCAGAGCACAGGGGTTCCCAGCGGCCAGGCCGAGGTTCCCAGTCGTTCCGCCGCCCCCAGCTGGCGCCGATGCAGGGCCTCCACCCCCCAGGGCCCCCGCCGCGTGGGGGCCAGCACCACGAAGCTGTCGACTTCGCGCAGCAGAGCCAGCCCACTTTCGAGCTCGGTGGGATCCCACTGCCGGGCCAGCTGTCGCAGCCGGTCCTGATGGGCCCTCAGGCGCTCGCCCAGCTGCGGCGGGAGCTGGGGAGGACGGCAACGCCACCAGCACAGGTTGTCCGCCGCCTCCAGTTGCCGGAGTGTGTCCAGCAGTCCGTCCAGGTCGCCGCGGCGCAGTCGCTCCGCCGCCCGGGCGATGGCCCCGTCGTTGCGGTAGGTGGTGGCCAGCTGGATCGCCGCCTCACCGAGGCCGGCCAGCCGCGGCGGCTGGTACAGCTCGCTCAATACCGCGCCGGGGCCCACCGGCGGCAGCTGGGCCGGATCTCCCACCAGCAGAAGCTGGGCCTCGGCCGGCAGGGCATCCAGCAGCGCCGCCGTCAGCGGCAGGTCGAGCATCGACACCTCATCCACAACGAGGAGATCAAGGGCCAGCGGATGGTCCCGGTCGCGTCCGAAACTCTCGCCGCGGCTCTCCAGCAGCCGATGCAGGGTGGTGCAGGGCACGGCGGCCAGCCGGCCGGCCAGCAGAGGGGTCAGGGTGCCGGCTCGCTCGCCGATCGCCTGGCGCAACCTGGCCGCCGCCTTGCCGGTGGGCGCCGCCAGGTGGAGCCGAAGATCCGGCCTCAACTCCAGTGACGCCGCCAGCATCTGCACCACGGTGCTGGTCTTGCCCGTACCGGGCCCGCCGCCCAGCAGTACCAGGCGGTGGCGCAGCAGGGCCGCCACCGCCTGGCGCTGGCGGCCGTCCAGCCCCCCGCGACGACCCGCGACCTCCACAGCGCGTTCCAGCTGCTGGGGGTCGAGCGGCTGGGTCAGCGGAGCCAGGGCACGCCTGTGCAGATCCGCCAGAACGGTGTCGAGCTGCTCCAGCCAGCGACGCCAGCCCACCCCCAGGGCCGTGAGCAGCAGTGGACCCGGCGGGCCGGCGGGGGACCGGTCGTCGGCCAGCCCGGAGCGCGCCAGAGCCCGGCGCTGTCCCTCTGGCCAGACCCACTCCGAGATTCCCTCCGGGGCGGGACCCTGCAGGGGCACCTCGAGCTCGCCTCGCGCCAGGGCGGCGGTGAGGGCCTGCAGCAGCTCGACCAGGAGCGGATCGGGGGCAACTGCGTAGAGGCGCGGCAGAGCCTCGGCCAGGGCACGGCCCAGGGGTTCCACCCAGGGGCGGGGGCCGGGCGATCCCGTCGCCGCGGCTGCCGGGGGGCCGCTCACGGCTGTCCCTCCCGCAGCAGAGCATCAAGGGCTGCCAGACGCGGAAGCGTCACCGGCTCCACGAACACTCCGGGTACGGCCATCTCCCGCATCGACAGGCCGGGCGGCGGCCTGAGCGGGCCCGGAACTCCCCGCAGAAACAGATAGACGTACCCTCCGAGGTCCCGCTCAGGCCGATAGCCCGGCAGTCGCCAGCGCAGGTAGCGGTGCAGGGCCACCAGATAGAGGTGGGCCTGCAGCGGGTAGTGGTGGCCGGCCATCAGGGCCGCCATCGCCTCCTGCCCGTAGTGGAGCGGACCACAGGCCAGCGGCTGCCCGTCATCGCCTCGGACCCCAAGCCAGTTGCTCTTCCAGTCAGCCACCCACCAGCGGGTGCGGCCCCTGGCATCGGGAGCGGTGAAGACCAGATCGATCGAACCGGTGAGGAAGCCGCGGCTGGCCACCGGCAGATCGGCCAGCTGATCGGCATAGGACACCCCGAAGCGACCGCCGGGGTGCTCCCGGAAGACACGGGCCAGCTCCTCGGCCCGCACAAGCTGGCGCCGGTCGCCGGCGGCGGGAGCCCCGGCCGGTTCATCACCCGTTGCCAGCGGCAGATCGAACTGCATTTCGTTCAGACATCGCTCCGGCGCCAGGTCGGCGAGCCGGAAGCCACCCAGGGCAGCGCCCATGGGCGTCAGTCGCAGCTGCTCGAGGAAAACCAGCACCGGTGCGCCCTGCTCCGTCGGCAACCCTGCCCGTTCCAGCTCCCGGCGCACCAGCTCGGCGTGGGCCTGACTCGAGCCCGGCTGGCGATGGTCGACGCGCTCGAGGATGCGGTGCAGGCAGTCGCCGGCGCCGGCGCCGCGGGGAAATGTGGCCAGGGGACCCAGGGCGCTCCAGCTGGCCGCGGCCAGATCGGGAGGGCCGACGGCGAGAGGATCCAGTTCCGCCAGGGCGTCGGTTTCACGGCCCTCCTCCAGCGCCTCGGGGCCAAGGCCGCCCCCTGACCCGTGGGTCCAGCTCGAGTAGCTGCTTCGTCCCCAGCCCGAGGACAGCCGCCAGGTGGGCACAGGTCCCGTTTCCAGGGCACCCGGCTGGGGCGGTGCCTGCCAGCGGGCTCGCGCCGACAGATCAGGATCCGCCGTGATCAGGCGCAGCGGCAGAGAACGGCTGGCGACCTCCCCCCGCAGGCGCTCCAGCCAGTCGGCATCGCTCAGCGAGCGATAGGGATCCCTGTCGTCACCGCGATCGGGGCTGGGTTCGCCGGCGAACAGCCAGGGGTGAAGGGGATTGACGGCCTGCCCCTCCGCAGGCCCGAAGCAGAGCACCAGCAGCTCCATGGCGCGGGTGACGGCCACGTACGCCAGCCGCTCGCTCTCGGCATCAAGAGCCTCGCGCTCCTGTCGCGACGACGCCAGCCCCTCCCCCCAGAACGGATCGAGATGCAGATCCAGCCGCGGTTCCGTCTCGCCCGGTGGCGTCCAGCGGCGCCAGGGGCGCTTCCCGGCGCCACGGCTGGGCGCGCCACCGGACACCTGCCAGAGATAGGGGCAGATCACCACAGGAAACTCCAGACCCTTGCTGCGGTGCACCGTCACAACCCCCACCGCCGATTCCACCGCGTCGCTGTGGGGCTGGTGGTCCCCGGGCACGGACAGCGGTGGGTGGAGCCGCCGCCGTCGCAGCCAGGCGGCGGCGGCGGCCGGCCCGATCCGTTCCTGGTGAAGCCGCTCCTGCACCAGTTCGGCGCACTGCTGCAGGTCGGCCAGCAGCCGCCCGCTCAGGGAGAGCCGGGCCAGATCCTCGCCGCGCAACAGGTCTCCCAGGGCGGCGAGCAGCCCGTTGGCGCTCAGGCTGGCGGCGAGCCGGCCGAGGCGTTCGGCGAGGGCGTCCCAGTCGGCGGCCGAGGCGGTGGCGAGCTGCCGCGGGCTCCAGCCGAGCAGGGGCGAGGCGGCCAGTAAGCGCTGGCGATGTTCACTGCCCGGCTCGGCCAGGGCATCGAGCAGGCGCTGCAGCACCGCGGCGCCCTCAGCCTCGAACACATCCCCCTTGCTCACCAGCCGGCTGGCGATGCCGCGACGCTCCAGGGCCAGCCGCAGTGCCTCGGCCTGATCGTGGCGGCTGACCAGCAGGCAGATGTCGGCCGGTTCCAGGGGTCGATGTCCCTCCCCCCGCTGCAGGCGGAGCCCCCGGCGCAGAAGGGCCAGCACCAGCGCGCTCACCCGTTCCGGCAGAACACTCTCCAGCTGGGAGCGACTCAACGGCTTGTCCCCTGCCGCGCGTTCACCTCCCAGCCAGAGCAGCTGCAGCGCCTCCTCCCCCTCCGGCAGCACCAGCTCGTCACGCCCGGTCCCCCGACTCGCCACCACGGGCGGGACGAGCAGCCCCGAGCGCTTCAGCCCCGGCTGCATCAGCCGATTCAGGGCCGTGAGCAGGCCCGCCGAGGAGCGGAAGTTGCGGCTGAGGCGATGCGTGACATCGGCCATGGTCCGCGCCGTCAGATAGGTGCCCAGGTCGCCACCGCGAAAGCGGTAGATCGCCTGCTTGGGATCGCCCACCATCACCAACAGATGGCGCTTCGCGGCGCTGGCCTCGGGCCGGGAGTCCGGTGCGGCGGCCGGGCAGAAGGCCTGACGCAGGATCCGCCACTGGATCGGGTCGGTGTCCTGGAACTCGTCGATCAGGGCCACCGCATAGCGCTCCTGCACAGAGGCGAGCAGATCGCTCCGCTCCAGCCCGTCCGGACCCGGATCCAGACCCTGGAGCAGATCGCCGAATCCCATCCGCCCCGTCCGCCGTCGCCTCCGCTCCAGTTCCCCGACACCCCAGTGGCAGAAATGGGCGAGCACGGCCTCGGCCGGACCATCGACGAGGGCCGCCACCGCCTCCATCAGCTCCCGTTCGGGCAGGGAAGGCTCCGCTCCCTCCAGCCTGGCCGCCACCTTGCTGAAGGCACCGGGGTGGAAGTAGTCGGGCAGCCAGCTGGACTTCTTCTCCAGCACGGCGGCATAGGAGCCAGGCAAGTCCTGGCCGGCGAGCCAGGCGTTGAGCGCCTGAGCCCGATCCTTGCTGGGGTGGGCCGGGTAGTCGCTGCAGGGCTTGGCGCCGAGTGTCTTCCAGTGGGCGGGGGCGTCCTTCAGCGCCTGATACAGCGCCTCGCCTCGCTCCTGCCACAGATCACGGAACCGCCGCCAGCTGGCGTCCCAGAGGCCGATCAGCGGCTCCGGCAGCAGCTGGTCGGCGCTCAGACCTTCGGGCAGTAGAGGTGGTCGCAGAGCCGGATCCCCCTCCAGGCTGCCGAGCAGGTCCTGCAGCATCTCCCGCTTGAGTCCCCTGGTCACCAGGCCCTCGAGCAGATGGGCGGGCAGGGGCAGCAGCTGCTGCTGCCAGTAGTCGTGCACGATCTGCTCCAGCAGCGTGGCGTCCTCCCCCTCGAGCTCCACCTCGGGGCCCAGGCCGGCCTCCAGTGCCTGCCGCCGCAGAATGCGGCGGCAGAAACCGTGGATGGTGGTGATGTCGGCGCCATCGAGCTCCTCGAGGGCCAGCAGCAGCCGGGCGCGCAGCTGCGGCCTCTCGTCCGGGTGCCAGCGCTCCAGCCACAGCTGCAGATCCGCATCCAGAGATGGGAGGGCCGGGATGTCGAGGCCCCGGAGGGCCTGCTGCAACCGGCGACCGATGCGGTCCTTCAGCTCGGCCGCCGCCGCCTCGGTGAAGGTCACCACCAGCAGCTGCCGCAGCGACAGCTGCCGCTCGCCCACCAATCGCAGCACCAGGTGGGCCAGGGCGAAGGTCTTGCCCGTGCCGGCACTGGCCTCCAGCAGGTGGACACCGGGATCCAGCGGCAGCGCGTTGGCCGCGAAGTCGGCGGGCTCGGCCGCGGTCTCCATGGAGGGCTGGGTTCGCGTCATGGCTTGAGCCGCAGCTCCAGCAGGGGGGCATACAGGGCGCACGCCAGCTCCTGGAAGGGCCCGAAAATCCCCGTCAGCAGTGCCTCGAAGGCGGTGCCGGCCCCGAAGCAGAGGGCCATCTCCTCCTGGTTGCGTTCCCCGGGCTGGAAGCTGTTGCCCTCCCAGCTGGCCGCCGCCTTGGCCTTGCCGCTGCCGGCTCTGACCTGCTCGGCCAGCGCATAGGTCCAGCCGCTGGCCGGCGGCACCGGCCAGCAGGGGAGCCTGTGCGCCTCGCGCCAGATCAGCAGCTGTTCCAGTTGTTCGATGGCCTCGTGGCGCTGCGGCGGGCGCAGCCGTTCCTGCACCGTGAAGCCCTCGCCATCGCGGGCGATCAGCACCGCCCGGGCGGGGGGCGCCCCGCCGACCACCGCCAGCAGCAACTGCAACCACAACTCCAGCCGGTGTCCGGGCCGCGGTCGGGCCGTGTGCATGAGCACCAGGGTGTCACCGCGCCAGTCGAGCTCGGCTTCGAGGGTGTGAGGCAACCCCGCCGGCTGCCAGCGGTGCCTCTCCCGGCGTGGTTCCCCCAACGGGTTCAGTACCCCCTGCAGTGACGCCCAGCGCCGCTCCAGCCCCCGAACCTCCAGCTGACCCGCCGCCAGCGGCGGCAGCAGGCCGCGACCGCGGGTGAGCCCCGTCCAGTCGGGCGGGTCGGATGCAGCCTCCCCCGGATCTCCACGCCCCAGCGCCCCACGCAGCAGGGCAGCCCGGCCGCGCTCGTCCAGCTCCAGCGGTTCAAGGTCGTCGACCGCCTCGGCCCATTCCTTCGGGCGCAGCCCCAGTTCCCGCAGCCACTGCCGCTGCGGGGCGACCAGCCAGCGGCAGAGATCGTCGTAGGGATCGGCGCCGGCCTGCCCCTCCCTCTCCGGTCGTTCGTCGGGCAGGGACCGGCGGGCGAGGGGTGGCCGTGGCACCAACCCTGCGGCCGCCCCCACCCCCGCTCCGGCCGCCGCCGCCTCGATCCGGCGGCGTGCGTCGCAGAGGCGCCGGTCGCAGCTGGGCGCGGGACGCTCCCCCTGCCGCAGAAAGTTGCGGCGATCCAGGGGATTCACCGCATGTTCCACCAGCACTCCCTGAAAACCCTCCTCGTCGAGATCTGCCCGCAGCTGCTCCAGCCACTGACGCACCGGCGTGGCCGGCGGCAACGTGTCTCCCCTGCGCTCCTCCCGGCTCGTCCAGCAGAGCAGCAGGTGATCGCGGGCTGAAAGCAGGGCTTCCAGCAGCACGTAGCGGTCCTGGTCGGCCGGGTCGGGATCACCCAGCAGGCGCCGCTGCTCCATCGGGTGGAAGCCCGGCCGCTGGCGCTGACGCGGAAAGACGGCGGCATCGAGGCCCATCAGCACGATCACCCGGTACGGGATCGCCCGCATCGGCTCCAGGGCGCTGATCGTCAGGGCGCCGCTGCGGTGGCCGAAGCGACCGCTTTCGGCCGAGAGACGCTCCTCCAGCACCGAGGCCACCACCGGGGCACCGAGCAGGAGCGGGCAGGCCTCGGCGCTCTCCTGCCAGTCGGCGATCGCGCTGCGGATCGCCTGCAGCTCCCAGGCCCGATCGCCGCCATCGCCGAACAGATCGCTCAGCAGGGTGGGCAGCCAGAGACCCCACGCCGCCGCCGTGCGGGGGTGCCCCAACCGCTCGAGGGCCCGGCGCAGGCAGGTGAGCAGCTGGATCCAGCGCCCCTGTCGCTCGATCGAGCCGGCCAGGGCATGGGGCGCACAGTCGGCGACTGCCAGGCCGGGCCGGTCAGGCAGCACCAGGCCGAGAAGCAGGCGGTCGATCGCCCAGCTGAGGCTGTGGGCCAACGCTCCGCCCCGGGCGGAGCCGTCGAGACCCCAGCGGAAGCCGCAGTCCTGCAAGGCAGCGGTGAGGGCAGCGGGCTCGTCCGTCTCCAGCTGGAACCTCCCTTTGAGCGGCTCGTTCTCGAGCAGCGCCTCCAGGGCGGTGGCGGTCAGCCGCTCGCCCCCCAGCCGCAGCAACTGCAGCAGGCCGCAGGCAATACCCGCCTCGCTCTGCTGGCTGCGGTCGGTGAGCCGCCAGGGCAGCTCCACCCCAGTGGCGGCGGTGTCGCCGAACACCGAGGCCACGAGCGGCGCGAAGCGGTCGACCTCGGGTGTCATCACCAGGATGTGGCGCGGCTCCAGGCCTGGGTCGGCGGCCATCAGCTGCAGGAGCCGATCACGCACGATCTGCACCTGGCGCAGCCTCCCCGGACAGGCGTGAAACTCCAGCGAATGGTCGGCGGCGGCCCGCCGCAGCGGCCTGGCCTCAGCCGGCTCCACCAGCTGCTCCTGCAGCTGCTCCAGGAGAGAGGGTTCCCGACCCGCCGTGGTGGCGGCACTGGCGGGAAGGAAGAACAGATCCCTCTCCTGCCAGCTACCGAGCTGGGTTTCGCCGGTGCCCTCGAGCAGCTGCTGGAATTCGCCCCCCAGCCGCCCGAAACGCGCCTCCAGTCCAGGCGTCTTCAGCAGCCAGTCGAGTCCGAACGGCTGCTGCAGGGCGATCGCATCACTCAGCTGGCGGCGGCGGTCGGCGCAACGCTGCCAGAGATCACGGCAGGGGGTGAGCAGATAGAGATCCACCGGGATGGCCCCCGAGAGGGCCTGCAGCAACTGCACCTGGATCGGCGGGGCGCTGCTGAGGCCGAACAGGCGCAGAGGGCCGGTCAGTCCGCTCGTTTCGGCGCTGCCCCGGCGCAGTCGCTCGATCGCGTCGAGCAGCTTCAACCCGAACGGCCTGACCCCAAGCCGCTCGCGCAGCCGTGCGAACAGCAGCGGCTGCCAGCGGTGGGATTCCGGCAGGGGTTCGCCCCGACCGTCGTGCACCAGGCCATTCCACCAGGCTGCCGCCATGGCGGGCCGATACAGGGTGAGGTCATCGAAGCCGTCGGCGATGGCGCGGCCCAGCTGCCACAGCGCCGGGTCCAGTTCGTCGTGGTGGCCGCGGCAGTCCAGCCAGCGCCGCAGCGGGGCGGCCTCCGGCGCCTCCACCAACTCCGGCAGCAGCTCCAGCAGCGGCCAGACCAGATCGGTGGCCTGCCAGGGGTCACTACCGGCTGGATCCTCCCCGAGCAGCTGGTCGACGACCCGCCGCAGCTGGCTGCCAGGGAAGGGAAAGCGGAGGTTGGCGGCGATGCCGCCGAGTCCCTCGGCCAGCTGTTCACCGAGCCAGCGACTGGTGGGCCAGGTGTTGACCACCACCGCCAGCGTCTCGAACGGATCGGGCGGAGCGAGCAGCAGCTGCTGGGCAAGGAGCTGCGCCAGCAGGTCGGCCCGGTTGCTGCGGTAGACCGTCAGCAACGGCAACCGGCCCGTTCTCCGGAACGGGGATCCCAGCTGGCCGGAGCCTTGCCCTGCTTCCCCCGCAGGCCTGGCACGCTTCGCTGGGCTCCGATCTCGGGGCAGTAGGCGGTCAACCGTCCGCCGTAGCAGGCGCCCGTATCCACCTTCACGATGCCGCTGTCGCTCCGCTCCAGCCGCTCGACCGGGGTATGGCCGATCACCACTTCGCCGAAGCGGCCGTCGTAACGGTCCCAGAACGGTCGGCGGATCGAGAGATCCGGAACCCAGCGGATCGGATCGAACCCTGCATGGGTGGCCACCCAGCCATCCCCCCAATAGGCCAGGGGCAGGGAGGCGAGTCGCTCCTGCCAGAGACGGCATCGGGCCTCGCCGAGCTGGCGGTAGGTGTCGCAGCCGGCCAGGGCCGGATCGGCCAGCCAGGAACCAGCGGCGAGAGCCTCCAGCAGACGCTGCTCATGGTTACCGCGCAGCCAGACGGCCCGACCTCGCTGCACCAGCCTCCAGGCCACCTGCATCGTGAGCTCGATCTGGGGGCCGCGGTTGATCACATCGCCACAGAGGACGAGCTGATCGTCAGGCGGCAGAATGGCGATCAGATCAAGAAGGGCTGAGGCGCAGCCATGGACGTCGCCGATCACCCAGTGACGGGAGGACAGCGGTGGGGACGCCATGCAGAAGTCGCATTGCGCTCATTGTGGCCCTCGAAGGGTCCTTCTGTCAGCCTGAGGGTCGCCAGGCCTGGGCCGGAAGGTCCAGCGCTGGTACGGTCCGATCAGTGCGGTCGGGGCCCATGGAACCTGCTTCCCTCACTGTGCCCCAGAAGGTGCGGGCGCTGGTGAAGGCGTTGAACGGGGCAACGCGCACCAATGAAGCCCTGGCCCGCTGCAAGGACAGCGAGGCCATGCTCGACGTGCTGGTGGATGCCTCCCGCAGGCTCGGGCTCGGACTCAGCCGGGCGGATCTGCTGGCCACCCCACCGATCCGCGACTGGATCTGGTGGAAAAACAAGGAAGCGCTGCTCACGATCGGCGACAATCTGCCCCGCTACCGGCAGGACGGCCGTCAGGCACCCAGCGCCACGCCTGCTCCCGGCGAGGGCAGCCGCACACCCACAGCCGGAGCGACGGAGCCTGAACCCCGCCGCCGCTTCTTCGGGCTGTTCTGAAGCTTGGCTGCCAGCCGGTGATCGTTCCATCAGGCGGGTGAGGGTTCGGAGCCGACCTGATCTTCCGAATCTCTGCAGGAGAAAGCTTGAGTTCCCGGCTGTCCGGCGCCCCCTCGGCTGGCAACATGGTGGCAACGGCTCATCAGCAAGTCCACACCTTGATCACCACCGATCTCCACTGGCAGGAGAACGGTGAGCTGCATCCCGACGACCTTGAGCGTCTGAGGGAACGCCTGCTTGCCGACGTCGCCCTGAACCACACCGAGCAGGAGGTCCTCTCCGGCTGGTTGGTCCTGCAGCAGCAGCGGGCCTGCTGAAGGCTCAGGCAACCCCGGCGAGGGGATCCGGAATCGAGGCGCAAGGGGCCGTGAAGCTCCCCCTGGCCACGAATTCGAGCCGCAGCTTCAGAAACTCGATGAACCTGGCATCGGTGGAGATCAACGCGGCCGCCGGCCTCGGCACCGTGGCGGCCACGGCCGCCAACTCGGGGGCCTCCAGGAAGGCAGGGCGGCAGACCAGCCAGAAGTCGATCGTCCTGCCTTTCTCTCCGTAGTTGCGGACCCGTTCGCGCAGCACCTCCTCCAGCGGTTCCTCCACGGTCAGGAAAGCCTCACTGGCGGCGACGAAGTGGTAGGTGACCGGGGCGGACTCGCTCATGGGCTGGTGCTGCCGAACAGGGGATCGCGGCAGGGATTCTGGACCAGCGCCCTCATCTGACGCACCGCCTCCTGCAGGCCCACCGCCAGGGCGCGCGCCACGATCGTGTGGCCGATGTTGAGCTCCTCCATCCCCTCGATCGCTGCCACCGGCTCCACGTTCTGATAGGTGAGGCCGTGGCCGGCATTGACCCGCAACCCCAGCTGGCGGGCCGTGGCGGTGCCCTCCACCAGGCGCGCGAGTTCCAGGGGCTGATCCGCCCAGCGGGCCTCGGCATAGCGGCCCGTGTGCAGTTCCACCCAGCGGGCGCCGCTGGCGCGGCAGCCCTCCAGCTGGGTGCTGTCCGCATCGACGAACAGGCTCACCGGGATGGCGGCATCCTGCAGGCGCCCCACCAGAGCCCGCAGCGGTTCGAGCTGGCCCCTCACATCCAGCCCTCCTTCCGTGGTGACCTCCTGGCGCTTCTCCGGCACGAGGGTGACCATGTCCGGCCGCAGGCGCAGGGCGATCGCCTCCATCTCCGCCGTGGCGGCCATCTCCAGATTGAGGCGGCTCCGGAGCGTGGCCCGCAGCAGCTCCACGTCCCGTTCCTGGATGTGGCGCCGATCCTCGCGCAGGTGCACGGTGATTCCGTCGGCACCACCCAACTCGGCCAGCAGGGCCAGCGTGACGGGATCGGGTTCCACCGTCCGGCGCGCCTGGCGCACGTTGGCGATGTGGTCGATGTTCACGCCAAGGCTGGCCATGGCCGGACGGGGCTCGCGTGCCGCGATCCTATGGAGCGGCACGCCAGCCGCCGGCACGCCAGCCGCAGAGGCAACTGCCCGCCGGACGGAACGGAGCAGGACCCCTCCCCCTAGCTTGCAGGTATGCAGCGTCGCGGCCTCAGGTGTTGGCGGAGACGGGTCGAGGAATGACGGCGGAAACGGCAGCGCCCGCCGCCCTGATCTCACGGGAGCGCAGCCTTTGCTACGGCATCAGTCCGCTGTTGGCGCCGGTCGCGATGGCGGCCACTCAGGACCTGGCCCTGCCCACCTTTTTCAGCCGGATCGACGTTCTCGGCGCGGAGCACCTTCCCCATGAGGGGGCGGTGCTGCTGGCGCCCACCCACCGGGCCCGCTGGGATGCCTTGCTGCTTCCCCACGCTGCCGGCCGGCGCGTCACCGGCCGGGACTGCCGCTTCATGGTCACGGTCACGGAGATGAAGGGAATCCAGGGCTGGTTCCTGCACCGTCTCGGCTGCTTCCCCGTGGACCAGACGCGGCCTGGCACCACCACCCTCCGCTACGCGGTGGACCTGCTGGAGGCAGGCCAGCAGGTGGTCATGTTCCCGGAAGGGCAGATCCAGCGTGAGGACGGTCCGATCCGACTTCATCAGGGTCTGGCGCGGCTGGCGGTGCTGGCCGCCAGCCAGGGGGTATCCGTGCAGGTTGTGCCCGTAGGCATCGGTTACGGGCACAACCGCCCGAGCTGCCGCGACAGGGCCTCCCTCTGCTTCGCGCCACCGCTGGCCGTGGAGGGCCAGGGCCGTGGCGCCGTCAAGATGCTCAACGAGCGGCTGGCGCCAGCCATGCGATCAGCTGAAGAAGCGGCCCGCCTGACGGTGGGGCGTCCGTTGGCGTCCCCCTAGAGTTCGCCGGACTTTCGGTGTTGTCAGCCGTGCGCCGGCCCCACGTTGCCCTCGGGCTTGCCCTGGCGGCAGCTCTGCTTTCCCTTGCCCCCACCCTGCCGCTGCCGGCCCAGGCCGAACCCCAGAAGGTGCTGGAAGGCGCAGAAGGAGGTTTCAACCTCAAGGCGGTACAGGCCCTGCTCAGCCGCGGCGACGCCGCCGTGGCCCGGGGGGACCTGGCCGCTGCCCGCAAGGACTACGATCTCGCCCGTGAGGCCAGCCGACAACTTCTGGGCTTCTACCGAGACCTGAGCGGATCCTTCCGGGGCCTCGACGCCCGCATCCCGCGCGAGATGGACCAGAAGGGCCGCCAGGCCCTCGAGACCCTGGCCCAGGCCAACCTGCGTCTGGCGGCCCTGCTGCGCCGCCAGAACCAGCCCGAAGTGGCTGTGCCCCTGCTGGTGGAAGTGGTGAAGGTGATGACACCGACTCGCGAGGAAGGTCGGCGTGCGTATCAGATGCTGGTGGAGCTGGGCTTCGCCACCATTCCCTACACGGCCGGAACCGACGCGCCCACCACCCCCCCAGGCAAGTGATCGCCAGGGCTTCTAGATTCGTTTCCACAGCAGTGCAAGCGAATCGATGGTGCAACCGGAACAGGTCAGAGCAGCGATCTGCGGCAACCTTCCCGATGCCCAGGTGGAGGTCGAGGATCTCACCGGTGGTGGCGACCACCTTCAGGTGACCGTGATCTCCTCCGCCTTCATCGGCCTGTCCCGCATCAAGCAGCACCAGCTGGTGTATGGGGCCCTGCGCACAGAGCTGGCCAGCGAGGCCATCCACGCTCTGGCACTGCAGACCGCCACCCCCACCTGAGGACAGCGTTCAAGGCCGCACCCTTTTCCTGTTTCCTGCCCACAGATTCTTCTCAACCCCTTCCTTCCCATGGACAGCGCCGTTCAGCAACGCATCGAAGCCCTGGTCGGCAGCAGCCCGATCGTGGTGTTCATGAAGGGGTCGAAGCTGATGCCCCAGTGCGGCTTCTCGAACAACGTGGTTCAGATCCTCAACTCGCTGGGGGTTCCGTTCGAAACCTTCGACGTGCTCTCCGACCCGGAGATCCGCCAGGGCATCAAAGAGCTCTCCGAGTGGCCCACCATCCCCCAGGTGTACGTGAAAGGGGAATTCATCGGCGGCTCCGACATCCTGATCGAGATGTACAACTCCGGGGAACTGCGCGAAACTCTCACCGTGGCGCTGGCGAGCTGAGAGCGTCGCTTCCATCCCTGCCAGAGGCAGCCGAATCCCACTCAGTTGCGGCTGTTCTCAAACAGCGTGCTGAGGTTGCCATCAGGGCCGATGAAGCTGGAGGGATCGAGAATCCAGCGGTCGATCAGTTCCTCCAGCCGCCGCTGCGAAAGCGGATCGAGCACGGCCGTGCGACGCAGAGCGTGCAGGTAGCCGTCAGCGTAGAGCCTCAGCTCTGATGGGTTATGATACCTACTGGTCAGATCCTGACAGGCATCGCAGAGCGATTGAAAGTGTCGGATGGCTTCGGGGTTCTGCAGCGCGGTCATGACGAGGCAGTCGGTCGGGGCGGGCGCGGCATCGTTGGCTACCGGTTATCCCTCACAACGCAAGCTAGTTTAGGGACTCACCAGGGGTCTCGTGTGGAGCTCACACCAAAGCCGATCCCCGACGCCTCTGCCGCGGTCAGTGGACCGGCAGTGGACAGCCGGGCTGGTTCTGGAAGTTCGCTCAAGCGCATCCTCGTCGTGGATCCGCACCCCACTCTGTGCACCGTCCTGGCCCAGCGCCTTCGGCAGGATGGCTACCTGGCAGCGGCTGTCTCGACAGCGGCGGAGGCCCTGCAGCTCTGCGAAGATCAGATGCCTGACCTGCTGGTCAGCGCCGAACTGCTCGAGGAGAGTTCAGCGCTGCGTCTCGCTGCCCATCTGCGCTGTCCGGTGATGGTGCTCACGGCCCGCACCGGCGCCGATCCAGTGGTGGCCCTGCTCGATGCCGGCGCCGACGACGTGCTGCGCAAGCCCTTCGGTCTGGAGGAGCTGGCTGCTCGCTGCCGCAGCCTGCTGCGCCGCAGCGGCAGCGGCCTGCAGGAGAGAGTCTGCGTCGGGCCGCTTGAGGTTCATCTGCTCCTGCGGCAGGTCACCCTGCGCGACCAGCCCGTGGAACTGAGCCCGCGGGAGTTCGCCCTGCTCTGCGCTCTGCTGATGCCACCTGGCATGGTCCGCAGCCGCCAGGAGCTGCTGCGGATGGCCTGGCCTCCCTTCAGTGGTGGGCCCCGTTCAGTGGACACCCAGGTGCTTACCCTGCGCCGCAAGCTTGAGCTGGCCGGCCTGGGCGAGGGCGGCGGCATCGAAACCGTGCGTCAGCAGGGCTACCGCTTCAGCCTCGAAACCCTGCCGGAAGCCGCCGACAACCTTGTCGGCAGCCCCTCCGGGCTGCGTCAGCCCGCCAGCGCCAACTGAGCCGACAGGCCAGCTGCCCATGGGAAGGACAGGCCGGCAACCAGTTCGCCGACCAGCAACAGAGTGCTCAAGGCCGCCAGGGTCCAGTAGGTCCAGGGAGGTGTCAGGCGGCCGATGCCCGACAGGTCGAGGCCTGTGGCCCGCTGCATCTCCAACAGGAAGGTGGGGAAACGGGCCACCCGCTGGGGCAGGAGATAGCGTTGCTGCCGGGGGCCGCGAATGTAGTGAACCGTGCCTCCCTGACTCGTCGCCACTCTCACAAGTCCGCCGACCTCGTCCCAGCCCAGCCGCCAGCCCCGGCGCAGCAGCCAGGCACACCAGTCGGGATGACCGACCTCGATCCCGGCGGGATCCAGGATCACCTGCTCACTGAGCAGGGCGCTCACCAGCACCAGCCCGAGCGGCAGGGGGCCCCACAACCAGGGCCCCAGTCCCCTTGGCGCCAGCAGCGGCAGAGGCAGCACCAGGGCCAGGTAGAGGGTCAGCAGCGTGAAGCGAATCAGCGGCGCCACTGGATAGGCCTGCGCTCCGCACGGCCGAGCCCGCCGGGGTGTCGCCTGCACCTGCTCTGGAGAGGGCCCCATGGCTCAGCTCTCGCCGAACAGCTCGGCCTCACGACCTTTCCAGAAGGTGCCGAGCCGCATCAGATCCTGGTGGGCATCCTGAACGCGGCGCAGATAGTCCTCCGGCGCCATGGAGTCCTTCTCCGCCCTCAGGCAGCTGAGGCGCAGCTGCAGCAGCATCCAGGGCTTGCTGAGGGCGCCCTGCAGCTCCAGGTAGCGAGCCAGGTCGTCGTGGCTGGGGGCTCGGCCCATCGGATGGCGAAGGCAGACAGGACCAACGCTATGAACGGGGGAGCGAGCAGCGCGACTGGGAGTCACGTCAGGCCGGGGTCCATCATCCGACGCCGCGACGCTGACTCGGCGGCTGGGACCTCAGTCGGGCAGGGCCCAGGGGTTGAGACCCAGGTCGGCGCCGACCCGGTGGGCACAGGCGAAGCCACTGAAGGCAACGGCGTTGAGGCCCTGGCCGGGGAAGCAGGAATCGCCCACGCAGTAGAGGCCGGGGATGCCGCTGCGGTTGAAGGGCATCGGCAGCAGGCCGGGCAGCCGCAGGGCCGGGATCGGTCCATAGGTGCCCTGATGGCGGCCCAGAAAGCGGCGATGGCTGCGGGGGGTGCCGATCTCCCTGTGGCTGATGGCCCCGGTCAGGCCGGGCAGGATCGCTTCGAGCCGCTGGATGAGCCGTTCCGCGTCCGCCTGCTTTTTCGCGGCGTAGGTGCTGGGAGAGAGACCCTGCCAGGCCTGCATCGAAGAGGGGGTGAACGTGTGCACGATGTGATGGCCGGCCGGGGCCAGCGATGGATCCAGCAGGGTGGGGATCGACACGAACGCCGTGCCCTGCTCGGCCGCCATCTCCTCCCAGCGCTCCAGCAGCAGGTGGTGCACGTGGGTACCGGGCGGGATCGCCTCGGCTTTCACACCCAGGTGCAGCGACAGGAAGGAGGGGGAGGGCTTGTAGCGCCGGCGCCAGGTGCGCTCGGCTTCAGGCGTGTGGGCGGCATCCACCAGCGTGCCGAAGGTATCCCAGCGGGTGGCATTGGAGATCACTCGGCGGGCGTGGATCCGCTCGCCGCCGGCCAGTTCCACCCCCACCGCCCGATCGTTCTCGAGCAGCACCCCGGTGACGCGAGCCTTGTAGCGGATGGCGCCGCCGTGGCGCTCCAGGCCGCTCACCAGGTGTGCGGCGATCGTGCCGACGCCACCTTTGGGATAATTGATGCCACCGGCATGACGATCGGAGAACACCATGCCTGCATTGATCATCGGCGTGCGGTCGGCCGGCATCACCGACCAGCAGAAGCACTCCATGTCGATGAACTTCAGCAGCGCCGGATCTTTGATGTGCCGGCGCGCCACATCGCCCACGTTCACCGGCAACCAGCGGGCCAGCCCCAGGCAGGCCAGGGGCGCCCGCAAGAACACCTTGGCCAGGTAGGCGGGATCCTCGAGCGAGAGCAGAGGCATCGCATCGAGGCAGCGGAACACCTGCCAGCAGGTGTCGTAGAAGCGGCGGATGCCCTTCGCTTCATGCGGGAACCGGGCGGTGAGATCGGCGAGGAAGGTTTCGTAGTCGCGGTCGACGGCCACGTTCAGCCCGGCCGGCAGGTGGTACTCGAGCTGGGCAGGATCGGGGATGGTGTCCTGGTGTTCGCCCACGTCGGCCAGGGCTCGGGTGAGCAGGTTGGTGTGACCCTTCTCGCCGAAGCCGAAGATCATCGAGGCACCCACATCGAAGGTGTAGCCCTCACGGCGGAAGCTCCCACCGCTACCGCCGGGGATCAGGTAGCGCTCCAGCACCAGCACCTTCGCCCCCTTGGCGGCGAGCTGGGTGGCGGTGACGAGGCCGCCGATGCCGGAGCCGATCACCACGCAGTCCCAGTCGCGCTGGAGGCCAACCGATGGCGTAGCTGAGACAAGGGGAGCGGACAAGGCATCGCAGAAGCGCCGGGCACGACATTAGGGAGCGCCGCCACCAGAACGGCCCCACCCATGCCAGCCATGCGGGGATTCAGGGTGAAAAGAGTGAGTCCCTTGCCGACGCGCCAGATCTGTGTGAGGCCGGATCAGGTTCTCGTTCCCAGTCTCGTCGGGACCACGGGCAACCGTTCCGCGGCCATCAGCGTGTCCCTGGATCAGTGGCTGATCGGGGCGCGGTCGGCCGCGTGGGCGTTGGCGTTGGCGTCGATCTCCTACCACAGCTGCTGCCGCACCTCCGGGTGGCGGTGGATCCAGTACAGGGCGCAGCTCAGGGCATGGGCCGTGGTCTCGTGGCCCGCCACCAGCAAGGGGATCAGCTCGTCATGGAGCTCCTGATCGCTCAGAGGCCGACCCTCCTCGTCGCGGGCGGCCGGCCAGCAGCAGGGCGAGGATGTCAGTTCGGTCCGGATCGGGGTGCTCCCGCTGGGCGTGGATCTTCTCGAGCAGCAGGGGCCCACGTCCAGCCTCAGGGCCGGAAAGCAGAGGGCCATCAGATCAGACGCAGGCCAGGGCGAGCTGGGCAGTGAATGGCTCCAGCGCTGCCAGGGCCCTGTCGCGGTAGGCGCCATAGCGCGCGCGCTTCTCGCGGATCCTTTCAGCCAGCTCCGGAAGCAGGCCGAAGTTGGGCGGCATCGGCTGGAATCTGCCGCTGGGAGCCTCGGCGATGAAGTGGGTGAGCGCGCCGATCATCGTGCTGGGCGGCAGGGCGATCGGCTCCAGGCCCCGGACCAGCCGCGCGGCATTGGTGCCGGCCAGCCAGCCTCCGGCCACGGCGGCGGCATAGCCCTCGGTGCCGGTGATCTGGCCCGCCGCCAGCAGGTTGGGTCGAGTGCGGAACTGCAGGGTGGGATCGAGCAGCTGGGGCGACTCCAGGAAGGTGTTGCGGTGCATCACCCCGAAACGCACGAACTCGGCGTTCTCCAGCCCAGGGATCAGCCGCAGCACCCGCTTCTGCTCGCCCCACTTCAGGTTGGTCTGGAAGCCCACCAGGTTCCAGAGCCGGCCCTCCCTGTCTTCCTGGCGCAGCTGCACCACGGCGTGGGCCCGCTTCGCCCGCCGCAGTTCCCGGTCGAAGAAGTCGCCCCAGCGCGGATCCCAGAGGCCGATCGGCTTGAGCGGTCCGTAGCGCATCGTGTCTTTACCGCGGCGGGCGAGCTCCTCGATCGGCAGGCAGCCCTCGAAGAAATGGGCGCTCTCCTGCTCGAAATCCTTGAGTTCAGCCTGCTCGGCGTTGAGCAGTTCCTGGCGAAAGACCCCGTACTGCTCCCGGTCCATCGGGCAGTTGATGTAATCGGCGTCGCCCTTGTCGTAGCGGCTGGCGCGGAAGGCCCGCTCCATGTCGATGCTGTCGCCCTCCACGATCGGACTGGCGGCATCGAAGAAGTGGCAATCGGCCCGGCCGGTGAAGGCGCCCAAGTCATCGGCCAGAGGGTCGCTGGTGAGCGGGCCGGTGGCCAGCACGGTGATCTCCCCTGGTGGCGGCAGCTCTCTCTGCTCCCGCCGCTCGACGCTGATCAGGGGATGCTGCTCCAGGGCGGCGGTGAGGGCGGCGCTGAAGCGGCCCCGGTCTACGGCCAGGGCACCGCCGGCGGGTACGGCATGGATATCCGCCGTGCCGATCACCACCGAACCCAGCTGACGCAGTTCCTCCTGAAGCAGACCGGCGGCCCGGTCGCTGGAGCGGGCCCCGAAACTGTTGCTGCAGACCAGTTCAGCAAACTCACTGCTGTGATGAGCCGGGGAACGGTGTCCCGGCCGCATCTCCACCAGCCGCACCGGTACCCCCGCAAGGGCGATCTGCCAGGCCGCTTCGGTGCCGGCCAGACCGGCACCGATCACCAGGACCATCAGGCCCGTGAGCGCTTGAGCATCAGCTGCAACTGGCCCACGGCGGCGCGGCCGATGTTGAACACGGCCCAGGCCACGGCCAGCAGGATCGGGGCGGTAACCAGCAGTAACCGAGCGTCCATCAGGGGCAGAACATCCTTTGCCGATCCTACGGACCTGCCCTGCCAGCCCAGTGACCGCTGCGGCGGGTTGATCGAATTCGCAGCAATTGCCGGGGCCGCCGCAGGGAAGCTTCAGAAGCCGGTGGCGGCAGCGCGGCCCGCATGGGCAGCCGCCAGGGCGCGGTAGCGGCGGGCGTGCAGTCGCTGTTCGTCCGCCTCCTGCTCGGAGAGCTGTCGCCGGGGCAGAGCCGGAACGCCCGCCACCAGGGTGCGGGCCGGCACATCCTTCGTGACCACGGCTCCGGCGGCCACCAAGGCCCCCTCCCCCACCGTGACGCCGTTGAGCACCACGGCGCCGATGCCGATCAGACAGCCATCCTCGAGCGTGGCGCCATGCACCACGGCCCGATGGCCGATCGTCACGTCGGCCCCGATCCGTACTGGCTGGCCAGGATCGCCATGCAGCACAACGCCGTCCTGCACGTTGCTGTTCTCCCCCACCACGATCGCGCAGACATCCCCCCGGGCCACCGAGTTGGGCCAGAGGCTCGCCCCCGCCGCCAACTGCACGTCCCCCACCACAACCGCGGTGGGCGCCACCCAGGCCTCCGGGTGAATCGTTGGATCGGGCCAGGGAAAACGGTTCATGGCGGCCGCAAGCGGAGCTGGGTGCCTTGTCGGCAGCCAGCCACTGGTTCCGGCTACCCCCTTGGTGGAGGTGACCGCTGGGTGATACGTTCCATTGTGCCCGCGAGGGCAGCCCTTCACGGGCGGGTCGCTAGCTCAGCGGTAGAGCACTCGGCTTTTAACCGATTGGTCCTGAGTTCGAATCTCAGGCGACCCATTTCAGCCCATAAGGGGTGTCACGCCGAAATCCACTTACCTGAATGGATCTCAGCGTCGCAGAGTGGGCATCGAATGGCTGCCCTGGTTGTCCACGAATCTCACTTGCCCACAGCGACGAAGGCGATCGAGGGGTGCGCCGGACTCCCGCTGAAGGCAGCGATGAGCGTGAAGGGCACTGAAGCAGTGCAGCATGGGGTGTTCAGCCTCGGCGCAGGTCCCTGGAACACCGTCTCAGCGGAGACCGAACGGCACTGGGAAGGAGACGCCAGGGACCCTTGCCGCCTTCTCCCAGAAGGTCCGATGAAGCGCGACAAGAACCGGTACGTCTGCTTGGGGCAGAGGGGGTCCCTTGGTCACCACCATCGCGGATGACGAGGTGACGACTCTCTCCTGGAGAAGTGCCACATCTCGAGTTTCGCCTCGATCAGAGCCGACAGCCAGGATCCAGACGAGGCCTGGTCCGTGGCAACTCCAACCGCCAGAGTGGCTCTCGAGTGATCCAGACAGTCATTTTCATGATCTGGGAAAGCCTCTGCAATCGCCACGGAAGAGTTGCACGACCTGCCATTACGATCAGTGACTCCAGAGGGCATGGCTGACGCCCGGCACGGGTCATCTGGGTGACTGGGCCGCGGATTTGTGGGCTTCCCACAACTTGTTATCACTTTCCTGCTCGACAGCTCCACCCACTTCGTTCTCGGCTAATACGGGGTATCTCGGCCTGTACGCAGTGGCTGCAAAATGACGATCCGATGACTTCCCCACTGGCAGCCAAGCCCATCACGATCGTCTTCTTCGGCCTGGGGGCCGTCGGTTCATCGATGCTGATCTGCCTCTCGGAGCTGGCCGAGCGCGATGGGGTACCGCTGCGATTCGTCGTCGTCGTTCTCAATGCCGACCTAGCCCGTGACGCCCTCTTCCACGCCGAGCAGCTGTTCGATCGGATCGACTTCATGGAGGTCGACGACTTTGGATCTGTATTCGCACTGGAAGGGAAAGTACAGGAACTCCTGGTGGAGGCTGGCGTTCTGGTGAATGCCGCCCATCCACAGTTCAACCGGCCAATTCTCAGCCTCTCCTTGAAGCTGGGTGCCCATTCGGTAGACCTGGCTTCCGACATGTACGACGCCAAGACCGAAAACAGCCTTACTTTTGCTCAATACGACGTCGATAGTGCGCTGAAAGAAAATGGCCTGACTGCCCTGATCAATCTCGGCATATCTCCGGGCGTCACCAACTTCCTGATCGGCCGGCGGTTGCACGAACTGCGTTCTGCCCGGCGGCGTGATCTGGAGATCGTCAGCGTCGATCTCTACCTGCTGGAGGATATCGACTCCGATGAAATTGTGTTCTCGTGGTCGCCGCTCGTAGCGCTCGAAGAACTGGCTGAACACCCCCGTGTGCTACGGGATGGGCGTATACAGGTACTGGAGCCGTTCAGCGCCGGTCGCGACCACAGCTTTCCCAACGAAGCCAAGCCCTCCCGCCAATACCCTCTGTATCAGGAGGAACTGCTGTCGCTGCATCGTTCGTATCCCGAGATCAAGTCGATCGGCATCTACACAGGAGGATCGGAGGTGGAGCTGGTGAAAGCCCTGTTCAAGCTCAACCTATTGTCCAAGCGCACACTGCCCCAACAGAGCGAGCTGACGGTGGAAGCAATGGTGCGTGCCATCCTGCCGGGAATGAACAAGCCCAGGCGGATCGAAGAGTATCTCCGTAGTGGTGTGATCCGTCGAGCACACTTCGCCGCAGCCGCCGAGATCCGTTATACCGAGAACGTTCGTAACGATCGCCAGACGACGATCGAAACGGTCGGACTCAGCTATCTACGCTATCAGGGACTGCTCAACAGTCCCTATGCAGGCGCAACCTACATCTCCTACCCCACCGCCGTGGGAGCCGCGATCCTGGCGTGGCATGCCTTCGCTTTCGTCCGTGAGGATGATGGCGAGCTGAAAGGAGTAGTCACTGGGGAGGACATGGCACGGCTGTTACCACGTTCGAGAGCAGATGCCATCCGCCGGGATCTGGTGGCCTGGGATATTGATTTGTTCGAAAGTGTCAGAGACGCCACCCCATGAGAAGAAAGCAGCTTGATGGGTGTCAGAATCCTCGCTGGGCGCTGTTGCCGTGACTACACCTGACACGGTTTACATGTGCAGCAGTCAACATCAGCCAATAATGAATGAAGGACACCTCGAACTATTGACATAGGCAAACCGCCTCTCCAGCCACAAGGCAATATCCTGCCCCAAGCAGCTCTGCAGGGGCAGGATGTTTCTTAAAACAAGACGGCTTAGTTATCCCGCAGTCGGATGATCGGGCAGCCAGCACTGTCCTTGAGGAGCAGTGCTGGTAACGCAGGAAGTTGGATGTTCGGATTAAGCCGTCCCCACCAAGCCATCATCCTGGCCAGTCCAATCCGACTTGTCAGCTTGCCGCGCATGCCGGTTGTGATTGAACCAAAGACGTGCTCAACCCATGCCCACACGCTCGATCGGTCCTTGTTCCATTCCGTGGCCTCCGCGCTCAAGGGATGGCAGCGTGAACCCTTTCGTGAATTCGGCTCTTAAATCCAGCCACTTGCAGTAGATTCTCATACCGCGCGCCTGCGTAGCCGGAATCAGCCTAGACGAAGTCAGCCTTGTTCTCTGGATCCAGAACCTGCGGAAGCATCAGGCTGTCGTGAATGTTGGCTGGCGTAATCGAAAATCTGAGGATGCAGCCATGTAGTGGCGTCTCCTCAGTTGGTGTGAATCCAGAGGAGCAGCACCGGCGTAGCCGGTGCTGACTGACCACCTCCTCAGACGCCTGGCTTTGCAAGTGGTGGGCAGGCCCGAGACCCTGGTTTGAGAACCACCTCAACCAGACGAACCATGCCCTCAATGCATTCTGACGCCTCAGCCCTGGCGCCGCTACTGGATGGCAGCACAGCCGGGGAGCTGATCCCGGAGCTGGTGCGCCACGGCCTGCAGCAACTGATCGAGCTGGAGGTGGCTGCGGTGCTCGGCGCCGACCGCCATGAGCGCACTGATGAGCGACTCGGCTACCGCAACGGCCACAGGCCCCGCAGCCTGGCCACTCAGGCGGGCGACATCGACCTGCTGATCCCCAAACTGCGCACCGGGGGCTTCCTGCCCTCGATCCTGGAGCCCCGCCGCCGCGTTGATCAGGCCCTCTATGGCGTGGTGATGGAGGCCTACATCGGCGGCATCTCCACCCGCAAGGTCGATGCCCTGGTGGCGGCTCTGGGCGCGGGGAGCGGCATCTCCAAATCCCAGGTGAGCCGCATCTGCCAGGACATCGACCAGCAGGTGCATGCATTTCTGAACCGGCCGCTCCAGGAGTCCGGCTACGCCTACGTCTATCTCGATGCCACCTACCTCCACGGCCGGCTGGGCCGGGCCCTGCAGGTCTGCTCACGGGCTGCTGCCGTGGCCATGGGCGTGAACGCCGACGGCCGCCGTGAACTGCTCGGCCTGCAGGTTGGCGACAGCGAGAGCGAAGGCTTCTGGAAGACCTTCATTGGTTCGTTCAAAGAGCGCGGCCTCACTGGGGTCGAGCTGGTGGTCAGCGACGCCCACGTGGGCCTTACCAAGGCGATCCGCCGCATGTTCCAGGGCTGCTGCTGGCAGCGCTGCAGGGTCCATTTCGCCAGGAACTTGCTGCAGCGGGTGCCGTAGGCGAAGCCTTCTCCGAAGGAGTGAGCCCACCAGGGCATGGTGACCGCCGCGCTGCGCTCGGTGTCTGCCCAGGAGGAGGCCAGTGACATCCTGGCCCGCTGGGACGACCTGTCCGGCTCCCTGGCCGAGCGCTACCCAGGGCCGCTGAACTCATGGCCGAAGCCAGGGAGGACGTCCTGGCTTTCCGTCAGTTCCCGCAGCAGCACTGGAAGAAGCTCTGGAGCACCAACCTGCTCGAGCGCGTCAATGAGGAGATCAAGCGCCGAACCCGCGTGGTGGGTATCGTCCCCAACGACCCGGCGATCACACGGCTGGTGGGTGCGGTGCTGCTGGAGCAGGACGAACACTGGCAGCTCGAGGGCCGGCGCATGTTCTCAGCCGAAAGCATGGCCGCCATTCCAACTCTGGAGGCACTGTCAGCTCGGCAGGACGGCCTGGAATAGGAGCCCACACTCAGGCCCCAGGTGATCGTGGCCGTGGCGTCCGACAAAGGGCGCAGCGGCCACGATCACCGCCCGGGGGCCGGCATCAGCAGCCTCAAGGGAGTAGCGAGAAACAAACACCACCAGGTAGGGCCTCCTGAGAAACGTAGGCGGTGCCTCACTGATAACTCCGGGGAATCCC
>CAYHCE010000014.1:0-79420 GCA_964355015.1 uncultured bacterium | reverse complement strand
GCCCCAGCCTGGTGAAGCCCAGCGACGCTTTGAGGGCACTGGTTGCCACTACTTCCGCTGTGATGGCGATCAGCAGGGCCAAAGTGGGAGAAACCATGCCCCCATCCTCGCTGAGGATGGGCCGGACCAGCACCCTGCAACCGCTGACGGCGATGCCTCGGATCCCGCAACGATGTCAGGCCGAGGTGGATCCTTCAACGCTCGATCTTTACGACAAGACAGAAGACGGCCGCTTTGCTGCCTGGATCACGGCTGAACCAGTGGAAGATCTCTACAACAACGAAGACAGATGCAGTCCCTTCAGGTCGCGGAATCCTGACCAGAAGATGCTCGATTACCTGACAGAAGCGGTGACCAAGCCATCAACGCCGGCCATGGCGGAGCCCACGAAAAGGGCAGACTCACTCAACGGATCCGTAATGCGGAAAAGCCTGCCGGGCCTGGCGTTGCGCTGCTGTTGTTGGATCAGTGCCGAGGCAGCAGGGACTCCAGTTCACGCAACCTGGACTCGAGAGCCTCCATGCGCTCCAGATAGGTAAGAGCGAGGGCCATGCCGGCTGGATTCAACCCAAAATCATCTCGTAATCGAGCCGCGCGGCGTGCCTGAATGATCGTGCGCGCCTGAAAAGACCACGCAGGTGCGGAGCCCGAGGGTTGAAACACCCCGAATTCAACAAGCTCAATCACATCCTCACGCACGAGACCTGAAACAGCGAGAAGCTCGTCGAGCTGAATCAGCTCCTCATCATCCATGGCGAGCAGGATTTCCTCACTCATGGGTCTGTCCTCCTTGAAGATTCGAGCGTGGATTAAAATGAGAGGCCGCCGCAAGCTCCTGATAGAGCTCACGCTCTCGTTCAGTGAGAGCCGTAGGATTAACGATCTGTAGCACGCAGTAAAGGTTTCCTGCCCCATCCTTGCGCTTCGGCAGGCCTTTGCCCACGATCCGCAACTTCTGGCCCCCTCGTGCCCCGGGCTTCACGCTCAACATCAGTTTGGAATCGAGCGTGGGGACTTCGATCTCGCTCCCGAGCCCAGCTTCCCAGGGAGAGATCGGTACCTCCAGATAAAGGTCATGCCCCACTGGCTTGAAGAGCCGATGGGGTTGCAGGCGAATGTCGAGATAGAGATCACCGGCGGGTCCATGGCCGATTCCGGCACCACCGCGCCCGGGTACACGAAGGCGTTCGCCTTCGACGACCCCTTTGGGGACCCTGAGGCGGACCGTCTTCACCACCCGTTGGCTGGTGCCATCCCTTCCCATCTCAGGCAGAGCAAGGTCCAGAGCGACCTCTGTACCGCGTGCAGCCTCCTCGAGACTGATGGTGGCGACGAACTCGTAATCCTGACCGCGCATGGAGAACGCGGCTCCATCCCGCCGCTCCCGATGAGCGGATCGGAAGCCCATCTGCTCAAACAGGTCAGCGAGATTGACATTCTGATCGCCGCCAGCTTGCCAGAAGCGGCTATCCCACTCGGGCGAAGGCTGAAAGTCTTCGCCCGGATTGTGTCGACCCAGCTGGTCATAGGCCTCTCGCTTTTCCTGATCGGAGAGTGTCTGATACGCCTCATTGATGTCCTTGAACCTGGCGTCCGCATCCGCTTCCTTCGAGATGTCGGGATGGTACTTGCGGGCAAGCTTACGAAAGGCTTTCTTAATCTGCTCTTCGGTCGCGCCTCTCTCCACTTCGAGGATCGTGTAATAGTCCTTGAATTTCATCAGGCTTCCATCGGGAGTCGCGTGGGGTCAGGCTGACGACTGAAGCTTACCCAGAATCCCGGGGCGGCAACAAGAAACACACTGTCCACCTTCAGCCGGAGTACGGAGGCCAGAGCCATCCTCTCCTCAGCGCCCCCGGCTGGCCTGGCGTACGATCTCGATCAGGATGCCAGAGCCACCCACCAGCAGCGCCCAGATCAGCGGCAATGAAGCCCTGATGTTGCGATAGACGGCGGAGTCAAAACTGGCATACCGTTCGAGCGCCAGGATGCTGCCGAAGAAGTATCCGCAGATCGCGAAGATCAGGCCAGCCAGCAGCACGTTGCGCCAGTTCATCACAGGTCCTCTCAGGCGGTCGCCCGCGGCGAGAAGATCCGCCGGGTGAGTGTCTTGAGGATCACGTAGAGGATCGGCACCACCAGCAGGCTGAGGGCCGTAGCGGCCAGCAGGCCGCCGAACACCACCGACCCCAGCGACCAGCGGCCCGGCGCGCCGGCCCCCGTGGCGATCACCAGCGGGAAGAAGCCGATCAGGCTGGAGAGGGCCGTCATCACGATCGGGCGGAAGCGCTGCCGTGCCGCCTCCAGGGCCGCCTGGCTGATGCTCTTGCCTTCGGCGAGGGCCTGGTTGGCGTAATCCACGATCAGGATGGCATTCTTCGAGGAGAGTCCGATCAGCATCACCATTCCCACCTGGGCATAGATGTCCACCGGCAGGCCACGCGCCGCCAATAACAGCAGGGCACCAAGGATCGCCAGTGGCACCGTGAGCAAAATGATCAGCGGATCCACGTAACTTTCGTACTGGGCCGCCAGGGTGAGAAACACCACCACGATGCCCACGGCGAAGATCAGCGGCGCCAGCCCTCCCGCCGCCACCTCCTCCCGGGCCAGGCCCAGCAGGCCGTTGCCGAAGCGCTGGAAGTTCGCCTTGCGGAACGCCTCACCGATGCCGGTGATCACCTGGCCGGAACTGAAGCCCTGGGGCGTGAAGCTGTCCACCTCGATCGAGCGGAACAGGTTGTAGTGGTTGATCGACTGAGGACCCACCTGACGTTTCAGGGTGACGAACTCCGAGAGCGGCACCATCCGCCCGGCGCGGGAGCGCACGTAGGTCTGGCTGAGCGAATCGGGAGTGGCGCGGAAGTCTTCGTCCCCCTGGATCAGCACCTGATAGGAGCGGCCGAACTGGGTGATCTGGTTGACGAACTGGCCGCCGGTGTAGGTGCCGAGGCTGCGCAGGGCCTCGCCGAAATCGATGTTGAGGGCCGCCAGCTTGTCGCGATCCACCTCGATCTCGAGCTGGGGTGAATTGGCGGTGTAGTTGGTGATCGTCTGGCGGGTGGCGGGATTCTGGCGGGCGATGCCGATGATCTTGTTCACCGACTCCAGGAATTGACCCATCGAGAGAGCCCCGCCGGTTTCATCGGTCACCACCGACTGCACCCCCTCGAAAGCAGCGAAGCCGGGAATGGCAGGCGGCAGCAGGGTGCGCACGGTGGCTTCGCTGATCTCAGTGGCGAAGCGGCGGTTGAGGCGCGCCACCACCGCCGCGGCCGACTGATCGGCGGAACCCCGCTCGCTCCAGGGCTTGAGCGAGGCGAAGTAGAGGCCCAGGTTGCTGCCCTGGCCCACCACACTGAAGCCACTGATCACGGCCGTGCCGGTGATGTCGGGTTCGTCCTCGAGGGCCTTCTGGATCCTGCGGCCCACGGCCTTGGTGCTCTCAAGGGAGGAGCCTTCCGGACCGATCACCAGGCCGAGGAAATAGCCCTGGTCCTCGGAAGGAACGAAAGCGGTGGGCATCGAACTGAACAGCCACACCGTGAACAGCAGACCGGCGGTGAACACGGCGATCACCACATATCTGCCTCGCTCCAGTTTCTCCAGCAGTGCGGAATAACCCGCAGCGATGCGATCGAAGGAGCGATTGAACCAGCCGAAGAACCGCCCCAGCGGCCCGCCAGGCAAGCCGGCCTTCGGGCGCAGCAGCAGGGCGCCCATGGTGGGGGAGAACGTCAGCGCATTGAAGGTGGAGAGCACCACCGCGAAGATCAGCGTGAGTGCGAACTGCTGATAGATGCGGCCGGTGGCGCCGGGGAAGAAGGCCACCGGCACGAACACCGCCAGCAGCACCAGGGTGGTGGCGATCACCGCCCCGAAGAGGGTGTCCATTGAATCCCGCGCCGCCTGCACCGGCGTCTTGCCCTGGGCCATCTGCTCCACCATCGCCTCCACGATCACGATCGCGTCGTCAACCACCACGCCGGTGGCCAGCACCAGACCGAACAGGGTGAGGGTGTTGATCGAGAAGCCAAAGATCTTGATGAAGGCCAGGGTGCCGATCAGGGAGATCGGGATCGCGATCGCCGGGATCAAGGTGGTGCGCCAGTCCTGCAGGAAGACGAAGATCACCAGGATCACCAGGCTGATCGCCTGCAGCAGGGTGATGAACACCTCGCTCAGCGATTCGTTGACGAAGTCGGTGACATCGAAGACGAGCTTGGCCTGCAGGCCCGGCGGGAACTGCTTCTGGAGGGTGGCGAGCTGGTCGCTGATGCCGTTGGCCACATCGATGGCGTTGCTGCCCGGCAGCTGATAGATCGCCACGGCCACTCCGGCCCGCCCGTCGGCGGTGGTGTCGATCGAGTAGTTACGGGCCCCCTCCTCGGCGCGGCCCACATCCCGCAGCCGCACCAGGGCTCCCTCGGCGCCACTGCGCAGCACGATGTTGTTGAACTGCTCCGGTGTGGCCAGCTGGCCCTGACCCGTGATCCTCAGGATGAAGGTGAACACCTGATCCGGCCGGCTCGGCGCCGCGCCGATCTGGCCGGCCGGAATGATCTGGTTCTGGCTGCGCAGGGCCGCCGCCACGTCATCGGCGGTGAGCCCGTAGCTGGCCAGCTTGGTGGGATCGAGCCACAGCCGCATCGAGTATTCGAGATTGCCGAGCAGCCTCACCTCACTCACCCCCCGCACCCGGGCCAGGGCCGGCTGCACGAACAGGCTGAGGTAGTTGCTGATGAAGCGGGCATCCACCTCGCCGCTGGGAGAGGTGAAGGTGTAGAGCTGCAGGATCGAGGGGGAGGCCTTGCGGACCGTCACCCCCTGTTGCTGCACCGCCTGGGGCAGCAACGGCGAGGCCACGCTCACCAGGTTGTCCACGTCCACCTGGGCCAGGTCGGGGGAGCGATCGGGGCTGAAGAACACCTGGATCTGGCTCTGGCCGAGCGAGCTGGCCGAGGTCATGTACTCCATGCCTTCCACACCGTTGATCGAGTTCTCCAGAACCGAGGTGACGGTGTTCTCCACCGTTTCGGCATCGGCCCCCACGAAGGTGGAGGTGACCTGGATCTGGGTGGGAGCGATCTCCGGCAGCTGCTCGATCGGCAGCAGCGGCAGGCAGACCAGCCCCATCAGGGTGATCAGGATCGAGCAAACCGTGGTCAGAACCGGTCGCTTGATGAAGCCATTGGAGAGGGACATGAGGGAAGCTCCTCTCGCTCAGGGAGTCGACTGGATCGTGACGGGAGCCTTGTCGGTGAGGCTGAGCAGGTTGGTGGTGGCCACCTGCTGGCCAGCGCCGAGGCCCGAGAGGATCTGGTAGCTGCTGCCGAAGATCGGCCCGAGCTTCACCGCCTGCTGCCGCACCAGCAGCTCATCCTTGTTGCCGCTGCGCTGCACCACATAGACGAAATCCGCCCCCGCCAGCGGGGTGACGGCCGTGGTGGGCACCAGCAGGGCCGGCTTGCGCTGCCAGATGATCTGGGCACGCACCACCTGGCCGTTGCGCAGCAGGCCGTTGGCGTTCGGCACCAGCACCTTCACCAGCACCGTCTGCTCCGCCTTCTCGGCATCGGGTGAGATGAAACCCACCTGGCCTTCGGCCAGGGTGCGCTTCGAGAACGGATCGGAGAGCAGCACCGGTTGCCCCAGCTGCAACTGGGGAACCCGGTAGATCGGCACGGGAATGTTGATCAGCAGCCGATCGTTCTGCAGGATCGAGGTGAGATCGGCGCCGGTACCGACGAAATCACCCACCCGCAGTCGAAAATCCCCCACGCTGCCGGCGATCGGCGCCCTCACCACCGTGTATCCCACGGAAACCCCTCGCGCCACGGCGCTCTGTTCAGCCGCCTTGAGCTGGGCAACGGCGGTGAGGTACTCCCGCTGGGTCTGATCCCGGCTGTCCTTGGACGTAGCCCCCTGATCGGCAAGAAACTGCTGACGCTTGTAGCGGGTCGCCGCATCCTGAACGATGGCCCTCTGGCGGAACACCTCAGCGCGGGCGGCCGCCGCGTCGGCAGACACCTGATCGCTGTCGAGGATGAACATCGGCTGGCCGGGGCTCACCTTCTGACCCGGGCTCACCGCGATGGACCGGATCCGCCCCTGGATCTGGGGGCGCAGCAGAGTCTGGCTGGTGGCCTCCAGGGCACCGAGGTATTCGGTCTGGTCGCTGAAGGTGGTCTCCACCGCCGTTGCCACACGGATCGGCAACGGGGAGCGGGCCGTGGCGAGGGGCCCGCCGCCACAGCCGGCCAGCCAGGCGAGCAGGCTGCTCGTCAGGGCGAGAGGGACGAAGCGTGGACGCAGCATGGGTTCAGGCAAAGTCTTCTGACCGAGGCATCAGGCTGTGGCTTCGCTGGCGAGGTCCTCACGGCTCAGCACCAGCCTCAGCAGCACCGGCGCCAGGAAGGTGGTGCCGATCACCATGATCAGGATCGCCGCCTCCAGCGACGCATTCAGCAGGCCGGCCTGGGTTCCGAGCCCCAGGAAGATCAGGCCCACCTCACCGCGGGGCATCATGCCGAGGCCCACCACCAGCCGGTTGGTGGGCTCCTTGCTGAGGTAGGTCCAGCCGGCCGCCAGCTTGGTGAGCGCCGCCACCGCCAGCAGGAAGGCCGCCACGATCAGTCCCTCCCGGTTGGCCGGATCGAACGGGTTGAGCACCGATAGATCCATGGTGGTGCCGATCAGCACGAAGAACACGGTGGCGAACAGGGCCACCAGCGGCGTCACCGCCGCTTCGATCGCATGGGTGTGCCGGGAGCTGCTGAGGATCAGGCCGGCGGCAAAGGCCCCCAGAGCCGCCTCCAGACCGATCGCCTGGGCGGCGAAGCAACTGAGGCAAAGCACCAGGAACGACACCACCACCACCGCACCGGGTGCCTGGAGTCGATCCAGCAGCCCGTCGAAGAGCGGAGCCGCCGTGCGGCTGAGCAGCAGCGACACCACCACGAACACCGCGGCGGCCACCACCAGCTTCACGATCGGGCCGATCGCCACCGTGCCGCTGCCGGCCAGCGACACCACCACCGCCAGGATCACGATGCCGAGGATGTCGTCGAGCACGGCGGCGCCGATCACGATCTGTCCTTCCCGGGTGCGCAGCACCTTGAGCTCGCTGAACACGCTGGCGGTGATGCCGATGCTGGTGGCGGTCATCGCCGCGCCGGCGAACACCGCCGGCAGCAGCGGCAGATGGAACAGGTAGAGCAGGCCGAAGCTGCCCAGGGCGAAGGGCAGGGCCACGCCGGTGAGCGCCACGCCGGTGGCCTGGGCCCCCACCGCGATCAGTTCGTCGAGCTCGCTCTCCAGGCCGGTGAGGAAGAGCAGGGCGTAGAGCCCGATCGTGGCCACCCACTGCAGGCTGGGGAAGGTTTCGTCGTAGACCTCCCGCACCTGTGCGGGGCCCAGATCCGCCAGGGCGGCCACTGCCTGCACGAACCAGCGGCTCAGTTCCGCCTGGGTTTCTGGTGGCAACACCAGGTGCAGGCCCGAGAGGCCGATCAACACGCCTGCCACCAGCTCTCCCAGGATCGTGGGCAGCTGCAGCCGCACCATCAGCTCGGCCAGAACGCGGGCCGCCAGGAAGATCAGCAGGAAGCGACCCACCTGGATCAGGGTTTCGGCCACCTCCAGCTGATGGCTGCCCAGCGTGAGAACCAGGGAATCGAAAGCCATGCGGCACCCAACCTGGGCGGACCTTAGTAGGGAAACCCGCCGCCCGCCGGTGCGCCAGGCGCCAGGCGCTGCCAGGCCTCGCGGAGCGTGCCGCTGTCGCCCAGGTTTCCCGGAAAGGTGAGCAGGGGCAGCAGGGCAAAGCGCGGATGGCCGGCCGGCAGCCGCAGCAGCGAGAGCCCCGGCAGCAGCTGGCCCTCCAGCCGTACCGCGGCCAGGGCCAGCCCATCGGTGAGCAGGGTCTGGCTGGTGGTGCCGCCCTTGCTGAGCAGATAGCCGAGCCCGGGCGGCAACCCGGCCGCGATCCGGGCCATCAGCCCCGCCAGCCCCAGCCCGAGCCGTCGGCGCTCGACGCCGTCACGGCAGGACCTTTCCCCTCTGCTGGTGAACAGCACCGGCGTGCGGCCGGCGCACCAGCCCTGCACCATCCGCTCCAGCAACGCCGCCTGCAGTGGCTGCAGCGCTTCCACAAGCGCCGAGGGCTCGGGGTCCCCACGGCGCAGCGCCGCCAGAACGACATCCACCGGCAGCTCCACCCCGGCGCAGTCCGGCTCGCCCAGCAACTCCGCCAGCTGGCGATCACTGAGCGGCACGTGGGAGCCCACCAGCACCGCACCGGGCGCCGAGCCGCGACGCAGAGCCGCCAGCTCGGCAGGAGAGAGCGGCTGGGGCGTCAGATCGGCCAGTCCGCTCAGCAGGCTGGCAGCGGACTGGAACAGCAGTCGCCGGCCAGGCACCACCGCCCGCACGGCCGCCCCCAGCACCTTCAGCTGTTCAGGCCGTTCGGCATCCACCACCACCAGACGGTTGCCGCTGAGGCCCCGCAGCCGCTCCACCAGGGACCCTTCGCGCTCCGGCTCGAGCTCCTCCAGATCGATCCGCTCCACGTCCTCAGCCCGCAGGCGTCCGCCACTCTTCTGCTCCACCCAGGACGGCAGGTGGCTGGTGCCGTAGCCGAAGCGCGCATCGCGGGCAAAGGGGCTGTGGTGTACCGGCTCACCGTGCAGCAGATGCATCCCCTCCACGGTGGTGCGCCCCCCCTCCACGAAGGCGGGCACCAGCAGGGTGGCGTCGAAGGGACCCAGTTCCGCGGCGATCGCTTCGATTTCCAACGGGAAGTGCCCGCGCAGAGTGGAATCGCCGCGGCTGACCACCAGCCAGCGATCGATCCCGGCCTCCGTCAGAGCCGCTTTCAAGGCCCGGCAGATCCTGCGCACCCGCTCCGTTGCCGCCTCAGGTTCCAGCGCCCGGGTATCGGCCAGCAGGAACAGCAGCGGCGAGGGATCCCGCAGCCCGGCCCGCAGGGTGGGCGGGTCCCAGCGCAGCAGCAAGGGACAGCTGTGCACCGCCTGGGAGCCGGTGGGGTCGTCGTCGATCACGACGATCTTGAGCGGAGCGGCGGCGGGGGAGGGCAAAGCGGCCATGGCACCATCGTGCCGTGATCACCCCCGAGCCCCACGAACTGGCCGATCTGGTGCGGCAGCTGCATGCCGAAGGCACGCCGTGGCTGCCCGCCGGCAGCGGCAGCCGGCTGCAGTGGGGGCCACCGGTGCGGGACACCGGCACGGTGCTGAGCACGGCACGGCTGAACCGGATCCTGGAGCACGCCAGCGGTGATTTCACCGTGACGGTGGAGGCGGGCACACCGCTGCAGGAACTGCAGCAGAGGCTGCGGGCCCAGAACCAGTGGCTGACAATCGACTGGCCCTGGGGCAGCGGCGCCGACGGCATGAACGCAGGCACGGTGGGAGGGCTGGTGGCCCGTGGACTGGCCGGCGGGCTGCGGCAGCGCTACCTGGGCGTGCGCGACCAACTGGTGGGCATCGGCCTGTTGCGGGCCGACGGGGTCGCGGCACGGGCCGGCGGCAAGGTGGTGAAGAACGTGGCCGGCTACGACCTGATGCGGCTGTTCACCGGCAGCTGGGGATCGCTGGGGCTGATCACCGAACTCACCCTGCGCACCCAGCCCCTGCCGCCGCAACGCCGGGGGCTGCTGCTGCAGGGTCCACTGGAGGCTCTCGACGGGTTGCGCCGCTGGCTGCTGCGCTCCAGCCTCACCCCCGAACAGATCGACTGGTGGAGTCCGCCGCTGGCCGGCCGTGCCGGCGCCGATCCGTTGGCGGCCCTGCTGATCGGCCTGGCCAGCGTCAGCGATTCAGCCCTGCGAGCGCAATGCCTGGAGATCCGCAGCCAGGCCGAGACCCTCGGCCTGCGCAGCCAGCCGCTCGACCCGGAACGGCTTGAAGCCCTGCAGGCCGTGGCTCTCGGCGACCCCGGCGAAGCCGGCTGGCTGCTGCGCCTGGGCGTTCTGCCGGCCGAAACCGCTGGCCTGCTGGCGGAAAAGGGCCTCCGTGACCTGCCGGTGGTTCTCGGCGGCGGCAGTGGACTCGGTGACTGCTGGGCTCCGGCGGGGCTGCCGGCCTATCGGGTACAGGAGCTGCGCCGCTGCTGCGCCGCCCGTGGCGGGCTACTCACCGTGCTGCGCCAGCCGGAGGGCGACGCGGTGCCGGCCTGGGAGGATGCCCCTTCACGGTCGCTGATCGAGGCCGTGAAGAGAGAGTTCGATCCAAAGCAACAGTTGGCGCGGGGGAGGTTGCCGGGAGTGCTGGGGGCGGGGAGGGGGTGAGGAGCGGCTAAAGGGAGGGGAAGCGAGAGCGCGGCGACTTCCTGATCGCCGTTCCACTCAGAGGCTTGAGGGGATGTCGGCCGACTCGAGATCGGCCCTTCCTTCAGCCGGAGCTCCTAGGCGCATACCTCCATCACCACAAGCCAGGGGGCATCGGCAGGGCAGGAAGCCAAGGGATGAGAATCCCACCGCCACCAGAGAGATACCGAACACCTCAGAAACGCGTTGGCGCCCATCTGCGAATGTTCTGGCAGGCAGGGTGCCCTGTGCCGAACGGGCGACGACCCCTGCGACGGCATCACTGCGTGTCAGGCCGGTGGGTTCTTCAGCAGACTGTGACGACGGAGGAAGCCGATAAAATCATTCGCCAGGGATCTTGAACCATAGTTTGACAAGTGCGTAGAATCTTCATAAAGGAGCTTCCCTTCATCACTGATAACCGAGCAGGCCTCCTCCTTGGGACACAGAAAAGGAAATGGATCATAAAGATAAAGATTCCTGTACCTTTTCGAGAGATCAGCGATTCTTGAAACAAAGAGTTCTCTGTTCTGAAGCAGGACGCGCTTGTCCTGTCTGCAGTCAGAATTTGGATTCACTCTGCTCCATGGGCTGATGCATAGAATCCCAGACAAGGGAAACTCAGGAACGGGAAGAACAACCACCACCTTAACACTTTTCCGTTCAAGAGAGGAAAGCAACAGCTCAAGACTGGTCTCCCACTCGCTCAGGAAGTCCGGAATCGATAGCTTTGCCTGACTTTCAATCGAGTACCTGGTTACCTCAAGTGTACGCTGGTGCAATGGGATTCGAGGATCGCCGAAATAGGCCATGTACCTGCCAGATAAAACAACAATATCGCCTGGCCTGGCCCTATTAATTGCAGCCTTTGCTATGAGCTCTTGTGCATCGTTCCTCGACTTATTCAACAGTAGAGAGTCGCCGTTGTTCGCTGAATATCGCACCACAGGGAATATAGTTGACGTTACGGATAGAAGTTGAACGCCAACACCAAGCACTGAGTTGAGCACACCCGCAAGGGCCTTGAGATGATTGGACTGACTATCGCCAATAAAAAAGAGATTTTGAGAATATTGACGAGAACCCTTCAGGCTGCACGCCGCAAGAACGCGCGAGACATCCTCCTTCACCCTTTGCTGATGCGGGTCCACGATCATGCAGTTCTCGCTATTGATCGACTCCTTTTCAAGGACAAACGGCTTATCTGTGTATAGCGTCATGTCAATACTAGGATTGATAAGAGCAAAGAGCTTTGTATCCAATCCATTGCCAAGAGCCATGACTGACAGGGCAGTGGCACCTGAGGATCCCAGGCCATATCCAATGGTCTTCCATCGCAACAAAGACCAGTCAGAACGGCGGAACGGTGTCTCTACATAACGATAGGAAGCGATCGCCAGCAACATCATCAAGGCTGCCTGAAAAGGCACAGACCACCAGTGGATGCCTATCGTCCAGCGGCTGAGTGAGAGGACACTCCAATGCCACAGATACAGAGAATAGGAAATCAAACCGACATAAATCACTCGATTGTGGGTAAAGAGCAAATACCCGACAGTGCCAGAGCGAAGGCAAGCAAGTAAGCAAACGGTCAGAAGCACGGCCGCAACAGTTGAAACCACGGCAAAACGCAATGGTAAAAAAAGAACTCCAATCAGGACAGCAGTGACCACCAAAGGGGACAGTTCCTCAAGACCACAAAGGAGACCACCGGGATTCCTGAGGGAAAGGAAGAGAAGACAACCAGACCCAAGCTCCCACAACCTGGTGGGCATCAAAAAATAAGCGGCAGATTGATTGCTTGGATAAAGATATATAAAACAGAGTAGTGATGCGGCAGAAAGTATCGTTGTCGCCCAGAAGAGATTGCTGGCCCCTCTCAAGGTCAAGCGACCAAATCCTGAGAACCAGATCAGGAATGGAAAGAGCAAGTAGAATTGCTCTTCAACGCCAAGCGACCACGTGTGGGCAAACACATTGAGCTCTGTTGATGTGGCGAAATAGTCGGTGGATTGCTTAAGCAAATACAGATTGGACAACCCAAAGAGAGATGTGGCGCCAGTTCTCAGTGAAACCCCAGGATCCGGATCAACCAAGCAGACAAGCACACTGGTGATGCCAACAAAAAGAACCAGTGCTGGTACCAGTCGCTTGATCCGCCGTGCATAAAACCCAACCAGAAAGTCCGAAAAGTTCTTACTTGGACGTCCCGCCAGAGAGGATGTGATGACATAACCGGAAATGACAAAGAAGATATCCACCCCCAAGTAACCACTGGGAAGAATGTCCTTGTTGAAATGGTTGATGATGACAGCAGCGACTGCCAATGCCCTGAGGCCATCTATCTCAGGTCGATAAGGAGATTTGATGAATGCAGGAGATGCATTGCCGATCCCTGGTGCAATTCCCGCCATCAACTCCTCACCAAATCGATACCCATGATCGCAGAATCACCCACAATTGTATTCGTGGATAAGCTTTTTGACCTGGAGGATGCTGACGGTGACTGCCAGCAAAGTTGACGCCTACAGCGCGTGGCGCCGGTCCATTCCCTTGGATGACGTTGGCGGGCCTGTTGGTACAGGCGGGTATGATTACTACAGAGCTCCAAGACTACCGCGCAGTCCCGTTGATGGGGTGTCACGCACTGGCTGCCGCTGTGGCGGTATTTGTTTTTGTACCAGCCCACGCAAGCCATCAGCGCGGCGGAGGAAATATAGATCTTCTCTGCTGATACGTTCCCCGAAAGGCACCGCGGTGCCGGGCATCGGGAGATGGTTCCCCGCCGATGCGTCTGGCTGGTCCGAGCTCTGACATTTTGCATCGCAACTCCGAATCTTGTTAGTTTACTTTTTTGATCACAAAACAGTTACCAACTTCAAGGTCGCTTGGGTAAGCACCCAAAGCATTCTCCAGGGTGCCGAGAACTTCATAATCAACAAGGCCTGGCAGCAGACTGTCTACTGCTTGTTTCACTTCTGGGCTGTAAACACAATCATGGTAGTCATCAAACACTATATAGCCCCCGATGTTGACCAAATCACCATAGAGAGCAAAGTCAGCAACAACTCCTGCAAATGAATGGTCTCCGTCAATAAACAGAATATCAATCCCGGCACCGTAACCCATGGCCCTTACACCTGGCTCATTCAAGGCGTTCATTAATGCGTCTTTTGTATCTGCCACTTGAGAGTTGCCTTGAATATATCTGTAATTAGTATCGCTAGTTTTATACTTGATTACATTCTCAAGGACAACTTCTTTGGGAATTGGTTCGCCCAGGTCAATGCTGATAATTGTAGTATTTGCCCTTTGTAGCATTAAACAAGAACTCCCACCTGCATAGGCTCCTATTTCGACATAGTTTATTAGCTTGTCGCCAAAGCTATTCGCTATGTCATAAAGAATATGATAGTGATGATGAAATGTCACCACATTGGAGGCAATTTGCCTAACCAGATCCAATGATTGCTGTGTTGGCTCAAAATCCATATTTACTATTCAGGAAATACGATATTGCATGCTTTAAAAGCATACAGGAGCAGATTCAGGGCAGGCATGTGGCAAGGACATGACAAAATTACACTATTGACATATTCCGCTTACGATGATCCAACTCCCCAAGGGGCTCCATTCTCTGCTGAACGATCTTCTTTAGACTGGCCGGGATGAAGTTCCACCTTCAGCGCCGCCTTTGGAAGCCTTGCATGGTGAGAGCTGGTATGACTTCCGAGCGGCGATACAATCACCACGACGCAGTGCCCACTCTGCCCCGAGCGCTCACCACGGAAGTCTTTCCCTGGCCAGATCAGCTTGCGGCGGCTTTCAGCGTTGTTGTCGCGCCTGCCTGCTTCTGAACCCCGCTTGAAGGCAGTTCTCCTGGGGCTGCTACCCATCGGCCTTGATGCAGGGCCGATTGAATCTCCGATCATGTTAGTTGCCCATCTCGGGGTGATCCCGGCCCTGGCGAGGAGCCCTGGGAGGGCGTAGACCCCCGGCTCCATGAACGGCCCAAGCACCGTTTCTGAGCGTGGGGCGCTCAGGCCTGGATCAAGACATCCTCCAGATCCATTGGGGAGCGCCGCATCAGCCGACCGGCCGACATCCCAGGCGCCGCTGCCTAACCTCAGCTCAGCCGGAACACAGCCAACGACGAACCAACGCCAGTTCCTGCCGGTTACCGCCGGTCTGTGCCAGGTGCTCGTTCTCCTGGCTGCCCTCTGGGCTGTGAAGCCAGGCCCCATCGAACACGACTTCCTCGCCTCGGCGGCTCTGCTGGGGCTCTCCCTGCTGCCGATCGGTTTCTCCCTGCGTCTGCCCAGGCTCCGCTTCGGCGCTGTGGCCTGGGGAGTACTGCTGGCCCTGCTCGCCTGGCAGCGCAGCCGCGGTGACGCGGCAGTCGACGGCGCGGGATCGTTGGCGATCGTTTCCCTGGTCCTTGCCGCGCTCGCCGCGGCATGCGGACAGTGGCTGAACCTCGGTCTGCTTCGCGTCGGCCGGCTGAACGGGGCCGTGCGTGGGCTGGCCCGGGCATCGATCCTGATCTGCCTGCTGCTGCTGCTCACCTACCTGGGCGGCGGAATCGGCGTCGGTGGAGTTCTGGCTCTGCTCTTCGGTTCCCTGGCTGATCTCGCGCTCACCGCCCTCTCCCTGGTCATCGGGGCGATCGCCATCGCCAGGAACGATCCGGCCAGCTGAAAGTGAGGATCCGCTCCGACCTCAGGCAGTCCGGATCAGGCTGCTCAACCTCCGCTCAGCAGGGTGTCGGGGATCTCGAACCGCTCCAGGCTGCCAAGACTCACGATCGAAACATCACCCTTGCGCTGCAGGGTCACCGCCTCGGGAAGGTCGGCGGCGACCGGCCTGCCCTTCACGAACAGGATGTGACGCCTGAGGCCCCCGGGCCAGCGCACCTCCACGGTGGCGGTGCCGTCGAAGCCGCGTCGGATCACGAAGGCCTCGCAACTGCCGACCTTGGGCCCGATCGAGCTGAAGCAGGGAATGGAGGCGGAAGCATGGAACGGCGTACCCGGGATCAGCGCATCCTGAGCAGCCTTCAGGGGCACCAGGGGCAGGCCGCTGACGCCCACGTCGAGGCTGTAGCGACTGGTCTCGTTGCGGCGGGCCGCGGGCCGCATCAGATAGACGCGGATCGTGTAGTCGCCGTCACTGGGCAGCAGGCCCCTGAAGCGGTTCCCTGACGTGCTGCCGATGAACATCGCCTCCTCGGCGCCGGGCGGATTGAAGTTGAAGTAGGTCTGAACGTTGCTGGGCTTCAGCGTCACGCTGAGGGTCTGGCCGGCGGCGGCACGAAGCTTGTAGTCGATGAACTGATCGCCCTTCAGCACCCCGCTGATCACCCTGGAGCTGGCTCCGGCTGCAAACTGCACCTGCTCCTGCTGGCCGCGGATCGCCGGCTGGGCCTCGGCGCCGGCGCCCAGCAGCGGCTCCAGCAGCAGGACTGCGGCGGCCGCCGCCGGCAGGACGCTCCGTTTCATCGACATCCACAGCCCGGTCCCTCCATTATCAGTGACGCCGGCCGGCCGCAGAAACGCTCCATGGGGAAACGCAGGGGGTTGATCACCGGCATCGCCGTGGGGGTCCTGGCCTTCGCTGCCATCCCTCCGCTCGCCCATGCCGCCAGCGGTCCTGGAGCCATGCAGCTGACCCTCGGCGGCGTCGGCTATGTCCACCGCTGGTCGAAGGCCGGCCAGAACGAGTTCACGCCCGCAGGCCAGAGCGACCTGAACCGGTGGCAAACCATGCTGACCCTCAATGTCCACGACGAGGTCCGCAGCGGCGAGCAACTGGCGGAGCTGGCCAATCGGGTGCTGAGCCGTTACCGAGAGGCCGGTCGGATCATCCGCACATTCTCCAGGCCGCGAACAGCGGCTCGTCCGGCCGAGCATCTGATCGTGGCGATTCTCGGCGCGCCGGGCGTGACTGAAGCCGCCTTCGCACGGCTGCTGCTCGTCGATGGCAAGGGCGTCGTGATCGTCCATTCGCGGCGCGCCCATGGCGCCACGGCCGCCGCCACGATCGGCGCCTGGTTGCAGGGCAACGGCCCGGCCACCGAACAGGAGCTGATGGGGTGGACGGCCATCCCGGAGATCACGAGCCTGCAGCAGCTTCCCCAGAACCGCTGACGGGCCGCAGCGGCTGCTTCGAACCCATGAGGCGATGCCGTCCGAAATCGATCAGTCCTGGATCAAGCGGTAGAGAGCGCTCAGCCGGCAGTCGGCGCCGGGAGCAAGCTCCAGACGCCGCTCCCCGTTGGCCAGGGCCCCGCGGGGCGCCGTCCACGGTTCCAGGCAGACCATGGCGCGGGGCGGATCCGTCCACACCACCGCCAGATCGAAGGGGGCGGTGGGTTGCAGTTCCAGCGCGAAACCCGCCTCCCGGTCGCGCAGGCGCACGGCACCGGCAGGGGCTGCCAGCAGGTCCACCCCCTGCTCCAGCCGGGCCAGCTGCGCGGCAGTGCCTGAGGCCTGCATGGAGTGGTGGTTCAGGCAACGCTCCGGCAGCCCTTCGAGCGCGGCCGCCGCCAGCGACGACACGGCGAAGTAGGGATGCAGGCCGAAGGCGAAGGGGAGCGGCCGCTCCCCTGGGTTCGCCACCACCACCGTGATCGCCAGGGCGGACGGTTCGAGGCGCAGCTCCAGGTCGAGTCGGAAGGCGAAGGGAAACTGTGCCCGGGTGGCGGCGGTGTCGACCAGGCTGAGACCTACACCACTGCCGTCTGCCAGTTCCTGGAGCTTCCAGGGCAGATCGCGCGCGAAGCCATGCTGCTTCAAAGCGAAGTCACCCTCCGGCAGACGGAGCCGATCGTCGGGAAGGTTGCCACAGATCGGGAACAGCACCGGCATCCCCCCTCGCACGGAGGCCGTCGGATCGGCGAAGCGCTGCTGATCCAGGTAGAGCAGTTCCCGGCCGTTGCAGCGCCAGCCCGTGAGCAGGCCGCCCCGCTCCGGCACGAGCCGCAGACGGTCTACACCGTGCGCAACCGTGAACTCCCAGTGTGGATACGGCGCGGCTTTGTGGAGGAGGGACACGGGCAGAAGGCCTCAGGCGGTGGGCAGCGTCGCCAGCCACTCCAGCAGAGCCGCATTCACCTGATCGGGCACCTCGTCGTGGGGGCAGTGGCCGGCGTCGAGCACCACCTCGGTGGCCGTCGGGGCATGGCGCTGGAAGGCGGCACGGCGACCGGCGGCGTTGATCCAGGGATCGCGGATGCCCCAGAGCAACAGCAGCGGCGAGCCGAGCGCGGCGAACAGCTCGTCGAGGGGCTGGCCGCGGGGGATGTCGAACACGGTGCGGAACACGCCGAAGGCACCGGGATCGAGCGAGGGGCAGCGGATCGCCTCCACCAGCTCCTCGTTCACATTGGTCCGGTCGATGTAGACCTGATTGAGGGTGCGCCGGATCGTGGCCGGCCGCCGCAGGTTCTCGAACAGCAGGCGCTGCAGCAGCGGGCTGCGCAGCAGGGCAGCGCCGATCGTGCGTCGGGCGATCGCCCCCCAGCCCTTCGGTTCGGCCTGCTCGTCGCTGAAGGGACCCGCCGCGTTGAGCAGGGCCACCCCAGCCGCCTCCGGCCCCAGGGCCGCCCCGGCGGCGAGGGCCGCGAACCCACCGAGCGAGTTGCCCACCAACACCGTGGGGCGTCCGATCCGCTCGCGTACGTAGGCCATCAGCTGGTCGCGCCAGAGGGCGCCGCCGTAGCTTAGGCTGGCCGGTTTGGCGCTGCGGCCGAACCCCAGCAGGTCGATGGCATGCACCTCGTGCCGCTCGGCCAGGACCGGAATGTTGAAGCGCCAGTGGTCGGTGGAGGCTCCGAAGCCATGCACCAGGAGGATCGCCGGGCCGACCGGATCGCTCGGCCGTCGCGCCAGGGCATGGACATGGTGTCCCTGGTAGGTCCAGCCCTGCGACTCGGCCGGTCGTTCGGTCCCGGCTGCCGCTCCGGACTCCATCCCAGCCGCCGCCGACGTCGCGATCAGGGGCTCGGATCTGGAGAGCGTCACCACAGGCCTGGCTTGGTCGTCGATGCTAGGGAGCCGTTCGCAAGGTCCGCTCCGTGGCCGACTGGTCCAGCCTGCTGCCGGGAACGGCACTTTGGGCGCTGGCGCTTTACCTGCCCCTCTCGCTTCCGCTGGCGCGGTTCGAGGCTGCCCTGGCGGAAGGGCCACTCGGCGAAGGGCTGCGCCAGCTCGCTCTGCTGGTCAGCAGTCTGCTGCTGGCCCTTGTGGTGGGGGGGCTCGCCCAACTGGGCCTGAGCTGGGCCCTGAGCCCGAGCTGGGCCGCCAGCCTGGGGTTGATGGCGGTGCTGGCCGGAGCCTTCTGGACCCTCGCCTCCCGGCGCGAGGAAAGCTGAGCGTCATCCCCTGCCGCGCGGGGCGGCAGGGGATCGGGATCCCGACGCCGGTTCAGGCGGGTTGCTCGGCAAGGGGCTCCTGTCCGCTCAGCACCAGCTTGAGCAGGATCGGCGCAAGGAAGGTGGTGCCGATCACCATGATCATTATGCCGGCCTCCAGGGAAGGCGTGAGCAGGCCGGCCTGGGTGCCCAGGCCGAGAAAGATCAGACCCACCTCGCCGCGGGGCATCATCCCCAGGCCCACAACCAGGCGGTTGGTGGGCTCTTTGCTGTAGTAGGTCCAGCCGGCGGCCACCTTGCCGGCGATCGCCACGACCAGCAGGAACACGGCCATCAGCAGCTTCGGCCGGTTGGCCGGGTCGAGCGGGTTCAGCACCGACAGGTCGAGGCTGGTGCCGATCAGCACGAAGAAGATGGTGGTGAACAGGGACACCAGGGGCCTGATCGCCTCCTGGATCGCCTTGGTGTGCTTCGAACTACTCAGGATCAGGCCGGCGGAGAAGGCGCCGAGGGCGGCCTCCAGACCGATCGCCTGGCAGGTGAAGCAGGAGATGCAGAGCACCACGAAGGCGGCCACCACCACTTCACCGGGGGCCTTGAGCCGGTCGAGCAGCCAGTCGAAGGCGGGGGCCGCGGTACGGCTGAGGAATAGCGAGACGCCCACGAACGCCGCCGCCGCCACGAGCAGCTTCACGATCGGGCCGAGCTCGAAGGAATCCCCGGCGGCCAGAGCCACCACCACCGCCAGCACCACGATGCCGAGGATGTCATCGAGAACGGCGGCCCCGATCACGGTCTGGCCTTCCCGCGTCTTGAGGTACTTGAGCTCGCTGAACACGCTGGCCGTGATCCCGACACTGGTGGCCGTCATCGCAGCGCCGGCGAAGATGGCAGGAATCAGGGGCACGTGGAAGAAATAGAGCAGCCCGAACGTGCCCATGGCGAAGGGCAGGGCCACGCCGGTGCAGGCCACGGTGGTGGCCTGCAGCCCAACCTCCATCAGCTCGTCGAGCTCGCTCTCCAGGCCCGTGAGGAACAGCAGGGCGAACAGGCCGATGGTGGCGACGGACTGCAGGTTGGGGAAGGTCTCGGCGTAGAGCGTCTGCACCGCGTCTGGTGGCAGGTCGGCCAGGGAGGACACCACGGAGCTGAACCAGTGGCTGAGCTCCGCGCCGGTTTCCGGCGGCAGGATCAGGTGCAGACCCGTGAGGCCGATCAGGATCCCCGCCAGCAGTTCGCCCAGGATCGTGGGCAGCTGCAACCGCACCATCACCTCGGCGAGGGCGCGAGCGGCCAGAAAGATCAGCAGATAACGCCCGACCCCGATCAAGGTTTCGGCCACCTCGAGATTGTGGCTGTTGATCTCCAGCAGCACGGTTGGGATGGTCATGGAAGACGGTTGAGCGGCGATGGGCCGCTGAGCAAGCGGAAACGCTACGCCTGATTCACCCCGCCCTTACCGGCGCCCGCAGAGAGCGGGGACGGTTGTCCGCAAACCCCGATCGAATACGGAACCGAACGGCCCGAATCAGGAAAAGAAACCAACGAAATCAGCCGGGAATGAGCCGGCCATGCAATGAACATGAGTCCGCCTCGGGGAACACATTCAGGCTGGATTCGAACCGAATAACGTGACTCCCTTTCTCGCCGGAGCTGCCGCCGTGACCCTGAGCCCCGCCCCCGATCAGCAGTCTGACCTCGGCGACACCGATCCGGCACCCCTGGAGCCCGCGGAACTGGAGCAGATCGACGCCTGGTGGCGCGCCGCCAACTACCTGGCCGTGGGGATGATCTACCTGCAGGAAAACCCCCTGCTGCAGGAACCGCTCCGCCCCGATCACATCAAGAACCGGCTGCTGGGGCACTGGGGCTCGAGCCCGGGCCAGGCGTTCCTCTGGGCCCATGCCAACCGGGTGATCCGCCGTCACGACCTGGACATGATCTACCTGTCGGGGCCGGGCCACGGCGCTCCCGGAGTGCTCGGGCCCACCTATCTCGACGGCAGCTACAGCGAGATCTATCCCGACAAGTCGCAGGACGCCGAGGGGATGCGGCGCTTCTTCAAGCAGTTCTCATTCCCGGGCCACATCGGCAGCCACTGCACCCCGGAAACCCCCGGTTCGATCCACGAGGGCGGTGAGCTCGGCTACGTGCTCTCCCACGCCTGCGGCGCGGTGTTCGACAACCCGGAGCTGATCGCCCTGGCCTGCGTGGGCGACGGTGAGGCCGAAACCGGGCCCCTGGCCACCTCCTGGCACATCAACAAGTTCCTCAACCCGATCAGTGATGGCGCCGTGCTGCCGGTGCTGCACCTGAATGGCTACAAGATCGCCAACCCCACCCTGCTGGCCCGGATCGGCCACCAGGAGCTGGAGAACCTGATGCGGGGCTATGGCTGGAATCCTTTGTTCGTGGAGGGGCACGAACCGGAGGCCATGCACCAGGCGATGGCCGCGGCCATGGACCTGGCGGTCGCCCAGATCCTGGCGATCCGTGTGCAGGCCCGCAGCAGCGGCGAGGCGATCCGGCCCGCCTGGCCGATGATCGTGCTGCGCTCCCCCAAGGGCTGGACGGGCCCCACCGAACTCCACGGCAAGAAACTTGAGGGTTTCTGGCGGTCCCACCAGGTGCCCCTGCCGGCCCCCAAGCAGGACCCGGAGCAGTTGCAGAGGCTGGAGGACTGGCTGCGGAGCTACCGCCCCGAGGAGCTCTTCGATGCCGACGGCACCCTGATCCCTGAGCTGCAGGCGCTTTCACCCTGGGGCCCGCGGCGGATGGGGTCCAGCCCCCACGCCAATGGCGGCCTGCTGCGCCGCAAGCTGCGCCTGCCGCCGATCGAGGCCTACGCGGTGACGGTGGAACGCCCCGGCCAGATCGAACACGAGAACACCTACCCGCTCGGGGAGCTGCTGCGTGACACGATCGCCCGCAACCCCGACTCCATGCGGGTGTTCGGCCCGGATGAAACCGCCTCCAACCGTCTGCAGGCGATCTACGCGGTGAGCAAGAAAGTGTGGATGGAAGACATCCTTCCCGAGGACAGCGGCGGCAGCGAACTGGCCCGCAATGGCCGGGTCGTGGAGATGCTCTCCGAGCACACCCTGGTGGGAATGATGGAGGGCTACCTGCTCACCGGCCGCCATGGTTTCTTCCACACCTACGAGGCCTTCGCCCATGTGATCGCCTCGATGTTCAACCAGCACGCCAAGTGGCTGGAATCCTGCATCCACCACGCCCCCTGGCGGGCGCCGATCGGCCCCTGGAACTGCCTGATCTCCTCCACCGTCTGGCGGCAGGACCATAACGGCTTCACCCACCAGGATCCCGGCTTCATCGACCTGGCCGGCAACAAGAGCGGCGAGGTGGTGCGCGTCTACCTGCCCGCCGACGCCAACTGCCTGCTGGCGGTCGCCGAGGAAGCCTTCCTCGAAACCAACGTCTGCAACATCATCGTCTCCGACAAGCAGAAGCACCTCCAGTACCTTTCGCTCGAACAGGCCCGCCAGCACGTGGCCAAGGGCATCGGACTCTGGAGCTGGGCCTGCAACGACGACCGGGGCGAGGAGCCCGACGAGCCGGATGTGGTGATGGCCTGCGCTGGCGACATCCCCACCAAGGAGATCCTGGCGGCCGTGGAGATCCTGCACCGCGAGATCCCCCAGCTCAGGATCAGGGTGCTGAATGTAGTCAAGCTGTTCGCCCTCACCCCGCCTACGGAGCACCCCCATGGGCTCTCGGATCGCGACTTCGACACCCTGTTCACCACAGACAAGCCCGTGATCTTCAACTTCCACGGCTACCCGTGGCTGATCCACCGGCTCACCTACCGTCGAACCAACCACCCCAATTTCCACGTGCGCGGCTACAAGGAAAAGGGAAACATCAACACGCCGCTGGAGCTGGCGATGAACAACCAGATCGACCGCTTCAATCTGGTGATCGATGTGATCGATCACGTTCCCTCGCTCGGCTCGCGGGCGGCCCACGTCAAGGAGCGCATGAAGGAGGCGATCCTGCAGCACCGCGCCTACGCCCACACCCACGGCATGGACTCCCCCGAAGTCACGCACTGGCGCTGGGCCTCGGGGCAGACTGACCCGCGGATCTGAAGAGCCGTCCTCACCCTTCACCACCCGACCGTTCTTCTCCTACACCTTCCCTGATTCCCCGACTCCCGCGATGACCGAAGCCCCGCCGCGCCAGCTGAGGCTGCCCACCCCGGGCTGCTATGCCGACCCTGATCGCAGTGGCCTCACGGCCGAAGGGGTGTTCGATGGCATGACCAAGCACCTCTTTTACACCCTCGGCAAGCTGGCCCCCACCGCCAGCCGCCACGACCTCTACACGGCGCTGAGCTACGCCGTGCGCGATCGGCTGATGACCCGCTACCTGGCGGGCATCGAGGCGATCAACGCCACCCCCACCCGCGTGGTGGCCTACTTCTCGGCGGAGTTCTTGATCGGCCCCCAGCTGGGCAACAACCTGCTGATGCTCGGCATCGAGGCGGAGGCCGCCGAGGCCCTGCAGCGCTTCGGGCTCGCCAGCCTGGAGGAGATCCTGGAGGTGGAGGAGGAGCCGGGGCTGGGCAACGGCGGCCTCGGCCGCCTGGCCGCCTGTTATCTCGAATCGCTCGCCAGCCTGGAGATTCCCGCCACTGGCTATGGCATCCGCTACGAGTTCGGCATCTTCGACCAGCTGATCCGCGACGGCTGGCAGGTGGAGATCACCGACAAGTGGCTCAGGGGCGGCTGGCCCTGGGAGCTGCCCCACCCCGACCAGGCCTGCTTCGTGGGTTTCGGCGGCAGCACCGAGCGCTACCGCGACGAGCGGGGCCACGACCGGGTGCGCTGGATCCCCGCCGAACACGCCATCGGCATCCCCCACGACGTGCCGGTGCTGGGCTACCGCGTCAACACCTGCGACCGGCTCAGGCTCTGGCAGGCGGAAGCCTCCGAAAGCTTCGATTTCTATGCCTTCAACATCGGCGACTACTACGGCGCCGTGGAGGAGAAGGTGGGTTCCGAGACCCTCTCCAAGGTGCTGTACCCCAACGACGGCACCGATGAGGGCCGGCGCCTGCGCCTGAAGCAGCAGCACTTCTTCGTCTCCTGCTCCCTGCAGGACATGGTGCGCAGCCTCGACCTGCGGGGCCTGCCGATCAGCGAATTCCCCGAGCACTGGGCGGTGCAGCTCAACGACACCCATCCGGCGATCGCCGTGGCCGAGCTGATGCGGCTGCTGATCGACGACAAGCATCTGGAGTGGGAGGTGGCCTGGGACATCACCACCCGCTCCGTGGCCTACACCAACCACACCCTTCTGCCCGAGGCGCTCGAGAAGTGGGGCCTCGATCTGTTCGGTGCCCTGCTGCCCCGTCACCTCGAGCTGATCTACGAGATCAACCGACGCTTCCTCCAGACCGTGCGGCTGAAGTTCCCTGACAACGACCAGATCGTCAGGCGGGTCTCGATCATCGACGAAGAGGATCAGAAGGCCGTGAGGATGGCCCACCTCGCCACCGTGGCCTCCCACCACGTCAACGGCGTGGCGGCGCTGCACAGCGAGCTTGTGCGCACCCAGCTGTTTCCCGAATTCGCCTCCCTCTGGCCGGAGAAGTTCACCAACGTCACCAACGGCGTCACCCCCCGACGCTGGATCGCCCTCGCCAATCCGCTGCTGCGCGATCTGCTCGATGAGGCGATCGGCCAGGACTGGGTGCGCAACCTCGACAACCTCCGCCAGCTGGAGTCGTTCCAGAACGACACCGGCTTCCTGGAGCGCTGGGGCCAGACCAAGCTGTCGGTGAAACGCCAGTTGGCCCACTACATCCACCGCCAGAGCGGCCTGCTGGTGGATCCCGCCTCACTGTTCGACGTGCAGGTCAAGCGGATCCACGAGTACAAGCGCCAGCACCTCAACGCCCTGCAGCTGATCGCCCAGTACGTGCGGATCAAGAACGGCAGAGCCGACGGCATGGCGCCTCGCACCGTGATCTTCGGCGGCAAGGCGGCGCCGGGCTACTACATGGCGAAGCTGATCATCCGCTTCCTCAACGGCATCGCCGACACGATCAACGCCGACCCCGACATGGACGGGCGCCTGCGGGTGGTGTTCCTGCCTGACTACAACGTCAAGCTGGGGCAACGGGTGTATCCGGCTTCCGATCTCTCCGAGCAGATCTCCACCGCCGGGCTCGAGGCCTCAGGCACCGGCAACATGAAGTTCGCGATGAACGGGGCGCTCACGATCGGCACCCTTGATGGTGCCAACGTGGAGATCCGCGAGCAGGTGGGGGCGGAGAATTTCTTCCTGTTCGGCCGCACCACCGACGGCATCGAGGCGCTGCGGGCCGAAGGCTACCGGCCCTGGGAGCTGATCCACACCATCCCGGAGCTGCCCGACGTGCTGCGGCTGGTGGAGCAGGGGCACTTCAGCAACGGCGACGGCGACCTGTTCAAGCCGCTGCTGGAGAACCTCACCGGCCGCGACCCCTACTTCGTGCTGGCCGATTTCAGCGATTACCTCCGCGCCCAGGACGCGGTCAGCCAGGCCTGGGCGGATCGCACCACCTGGAACCGCATGTCGCTGCTGAACACCGCCCGCAGCGGCTTCTTCTCTTCCGATCGCTCGATCCGCGAGTACGCCCAACGGATCTGGCGGGCCGAGCCCTTCCCGGTCACGATCAGCTGCGAGATCCACTGAGATGACGGCGGCAGCAGGGCCGATGCTGGTGCTCAATCTCGGCAGCTCCAGCCTCAAGGCCTGCGTGCTCGACGCCGGCGGCCACCGGCTCTGGCAGGAGCACTTCCCGTGGGCTCGCGACCAGGACCCGGCCCTCACGGCCGGCCTGAGCGAGGCCCTGCTCCCCTGGCTGGATCGCCTGGCACTGGCGGCCCACCGGGTGGTGCACGGGGGCGAGCGCTTCACTGCCCCCTCCCCGATCGACCCGGCGGTGGAGCGGCAGCTGGAGGCCCTGATCCCGCTGGCGCCGCTCCACAATGCCCCGGCCCTGGCGGTGATCCGCTGGCTGCGGCGCTGGCGCCCGGAGCTGCCCCAATGGGCCTGCTTCGACACCGCCTTCCACAGCACCCTGCCCGCCGAGGCCTTCACCTATGCCCTGCCGGCAGCCTGGCGCCAGCGGGGCCTGCGGCGTTTCGGCTTCCACGGGCTGAACCATCAGCACGTCAGCGAGGTGGTGGCTGCGCGGCAGGCCCGGCCGGAAGGGCTGCGCCTGATCAGCTGCCATCTCGGGGCAGGTTGCTCCCTGGCGGCCATCCGCTCGGGCCGCAGCATCGACACCACCATGGGCTTCACCCCGCTGGAGGGGCTGGTGATGGCCAGCCGCAGCGGCTCGGTGGACCCTGGCCTGCTGCTGCATGAGCTGCGCCGTGGCCTGTCGGTAGAGGAGCTGGATCGAACCCTGCAGCAGGAGAGCGGGCTGCGGGGGCTTTCGGAGCTCTCGGGCGACATGCGGGAGCTGCGACGAGCGGCAACGGCCGGTCACCCCGGCGCCGCCCTGGCACTGGCCGTCTTCCGGCACAGGCTCCTGCAGGGGATCGGCGCGATGGCGGCCAGCCTCGGTGGCGTGGATGTGATCGCCCTCAGCGGCGGGATCGGTGCGAACGACACGGCACTCGAAGCCGAACTCGTTGGCTCTCTCGGCTGGCTGGGGCCGTTCACCCTGCTGCGGGTGCCGGCCGACGAGGAAGGGATGATCGCCCGGCTCTGCCGCCGAAGCCTGGGCCCGCCTCGGGGCTAGCTGCGGTGGTCGGGCAGATCGGGGGTCTGATGCAGCAGCCGGTTGAGACGCAGCCGGTCGGCATTGAGCGGGTCGGGGGCCAGTTCACCGGCCACCTCCCGGAACTTCTGCTCCACCTCCTCCGGCACCCGCACATCGAAGATCCGCTCCATCAAGGCCTCGATCGAGAACAGGTGGGCGTTGATGTTCTCCAGATCGCCGATGGCCTGTTGCAGAGTCTCCTCCTCTGCGCCGTCGGCTGGACCCGACGCGCCGCCTGCCACAGCCGCGGCAGTGGACCCTTCGGGCTCCCCGTCCCCATGGGCCTTCTGCAACTCCTCCAGAACACGACCGGCCAGGGTGCGGAACGACTGGAGCGCAGCCCAGTTCAGCTCCTGCTGCTGGCGCAGGGTGGGGTTCTCGCGGATCAATCGGTCATGTTCCCGATAGAACCGTTGACAATCAGGGCATTGGCAGGGCTCTTCGGGCACCGCGCTCCCTTGGTTCCTCAACGCCCATCATGGCATTGCATGTCAGGGTGTGCCGGGCGGTTCCGCGGCAAAGCTCAGGCCACGCTGCCGAAGGGGTCGTCGAAGCAAGGTTCGTCGCCGTCCTCCCCCTCCTCACAGGAGGCGGGCAGGGGGATCTCGATCGAGCTCACCAGCTGGATCACATCCCGCAGCCGCATCGAATCGGCGAACCAGCCCATGGCCTGCTCCATGTCGCCACTACGCTCGGCCTCGCCCGATTGCTGCTCATGGGCCTCGGCCAGCAGGGCCAGCCAGCAGAGACAGCGGGCCTGCACCACGGAGAGATCGAGCTCGTCGGGCTGACTGCGGGCGATCCGCTCGCTTTCCTGTTGCACCAACAGCCGCAACCGCAGATCGTGGAGCTGGGTCATGGGGAAAGGAAGACCTATCCCACGCTAGCGGCGGTGGCCGCTTTCAGCAGGGCACCACTCGTAGCGCTCACTACCAGACCAGCCCCTGAACCAGCGTCAACAGACTCGTGCTCAATCCCGTCCGGCAGACATGGACAAGGGCTGCGGGTCGGGCAGTGAGCGTTGATCCGTAGTGAAAAGCACTCCCGAGCAGTGGCACAGGAAGCATTAATGGATAGCCAGGTTTCAGGCATCTTCGAACCAATGCTGAAGCAAATCCAGCCCCATTCTCAGCCTCATCAACCTGAGATCACGCCTTTTCAGCCCGAGTTGATTGGGGCAAAGTTGATTGGAGTAAGTTTTTGCATCCGCAGGCCCAGGATTCAACCCATTCTCTGAAATCAGCGCAACACTCACACTGACAACCACCGCGAATCGCAAGGGCTTCTCCCAGGAAAAGACGCATCTGAAACGATGCCTCTCAGACTTGTGGGCAAGCAACACCTCTTCACTCCGCCCTCCCACCCATCGAAACCCGCTGACATGAATATGGCTCAGTTCTGGCCCAAGCCCACCTGGGTACGGGCCTGCATCGCGTTGGCCGCTGCCATTCTGATTGCCATTCCTTCCGTGGCAGCAGTCAAGATGGCCATCCAGAATGCCTTGAATCTGGACTCCCAGATGAACGTGTTTTATGCAAGAACTTTGAACGAGTATCTCACGCAGTTTCGGAAGCAACATCCCATCATCCTTGGATTGTTCAGCAGCGCGGGCGGAGATTTCTATCTCTTCATACCTGGCCAGAAACATCCGATCCGTGCCGATTCCGTTCCTGTTCAGTATCAGGTCGTCAAGGGTGTCTCCCACAGCGCCATGGCCCTGTATGCCATTCTTCAGCCCTACATCGACGGGTTGAGCACAGACTCGAACTGGAAGGCCGATTTTGCGGCCTATCGCCAGCAACAGACGAAAACACTCGCCGATGCCGATCAGATGGGGCTTGCCCCCGAAGTTGATGCCGCAGTTCGCAAGATTCTGACCAGCAACATTACCTTCATCGATGACACGCTGAAAGCCGGCTCCATTGACAAAGCCAAGGTTTCAGCCTGGGCCCAGGGCGTCGCCCCTCTCTTCAAGACCACCATTTCCGCCGCCGCAGACTATCAGGTGGGGCATTGGATGCAAGTCATGGCGGATTGGAAAAAGAAACTCGGCAGCCAGTGGGAGCAGACTTACGGCGCCACCAACTCTCTATATGTGACGCGGCGCAACAACATCATCTTCACGCTGATGGCCCAGTTCTTCGGCACAGAAGCGATCAACGAGCGCCTGATGCTGTTCGAAACCACTGAGTTCACCACCACGCCCGATACCATTCTCGCTCTGATGTCCCGTATCGTCAAAGACCGCGAACTGGGCAAGGCCTTCTTCGACGACTACTTCCTGATGGATGTGGAGTTGCTCAGCACCGGTGCCCGGCAGGCCATCGCCAGGGCGGACGGGGCCAGGATTCGACCGTCGGCCTCCATGGGTGCCTACACGGTGGGACCGGCCCATTCGCGCATCCAGGCGTTCGACCGAGCCAACGGCATCACGCCGATCCTTCCACCCCTTGCCCCTTTTGAAACCAACCAGTGGCCGTGGACCACGACCGCTGTCGATGGGCTCGGACCCTCCACCCTGAAACAGGCGATGGAGAAGGAGAACGGTCCTGCCGCTCCCCGCTGAAGTGGCCGAGAGGCCGAACCCTCAGCCGCATGGCTCTCAGAACAGCGCCGTGAGTTGCAGGGTGGCCGACACCGATGGCGCCGAGCCGCCGGCGACCCCCACCAGAGGCAAGGTGGTGATCACCGGTTGCAGGAACAGATTGTTCACCAGGTGGAACTGGGCATAGGCCTGCAGCATCAACTCACTGGGGTTGAAGCCATAACCCGCCCCCGTTCGATCGTTCAAGCGCGCCCAGGACAGTCCCACCCCATAGCTGTCCCTGGGCCGGGAGGCGAACGGGGCCAGAACCGTAAGCCCGCCACCGATGGACGAATTGATCAGGTTGGTGACCGAAGGGCTCCATCCTGCCTGCACGAACACGTTCAGACCACTGGAGTCCTGGCCATAGCGAAAACTGGTCAGCCGCTGGCTGACTTGCCCATACACACCTCCGGCGGAGGTTTCCCTCAGTCCACCAGGGGAGCCCAGGGGACCAGCCTGGTGCCAGCCGCCGATGAACAACTGGCCAGGCGCCTGGCGTGGTCCCAGGCGCCAGGCGGTTCCCACCTGGGCCACGCTGAACAGCGGACCTTTCAGGCTGGGAGCCACCAGGCCGGTCCAGGCTTCGCCAGCCCCGAGGCGGCCGTCGAATACCCCCGCCGTCACGTAGGCCCGGCCCTTGAAGACATTGGGGGCAAGGGTGGTCGTCAACCCCAGGGCGGAATCGGGATAACCCGGAATCCGCCCGAGCATGGTTGGAACCACGAACACAGGCGTATAGCTGAGGCCGGTCAAAGAAGGGATGTCGTAGTTTCTATTCTGTGCAGAGGGATCCGGCGCCGTGGCATTCCCGAAGGAAATCGTCGGAATGAGCTTGCCTACAACGAGCTGAAACTGATCTTCAAACAGATTCTGCGAAAACAAGTAATTATAAAGCTCAGTGCGGTTATTGGGGCCTACGGCGTCCGTGGAATTCACGCCCTGAACGCTTCCAGCCCTTTGATTCACTGGCTGTACATTATACTGAAGACCCGCCACACTCAGCTTTGCGCCGTTCCAGCCGATCGCCTTTTCAAGGTCAAGGCTGAGTTCAAGGGCAACGAATCCCGCCCAACTGAACGCACCTCCGCCTGAGCCTCCGCCGAGCTGGGGAGTGCCGGTGCCTACGGCAACCCCTCCGATTCTCAGCGCTCCATCCGCCGGGAGACCGAGCCATTGGCCCAGCTGGCCGGTCCCCATGAAATGCAGCGTATTGATGGGGTTGCCACTGACCCCGATGGCCTTGGTGACGGGAGGATCCGCCGCAGGGCCAGCTGGGGCAGGGGACGCAGACTCAGGCAGCGGCATGGTTGGCACCGGATGGCCAGGTGACCCCTCCACTTGAGCCCATGCAGGAGAGACCCCAGCCAGCAGGCCAAAGGCAAGGCCAGCTCCAATCTCCGTCCATAATCGATCGCGACGAAGCGGGGACGGCACTAACTTTCCATCACTTATCTATCCACGGCACGCTACATCGAGTCAGCAAAGAAACAGGCGTGCGGCATCCATTCGGCAACTGGCACACCCAGGAACTGCCGCTCGCCAGGACACCCAGGGGGAACGTCCTGCTCTGCTCTCGATCCTTGCCTGCAGAAGCACCGATCCAGGACGATGGGGCCCATCCCGCGTCTGCGGCCGTGGACACGGTTCGCTCACCAGATTGGATCTGGAGACGCGCAACGGCAAACAGACCCTCACGAGGCGACTCCCTGCCCGGCACGGCCTAGGCCTGAGGGAGCGGATCCTGTGAAACGGGGCTGGCGGGACTCGAACCCACGACCTACGGTTTAGGAAACCGTCGCTCTATCCGGCTGAGCTACAGCCCCCGGTTGGGGATGCCCCCTGCGGGCATTATGGGATGTGAAAGCAGGCGAGGTGGTCGCGATCGGAGGGGCGGACGGTCTTCGGGCCTCCACCGGCTCCGGTTGAGGAAAGTCCGGGCTCCCCAATGGCCAGGCCTGCTGGGTAACGCCCAGTGCGGGCGACCGTGAGGACAGTGCCACAGAAACACACCGCCGATGGCCGCGCCGGGTTCGCCCGGCCGGCACAGGCAAGGGTGCAAGGGTGCGGTAAGAGCGCACCAGCAGCATCGAGAGGTGCTGGCTCGGTAAACCCCGGCCGGGAGCAAGGCCCAGGGACAACGGTTGGCCATGGCACCCGTCCCGCCACAAGTGCGCCGCTCGAGGCCGTCGGTAACGGCGGTCCCAGACAGATGATCACCCAGGTCCGCCGCGGCGGGCTGGAACAGAACCCGGCTTACGTCCTGCTTTCACCCCCTGTCCCGTCGAACACCGTGCACCTGAGTGCCGAACGCCGCCGCCAGCTGCTGGGATTTCTTGCCAGCCTCGGCCTCGACACCTCCCTCCTCGACACCCTCGACCTGGCACCGATCGAGGAAGCCCTCACCCACACCTCCGCCGGCCGGCCGCTGGACCATGAACGGCTCGAGTTCCTCGGCGACGCCGTGCTGCGGCTGGCGGCGGCGGAGTATCTGGAGCGGCACCACCCCCGCCTGAGCGTGGGGGAGCGCTCGGCGCTGCGGGCCCAGCTGGTCAGCGATCGATGGCTGGCGGAGCTGGGCGAGGCCTGCGGCATCGAGCGGGTGGTCCAGCTCGGGGCCCTGGCCGCCGGCGACGCCGCCGCCCGCCGCACGATCCGGGCGGAGTGCACCGAAGCCCTGGTCGGGGCCCTCTACGAAGCGGTCGGCCAGCTCGATCCGGTCCACGCCTGGCTCACCCCCCACTGGCGGCGCAGCGCCGCCGAGCTGCTGGACGATCCCCACCGTCACAACTGGAAGACGGCCCTGCAGGAATGGAGCCAGGCAGCGGGGCTGGGGCTGCCGGCCTACCGCTGCGAGGAGCAAAGTCGTCGGCACGACGACCCGCGCCGTTTCCAGAGCTGGGTGGAGCTGGGGGGCGCGCTCCTCGGCGAGGGCTGGGGGCGCTCCCGTCGTGACGCCGAACAGCAGGCCGCCCGCGTCGCCCTGACGCGTCGCGAGCAACGGTCGCCCGCTCCCTGAGCCCAACGGCTCCGGAGCGGGCAAGACGTTCAGCCCGCTTCGAGCGCCGTCAGGGGCAGGGTGACGAGCTTGTCCCAGTTGCCCCCCTCGAACAGCACCGCGGCTCGGGCGCCACTGATCCGTTGCACGAAGCCGCGGTAGCCGTTGTAGATCGAGCGTCCGTCGCGGACCACAACCGTGGAGCCTGGCAGGATCGGCAGGGCCGCCGCCGGCTTCGGATCAGCCGGCTGGGAGTCGGTCGCCACCATGAATCGCCCTCGGGGTGAAGGCCATTATCGAGCCGAACGGCAGCATGGGGGTGCAGCTGCGCGAAGGACGGACGGGATGGTGACGAACCAGGACGACCCGGGGGAGTTGCTGGTGGTGGGAATCATCGTGGCCGCGCAGGGTCTGCAGGGTGAGCTGCGGGTGCTGCCCCGCAGCGACTTTCCCGAGCGCTTCACCCGGCCCGGCACCCGCTGGCTGCAGCGGGCCCAGGAGCCCCCCCGGCCGGTGCGGCTGCTCAGCGGCCGCCAGTTGCCCGGCCGGGAGCTGTACGTGCTGAAGCTGGAGGGGATCACCAGCCGGGAAGCGGCCGAAGGGCTGGTGCAGCAGGCGCTGCTGGTGTCAGCGGAGGACCGGCCCCGCCTGGCGGCAGGAGAGTTCCACCTGCTGGACCTGCAGGGGCTGGAGGTTCGGCTGGCGCCGCAGGGCACGCCGATCGGCACGGTGGTGGACCTGATTCATGCCGGCAACGATCTGCTGGAGGTGGAGCTCGCCGCCGCGCCGGACGGAGGGAAACCGGGCCGGCGGGTGCTGATCCCCTTCGTCGAGCCGATCGTGCCGCGGCTGGACATCTCCGCAGGATGGCTGGAGATCACTCCGCCCCCCGGTTTGCTGGACCCCTGACCCTTGCCTGCCGCTTGAGGGGATCCCCATACCATTGGGCTCTCCGGCCCGTCACACCATGAGCCCAGCCGCCCCCCTGGTGCCCGTGATCCTCTGCGGCGGCACCGGCACCCGCCTCTGGCCCCTCTCCCGTGCCAGCTACCCCAAGCAGTACTGGCCCCTCGCCGGCGAAGGCGACGAAACCCTCCTCCAGCAGACCCAGCAGCGCCTCCAGGGGCTGCCCCACCTGGCGCCCTCCCTGCTGATCTGCAACGAGGACCACCGCTTCATCGTGGCCGAGCAGATGCGCCAGATCGGCATCGATCCAGCGGCGATCCTGCTCGAACCGATGGGCCGCAACACCGCCCCGGCCATCGCCGTGGCGGCTCTGCACGCCACCTGCCGCGGCGAGGACCCCCTCCTGCTCGTACTCGCCGCCGACCATGTGATCCGCGACGCGGCACGCTTCCGCGCCACCGTCGAGGCCGGTCGAGCCGCCGCCGAAGCCGGCCTGCTGGTGACCTTCGGCATCGTGCCCACCGCTCCGGAAACCGGCTATGGCTACATCGAGGCCCAGGAACCCTGGCCCGCCGGCGCCGGAGCCGATGCTGCGATCCCGCCACCGGTGCCGATCGCCCGCTTCGTCGAGAAACCCGACCAGGCCACGGCCGAAACCTTCCTGGCCAGCGGCCGCTTCACCTGGAACAGCGGCATGTTCCTGTTCCGAGCCAGTGCCATCCTCTCGGAACTGGAGCGCCTGGCCCCCGAGATCGTCAGCTGTTGCCGCGCCGCCCTCGAGCACGACAGCGCCGATCTCGACTTCCTGCGCCTGGAGCGCGAGTCCTTCGCCGGCTGCCCCAGCGTCGCCATCGACGTGGCGGTGATGGAGCGCACCGGCCTCGGTGCCGTGCTGCCCCTCAAGGCGGGCTGGAGCGATGTGGGCAGCTGGAGCGCCCTGTGGGAAACCGACGACCGCGACGCCGCCGGCAACGTGCTGCGCGGCCGGGTGATCAGCGAGGGCTCGCGCAACTGCTATCTGCGCAGCGAGCACCGGCTGGTGGTGGGTCTGGGGGTGGAGAATCTGGTGGTGGTCGAAACCGACGACGCCGTGCTGGTGGCCCACCGCGACCGGGCCCAGGAGGTCAAGACGATCGTGGGTCGGCTGGAGGCCGCCGGTGCCTCCGAGGGCAAGGCCCACCGCCGCATCTACCGCCCCTGGGGGTCCTACGACGGTGTCGTCGAAGGGGAGCGCTGGCAGGTCAAGAAGATCGTGGTCAATCCCGGCGCCTGCCTGTCGCTGCAGATGCACCACCACCGCGCTGAGCACTGGGTGGTGGTCAAGGGCACAGCGGTGGTGGAAAAAGACGGGGTCGAGGAGCTGGTGGGCGAGAACCAGAGCACCTACATCCCCCTGGGAGCCAAACATCGCCTCTCCAACCCCGGCAAGATCCCCGTCGAGATGATCGAGGTGCAGAGCGGCCCCTATCTCGGCGAAGACGACATCGTGCGCTTCGAGGACAGGTACGGACGCACCGAGACCGGGCGGCTGAGCCGCGCCTAGGGCACTGCCACCCAGCCGATCACCTCGGCCTGGTGGAAACCGGCGTTCCGCAGTGCCGCCAGGGCTGACTCCACACGATCGGGCGGCAGCGCCGCCAGCAGGGGACCGCAGGTCTGGGGATCGATCAGCAGCTCCCGCAGCGGCCCTTCCGCCCGGCCCGGCGCGGCGGCCAGGGCCACCCGTCCCGCCTCCAGCTCGGCCCAGGCGCCGCGGTTGGCGGGGGCCAGGCTGCTGGAGAAGCCCTGCTCCAGCAGTTGCCACGCCCCCGGCAGGACGGGGACGGCTGCGGCCGTCAGCTCGACACGCAACGGCTGGGCCGCAGCCCGCAGCATTTCCCCGAGGTGGCCGAGCAGCCCGAAGCCGGTGATGTCGGTGCAGGCCCGGCAGCCATGGACAGCCAGAAGCTCCACCAACGGCGCCTGGCTTCGATCCATCTGCGTGAGAGCGGCATCGATCCACTCCGGCTCGGCCGCACCGGCCATGGCGGCGGCGAACAGCACGCCGCTGCCGATCGCCCGGGTGAGCAGCAGAGCATCGCCCGGCCGCAGGTCACCCTTGGGCCAGAAGCGGTCGGGGGTGGCGCGGCCGTTGACTGTGAGGGCCAGGCTCACGTCCTCGCCCTCGCTGCGCTGCTGCAGGGTATGACCCCCCACCAGCGTCGCCCCGAGGGGCTCGAGCACGGAGCAGACGCCGGCCAGGGTCTGCAGCAGCCAGTCCTCCTGCAGGCTGGGAGCTGCCCGCGGCAGGGTCACCAGGGCCTGGGCGCTCTCCACCCGAGCCCCACAGGCCCAGAGATCGGAGCAGGCGTGCAGGGTGGTGAGGCGGCCGTTCAGCCAAGGATCGGCCACCAGGGCAGGGAAGCCATCGACGCTCTGCAGCAGCAGCGCGCCGTCGGCGGCTGTGCCCACGATCGCCGCATCCTCCAGCCGGGATGGCGGAACCGCTGCCGCAGCGGGCACTCGCTCGCTCCGCAGCGCGTCCAGCCTCGCCAGGGCCGAGGCCAGGGGGTCGGCGGCCAGCTTGGCGGCGCAGCCTCGGCAGAGCATGGCGGCGCCCGCGCCCCCCATCGACGCCAACACCCTGAAGCGGGCTATGAAGCGTTGATCGATCCGCTTCTTCCACCACCAGATCCAGCGGGCCGGACCCAGGGCCAGCGGTCCCCAGGTGGCCAGGGCGCGGGGGATCCCATCGAGGGCGCCACCATCCCCGAGCAGCTGCAGCGCCCGTCGCTGGGGTTGCCAGCGCAGGAGTGCCGAACGCCGGCCTGCGGTCCGATCGGCCGAGAGCTGCAGGCAGCGGCGCAGATTGGCGGCCAGCACAGGCGCCGCCCGCACGGCCCATACGCCGCTGGGGGGCCTGGGATCCTGCCGGACCAGGCCGCAGTCGCCGCTGGCGAAGAGGCCGGGATGGCCCTCCACCTCGAGGCTGTCGGTGGTGAACACCCGGCCACTGGCCGGATCGCAGGGGAGTCCGGCGGCGGCCAGCCAGCCGGGGGCGCGGCTGCCGGTGCAGCGCACGATCGTGACTGGGCTCGCCATGGCGGGGCCGGGGCCGGCAGGAGACACCACAGGGGCCTCGGCAGCGGGATCCGATCGCAACGGGATCCCAGCCGCGGCCAGCATCCGTTCGCCCCGGCGATTGGCGGCGGCGGAGCCGAGCTGCAGGCCATCGCCGGGACGCAGCTGCAGCGTGACGGGAGCCGCTTCGGAACGCCGCCGGGCCCGCAGGGCCAGGGCCACCTCCACGCCGGCCGGCCCACCGCCCACCACCGTCAGCGGGCCTGCGGCAGCCCCGGCCTCGCACCAGGCCAGGAACGGCTCCAGCGGCTTGATCGCCAGGCCGACGGCCTCGGCCGGGGCGGCTGGGGCCGTGATGGCGCCCACGTCCAGGCTGAGCCGGTCCCAGCGCAGTGCCGGCCGGCCCGCCAGCCTCAATTCCCGCCGCGCCGGATCCAGCCCGGTGATCTCAGCCCGCACGAAGACCACCCCGGCCCTGTCGCAGAGCCGGCGCAGGTCGATCTCGCAGTCGCGGCGGTCGTGGAGGCCGGCGATCAGGCCCGGCACCATGCCGCTGTAGAGCGCCGTGCTGCAGCGGCTCACCAGGGTGATCAGGGCGCCGGCGGGGGGACCGCCCATCGCCCACATCCGCAGCACCAGGGCATGGGTATGACCGCCCCCGGCCAGAACAAGATGCCACTCGAGGCCAGGCTCAGTCGGCACGCGGTCCATAGCCGTGGGGATTGGCGCTCTGCCAGGCCCAGCCATCGCGGCAGATGTCCTCCAGCCCGCGGCGGGTGCGCCAGCCCAGGCGCTCGCCCGCCAGGGAGGGATCGGCCACCGTGACCGCCACATCCCCAGGGCGCCGAGGCACCAGCGCATAGGGCACCGGGCTGCCACAGGCCCGCTCGAAGGCATGGACCACATCCAGCACCGAGTGCCCCTGGCCGCTGCCCAGGTTGAGGGTGAGCAGCTGGGGTGGCTCCACCAGCAGGACATCCAGGGCGGCTCGGTGCCCCTCGGCCAGATCCATCACGTGGATGTAGTCACGTACGCCGGTGCCGTCGGGAGTGGGCCAGTCGGAGCCGAACACCTGCAGGCTGGGCCGCCGGCCCACCGCCACCTGGGTGACGAACGGGAACAGGTTGTTGGGAATCCCGCCGGGATCCTCCCCGATGCGGCCGCTGGGATGGGCCCCGACCGGATTGAAGTAGCGCAACCGCGCGATCCGCCAGCCCGGCTCGGAGGCAGCCAGGTCGGCCAGCAACTGCTCCACCGCCGCTTTGGTGTGACCGTAGGGATTCACCGGCTGAACCGGAGCCGTCTCGTCGATCGGCACCGTTTCCGGCGAGCCGTAGAGGGTGGCGCTGCTGCTGAACACGATCGTGCGGCAGCCCGCCTGCCGCATGGTGGCCAGCAGCTGCCGACTGCCGGCGAGGTTCACATCCCAGTAGCGCAGAGGATCGGCCACCGATTCGCCCACCGCCTTGAGGCCGGCGAAGTGCACCACCGCTTCGATGGCTCCAGCGGCGGCGAAGGCTCGCTCCAGGTCGGCCGGGTTGCGGATGTCGCCCTCGATCGCCTGCAGCCGGCCGGCTGCCACCGGGCCCGCCAGTTGCTCCACCCGCCTCAGGGATTCCGGCGAACCGTTGGAGTAGTCGTCGAGAACAACGAGGTGATGGCCGGCCTCCAGCAGCACCAGAGAGGTGTGACTGCCGATGAAGCCGGCCCCACCCGTGATCAGCAGAGTGGCCATCCGGGCTCCGGCAGGGGGTTCAGGCGTCGCCCAGGCGGGTGCCACGCCAGGCGACGATACCGAGGTCGGGCGCGCCCCGGGCTCATCCCAGCCGCAGGTCCAGGGTCCGCTGAGCGGCGACCGGAGCCGGCCAGGCCGGTCCCTCGCCGATCCAGCCCTCGGCGGGCTCAGCGGTGGCGGCTGGCGAGCTCTCCGCCACCGGCGCGAAGGCGATCGCTTCGGCATCGAGAACGAAGCGGTCCGGGTCGCCTGCGGCGGGCTCGATCGCCAGCCGCAGCGGAAGGTGCGGGGCGATGCAGGGATGGAGCGAGGGGTAGAGGCTGCTGTGGCGGTAGCGCAGGCCGAGCCAGCCGTCCCCCAGCGACAACTGCCGACCGTTCAACCACAGCCGGCAGCTCTGCAGAAATGCTGTGTTCGCTTTGACTTCGAGCCGCTGCAGGGAGCTGTCCACGAACCGGCTGGTACTGCCCCCCTCCACCGGGGTGTCGCAGAGGAGGGGCCAGGGCTCGAGAGCCCGGCGGACCTCCAGGCGGGCTCCGTCCCGCTCCCAGGCCAGCAGCAGCGGAAAGCGCCAGTTCCAGATCGCCCGGAACGGCTCCGCGTCCAGGGGCAGGCCGTCGAGGGCAAGCAGGTCCAGCACCTGCTTCAGGTCGCTCCAGAGAGCTGCCGGCAGTTGCAGTTCGTCGTGGAGGCGTTCGCCGAAGGGTTCGAGCCGCCCCGGCCGGTGGACGGGATCGAGCAGGTGGGCCGCCAGGACGCTCCAGAGAAGGGCGATGGCGACGGTCCAGTCGGGATTCGGCAGGCTCTCGATCGCCCGGAACTCGATCAGGCCCTGACAACCACCGGCCCAGGCGGGGTTCCAGAACTTGTCGAAGCTGATCTCGCTGCGGTGGGTGTTGCCGCTGCGGTCGGCATGAAGGTGCCTCAGGGTCTCGCTGATCAGCAGCCGCTGATCCCCCTCCGGCAGCCGCTCCAGGGCCTGATGGGCCAGCTTGAGATCCAGCCGACTGGCGCTGCCCTCATCCAGGCGCGGCGCCTGGGAGGCCGGACCCACCGAGCTGTTCGCGAACAGGTAGGAGAGGCTGGGATGCCGTTGCCAGAAACGCAGGATGCCCACCAGCCAGGCGGGCCTGGAGAAGAACGGGTTCTCCTCCAGGCTCGGGCCACCCCAGAGCAGATGGTTCCCACCGCCGGTGCCCTCCTGCCGTTCTCCCCATTGCTTCCATGAGCGCAACCCCACCGCATCGGCGGCGACGTCCAGGGTGCGGATCCAAAAGGCGTAGTCGCCCCAGCCGTGACAGACGGGCAGGTTCACCTCCAGCACGCCGGGGTCGGCGGTGAGGCCGAGCACCTGCCAGTGGCCGTCGAGATCGAGCGGCAGCACACCGCTCAGTTCCGGCCGGCTCCAGCCGGCGCTGGCGGCCGCGATCAGGCCCAGCAGGCGCTCCAGGGGCTCGCGGGCCAGGGGCGGCAGAAAGAGGTTCCAGCTCTCGGAGCTGATCTCCAGGGTGAGCACCTGGCGGAGCACACCGGCCGGGAAATGCTGAAGAGGCAGCCGCAGGCCGGCGGGTCCGCTGGCGGGCAGCAACTGGCGCAGCGATCGGGCCAGCGGCCAGCGGGCGGCCTGCCAGCTTTCCGGTCCCTCGGGGTCCTGCTCCGGGAGAGGGCCATGGGAAAGGGGCACGGCCCAGACCCGCTTGGCGGGATCGAGCGGATCGAGCAGCCGCACGGGATGGAAGCGGCAGCCCAGTCCGTCGGCGATCGCCTCGAGGAAGGCCTTGGCCCGTTTGGCCGGCAGGGGGCCGGCGAGGGCGTCGGAGCCAGCACCATCCTGGGGCCAGTGCACCAGCGGCTGTGCCTGGGGGCCGGTGATCAGGCGCAGCGCCCAGCGCGGATTGACCTCGCCGTCGTAGCGCTTGCCGGGGCAGTAGAGCAGGGTGCTGCCGGGCCAGGTCCGCTGGCGCAGCTCCTCCGCCAGCCGGCGGGCGTAGTCGAGCTTGGTGGGGCCGTCGGCTGCCACCGACCATTCGGCCCCCTGGGGCTCGAACGGCACCACGGTGGGTTCACCGCCGAGGGTGAGGCGGATGCCCTCTGCGTGCAGCCGCCGCTCCGCCTCAGCTGCCGTGGACTCCATCCAGCCCCTGCCTGCGCCGCTGCCATCGGTGGGCGAACGTAGCGGCTCCGTGACAAGCATGGGTCAGCGGGAACCGGGTTGGGCACTGGGCAGCACCGTACAGGCGTTGATCGGCACCGGCCGCACCTTCCAGATCTGCTCGGCATACTCGCGGATCGAGCGGTCGCTGCTGAAGAAGCCGCTGCGGGCGGTGTTCAGCAGCGACATGCGGCTCCAGCCGTGGGAATCGACCCAGGCCCCATCCACGGCGTTCTGGGCGCGGCGGTAGTCGCCCAGGTCGGCCATCACCCGGAAGGGATCGCTGCTGCAGAGATTGGCGAGCAGGGGATGGAACAGGTCACGATCACCTTCGCTGAAGTGTCCCGAGCCGATCAGATCGATCGCCTCACGGGCGATCGGATCATTCTCCAGCCACGGCATCGGATGGTACCCACTGCGGTTGATCGCATCGAGCTGTTCGGCGGTGTGGCCGAACAGGAAGAAGTTGTCGTGGCCGACCAGATCGCGGATCTCGATGTTCGCCCCGTCCAGCGTGCCGATCGTGACGGCGCCGTTGAGGGCCATCTTCATGTTGCCCGTGCCGGAGGCCTCCTTGCCCGCCGTGGAGATCTGCTCGGACAGGTCCACAGCCGGATACACCTTCTGGCCGAGGCTGACGCTGAAGTTGGGCAGGAATACCACCCTCATGCGGCCATCCATGGCCGGATCCATGTTCACGATCTCGGCGATGCCGCCGATCAGCCGGATGATCAGCTTCGCCATGGCGTAGCCAGGCGCCGCCTTGCCGCCGAAGATGAAGGTGCGCGGCGGCAGATCCTCGCCGTTGCGGATGCGCAGATAGCGCTCCACGATCTGGAGGGCGGCCAGATGCTGGCGCTTGTACTCGTGGATCCGCTTCACCTGCACGTCGAACAGGGAGGACGGATCCACCAGCACCCCAAGCTCCCGGTGGATCATGCCGGCGAGCCGCTGCTTGCTCTGATCCCGCACGGACCGCCAACGCTCCAGGAAGCCGCCGTCGCCCGCGAACTCCTCAAGCCCCTTCAGCTCTGAGAGATTTCGGCGCCAGTTGCTGCCGATCGCCTCGTCCAGCAGGGCGGAGAGGGGAGGATTCGCCACGGCGATCCAGCGCCGCGGGGTGACGCCGTTGGTGACGTTGGTGAAACGGTCAGGCCAGAGTTCGGCGAAGTGGTCGAACAGATCCTTGCGCACCAGGGCGCTGTGGAGCTCCGCCACCCCATTCACCCGGTGGCTGCCCACCACGGCCAGGTTGGCCATGCGCACCTTGCGGTGGGCACCCTCCTCGATCAGCGAGAGCCGCTCCAGCAGAGCGGGCTGACCGGGATAGCGGATGCGCACCATGCGCAGGAAGCGCGCATTGATCTCGAAGATGATCTCGAGCTGGCGCGGCAGCAGCTTGGCGAACAGATCCACCCCCCAGGTTTCCAGCGCCTCCGGCAGCAGGGTGTGGTTCGTGTAGCTGATGCTGGACGTGGTGATCGACCAGGCGGTGTCCCAGTCGACACCGTGCTCGTCGATCAGCAGCCGCATCAGCTCGGCCACGGCGATGGCCGGATGGGTGTCGTTGAGCTGAACGGCGAACTTGCGGTGGAACTCCGTCACCGCCAGGCCCTGGCCCTTGAGGATGCGGAACATGTCCTGCAGGGAGCAGGACACGAAGAAGATCTGCTGGCTCAGGCGCAGGCGCTTGCCCTGATCGGTCTCGTCGTTCGGATACAGCACCTTCGAGAGGGTCTCCGAATAGATCTTCTGCAGCACGGCTCGGGTGTAGTCGCCGGCGTTGAAGGAGGCGAAGTCGAACGACTCCGGTGCCTGGGCCGACCAGAGCCGCAAGGTGTTGGCGGTGTGCACGCCGTAGCCCAGGATCGGCGTGTCGTAGGCCACGCCCATCACGGTGTGGGAGCCGATCGCGACCGGATAGGTCCACTCCGGCCGGATCACCTCCCAGGGGTTGCCCTGCGCAAGCCAGGGATCGGTGCTCTCCACCTGGGCGCCGCCCACGATCTGCTGCCGGAAGATGCCGAACTCGTAGCGGATGCCGTAGCCGATGGCAGGCAGCTCCAGGCTGGCCATCGATTCCTGGAAGCAGGCGGCCAGCCGACCCAGACCACCGTTGCCCAGCCCCGGTTCGGGCTCCTCACCGATCAGTTCCTGAAGATCGAGGCCCAGCTCAAGGCAGGCCTGCCGCGCGGCCTCTCGCAGGCCGAGGTTCACCAGGTTGTTCTCCAGGTGGGGGCCCAGCAGGTACTCGGCGGAGAGGTAGGAGACGGTGCGGACTCCCTCGCGGGTGTAGGCCTCGGCCGTATCCACCCAGCTCTGCAGCAGCTGATCGCGCACCGCCATCGCCAGGCAGCGGTAGTAGTCGTGGCTGGTGGCCAGGGAGGGCGACTTGGCCTGAGTGAAGAAGAGGTGACGGCGCATCGCCTCAGCCAGCTCATGCCCACCGGTGGGGGAGGTGGGCTCGAGGTCGGCGGGGGGCACGGTGCTGGCTGCCATGGAGGCTGGGCGGGGCGAGTCGTTCCTTCATGCTCCGTGATGCACCCCGGCTGCTGACCCAACGGTTACCGATTCAGGTTCATTTCCGGATTGCGCGAGCGTCCCGATCGAACGGTCGACGAACCACTCCTCAGTAGTGGAGCAGGTTCGGCGGCGTCGGCAGCTCGCTCAGCAGATCGGCCGTGATCGACCACTTCAGGTCGCTCTTCACCCCGGGAGGACCGCTGAAACTCCCTGTGACCGCCGCCGTGAGGCCGGATTTCGAGGATGTGGCCAGGGGGATGTAGCGATCGTCGATCGCCCCCATGCCGCTGGGGTCGAAGCCTCGCCAGCCCGCCCCGGGCAGATACACCTCCGCCCAGGCATGCAGGTCGTAGCGCTCCGGTTTCGGCTCCACTAGGTGGTAGCCGCTCACGAAGCGCGCCGGCAGGCCGACACAGCGGCAGGCTTCGATCATCAGCACCGCCAGGTCGCGGCAGGACCCGACCCGCTCCTTGAGGGTGCGACCGGCGGGCCAGGCCGGACCCATATGACGCTGGGTATATTTGACTTGATCCTGGATCATCTCCACCAGCTGCTGCAGGAACATCAGCGCCCGTTGGTCGCTGCCCATCAGGGCTTCCTGGGCCAGCTCCACCGCCGCGGGATCATGCTGGCCATTGGGTAGCCACCCCTCCAGGCTTCCCATCAGATCCCCGTTGAGATGCCCCACCGGATAGGGCAGGAAGGGCTCGTTCTCCTCCAGGCAGGCCTGCAGCAGAGGTGGCGCCTGGGTCTCCACCTCGCTCACGGCCCGGATCTCGAAGCCGTCGGTGGCTCCGATGAAGCGGGCCCGCAGGATGTCGTCGCCACTGGCGGCCACCAGCGGATGCAGGCGATGGGGATCGGGGGAAAGGGAGAGATCGAAGCTGATCAGCCGCTGGAACCCATGGGCACGGGGCTTGAGACAGAGCCGGTGGGAGCCCAGCTGGACCGGCGCGCTGTAGCGGTAGGAGAGGGTATGGGTTACGCGGGCGCGCATGCCTGGGGGGAAGGAACGGTGCTGGGGGGAAGAACCGCAGCAGGGACGACGCTGGACGGTGTGGAGATCTCGAAATAGCGATCGCTGATCAGCCCATGCAGTCGGTTCAGATCACTCTGGAACCGATCGATGGCCTCGTGCAGGCCCTGGGCGATCAGTTCATCGATCCGCACGTAGCTCCAGGTGGCGAGCATCAGACCGCTGAGGCATTCGAGGTCGTCAGGGGGTCCGGGCACCGGATTGCCGCGGATCACCCGCAGGGACTTGCTCAGGCCCTCCAGGCAGTAGCGCACCGAACGGGGGAAGATCGGATCGAGCAGCAGGAAGGCCGCCACGGCCTTCGGCGCGATCGCCTGCTGCTGCGACTGGCGGAACATCTGGTAAGCGCCGGCCGAGCGCAGCAGCGAGATCCACTGCAGCTCGTCGAGCACGCCTCCCACTTCCTCGGGACTGGGCAGCAGCAGGAAATACTTGACATCGAGGATGCGGCTGGTCTTGTCGGCCCGCTCCACCAGCCGGCCGAGCTTGCTGAACTGCCAGGAGAGGTCGCGGCTGAGAGTGGCGTCCGTGATGCCATAGAAGAGCTGGCAGGCGCGGCGCACCTCCCGCAGCTGCTCCTGGTCGGGCTGCTGCCAGAAGCGGTCGCTCTCCAGCAGGATGAGATAGAGGTCGTTGATCTGCTCCCACATCTCGGTGGTGATCACCTCCCGGATCTGGCGAGCATTCTCCCGGGCCGCGGCGATGCAGTTCACGATGCTGCTGGGGTTGTCCGGCTCCTTCACCAGAAAGCGGACCACGTCCTCCGGACGGCCCACGGCATAGAGCTTGTCGAACAGCTCACGGGCGCCGCAGGCGTCGATCAGCGGCAGCCAGGGCTCGGCACTGCCTGGTGGGCAGTCGAGCGCCATGGCCTCGCTCACCTCCAGGAAGCGGGAGATGTTCTCGGCCCGTTCCACATAGCGGTTGATCCAGTAGAGCGAATCGGCTACGCGGCTCAGCATGAGGCCTCATCCACGATCCAGGTGTCCTTGCAGCCGCCTCCCTGGGAGGAGTTGACCACCAGGGAACCGCGGCGCAGGGCGACCCGGGTGAGGCCGCCCGGGCTGACCCAGGCCTTGCGGCCCCGCAGCACGTAGGGCCGCAGGTCCACATGGCAGGGATAGAGCTCGCCTTCGCTGAGGGACGGCACGGTGGAGAGCTCCAGGGTGGGCTGGGCGATGAAGTTGCGCGGATCCGCCTGGATCTTCGCGGCGAAGGAGAGGATCTCGGCCTCGGAGGCATGGGGCCCGATCAGCATGCCGTAGCCGCCCGCCTCCGCCACCGACTTCACCACCAGGTCCTTGAGGTGAGCCAGAACATAGGCCTGCTCCTCCGGCCGGGAGCAGATGTAGGTGGGAACGTTCTCGATGATCGGTTCCTCGCCCAGGTAGTAGCGGATCATCTCCGGCACGTAGGCGTAGATCAGCTTGTCGTCGGCCACCCCCGTGCCGGGGGCATTGGCGATGGCCACCCTTCCGGCCCGGTAGGCCTCCATCAGCCCGCGCACGCCCAGCATGGAATCGTCACGGAAGACGGCCGGATCGAGGAAGTCGTCGTCGATGCGACGGTAAATCACATCCACCGGCTCCAACCCTGCGGTGCTGCGCATCCACACACGGTTGGCCTCGCAGACGAGATCGCGGCCCTCCACCAGCTGGATGCCCATCTGCTGGGCCAGATAGCTGTGCTCGAAGTAGGCGCTGTTGAACACGCCCGGGGTCAGGAGCACCACCTTGGGGGTGTCCGTCCAGGGGGCGAGTTCGCGCAGGGTCTCGAGCAGCCGGGAAGGGTAGTCGTCGATCGGCTGAACGGTGCGGCCGGCGAACAGGCTCGGGAACATCCGCTTCATGACGCGGCGGTTCTCCAGGAAGTAGGCCACCCCCGACGGGCAGCGGAGATTGTCCTCCAGCACCCGCCAGGTGCCGTTGCCGTCGCGGATCAGATCGAGGCCGGAGATGTGGCACCAGCGGCCGAGGGGAGGCTTGAACCCCTGCATCTGGGGACGCCAGCCCTGGGAACTCTCCACGTCGGCCCTCGGCACGACACCGTCGGCCAGGATCTTCTGGTCGCCGTAGACGTCGCCGAGAAAGCTGTCGATCGCTTCAAGGCGCTGAATCAGGCCTCTCTCCAGCCGCTGCCACTCGCCGGAGCGGATCAGGCGGGGGAGGGGATCGAAGGGGAGGATGCGCTCACCTCCCCGTTCACCGGAGCCGTTGAGCCGGAAGGTGGCTCCGAGCCGCTTGAGCAGCATGCCGGCGGCTACGTGGTTGCGGTTGATCTCCTCGATTCCCAGCTGACCCAGGGAGGACAGAAGCGGACTCAGGGCCGAGCGGGGCTCGGAGGCGGCACTGAAATACTCGTCGTAGCCCTTGCTGGGTTTGTAGTCGGTGAACATCGACCCGACGACGGACAGTCGTTGATCATGGTGAGCGCCGTTGACAACCCCGGTGGTGGTTGCTACCGAATCGCCGGGCATCGTCAGAGCAGGAAGTAGCGCTGGGCCATCGGCAGCACCTCGGCCGGCTCGCAGGTGAGCAGCTCCCCGTCGGCGAACACCTCGTAGGTCTGGGGATCCACCTCCACCCTGGGCAGGGCGCTGTTGTTGCGCATCTCGGCCTTGCCGATGCCGCGGGTCTGCACCACCGGCACGCAGGGGCGCCGCAGGCCCAGCCGCCGCGGCAGGTCGTCCTCCAGCGCCGCCTGGGAGACGAAGGTGAGGCAGCTGGGGGCCAGGGCGCCGCCACAGGCGGCGAACATCGGCCGGCCGTGCACGGGACCGGGCGTGGGGATCGAGGCGTTGGCGTCGCCCATCTGAGCCCAGACGATCGAGCCTCCCTTGACCACCAGCTCAGGCTTGACGCCGAAGAAACCCGGCTTCCAGAGGACAAGGTCGGCCAGCTTGCCCACCTCCACCGAACCCACCTGGCTGTCGAGGCCGTGGGCGATGGCGGGATTGATCGTGAACTTGGCGATGTAGCGCTTCAGGCGGGTGTTGTCGTTGCGCCCTCCGCCGGCGGCATCCTCCGGCAGGGCGCCCCGCTGCACCTTCATCTTGTGGGCCGTCTGGAAGGTGCGGATGATCACCTCTCCCACCCGGCCCATCGCCTGGGAATCGCTGGCGATGATGCTGAAGGCACCCAGGTCGTGGAGGATGTCCTCGGCGGCGATCGTCTCGCGGCGGATGCGCGACTCCGCGAAGGCCACGTCCTCGGGGATGCCCGGATCGAGGTGGTGGCAAACCATCAGCATGTCGAGGTGCTCCTCCAGCGTGTTGCGGGTGTAGGGGCGGGTGGGGTTGGTGGAGCTGGGCAGCACGTTGGCCTCCCCGCAGATCCGGATGATGTCGGGCGCGTGCCCGCCACCCGCCCCTTCGGTGTGGAAGGTATGGATCGTGCGGCCGCCGATGGCGCGGATCGTGTCCTCCACGAAGCCCGCCTCGTTGAGGGTGTCGGAATGAAGGCAGACCTGCACGTCGAAGCGGTCGGCCACCGTCAGGCAACAGTCGATCGCCGCCGGCGTGGTGCCCCAGTCTTCGTGGAGCTTGAGCCCGCAGGCACCGGCCCGCACCTGTTCCTCGAGGGCCTCGGGCGTGCTGGCGTTGCCCTTGCCGAAGAAGCCCAGGTTGATCGGCAGCCCCTCGGCGGCCTGCAGCATGCGGGCCAGGTGGAAGGCCCCGGGCGTGCAGGTGGTGGCGTTGGTGCCGGTGGCCGGGCCGGTGCCGCCGCCCAGCAGGGTGGTGACACCGCTGGCCAGGGCGGTTTCGATCTGCTGAGGACAGATGAAATGGATGTGGGTGTCGATCCCGCCGGCGGTGAGGATGTGGCCCTCGCCGGCGATCGCCTCTGTGCCGGGCCCCACGATGATGGTCACCCCGTCGGTGATGTCGGGATTACCCGCCTTGCCGATGGCGCAGATCCTCCCGTCGCGCAGCCCCACGTCGGCCTTGACGATGCCCCACCAGTCGAGGATGAGGGCATTGGTGATCACGGTGTCCACGGCCCCATCGGCGCGGGAGGTCTGGGCCTGGCCCATGCCGTCGCGGATCACCTTGCCGCCGCCGAACTTCACCTCCTCGCCGTAGGTGGTGAAGTCCTTCTCCACTTCCAGGATCAGCTCCGTGTCGGCCAGCCGCAGCCGGTCGCCGGTGGTGGGGCCATAGGTTTCGGCGTAGGCCCGCCGATCCATCCGATAGGACATGGCTGTGGGGAGCGAGGGGGAACGGGGGACGGGAAACCGGGGTCACTCGAGCGGGCCGTTGATCAGGCCGTTGAAGCCGAACACCCGCCGGGCGCCGGCCAGGGGCACCAGCCGCACCTCCCGCTCATCTCCGGGCTCGAAACGGATCGCGGTGCCGGCGGGAATGTCGAGCCGCAGGCCGCGCGCCGCCTCCCGGTCGAAGACCAGGGCGCCGTTCGCCTCGTGAAAGTGAAAATGGGAACCCACCTGCACGGGGCGATCGCCCCGGTTGGCCACGCGCAGGCTGGTGACGGGGCGACCGGCGTTGAGTTCGAGAGTTCCTGGCTCCGGCAGAAGCTCACCGGGAATCAGAGGGGTCATCGGATCGGTTCGTGCAGGGTGACGAGCTTGGTGCCATCGGGGAAGGTGGCTTCCATCTGCACCTCCGGGATCAGCTCGGGCACACCCTCCATCACCTGTTCGCGGCTGAGCCAAGTGGTGCCCTCCTGCATCAGCTCCGCCACGCTCCTGCCGTCGCGGGCACCTTCGAGCACCTGGAAGCTCAGCCAGGCCACGGCTTCCGGGTGGTTGAGCCGCAGGCCCCGTTGGAGGCGCCGCTCCGCCAGAAGGGCCGCGGTGACGATCAGGAGCTTGTCCTTCTCCTGCGGGGTGAGGTGCATGGGACAGTTCAGGCCAGGCGCACTCTGGCAGCATCGCCGCTCGGCAGCAGGTTCAGGCGGAACCTTCGACCCTGGGCCGATCGGGTGGGCCGCCGGCAGGTTACGGCAGGCCGAGGAGAATCCGGTGCGTTCGAACCGGTTCAGCGAGAATCATTTCCGAGGGCAGTCTCCGCAACGCTTGACCCTGTGCAGACAACATGTCTAGCGTCACGTTTGCTCTTCAGACCACCGGCATGGACCCACGTTCGCTCTTCGGGGCATTTCGGTGACCACAGATACAATCGAGTTCGCCAAGCACATCCTGCTTCAGCTGGCGATCATCCTGGCGGTGGGCTCCGCCAGCGCCGTCTTCGCTCAGAAGCTGAAGATTCCGGATGTGGCGATCTTCCTCGTGGTCGGCACCCTCGTCGGCCCCAGCCTGCTGGGCTGGGTCGATATCAAGGCTGAATCCTCCCTGAATCAGCTGCTGCTGATCTTCGGATCCTGCTACCTGCTCTTCGATGGGGGCGCCTCGCTGCGCGTCAATGTGCTCAAGGAGGTCTGGATCACGATCGTTTCACTGGCCACGTTCGGTGTGCTGATCACCGCCGCCATCACTGGCGTGGCCGCCTACTACATGCTCGGGGTTCCGTTCATCGTGGCCTTGCTGCTCGCCTCCGCGATCGCCTCCACCGATCCCGCCACCCTGGTGCCGGTGTTCCGCCAGGTGAAGGTCAGGGACCGTGTGGCGCAGACGGTCATGTCCGAATCGGCCTTCAACGACGCCACCGGAGCCATCCTCACCTTTACCGTGCTGGGCGTGGCGATGGGCACCGGCCAGTTCTCGTTGTCGGGATCGCTGCTGGAACTGGGGCATCAGGCCCTGTTCGGGCTTGTGGCCGGCATCTTTCTCGGCTATCTCGCCGCCACGCTGATCGCCCACGAAAAACTGGGTTTCTTCCAGGAGTACGCCCCCGTCATTTCCCTGATGGCCGTGATCGCCGCCTACCTGGGGGCCAGTGGCCTCCATGCCAGCGGCTTCATGGCGGTCTTCGTGTTCGGCTTCATGATCGGCAACAAGGATGCCTTCGGATTTGCAATGAAGGAGGGTGAGCAGGAAAAACTGGACGACTTCGTGACCACGACCGCATTGATCATGCGGATGTTTATCTTCTTCCTGCTCGGCAGCCAGGTCGATTTCGCCCTGATGAGCAAGTACCTGGTCGGTGGCGTCGGGGTCGTGGCCGTTTTCATGCTGGTGGCGCGCCCGATCACGGTGTTCCTCTGCGCCTTGCCGGACCGCCGGGCCAAGTGGTCGATGAATGAACTCCTGTTCATGTGCTGGACCCGCGAAACCGGCGTGATCCCCGGAGCCCTGGCCGGTCTGCTGCTCGGCATCGGCGCCCCGCAGGCCAAGCTGATCGCCTCGGTCACCTTCATCGCCATCCTGATGACGATCCTGCTGCAGGCCACCACGACGCGCTGGCTGGCCGGAAGGCTCGGCCTGCTCGAAGAGGAGGAGCCGGTGGCCGTTGCCGCCACCGGCTGAGCCTCAACCCAGCGGTGTTTCCTGGAACGGCCACACCCGCGGCAGCTGGGGTGCCGCCAGGCCACGCTCCGCCCGGATCCGGGCCCAGATCCGGATGAACCACCAGCGGGCCGCCTGGGTGGAGGGACCCCGGTAGCGGGCCACCAGTCCCTGATCCAGGCGGCCGCAGGCCATCTCCCCCACCAGTCCCTGCCGATCGTCACGGCAGCCGGCCAGAAGGGCGTCCCCCACCGGGCCGGGTGCGGCCCACACCAGGCTGCCGAACACAGGCTCTCCGGCCAGCCCGTGGAGGCTGTCGAGGCTCTCTCCTCCCAGCTCCAGCCGATCCACCACGCTCCAGCGGCCCTCCCGGCGCACCTCCAGCGACGAGCGCCAGCGCCCGGCGCCGAGGGTTTCCCCATCGGCGCTGCGGCCCAGCCGCACCACCTCGGCTCCAAGCCAGCTGGCCCCCGCCGCCAGCTCGACGCGACAGCACTGTTCGATCAAGCCGCCTTCGAACACCACCAGCTCCTGGGGCAGCCATTCCAGATCGGCACCGCAGGCCAGGCTGAACCGCAGCTCCTGCCGGACCCAGCTTCCCTGGGGCGCGAGGCGGGATCGGCCGATCGAGCCATAGACCTTCTGAGCCGCCACGCTGGTGATCAGGGCGCGGGAGCCTTCCTGCAGTGCCGCTTCGATCAGCAGCTCATCGCCACCCACGAGCCCACCTGCGGTGTGGAGCAGCGGCAGTTCACAGCGGCCGTCAGCCCCGGCGAAGCCCCGCTGGATCTTGAGCGGTGCGGTGGCTCCGCCCTGGTGGGTGGTGCGGCCGTCCGGCAGCGCCGATCGCCTGAACTCCAGGCGGGCCTGGCCCCGCCAGGGGGAAAGCGCCGGTTTCGGACTCGCGACAACTCCTGGCCAGACCAAGGCCGTCGATACCCGGAACTGGGCGGAGCCTAGGGCCGGCGGTCCAGGCGAGTAGCAACCGGCACACTGACCCGAACCGATGCCTGGCCAGGCTGTGTCCAGCAGCGTCCCTGCGGCGACCCGATGCTGAGCCATTCCACCGCCCCTTCCTCTGCCCCCCCCCTGGTGCTCGACCGGCGCCTGGGCTGCGTCCCCGGCCCTGCGGATCCGGCCGAGGGCCTTCCCCCTGCCCTGCTTCTGCCCCTCGGCGCCGATCAGCGCACCAGCCTGCGGGGCCGGCGCCAATCTGCGTGTGGGCGCGCTCTGCTGCTGCAGTTGCCCCGCGGCCCGGCCCTGGAACCGGGTGAAAGGCTCGGCAGCGCCGACGATGGCCCCTGCGTGATCGTGCAAGCCGCAGCGGAGCCGTTGCTGGTGGTGCGCAGCACCGATCCCCTTGCCCTGCTGCGGGCGGCCTATCACCTCGGCAACCGCCACGTGGCGCTCGAGCTGCGGCCGGCAGAGCTTCGCCTCCTGGAGGATTCCGTGCTGGCCACGCTGCTGCTGCAGCGAGGCCTTGTGGTGGAGCGGATCGAGGCACCCTTCCTGCCTGAACCGGGGGCCTACGCCATGGCTCCCCATGGCCATGGCACCGGGGCCGACCCGCACCAGCACCGATGAGCCGGCACGGCCTCCACCTGCTGCAGCTCACCAGTCCGGCCCTGCCGGTCGGAGCGTTCAGCTACTCGGAAGGGCTGGAGGTGCTGGTACAGCGCGGCCAGCTCGACGGCCCCGCCGGGCTGGGTGCCTGGCTGGAAGCGGAACTGCGGGGCGGGGCGATCACGATCGAGGCGGCCGCTCTGGCGCCGCTGCAGATGGCCCTGAGGCAGTGGCTGCGGCAGGCCCGTGCAGGCGGCGACGCGGGGCCGGAAGCCGACCTCACCGATCTGCTGGATCTGGACGGCTGGCTGCTGGCCCTGCGGGAAGCACCGGAGCTGCGGGCCCAGCAGCGGCAGATGGGCCGGTCGCTGCTGCAGCTGCTGGGGGAACTGGGCTGGTCCCTGCCGCGGCGCGCCGATCTCACCTGGACGGGCGCCTGGGCCTGGGCAGGGCTCTGCCTGGAGCTGCCTCTCCCCGAACTGGTGGAGGCCTATCTCTACGGCTGGGTCGCCAACCAGGTGAGCGCCGCGGTCCGGCTGGTGCCTCTGGGGCCCACCCAGGGGCAGCGGCTGCAGCTTGCCCTTGCCCCCCTGCTGGCCGAACGGGCGGCAGCCCTGGTCGAAAGCGATCCCCGGCAGCTCTGGAGCAGCGGGGTGGGGGCGGGCCTGGCCCAGCTGCGGCACGCCGAGCTGTACTCCCGCCTGTTCCGCAGTTAGCTGGTACGGGCCGCCACACACCTTCGAACCGGACCGACGACCATGAGCAGATTGCGTGTCGGGGTGGCCGGGCCGGTGGGATCGGGCAAGACCGCCCTTGTGGAATCCCTCTGCCGACGCCTGCGGGATCGGCTGCAGCTGGCTGTGGTCACCAACGACATCTACACCCAGGAAGACGCCCAGTTCCTGACCCGCGCCGGAGCGCTGGAGCCGGAGCGCATCCGTGGTGTGGAAACGGGCGGCTGCCCCCACACCGCCATCCGTGAGGACTGCTCGATCAACCGGGCAGCGGTGGAGGAGCTGGAGGAACTCTTCCCCGACCTGGATCTGGTGCTGGTGGAGAGCGGCGGCGACAACCTGGCCGCGAGCTTCAGCCCCGAGCTGGTGGATCTCTGCATCTACGTGATCGATGTGGCGGCCGGGGACAAGATCCCGCGCAAGGGGGGGCCTGGCATCACCCGCTCCGACCTGCTGGTGATCAACAAGATCGATCTGGCCCCACTGGTGGGGGCCGACCTGGGCGTGATGCAGCGGGATACGGAAAGGATGCGGCCGGGACGGCCCTGGTGCTTCACGAATCTCCGCACTGGCGAAGGGCTCGAGCGCGTGGAAGCCTTCCTCTGCGAGCAACTGCCACGGCCCAACGGGGTGCAACCACATCCCTGAACAGCAGCAGAGGCGCACTAGGTAATCCTACCTAGCCAGAAATAATCATCTATTTTAATCGAGCAGGCCCAGAATGCCAGACGATCGCTGTTCTGCCTGTCGCTCCGACCGCGAATCCACACCAGACAGCGGCACTGGCTGTTTCTGTGCGATCGGATACATGCAGTCGAGGAGGGGCTCCGTAAGTTCCGAGCTGCCGTCAGCATCGCGGCGTTTCTTCACCTTGAAAAAGGCCCCATGGTTCTGCATCTCTCAAGGCGACTGGTTGCCGGTCTCGCCGCTACCGCTGTCAGCGTCACCCTCGTCTCCTGCGGCGGCGGTGGGGATAAGGGAGGAGGAAGCTTTGACGGAGAAGTCAAAGTTGGCATTCTTCACTCGCTGAGTGGAACGATGGCCATCTCCGAAACGACCCTGAAAGAGGTCGAAGAGATGGCGATCAAGGAAATCAATGACGCCGGTGGCATCAAGGTGGCCGGCAAGTCCTACAAAATCGTGGCCGTTGCCGAGGATGGAGCCTCCGACTGGCCCACCTTCGCAGAGAAAGCCCAGAAGCTGATCGATTCCGACAAGGTCGCCGTTGTGTTCGGTGGCTGGACATCGGCCAGCCGCAAGGCGATGCTGCCCGTCTTCGAATCGAAGAACCACATCCTCTTCTACCCGATTCAGTACGAAGGCCAGGAGTGCTCGAGGAACATCTTCTACACCGGTGCCGTTCCCAACCAGCAGGCAGAACCTGCGGTTGACTGGCTGATGAAGACCTTCGCACCGAAGCTCGGCAAGAAGGTTTACCTCGTGGGCTCCGACTACGTCTACCCACGGACGGCCAACACCATCATCAAGGAGCAGATGAAGGCCCTTGGTGGCGAAACGGTCGGCGAGGATTACATCCCGCTGGGCAACACCGAAGTCGCCCCGATCATCGCCAAGATCAAGAAGGTCTTCCCCGATGGCGGCATCATCATCAACACCCTGAACGGGGACTCCAACGTCGCCCTGTTCAAACAGTTCAAGGCTGCCGGCATCGATCCGGCCAAGTACCCGATCATGTCCTTCTCGATCGCTGAGGAGGAGATCCGTCAGATCGGGCCTGAATACACCACAGGCACCTATGCGGCCTGGAACTTCTTCATGAGCCTGGACACCCCAGCCTCCAAGAAGTTCACCAAGGACTTCCAGGCCATGTATGGCGCCGATCGGGTCACCGGTGACCCGGCCGAATCGGCCTACAACATGGTGTACCTGTGGAAGAACGCCGTCGAGAAGGCCGGCACCTTCGAAGATCTCGATAAGGTCCGCAAGGACATGATCGGCATCACCTTCGCGGCGCCGCAGGGTGAGATCAAGATGTTCCCCAACCACCACACCTCCGAGCGGGTGCTGATCGGTGAAGCCGAGGCGAACGGACAGTTCAAGATCCTCGAGGACAGCAAGACGGCGATTCCGCCGATCCCCTGGAACCAGTTCGTGCCCGAAACCAAGGGCTATACCTGTGACTGGACCCAGGACCGTCCTGACGCCGGCAAGTTCAGGATGTGATCGCCCAGGGTGGCTTCCCTGCGAAGCCACCCTCCGCTCCACAAGCCCTCCCAGCGGCGTGCCAGGAAGACTGGCCAGACATCCCTCCGTCTCAGGCCTGGTCACAACCGGGCCTGAGATTCTCGTTCAGCCATTTTTCCGTTGGAACTCTTCTTTTCCCAGATCCTCGACGGTCTCAGCATCGGTTCGGTGCTGCTCCTGGCGGCAACCGGTCTGGCCATCGTCTTCGGCCTGATGGGCGTCATCAACCTCGCCCATGGCGAACTGATGATGCTGGGCGCCTATGTCACCTATGTGGTTCAGAGCGTCTTTCGGCCCATGGGCGGCATGATCTTCGAGCTCTACTACCCCGTAGCCCTGGTTCTGTCTTTCGTCGTCACAGCCCTGGTGGGTGTGCTGCTGGAACGAACACTCATCCGCAAGCTCTATGGCCGGCCTCTGGAAACCCTGCTGGCCACCTGGGGAGTCAGCCTGATCCTGATTCAGCTGATCAGGAGCGTCTCCACAGCGATGACGCTCGGCATCGTGCTCGCCGTCGTGATCGGCATCTTCGGCAATCGGCTGCTGGCCTCGAAAATCGGCACCAGACCCTTCTTTCCCTACCTGGCCGGCCTGCTCTGGGCCGTGGCGGCAGGCATCGGCCTGATCAGCGTCAACCTGCTCTCGGCCGCACGGCCCCTTGCCAGCGCCTGGTTCGGCCCCCGAAACATCGATGTCACCGCGCCGAAGTGGCTGCAGGGCAGCTGGGGAATGATCGGTGGGATCGAGCTTCCCGGCCTGCGCATCTTCATCATCCTGCTTTCGGCCGTGCTGCTGCTGGCCGTGATCTGGTTCCTCACCAAGAGCGCCTGGGGCCTGCGCATCCGGGCCGTGACCCAGAACCGCCAGATGAGCAACTGCCTGGGCATCCCCACCGACAGGGTGGACAGCATCACCTTCGGGCTTGGCTCCGGTCTGGCGGGTGTGGCCGGATGCGCCATCACCCTGCTGGGATCAGTCGGCCCGAATCTCGGTGCGGCTTACATCGTTTCCTGCTTCATGGTGATCGTGCTCGGCGGAGTGGGCAATCTGCTGGGAACCGTGCTGGCTTCCCTCCTCCTGGGCATCATCCAGTCGGTGATCGGATCGGGATCGCTGCTGATCGTGTTCCCCGACCTGCCTCCGGCCGCGAAAGGAGTCGTTGAGTTCTTCGCCACCACGAGCATGTCGCTGGTGCTGGTCTTCATCTTCATCATCGCCTTCCTGCAGTTCCGCCCCAACGGCATGTTCCCACAGAAAGGAAGGTCCGTCGATGCCTGACCCTTCAACCCCTCTGCCTTGCCGCCTGCCGTTCCATCTCCAGTCCTGGAGGCCCCCGACGTGAAACTGCTAAAACGACTCCTTCCCTGGATCCTGCTGGCGATCGCGCTGTTCATCCTGCCGGCGATTCTCAGTGAGTTCAGGCTCAATCTGTTCGGACGTTACTTCGCTCTGGCCATCACGGCCCTGGCGATCGATCTGATCTGGGGATACACCGGTCTGCTCAGCCTTGGTCAAGGCATCTTCTTTGCCCTGGGCGGTTATGCGGTGGCAATGTACCTGATGCTCAACACGAAGAGCGAGGCGGGGGGCAACGGCATTCCAAAGTTCTTCGAGAACTACGGTGTTGAGCAACTCCCATTCTTCTGGCAGCCGTTCTGGTCACCCACCTTTACCCTCATCGCCCTCTGGGTGATTCCAGCCATCGTGGCGGGCCTGGTGGGCTATCTGATCTTCCGCAACCGTATCAAGGGCGTTTATTTCTCCATCATCACCCAGGCGGCGTTGATGGTGTTCTATCACTTTTTCAACGGCCAGCAGAAGCTGATCAACGGCACCAATGGCCTCAAGACCAGCACCTGCGAGCTGTTCGGGATGCTGGTCGGATCCGGTGAAATGCAGCTGTGGCTGTACCGGCTGACGGTTGTGCTTCTGCCCGTGGCTTTCATCATCTGTCGCTACTTCACCACGGGCAGGTTTGGAGATGCGCTGATCGCCATCCGCGACGACGAACAACGCCTTCGTTTCACCGGCTTCAATCCGGTTCCCTTCAAAACGATCGTCTTCCTCGTGGCGGGTGGTCTCTGTGGGGTCTCGGGTGCTTTGTACACGGTCCAAACCGGAATCGTGTCGCCACAGTTCATGTCCATCTCCACCTCCATCGAGATGGTGATCTGGGTGGCTGTCGGCGGCAGAGGCACGCTCGTGGGCCCGATCATCGGAGCCGTTCTGGTGAACTACCTGCGCAGCCTGGTCAGCGAGGCGCTGCCGGAACTCTGGCTGTTCGTTCAGGGGGCCCTGTTCATCTTCGTGGTGGTGCTGATGCCTGATGGCATCTACGGCTGGTTCACGGGCGGTGGGCTGCGCACCATGCTGGCAGCCTTCGGCCTGGCCCCCAAGGCCCGTACCTATCCCCAGCTCGACGAGGAAGTGGCTGCCCTTGAAGAGGTGTCCTGAACCCAGGTACCCCGATTCCACCTCGCCCTCCGCAACCCGTTCCCCTCCAGCAGGCCAGAGCCCATGACCGCACCACTCCTCGAGCTCAAGGACGTCAGCGTGAGCTTCGATGGCTTCTACGCGCTCACCGATCTGAGCCTCAGCCTTCACAAGGGTGAGCTCAAGTCGATCATCGGACCGAACGGCGCCGGCAAGACCACCTTCCTCGATGTGATCACCGGCAAGGTACGGCCCACCAAGGGAACCGTCACCTTCAAGGGCCGCTCCCTGGTGGGACTTTCGGAACAACGGATCTCCAGGGATGGGATCGGGCGCAAGTTCCAGACGCCCCGGGTGTTCGAGAATCTCACGGTGCAGCGCAACCTCGAACTGGCAGCCTCGCCTCAGAAGAGCGCCTTCAACCTGATGCTCGATCGGTTGCCCAGCTCCGCCAAAGACGAAGTGCAGCGGCTGATGAACTACGTGGGCCTGTCCCCCCATGCCACCACCAAGGCGGGCTCCCTGTCCCACGGCCAGAAGCAGTGGTTGGCCATCGCCATGCTCGTGGCCCAGGCACCTGAAGTTCTGCTGCTCGACGAACCGGTGGCCGGACTCACAGATGAGGAAACCCTACGTACCGCCGAGCTGATCAAATCACTGGCGGGGGATCACACCGTGGTCGTGATCGAACACGATATGGAGTTCATCCGTGACCTCAATGCCCCGGTCACCGTGCTGCACCAGGGGCAATTGCTCACCGAAGGTCCACTGGAAAAAGTGAAGCAGGATCCCCGCGTGATCGAAGTGTATCTCGGCCAATCAGAAAACTAGCCAACCTCCCTGCCATCCACGCACGCACGACCCCCAGACCATGAGTGCTCAACCGCTTCTTCAGGTATCCGATCTGAATGTCTATTACGGCGAAAGCCATATCCTTCGTGACGTCGATCTATCGGTCCCTGAAGGGGAGATGGTTTGCCTGATCGGTCGCAATGGCGTCGGCAAGACCACCTTCCTCAAAACGATCATCGGCCTGCTGCAGCAGAGATCGGGTTCGGTGCTGTACAGCGACAAAGAACTCACCGTGGAACCACCCTACCGGCGCGCCAGAGCCGGGATCGGTTATGTCTCCCAGGGGCGGGACATCATCCCGCAGGTCACGGTGCGCGAAAACCTTCTGCTCGGCATGGAGGCCCTGCCAGGCGGGCTCGGCAGGAATCGCCACATCGATCCGCTGGTCTTCGACCTGTTTCCCATCCTGGAGAAGTTTCTGAATCGCAAGGGTGGAGATCTCAGCGGCGGTCAGCAGCAACAGCTCGCGATTGCCCGCGCGCTGCTGGGCAAACCGAAACTACTGCTGCTCGATGAACCCACCGAGGGAATCCAGCCATCGATCATCCTGGACATTGAGCATGCGGTGCAGCGAATCATGAAGGAGACAGGAATCAGCGTGCTCCTGGTTGAGCAGCATCTGCACTTCGTGCGCCAGTCCAGCTACTACTACGCGATGCAGCGCGGCGGCATCGTGTCCAGCGGCCCAACGGGGCAGCTCTCCGACGCCATCGTCCAGGAGTTTCTCACCGTCTGAACCGGAAGGATCAGCAGCCCCGGTTCACCATCCAGGGTCGGGTGCTGCTGGTGCGCAGCCTCGGCTTACTGGTCGACTCCTCCGTGCGCTCCTTGCGCACAAGCCGCGGCTCGGCCACTTCCCGCTTCAGCCGTAGCGGGCCCGTGAGTGTCATCGGCGGATAGAACACTCGGATCCCGTTGCCGCCGCAGACAGGACAGTCAGTCTGACTCTGGCGTGTGTCAATGCTGCGCCACACTTCGTAGTTGTCGCAGCCTTGCGTGCAGCTGAATTCGTAGACGGGCATGTCAGGCGAACAGGACGAAAGAGGTCTCGGACAAAGACTGAAGCCAAAAACAGGGACTTGCCGGCAAGTCCCTGTCAGAAGGAGGACCTCAGCAGGGAAGGATGTCCCTGTCGAAGATGGACGTGGGGATGGCAAGGGTGCAGCAGGCGTTAGGGATGTCGACGATGCCGCTGATCCGACCCTCCACCGGCGCACAGCTCAGCAGTAGGTAGGCCTGCTCACCGGTGTAGCCGAATCTCTTGAGGTACTCAATGGCATTGAGGCAGGCACGTCGATAGGCAATGTGTACATCCATATAGTACTGCTTGCCTTCGAACTCATCGACTGAGATTCCTTCGAACACAAGGTAATCGGTGAAGTGTGGCTCAACGGGACTGGTCTTGAACATGGGATTGACCATCCCGTACTTCTCCACTCCTCCCCTGATGATCTCGACGCGCAAGTCGAGATAGCCCGACATCTCGATGGCACCGCAGAAGGAGATTTCCCCATCTCCCTGGGAGAAGTGAATATCTCCCATCGAAAGCTTGGCACCCTCCACGTAGACAGGGAAATAGATCCGGGTGCCCTTGGTGAGATTCTTGATGTCGCAGTTGCCGCCGTGCTCACGTGGGGGGACGGTGCGGGCAGCCTCGTTGGCCACCCGTTCGAACTCGGCGGAGGGAAGGGTGCCGAGGATGGCGCTGTTCGGATTCGGCAGAGCGGCCAGCACCGGCTCGCTGCCCGACAGACCCGCTCCGTAGGTGCGACGGTCCGGAGCCGTGTTCACCAGCTCGGTCTCGCGGCGGTTCCATTCCCTCAGCAACTCATGGGAGGGGGCGCAACCGATCAGGCCTGGGTGTGTGATGCCGGCGAAACGAACGCCGGGGATGTGGCGGGAGCTCGTGTAGATGCCTTCGAAATCCCAGATGGCCTTGGCAGCCTTGGGGAAATGATCGGTGAGGAAGCCTCCTCCGTTCTCCTTGGCGAAAATTCCTGTGAAGCCCCATTCGTCGCCCTGGAGCGCACCGACATCGAGAATGTCTACAATAAGAATGTCACCGGGCTGAGCCCCATTCACCCAGATGGGACCACTCAGAACATGCACCACCTCCAGATTGACCTCCGCGATGTCCTGGGGGTCGTCGTTGTCCTTGATCTGTCCGTCGGTCCAGTCCTTGCATTCGATCCGGAAAACCTCCCCAGGGTTGACTGACACCACGGCGGGGATGTCGGGATGCCAGCGGTTATGACCCGGCATCTCCTGCTGATCCATCGGCTTGGTGAGATCAACCTTGAACAGAGTCTTTGGCATGGAAGCTCTACCTAAGGAGAGGTTTCACCTGCATCCAAGGCGAGAGCATCGGCCTCGGAAGTATCACTGGATACCGGATCCAGCAGGCGGGCACTGGGGCCGGGGAACCACCGGAAAAGGCTGATCTCAGTCCCTGCGCTGGGCGCGTGCGCTGCTGTCGTCGAAATCAGCGCGACGGCAGAGGTTGTCCTTGAGGCGTGCGGTCCAGGCCTGGGGCTTCATGGCGCCGCTGCCCTCGATCCTGCCATCGAAATGATAAAGAATCTGCCAGCGGGGCTGAGCGGATACCTGCCGGGCCTGGGCGACATCGGTGATGCGGTACCCATAGAGATTGTCGTAGGTGGGCCAGCCGGGACTGTCCTTGAGGCTGCACACCGCATTGAGCGCGTAGAGGGTGCCGCCGGCTGGCTCGCCGGGTGCCTTCACCCGCACGGCGCCCTTGTACAGCCCGTTCGAGACGCCGGGCTGAAAGGCCCTGGCCAGCCGGACGCTCACACCCTCCGCCTCGACCAGCAGATCTCCCACCCTGGCGTTCTGCACCCCCACCTCCTGCGAACCGCCACAGGCACCCAGAACCACGATCAGGGCCCCGCAGACAGCGGCGCCACCGAGCCCGAAACACCGCCCCGCTCCCGATCCTCTGACGACCACGGCCCGCCTGCGTCGATCCGCCGACCCTATGACAACCGTTCCGGCAGCTCAGGCGCGACCTCGGGGCCGCCGTCGAGCAGCTGACGCCAGAACCCTTCCGGATCCGGCCACAGCGGCAGCGGCCGACCCTCCAGGCTTTGGATCGGGCGGCAGCCCAGGCTGCTGACCAGCAGGGCGCCTCCCTCCAACTGGCGGGGTTCGAGCGGAGCCTGGGCCTCCCGGGCGAGGCCCAGTGCCAGGGCCCGCGCCCGCATCACGCCCGGCAGGCAGCCGCTGCCCAGGGCCGGGGTCCACCACTGGTCGTGCCGGCGCACCAGCAGGTTGGCGGTGGTGCCGCAGCACAGCCCGCCGGCGGTGCTCGCCAGCAGGGCGTCGTCGGCGCCCGCGCTGCGTGCCTCGCGGCGGGCCTGCACCGAAGGGCCATAGGCGAAGGTCTTGCAGCGGCTCAGCAGGCTGGCGGCATTGCGCTGCTCGCTGCGACTGACGATCACCCCCAGCGGATCGAAGCGCGGCGGGCCGGCGCTGAGCTGCAACCAGAAGCGGTGGGGCGCGGCGGGTTCCTCCCCGCCGTCAGACACGGGCAGGTCGATGCCTCGGCGGGCGCTGCCCCTGCTCCAGTTCAGCCGCAGGGCGCCCGTCGCGATACCGCTGCGGCGGACCGCCTCACGCACAAGCCCCTCCACCCGGGGCCGATCGGGAGGAGGAGCCATGCCGAGCAAGGCGGCACTGCTGAGCCACCGCTGAAGATGCTCCGCCAGCAGCCACGGCCGACCCGCCTCCAGCAGCACTGTCTCGAACAGGCCGTCGGCCAGGCTCAGACCCCGGTCGGAGAGAGGGATCGTCAACATCTCGGGCGGGCCCCACTTCCCGCCGTCCGGAGCGTCGATCCAGCCGATGGCCGCAGCGGCGGAGCGGTCCGCCATCAGGCCAGGGCCTCCAGCAGCGGCCCGAGTTTCCAGCCCAGTTCCTCCGCCTCCCCGGCGGGATCGGAGTCGGCGACGATCCCACAGCCGGCGTGGACCCGCAGCCTCCGTCCCTTCAGCATCAGGCTGCGGATCAGGAGGTTGCTGTCGAAGCTGCCGTCCTCGCCCAGGCGGAACAGGCAGCCGCAGTAAGGCCCCCGCGCCACCGGTTCAAGCGCGCTCAGGCGCTGGCAGGCCCGTATCTTGGGGGCGCCGGTGATCGAGCCGCCGGGCCAGCAGGCCCGCAACAGATCCACCACCGTCCGCCCAGGCCTCAATCGTCCCTCCACCACCGAGGTGAGGTGATGCACCTGGGCATAGCTCTCCAGCCCCACAAGCTGGGGCACGCGGATCGAGCCGGGTTCACACACCCGCCCCAGGTCGTTGCGCAGCAGGTCCACGATCATCACATTCTCCGCCCGGTCTTTGGGGCTGGTGATCAGGTCGGCGGCTGCCTCCGCGTCGGCCAGCGGATCGGCATGACGCGGGCGGGTGCCCTTGATCGGCCGGGTTTCGACACGGCCGGCGGCATCAAGCCTCAGGAAGCGCTCCGGCGAGGCCGACAGCACCGCTTCGCCGGCTCCGCCGCTGGAGGCGATGGCCAGGCCCGCGAACGGAGCCGGACAGCGGCGGCGCAGCCGCCCGTACAGGACCAGCGGGTCAGGCGGCTCCATCTGCAGCGTCTCGCAACAGGCGCTGAGGTTCGCCTGGAACAAATCGCCGGCGGCGATACGGCCGCGGATCCACTCGACTCGTTCGGCGAAGCCGGAGGGATCGGTATGCCAGCGCCAGTCAGCGAGGGGAATGGCTGCGGTGGGAGGCAGTCTCGCCGGCTCGGCTGCGACCGGAACCGCCTCGATCGCCGCGACCATCGAAGCCAGCCGCCCGCTGTCGCTGCCCTCCAGCCACAGCCGCCGCTCGCGCAGATCGAAGTGCAGCAGCGGGTCATAGCAGGCCGCCCAGAGGGTGGCCATGTCGGACGAGGGCCAGTGGGGGGCAAGCTCCACCCAGGCGCCCGCCTCGTAGCCCAGCCAGCCGAGCCAGTGGCCGCCCTGGCAACGGATCCGCTCCAGGGCCGCGAACGGATCGGCGGCACCGGTCTCGCCGGGCAGTCCGCGGCAGACCCGTTGCTGCAGCGGCGCCACCGCCAGGGTGGCCCAACGGCCCAGCGGGCTGCCATCTCCATCCAGCCAGACCAGACCCTCGCCGCCGAAGCGCCGGGCCAGATGCGTCACCAGGATCCAGGGATCACGCCACTCCAGGGGGCGACGCAGCAGCGTGGCACCCATCAGGCCTTCGCCGGCCGCGAGCGCGCCACGGGGCTGGCCAGATCCGGGCGCCCGGCCTCGCACAGGGCCGCATCGCGGATGCGGCAGCTGTCGCAGCGACCGCAGGGCTCGGCCCCGCCCGCATAGCAGCTCCAGGTGCGATCGATCGGCACCTGCAGCCGCAGGGCCTCCCTCACGATCCGGGTCTTGCTCCATGCCACCAGGGGGGCCCAGAGGCGAGCGCCTCTGCCCTCGCGGCCGGTCTTGCTGGCCAGATCGGCCAGGGTCTGGAAGGCGGCCAGATAGTCGGGGCGGCAGTCGGGATAACCGGAATAGTCAACCGCGTTCACCCCGAGCACCAGCCGCTCGGCACCCCTCGCTTCGGCCAGGCTGAGGCCGAGGGCGATGAACACCGTGTTGCGGCCGGGCACGTAGGTGGGCGGAATCAGGCCGTCCACCACCCCCTCGCTGGGCAGGGCGATGGCGCGGTCGGTGAGGGCAGAGCCCCCCCAGGCGGCCAGGTTCACGCCGATGGTGTGGTGCTCCGCCAGACCCAGAACCGGGGCGAGGGCCGCCGCCGCCGCCAGCTCCTGGCGGTGCCGCTGGCCGTAGTCGAACGAGAGGCCGATCACCTGATGACCCGCTTCGATCGCCAGGGCGGCGGCAGTGGCCGAATCCAGGCCACCGGAGAGCAGGGCGATCGCGATGGGGGCGCCGGTCAACGGGGCTCGGGGCGGGCCGTCGCCCATTCTGAAGCTCTGCTGTTCACTGGGACGGCGTCGGGCCGGGCGCCGGCGGCGGCGGGTTGGGTGCCGGGGGCGACTCCTGCGGAGTGGCCGGCTCTGCGTCTGGACTGGGCGGCTCCGACGGTGAACCGGCCGGGGTCTCGGGGGTGGTGACCGGGGCGACGGGCTTGGCTGGCGGGGGGTCCGCCCTCAGCGACAGGGTGATCAGAGCCGGCGCCACGCCGTCGTTGCTGATCAGCAGCTGCACCTGGGAGCCGCGCACCACCCCAAGGCTCACCACCCGCAACGGGCCTTTCGGCTCCAGCAAAGCCCCTTCCGCGTCGTAGATGCTCATCTGCATCAGCGGAGAGCCGTTCACTCCCAGCACGATCTGGTTGCCAGCCGGCACCTTGATGGAGAAGAGGCGGGCTCCACTGGCATCCAGCTCAGCGGAGAGAACCCTCGCCTGCCCGGTGGCGGCCTGGATCGACTCGATCCGCAGGCTCTGAAGGGTCTGCTCCGCCGCCGCGTACCAGAGCTGACGGAAGGGCTCGGGCGGGATGTCCTGACTGGAGCGACCCGGCAGCAGGGACTGGGTATTGCCGGAAACGAGCTGGCGCAGTACCGATGGGCTCAGGCCCTGGGCCACCAGGCGGCGCTGCTGACCCTCCCAGTCGGAGCTGCTGTAGCTGCCGAGCTTGCGGCGAATCCCGATCGGCAGCTGCTCGACGCGGGACAGCCATTCCTCTGCCAGCTCGTTCCAGACCTTGCGGAAGGGGGCATCCTCGAGCGCATCGGTCGGCAGCCGGCCTTCCCGCTCCGGAAACTGGGCCAGCAGGTTCGCGTCCACCACCTTCAGGAACCAGGCGCGGTCGACCTGCAGGGCCCGCAACCGATTGAGCAGCTGCTGGCGCTGATCCACCTCCGCCGGCGGCAGGCTGGCAGGCAGCTTCAGCTGGGTGTCGGCCCCGTCGTTGGCGGCAGGGGCCTTGCCGCGGCCCAGCAGCCACCAGCCCAGGCTGATGCCCACCACCGCCGAGAGCACCAGGGCCACAACCACCGGCCAGAGGCGTCCCTCCACCGCCTCCTCCTTCACCTGCTGGCGACTGCGGAGCGGCACCGGGGGCGGCACCGGCACCTGGACACTCGGAATCGTCGGCGCCGGCGAAGGCTCGCTCTCCGGCTCCGGTTCGGCCTCGTCGGCGTCGGGGCCGACCGGGGGAGGGGGCGGGGAGGATGGCACCAGGACCACGGTGCGATCGGCGCGTGCCACCGGTCCGGTGTTCTCCGGCATCGGCAGTTCCTGGAAGGCCGCCAGGGCCTGGGCCGCCGAGCCGAAGCGCCCGGCGGGCTCGGGAGCGAGCAGACGATCCAGTGCCGCTCGGAAGGAAGGATCAAGACTCAGGCCTGCGGGCCAGCGCCAGGCCAGGGTGACCGGATCGAGCAGGGCGGCCGGCTCCTCGCCGCTGAGCAGCACGAGAGCCACCACGCCGAGGGAGTAGAGGTCCATCCAGGGCTCCAGCGCGGCACCGCGGCCCAGCTCCGGCGGGGCGTAGCCGGGGGTGGCCCCGATCGCCGCGTCGCTTCCGGTCGCCGGGCCGGCCAGGCCGAAGTCGAGCAGCACGGGCAGGCCATCCCGATCACGCCGCAGCAGATTCGCTGGGGTGAGATCCCCGTGGACGAGCTCCTGGCCATGGAGCACGGCCAGCACGGGCAGCAGCTGGCGCAGCAACAGCAGCACCTCGCCGGGGCCGAAGACCAGTTGACGTTCGCGGCGTGCCTCCAGCAGATCCTGAAAGGTGGGTCCGCTCTGCCATTCGCTCACCAGCCAGAGAGCCTCTCCACGGACGATCGCCTCGCCGAAGCGGGGGACCTGGGGATGAAGCACCCCCTGCAGGCGGCTCCAGAGGGACCGCCAGCGGGCCTGGTCCTGGTCCGGGCCAAGTTCCCGCAGGGCCATCGGCGCCTCACCGGCCAGCCGGTCACTGGCACGCCAGAGGGTTCCCTGGGAGCCGCGGCTCACCTCTGCCTCGAGGCGGTAGCGATCGGCGATCAGCAGGCCGGGCGCCGCAGCGGGGGTCGGGTCCATCAGGCCGCTTCCCGATCGCCGTCCCGGCAGGGCTGCTGCAGGCCGCGGGCAGCCAGCCAATCAGCGTCGTAGAGGCGGGAGCGGTAGCGATCACCGCTGTCGCACAGGATCGTCACGATGGTGTGGCCGGGCCCGAGCCGGCGGGCCGTCTGCACCGCCGCGGCCACATTGATGCCCACCGAGCCACCCATGAACAGGCCCTCGCGCCAGAGCAGGCGATAGATGGTGTCGAGGGCGCTCTGGTCGTCGATGCGCACCGCCTCGTCGATCGGCGCCCCCGCCAGGTTGGCGGTCACCCGGCTGTTGCCGATCCCCTCGGTGATGGAACTGCCCTCGGCCTGCAGCTCACCGCTGGTGGCCCAGCTGTAGAGAGCACTGCCGTGGGGATCGGCCAGAACGCAGCGGACGTCGGCGGAGCGTTCCTTCAGGAACAGAGCCACACCGGCATAGGTCCCGCCTGTCCCTGTGGCCGACACCCAGGCGTCGATGCGTCCTCCGGTCTGCTCCCAGATCTCCGGGCCCGTGGTGTTGTAGTGGGCGCGGCGGTTCGCCAGGTTGTCGAACTGGTTCGCCCAGAGGGCCCCGGGGATCTCGGCAGCGAGGCGGCCCGAGAGCCTCACGTAGTTGTTCGGGTCTCGGTAAGGCACGGCCGGCACGGTGCGCACCTCGGCGCCGAGGCTGCGCAGCAGGCCGATCTTCTCCGCCGACTGGGTGTCGGGAATGACGATGAGGGCCCTGTAGCCGCGGGCATTGCAGAGATGGGTGAGGCCGATGCCGGTGTTGCCGGCCGTGCCCTCCACCACGGTGCCGCCGGGTACGAGCTCGCCGGAGGCCTCCGCTTCCAGCAGGATTCCCAGAGCGGCACGGTCCTTGACGGAACCGCCGGGGTTCATGAACTCGGCCTTGGCCAGAATCTCGCAACCGGTGAGTTCGCTGAGCAGACGGAGCCGGATCAGGGGGGTCTGGCCGACGGCACCGACGAAACCCTGCGCGATCCGGCCCTGCGAGGTGATGGTTCCCTGGCTGCTGCCCATGGAGGCGGCCTTGTGGAAGTGGATGGAGTGCCGCAGATCGTAGGAGCGCCGGCCACGATGGCCGATCTTGCCTAGGCTCCAGCCAGCAACAACCCTGGCCATGGCCTCCGCGGCTCCAAGCGCGGCACTGCTGGAGCGGCTGGGGACGGTCCGACGCCGCAGCGAGTCGCTGGTGGCCGCCCTTGAGCCGGAGGACCTCTGCCTCCAGGGCATGGCGGACGCCAGCCCGCCCAAATGGCATCTGGGCCACACCAACTGGTTCTTCGAAACCTTCCTGCTGATTCCCCACCTGTCCGGCTACGAGCCGGCGGACAGCCGCTGGGGCTATCTCTTCAATTCGTACTACGACGCGATCGGTGCCAGGCACCCCCGTCCCGAGCGCGGCCTGCTCACCCGTCCGCCGCTGCGGGAGGTGATGGCCTGGCGGCGACGGGTGGACGCAGGACTGGACGCCCTGCTGACCCAGCTGGCTTCCCAGCCCGCCGTCTCGGCGGAGGCCCTGCTGGAGCTGATCGAGCTGGGCCTGCAGCACGAGCAGCAGCACCAGGAACTCCTGCTGATGGATCTGCTGGATGGGTTCAGCCGCAACCCGCTCGAACCCGCCTACGACTCCTCCGGTGGCGAGGGGGCCTCTCCGGCCGCCACCGCCCTGCCGGTCCACTGGCTCCGTGGACCGGCAGGGCTGGTGGAGATCGGCCATCCGGGGAACGAGTTCCACTTCGACAACGAGGCCCCCCGTCACCGCGAGTGGCTCGAGCCCTACGACATCGCCAGCCGACTGGTGCGCAACCGTGAGTACGCCGCCTTCATCGCCGACGGCGGCTACCTCCATCCGGAGCTGTGGATGAGCGAGGGCTGGGTGGTGGTGCAGCAGCGGGGCTGGCGGGCACCGCGCTACTGGCGGGGCTGCGGCGAGGCCACCGAGTGGTCCTGGGAGTTCGGCCTGGCGGGGCGCCGCCCGCTCCACCCCGACGCTCCGGTACGGCACCTCAGCTGGTTCGAGGCCGATGCGTACGCCCGCTGGGCCGGGGCCCGCCTGCCGAGCGAAGCGGAGTGGGAGGCCGCCGCCGTCGCCCTGGCCGGGTCGCTGCGGGAGCTCGACGGAATCCTGTGGCAGTGGACGGCCAGTCCCTACCGGCCCTATCCGGGCTACCGGCCGGCGGCCGGGGCGGTGGGCGAGTACAACGGCAAGTTCATGAGTTCCCAGATGGTGCTGCGCGGCGGCAGTTTCCTCACCCCGGCCGGGCACAGCCGGCCGACCTACCGGAACTTCTTCCCGCCTGCCTGCCGCTGGATGGCGAGCGGCCTGCGCCTGGCCCGGGACCACCGATGAGCCGCCCACCCGCTCCGGCGCCGGCCGATGCCCTGATCAATCTCCATCCGGCGCCGGCCGACATGGAACGGCTGGTGCTGGAGGGCCTGGCACGGCGCCCGAAACAGCTGCCGGCCTGGTTCCTGTACGACGCAGAGGGTTCGCGCCTGTTCGAGCTGATCTGCGAACAGCCCGAATACAGCCTCACCCGCACCGAGACCGCCCTGCTGCGACAGGCGGCTCCGGAAATGGCGGCCGCCCTGGGGCCGGGGGTGCTGGTGGAATTCGGGGCCGGCAGCGCCCGCAAGGTGTCACCGCTGCTGGACGCCCTGGCGCCGACCGCCTACACCGCCCTGGACATCAGCGCCAGCCACCTGGAGCCTGCCTGCCGTCAGCTGCAGGCGCGCCATCCTGCGGTACCCGTGCTGGGGATCTGCTGTGACTACAGCACCCTGCGGGACCTGCCGCCCCACCCCCTGCTGACGGGCAGACGACGACTCGGCTTCTATCCCGGCAGCTCCCTGGGAAACTTCGAGCCGGCGGAGGCGATCGTCCTGCTGCGCCAGTTCGCCCGCCTGCTTGGGCCCGCCGGACGCCTGCTGATCGGCATCGACCAGCCCCGGGCGGTGGAACGCCTGGAGGCCGCCTACGACGACCGGGCCGGGCTTTCGGCGGCCTTCGCCCGCAACCTGCTGGTGCGGCTGAACCGGGAGCTGGGCGGCGGCTTCGATCCGGTGGCCTTCAGCTACCGGGCCCGCTGGCAGCCGGAACAGGGACGCATCTCGATGGCGTTGCTGAGCCGTGGGGAGCAGGAAGTGGAGCTGGCCGGCCGGCACTGGCGGTTCGAGGCGGGCGAACCCCTGATCACTGAGTACAGCTACAAGTACGCCCCGGCAGCCTTCCGGGCCCTGGCGGAGGCTGCGGGCTGGCAGGTCCTCCAGCGCTGGGGCGACCCGGCCGGAGACTTCAGCCTGCACCTGCTCGAGCCCCGGACCGGCGCGGCAGGCAAACTCAGGGTGTGCCATGAGGGAAGCCGATGAGCAGGGAGGAACAGCGTCAGGCGATGCGCCAGGTGCGCGAGGGCCTGATCGCCGAACTGGAGGAGCTCTACCGCGCGGCGTTCGACCGGATCGGCACCCAGAACCTGGGCGAGGGAGCCATCGCCCGCCTCACCCAGCTGCTGCTGCGCTCCCGCGAGGCGGCGATCACGCCGTTGCAGGAGGAGATCGAGGCGCCCCTGATCACCCGGGCACCGGAATGAGGTGGCGATGAGCAGCAGCTGGTTCGAGCAGCTCGAAGCCCAGCTGGAGCAGCAGCTGGAGGCCTTTCTGGGCAGCCATCCGGAGCAGCAGGATCTGCTGGAGAGGGAGGAGCTGCTGGAGCGCCAGCGACGGCTGCGGCGGCGGCGGCGGGAGATCCAGCGGCAAGCGGAGCAGCTGCGGCAATCCCTGCTGCAGCTTGCCGCTGAGATCACCCAGTGGCAGCAGCGTGTGCGGCGCGCCCAGGCTGCCGCTGCCGACGAGCTGGCCCGGCGCGCGGACGCCCATCTCAGCCAGTTGATGGGCCTTGGCCGCGATCGCTGGCAGGCACTGACGGAACTGGGCGCGGAGTTCCGCAAGGTGGACCAGGAGCTGGTGGAGCTGGAGGCCAGCGCCGACCAGGACGGTGGCGCCCGCAGCGGCCGGCCGTCTCCCGGCAGCCAGGCTGGCTCCGCCAGCGGCGACACCGACAGCAATGAGCTGGAGCGGGCCTGGGCCGCCTTCGAGACCCGCCAGGACCTCGAGGAGCTGCGCCGCAAGGGGCACGGCCCAGGCGCCTGAGCGGCAGCGAGCGCCCGATGGGATTCCTGCTCTCCAAACTGCTGCCCCAGCTGCTCTATCCGCTGGGTCTGGGCCTGCTGCTGGTCCTGGCCGGCCTGCTGGGCAGCCGGCGACGCTGGTCCGTCTGGGCCGGTGGCAGTGGCCTCGCCCTGCTCTGGATCAGCGCCATGCCACTGACGGCATGGGAACTTACCTGGGGACTGGAGGAACGCAGCGCCGCCCTGACGGCGGCGGTCGTGCCCCGGGCCGATGCGATCGTCGTGCTCGGTGGAGGTCTGCGGGCCCAGCTGCCGCCCCGAACCGCCGTGGAGGTGAACGAGGCCGGCGACCGGTTGCTCACCGGCATCCGGCTGCTGCGGAGCGACCGGGCGCCGGTGCTGCTGCTGAGCGGCGGCCGGGTGAGCTTCACCGGCGCAGACCCGGCGCCAGCGGAAGCCCGCAGCGCCCGGCAGCTTGCCCTGGAGCTCGGAGTGCCGGCCAGGCGCATCCTGCTCAGCGATGGGGCGCGAACCACGGCCGAGGAAGCCAGGGATCTGGACCGCATCGGCCGGGCCAGGGGTTGGCGCTCGGTACTGCTGGTCACCAGCGCCCTTCACATGCCACGGGCAGTGGCGACGCTGCGCCGTGGCACCGACCTCACCGTGATACCTGTGGCCTGCGACTACCTGATGCCGGCGCGGACGAGCCTGGGCCAGCCGACTCCGGCCTCCGTTCTGCTCTCCCTGCTGCCGGATGCGGGCTCCCTGCTGTTGAGCAGCCAGGCCATCAAGGAGCACCTGGGCCTGCTTGCCTACCGGCTGAAGGGCTGGATCTGAGCGACAGCTCTACTTCTTCGGGGCGGGCGGCACCAGGCTGACCCCCTCCGGCGGCGGAGTGGGATCGGGATCGGCGATCAGCATGTGCTGCAGCACGATCTCCGGACGCTCGCTATCCCGCCAGCGGATCCGATAGGCCGGCATCTTCGTGCCGCGGCTGGTGGTCTGCTCCACCGGCTCCATCACCCATCCACGGCGAGAGCGACCCTGGGGATTGCGCTTGACCACCGCATCCGCGTGCTTGAAGCGGAAACCGACGCGCTCACCACTCATGGGCTCGGGGACAGGGCAACGGAAGTTCATTATCCCACTGCGGCGGATCCGGCACCAGAAGGGCCCGATTCGGGTCGCAGCAGGGGGAAAGCGATCACGTCCCGGATGCTTGGGCTGTCGGTCAGAAGCATGGCCAGCCGGTCGATACCGATGCCCAGCCCTCCGGTGGGGGGCATGCCCACCTCCAGGGCGTGCAGGAAGTCCTCATCGACACCCTGGGCCTCGAGATCGCCTGCCGCCCTGCGCTCCTGCTGGGCTTCCAGGCGCTGGCGCTGATCCACTGGATCGATCAGCTCGCTGAAGGCATTGGCGGTTTCCCGGCCCACGATGAACAGCTCGAAGCGTTCCACAAGGCCGGGCTTGCTGCGGTGGGACCGGGCCAGCGGGGAGATCTCCACCGGGTAATCGATCACAAAGGTGGGCTGGATCAGAGAGGCTTCCACCGTCTGCTCGAAGGCCTCGCTGAGCAGACGGCCGACGCTGTCGGCCGTGGCCGGCACCACCAGCCCAGCCGCCGCCATCGCTGCCGCAGCCTGCTCGCGGCTGTTGAAGAGGGTGAAGTCGAGCCCGGTGGACTGCTCCACCAGTTCGTGCATCGTGCAGCGCCGCCAGGGAGGGGTGAGATCCACTTCCGTTCCCTGGTAGGTGAGGCGGGTGGAGCCGCACACGTCCTCGGTCACCGTGGCGATCAGCTCCTCCGTGAGGGCCATCATGTCGGTGTAGTCGGCATACGCCTGGTAGACCTCTACGGAGGTGAACTCCGGGTTGTGGCGCGTGCTCACACCCTCGTTGCGAAAGATCCGGCCCAGCTCGTAGACCCGTTCGAAGCCGCCCACCACCAGCCGCTTGAGATGGAGCTCGGTGGCGATGCGCAGAAACAGGGGCAGATCGAGAGCATTGTGATGGGTGGTGAACGGCCGCGCGTCGGCGCCACCGGCGTCGGTGTTGAGCACCGGCGTTTCGATCTCCAGGAACTGGCGTTCGTCCAGCCAGCGGCGGATGCCGCTGACCAGCCGGGCGCGGCGGCGGAAGGTCTCGCGGGTGTGAGGGGAGACGATCAGATCCAGATAGCGCTGGCGATAGCGCTTCTCCACGTCCGCCAGGCCGTGCCACTTGTCGGGCAGGGGTTGCAGGCTCTTGGCGAGCATCGACCAGCCCGTCACCTTCACCGAGAGCTCGCCCCGGTCGGTGCGCCGCAGGGTTCCGCTCACGCCGATCAGGTCACCGGCATCCACCAGCGAGGTGAGATGGGCGAAGGCGTCGGGGTCCTCCGGCAGGGCGGAGGCAAGGGTGGCCTTCTCGATGAACAGCTGGATAGGACCCGTCTCATCGGCGAGGGTGAAGAAGGCGAGCTTGCCCATCACCCGCCGGGTCATCACCCGCCCCGCCACGGCCACGACCTGATCACGTTCCTTGCCGCTGGGGAGGTCGGCATGGGCCTGCTGCAGCTCCGCCGTGCGATGGCTGGGCTGGAAGCGCAGGGCATAGGGCCCCTGGCCGATGGCCTTCAGCGCCTCCGCCTTGTCCAGGCGAGCCTGCTCCAGGCGGTTGACACGCGTCTCCGACAAGGGGCGGGATTCGGACAGGACGCTCCATCCTGCAGGAGCGCGGGCTTCAGGCGGAAGCGGCGTTCAGTGCTTCCCCCATCCGCTGCGAGGCATATCCGGTGCCGCGCACGGTGAGGATCAGCTCGGGATTGCGTGGATCGGGTTCAAGCTTGCCCCGGAGCCGCGCCACGTAGACGTCGACCACGCGCAGATCGGCGGCGCGGCGCGGCGGGTAGCCCCAGAGCTGCTCGAGGATCTCGGCGCGCGGCACCACTCGGCCGGGTTCGCGGAACAGCAGTTCGAGCAGGCTGAATTCGGTGTAGGTGAGGCCGATCCGATCCCCATCCCGGGTGACCTGTCGGCGATTGGTGTCCACCACCAGATCCCCCACCCGCAAGACGCCGTGACCAGCGGGCAGATCCCGGGGTTCGGCGGCGGCGGAGCCGCGGCCCACACGTCGCAGGATGGTGGCGATGCGGGCCTCCAGCTCCTTGGGGCTGAAGGGCTTGGGCAGGTAGTCGTCGGCGCCCAGATCCAGACCGGCCACCCGTTCGGCGATGGCATCGAGGGCGGAGAGAAAGATGATCGGCACGCAGGATTCGGCCCGCAGGCGCCGGCAGACGGCGAAGCCGTCCAGCTTGGGCAGCATCACGTCGAGCACCACCAGGTCGGGCTGCTCCTGGTGAAAGAGGTCGAGGGCCTGCTCGCCGTCCTCGGCGCAGATCACCCGGTATCCCGCCAGCTGCAGGCGCATGACGAGCACGCGACGCACCGTCGCTTCATCGTCCACCACCAGCAGGGTGGCCCGATGCTCGCCTGACGGCTCCTGAGAAAGATCGCCCTGACATGGCCGGGGCTGCTCTTCCAGGGGCATCGGACTCATGGACATGAAGAAAAGCAACCCTACCGCTCAGCCTGAACACGAAGCGACGCAGAACCGTTCCAACCAGGTGATCCGTCCAAGACTTAAGGATTCGTTCCGCTTCTCGCAGGAGCGCTCCCCACGGCTCAGGGCCAGCGGGCTTCGGCATAACGGTTCCACTCCTGCTCCGCTGCCGCCAGAGCCTGATCGCTGCCGACCTGGCCGAGCATGGCCCGCTGCAGATGGCGATAGAGGATCGCCTGGAGTCGCTTCACCCCCGGACTGGCCGGCACCAGTACCCGGGCAGAGCCAAGCGTCTCGACCGACTGCAGCCGGGCCCGCTGCACGAGCCTCTCCTGCGGGTCGCCCGGCTGCTGCCGGCGCAACCCCGCCTCGACCTGGATCAGGGCCTGCCGGGCCGAGGGCAGCACCCGGGCCTGCTCGGCAAAGCGGGCCTGGTTGGCGGCATCGGTGAGGAAGAGAGCGAAACTGACCGCCTCCTTCGGCAGGGCGCTCTGGCGGGGCACGGCCAGGTTCATCACGGCCACATTGGCGGCTCCGTCCGCGCCGGTGAGGGGCGGTTGCGGTTCGGTGGCCGCCGCGATCCTGGGGGCGTTGGTCTGGATGCTGCGCAGGAACTCGGGCCCGGTGGCCAGCAGGGCCAGATCGCCGCTCTGGTACAGCTCCACCGCACGGCGATAGCCCTGGCTCACCACCTCCCGCGGCAGCAGACCCCGGCGGTAGAGGTCGGTCCAGAAGGCGAAGGCCCGCCGACCGGCCGGACTGTTGAAAGCGGCGCGCTGCCGTCCGTCCTGCAGCTTCACCCCCATCTGCACCATCGACTCCAGCAGCTCGGCCGAGTCGTCGGGCACGACGGTGACGAACAGGGCATAGCGGCCGGTGCGTCGCTTCACCGCTTCGGCGAAAGCCGGCAGCTCCGCCCAGCGACGGGGCGGCTGGCCGTAGCCCGCCCGCCGGACCAGATCCCGGTTGGCCAGGGTGATGCGGGCCGTGAGGTACCAGGGAATGGCGAACTGGCCGTCCGCCTGGCGGCTGGCCTGCCAGATCAGCGGCAGGTAGGTGTCTGCCGCGCCGGGGGGCAGCAGCGGATCGAGAGGGAGCAGCCCCCCCTTGCTGGCCAGGTTGGCCGCGAACAGGGGATTGAGGTTGACCACATCCGGTGCCGTGCGCGCGAACACCGCCGCCAGCAGCTTGCGCTCCACCGAGCCCCAGGGCACATCGGTCCAGCGGACTGTGACGCCAGGGTTGCGCCGTTCCCAGGCGGCGATCACCTCTGCGATGTAGCCGTTGAACTTGGGCGCCAGGTCCAGGGTCCAGAACTGCAGCTCCCGCTTCTGGGCACGGGGGGCCGCGCAGCCAGCCAGCAGCAGCGCCAGGGCCGCGCCCAGCAGGGCCCTCCGGCTGAGGCTCGGCCGGAGCCGGCTCGGATCGGACATCCGCTTCATCGGTTCAGCCCCTCGCTGTGGAGCTGTGCTGGCGCCAGAGCAGCAGCAGCAGCGAACAGATCATCGGCGCCAGCAGGGCGGTGAGCAGTGTCTGAGCCAGCAGGGTATGAAGGCTCGCCGCGGCGGTGGGAGGGCCGGAAAGCAGGCTGCTGCCGTGGCGCTGCAGCAGCAGGGTGAGGCCGAGCAGGCCGCTGCCGAGCAGAGCCAGGAGGCCGAGACTGAAGCTGCGCTCGATCGCCGGACCACGGCGGGCCAGCCGGCCCCACCACCAGCCCAGCAGCACCAGGGCCGGCATCTGGGTGGCGTCGCCCAGGCTGAGGGCATCGAGCAGAAGGCCCAGGCCCAGGCCGGCCAGGGCGCCGGAGAGGGGGCCATCGGCCAGGGCCCAGGGCAGCAGCCAGAGCACCGCCCAGCTGGGAGGCACGTCGGCGATCCTGAGGAAAGGCGGAGAGGCCAGGGTGAGCAGCGGCACCAGCAGGGCGCTGGCCAGGAACCAGGGGTGGCGATGGAGGGTGCCCATCGGTCAGGGCGCGGCGGGCTGGCTCAGCACCTGCACCCAGTCGACCGAAGCCACCGGGGCGCTGAGCTGGACCACGGCGGTGGTGGCGGGCACGGCCTTCTCGTCCACCGACTGGATCACGCCCACGCTGAGGCCCGGCGGCACCAGGGTGCTGGCCGGAGAGGTGACCACCACGTCGCCCGGTCGTACCTGGGGATCCTTCTCCAGAAAGCGCAGCAGGGGGCGGCTGCTACCCACTCCGGTGAGCAGTCCATGGCGCTGGGTGCGTCCCACCCAGACGCCCAGCTTGCTGGATGAATCGGTGAGCAGGGCCACCCGGGCGGTGGTGGGGGTGACGCTCACGACCCGACCGATCAACCCTCCCGGTCCCACCACCGCATCGCCCGGGCGAATGCCCTTCAGTTGCCCGGCCCCCAGCTCCAGCTGATGCCACCAGCCTCCGGGCTCGCGGGAGATCACCGGCGCCGTCACCTTGTCAGGATTCGTGCGCTGCAGATCGAGCAGAGCGCGCAGTCGCCGGTTGTCCAGTTCCAGCTGGGTGAGCCGCGACTGCTGATCCAGCCGCTGGGCCGCCTCCAGCCATTCTCTCTGGGCGGTACCGGGCCAGAAGGGACGACTCAGCAGGGCATAGGCGTCGGTCAGAACAGCCCCCTTGCTGAGCCGCACTCCCACCAGCGCCAGCAGCAGAAGGGCCCAGGGCCAGGCCTGGGTCAGCAGACGCAGCGAGGGGACGCGGGGCAGGCGTCCGAAGGGCATCAGGATCAGGAAGTCATACGAGAGAAGTCAGGCGTATCGAGTACCCGCTCCAGCCGTTTGTAGTCCTCCAGGACCTGGCCGCAGCCCATGACCACACAGAGCAACGGATCCTGGGCCACGTGGGTGAGGATGCCGGTCTCGTGGCTGATCAGTTCGCTGATCCCCCGCACCAGGGCGCCGCCGCCGGCCAGCATGATGCCGCGATCGACGATGTCGGCCGCCAGCTCGGGGGGGGTGCGCTCGAGGGTGCGCTTGACGGCCTCCACGATCACGTTGAGCGGTTCGGCCATGGCCTCGCGGATGTCGCCGGCACGCACGTTGATCGTGCGGGGCAGGCCGGAAAGCAGGTGCAGACCCCGCACATCCATCGAGGCCTCGTCGTAGATGTCGTCGGGGAAGGCGGAACCGATCCGGATCTTGATCTCCTCGGCCGTGCGCTCACCGACCACCAGGTTGTGCACTTTCTTGAGGTACACGCCGATCGCCTCGCTGATCTCGTCGCCGGCCACCCGCACCGACTCGCTCAGCACCGTGCCGCCGAGGCTGAGCACCGCCACCTCGGTGGTGCCGCCTCCGATGTCCACGATCATCGTGCCGACGGGCTCGGTGACCGGCAGGCCGGCCCCGATGGCCGCCGCCACGGGCTCATCGATCAGATGGACCTCGCGGGCTCCGGCCAGACCTGCCTCCCGCACGGCACGGCGCTCCACGCCGGTGACGCCGCTGGGAATGCCGATCACCAGCCGCGGCGCCACGATGCCGCGGCCCTCGTTGCCCTTCTGGATGAAGGACTTGATCATCATTTCTGCGGCGTCGAAGTCGGCGATGACGCCGTCGCGCAGGGGACGTACGGCCCGGATGTTGCCGGGGGTGCGTCCGAGCATCAGTTTGGCCTCGTCGCCCACAGCCAGGGGCACTCCCTTCTCCAGATCCAGCGCGACCACGGACGGCTCCTGCAGCACGATCCCCTTGCCGGACACGTACATGAGGGTGTTGGCCGTTCCCAGATCGATGCCGATGTCGCGGGAGAGCTGGAAACGTCGGAAGAACACTGGGCAGCCGCGGAGCGCGCGAATCATAGGTGGGGCTCCCGGCGGCACCCCTCCGATCGATCGCTCCCCAGACGACCAACAGCTGGGTGATACATCCGGGTGAAAGGGTGGAACCTCCAGGGAGAAGCGCCCCGGACCGGTGACGCATCATGGATTCCAACCGGATCCAGACCAACTCGAACCCCCCAATCTCAGGAGACCCCATGGGTGTTAATTCCGTGACTCTCGTCGGCCGTGCCGGCCGCGATCCCGAAGTGCGCTACTTCGAATCCGGCAGCATGGTGGCCAACCTCACGCTGGCGGTGAACCGCCGCAGCCGCGACGACGAACCCGACTGGTTCAATCTCGAAATCTGGGGGAAACAGGCCCAGGTGGCCGCCGACTATGTCCGCAAGGGCTCCCTGCTCGGCATCATCGGTTCGTTCAAGCTCGACCGCTGGACCGACCGCACCTCCGGCGAGGAGCGCACCAAGCCCGTGGTGCGGGTCGATCGCCTGGAACTGCTGGGCTCCAAGCGCGATGCGGAACAGGGTGGCTACGGCGAAGGCGGTGCCTACGGGGGCGGCGAACCCAGCGCCGAGGAAGTGCCCTTCTGACGATCCAGGCGGAGGGCGGCCCCCGTGTCCGGCCTTGGCCGGGCACGGGTGGAGATCAGTGGCTGTCGCGCCGCTTCTTCCAGGTGCGCAGACCCAGCCACACGCCGAAGCCCAGCACCGCCAGGATCAGAAGGACCTTGATCACCCTGGCCACAGGCTCGATCCACAACTCCACGTTGCTGTAGCCCTCGCCCAGGGCCAGGCCCGCCAGGGTCAGCAGCAGGGTCCAGATCAGGCTGCCGGCCGTCGTCCAGATCAGGAACGGCAGCAGGGGCATCATCTCCACACCGGCCGGCACCGAGATCAGGGTGCGGACGCCGGGCACCAGCCGCCCCCAGAACACCAGGGCTGTCCCGTGGCGATTGAACCAAGCGCGGCTGCGCTGCAGTTCCTGGGAGCTGATGCCGATCCAGCGGCCATGGCGGTCCAGCCAGTGCTCGATCCGCTGCTCGTTGACCAGCCGGCCGATCCCGTACCAGGGGAGAGCCCCGAGCACCGTTCCGAGCAATCCGGCGAGCACCACCGGCAACAGGGCCAGCTTGCCCTGCTGCACGTAGAAGCCCCCCAGGGGCATGATCAGTTCCGAGGGAATCGGCGGAAAGAGATTCTCGAGGAACATCGCCGCGAAGATCGCGGCATAGCCCCGGTTCGGGTTGGCCTCCACCGCCGAGCCGATCAGCTCGGGCAGCTGCTGCACCAGTTCGATGGCCATGGCGGCGGGCCTTGGGTCGGGGCAAGTCTTCCACGCCCGGGGCGAGCGCACAGCGGACAGGCCATGAAAAACCCGGCCCAAGGGCCGGGTGGGTGGAACCTCAGCGGGTGATCAGAGGCAGCCGCGGGTTCAGTAGCGGTAGTGGTCCGGCTTGTAGGGGCCCTGCAACGGCACCGCGATGTAGTCGGCCTGCTCCTGCGTGAGCTCGGTGAGCCTGGCCCCGATCTTCTCCAGGTGGAGGCGGGCCACCATCTCGTCGAGGTGCTTGGGCAGCACATGCACCTCCTTGCCGTACTGGTCACCCTTGCTGAACAGCTCGATCTGGGCCAGTACCTGGTTGGAGAAGGAGTTGCTCATCACGAAGCTGGGGTGGCCCGTCGCGCAGCCCAGGTTCACCAGCCGGCCCTCGGCCAGGAGAATGATCCGGTTGCCGCCGGGCAGGAGGATGTGATCCACCTGAGGCTTGATGTTCTCCCAGGTGTACTGCTTCAGCGAAGCCACATCGATCTCGTTGTCGAAGTGGCCGATGTTGCAGACGATCGCCTGATCCTTCATGGCGATCAGGTGCTCATGGCGAATCACCTGGAAGTTGCCTGTGGCGGTCACGAAGATGTCCACGTCGCCCACCACGTCGTCGAGCCGGACGACGCGGTAGCCCTCCATGGCGGCCTGCAGGGCACAGATCGGGTCGATCTCTGCGATCATCACGGTGGCGCCGAGGCCCCGCAGCGACTGGGCCGAGCCTTTGCCCACATCGCCGTAGCCCAGCACCAGGGCCACCTTGCCGGCCACCATCACGTCGGTGGCGCGCTTGATGCCGTCCACGAGCGATTCGCGGCAGCCGTAGAGGTTGTCGAACTTGCTCTTGGTGACCGAATCGTTGACGTTGATGGCGGGGAAGAGGAGCGAGCCCTCCTTCGCCATCTGGTACAGGCGATTCACGCCCGTCGTGGTCTCTTCCGACACGCCGCGGATGGCCTCGGCGATGGCCGTCCAGCGGCCCTTGTTCGTGACGAGCTCCT
>CAYHCE010000013.1:0-81504 GCA_964355015.1 uncultured bacterium | reverse complement strand
GGATGTTGTGCTCGGCCTGGAACACCAGCATGAAGTTGAAGGTGCCGGAGATGCCCAGGGGCATGCCGTCGGAGAAGGAGCCCTGCCCGATCGAGTAGATCAGCAGCACAGCGGTGGCGGCGGCCACCGGGGCGGAATAGGCCACCGCGATCCAGGGGCGCATCCCCAGGCGGTAGCTGAGTTCCCATTCACGGCCCATCCAGCAGAAGATGCCGATCAGGAAGTGGAAGATGATCAGTTGATAGGGCCCACCGTTGTAGAGCCATTCATCAAGGCTGGAGGCCGCCCAGATCGGGTAGAAGTGCAGGCCGATGGCGTTGGAGCTGGGCACCACCGCGGCGGTGATGATGTTGTTGCCGTAGAGCAGGCCGCCGGAGACGGGTTCCCGGATGCCGTCGATGTCGACGGGGGGAGCGCCGATGAAGGCGATCACGAAGCAGATCGTGGCGGCCAGCAGGGTGGGGATCATCAGCACCCCGAACCAGCCCACGTAGAGGCGGCTGTCGGTGCTGGTCACCCAGCCCTTGAAGCTGTTCCAGGGGTTCCCCCTGGAACGCCGGAGCATGGTTGTCGTCATGGCGAGGAAGACATGGGACGAGGGGATCAGGACTGGGGTGACCCTGCGGGCCATCCGCTCCGGGCAGCCCCACTGCCTGATCCTGCTACAACACTAGCGGCATAAGGGCCTAAGGCGTAGGATCCGCGCTGGGTGCTTCTGCTCAATCCTCTGTCGGGCCTGATCCGTTTCCGCGCGTTCAGGCCCGACCCGACGACAGGGCCAGTGCCACGGCTTCCGCCGCCCGGATCCCGTCGATGGCAGCCGAGAGGATGCCGCCGGCGTAGCCGGCTCCCTCCCCGGCGGGATAGAGGCCGCGGGTGTTGACGCTCTGCAGATCCGGGCCACGGGGGATGCGGATCGGCGAGGAGGTGCGGGTTTCGACGCCGGTGAGCAGAGCATCCGGCATGGCGAAGCCCGGAATCGAGCGCTCGAAGGCGGGCAAAGCCTCCCGGATCGCCTCCACGGCAAAGGCCGGCAGGCAGGTGGCCAGATCGGCCGGCGTGATGCCGGGGGCGTAGGAAGGCTCGATGCCCGCGGCCGGGGAGCTGGCGCCGGTCCCGGCCAGGAAATCCTCCAGGCGCTGGGCCGGGGCCCGGTAGGTGCCGCCACCGAGCCGGAAGGCCTGCGCTTCCCAGTGGCGCTGGAAGGCCACCCCGGCCAGGGGATCACCGATGCCTGCGCCGTAGGGGGCCACATCGCTGGGTTCGAGCCCCACCACGATGCCGCTGTTGGCGTTGCGTTCGTTGCGGGAGTGCTGGCTCATGCCGTTGGTCACCACATGGCCCGCTTCGGAGGCGGCGGCCACCACCAGCCCGCCGGGGCACATGCAGAAGCTGTAGACCGTGCGGCCGTTGGCGCAGTGGTGCACCAGCTTGTACTCGGCCGCTCCCAGCCGGGGATGGCCGGCACAGCTTCCCCAGCGGGCCCGGTCGATCAGCGGCTGGGGGTGCTCGATCCGCACGCCGATCGAAAAGGGCTTCGGCTCGATCGCGACGCCCTGGCTCCGGAGCCTGGCGAAGGTGTCGCGGGCGCTGTGGCCCACGGCCAGCACAACCTGATCGGCGGCCAGGAACGAGCCGTCCGCCAGGGTCACGCCCCGCACCCGCCGCTCCCTTGCCGTTGCCTCGATCTCGAGGCACTCCACCCGGCTGCGGAAACGGATCTCCCCCCCGAGGGCTTCGATGCGGCCGCGCAGTCCCCGCACCACGGTGGCCAGCTTGAAGGTGCCGATGTGGGGCCGGTGCAGGGTGAGGATCTCGGGATGGGCGCCGCAGGCCACCAGTTCCTCTAGGACCTTGCGGCCCAGGTGGCGGGGGTCGCTTACCTGGCTGTAGAGCTTGCCGTCGGAGAAGGTGCCGGCGCCGCCCTCGCCGAACTGCACGTTGGACTCGGGATCGAACGGCCGCTGGTCGCGCCAGAAGCCGAAGGTGTCGGCGGTGCGTTCCTTCACCGGCTTGCCCCGCTCCAGCAGCAGGGGACGGAAGCCCATCTGGGCCAGCAGCAGGGCGGCGAAATAGCCGCAGGGCCCTGCCCCGATCACGATCGGCCGCAGGCTGCCGCCTTCGGCCCGATCGGCGGGGGCCCGGGCAACGAATCGGTAGGTGGTATCCGGACGGGGGCGCAGGTGAGGATCACGACGGAAACGCTTCAGCAGCGCCGCCTCGTCCTTCACCGCCAGATCGACGCCGTAGCTGAACTGGATGGCGCCGCGGCGGCGGGCATCGACGCTGCGCCGGGCCACCTGCAGGTCGAGCAGCTGGTCGGGGGCGAGGCCGAGCCGCTCCAGCACCGCCTGGCGCAGATCGGCCTCGCTGTGATCGAGAGGGAGCTTGAGTTCGCTCAGCCGCAGCACGGTTCCTGCCTGCCCGCAGCTGCGGGGTATCGCTTCTGCTGTATTCCAGCAGCCGGCCCCCGGAAGCGGCCCTCTGCTGCCAGGCTGGGCTGAGCTGATTCCGCCGAGGCGGCGCATTCCCATGGGTCTGGCCCACTGCCCCATCTGCATCGGCCTGGCGGTGCTGAGTGCTATCCGCTTCAGTGCCCACGCCCTGCTTCTCTGGCAGTTGCGGCGCCCCGACGACCAGCCGCGACTGCGCCTGCGCACGGCCTAGGTTTCGCCCTGGCCAGTTCAGCCCGCTGAGCCGAGGCCCAGCTCCTTCTCGAAGGCCGCCACCGTCAGCCGGGTGGCGATCACCGCATCGGGGTTCAGGCTGATCGAATCGATGCCTTCCTCCACCAGGAAGCGGGCGAATTCGGGGTAGTCGCTGGGGGCCTGGCCGCAGATGCCGATCTTGCGGCCGCAGCGTCTGGCGGTGCGGATCGCCAACCGGATCATGTCCTTCACAGTGGCGTGCCGTTCGTCGAACAGGTCCGCCACCAGGGCCGAATCCCGATCGAGTCCCAGGGTGAGCTGGGTGAGGTCGTTGGAGCCGATCGAGAAGCCGTCGAAGCGTTGGGCGAAGGCCTCGGCGCCGATCACGTTGCTGGGCAGCTCGCACATCACGTAGACCTCCAGGCCGTTCTCGCCCCGCACCAGCCCCTGCAGGGCCATCTCGGCCAGCACCCGGTCGCCCTCCTCGGGCGTGCGGCAGAACGGCACCATCGGGATCACGTTGACGAGCCCCATCTCCTGGCGCACCCGCCGCAGCGCCCGGCATTCGAGACCGAAGGCCTCGCGGAAGCCAGCCGAGGCGTAGCGCGACGCTCCCCGCCAGCCGAGCATCGGGTTCTCTTCCTTCGGCTCGAAGCCCTTGCCGCCGAGCAGCTTGGCGTACTCGTTGCTCTTGAAATCCGAGAAGCGCAGGATCACCGGGCGTGGATAGAAGGCCGCAGCGATCCGTGCCATGCCCTGGGTCAGCAGGTCCACGTAGTAGTCAGCCGGATGGGGGTAGGCGGCGGTGAGGACGGCGATGGCGGCGCGCTCGGCGGGATCGGCCACCTGCTCCGGCGCCAGCAGGGCCATCGGGTGCACCCGGATGTGGTTGGCGATGATGAACTCCAGCCGGGCCAGGCCCACGCCATCGCAGGGAATGGCGGCCAGGGCGAAGGCTTCCTCCGGGTTGCCCACATTCATCAGGATCCGGGTGCGGCTGGCCGGCAGGTCCGCCAGCTCCTGTTCCTCCAGGCGGAAGGGAAGCAGCCCCCGGTAGACGGAACCCTCCTCGCCCTCGCAGCAGCTGGCCGTGATCGCCTCGCCGTCGGTGATGCGGCGGGTGGCGTCACCACAGCCGACGATCGCCGTGATGCCCATCTCCCGGGCGATGATCGCCGCGTGGCAGGTGCGGCCGCCCTGGTCGGTGATCACGCCGCTGGCCTGCTTCAGGATCGGTTCCCAGTCGGGATCGGTGCGTTCGGTGACCAGCAGATCGCCGCGCTCGAACCGACCGATCTCCGCCGGCGAGGCGATCACCCGGGCCCGGCCGCTGCTCACCGAGCCACCGATCGCCCGACCGTGACTGATCCGTTCGGCCTGATGGGGGGCCAGGTGCCAGGTGCGGAGCACGGAGGCGGAGCGCCGCGACTGCACGGTTTCCGGTCGGGCCTGGAGGATGAACAGTTCACCGCTCACGCCGTCGCGGGCCCACTCGATGTCCATCGGGGTGGGTTGGCCGCGGCTGGCGCTGTAGTGGTCTTCGATCAGGCAGGCCCAGCGGGCGAGGGTGAGAGCTTCCTCGTCCGTGATGGCGAAGCGGAGGCGCTGCTCCGGCGGCACCGGCTCATTGCAGGTGGCGCCGGAGCTGTCCCCTGAAGCGTCGGCAGAAGCCGCTGCGGCATGGACCATGCGGATCTCCTTGCTCCCGAGCCGCCTGCTCAGGATCGGCGCGAAGCCCTGACGCAGCGTGGGCTTGAAGATCAGGAACTCATCCGGGTTCACGGCCCCCTGCACCACGTTCTCGCCCAGGCCATAGGCGGCGGTGAGCAGCACCGTGTCGCGGAAGCCGGTTTCGGTGTCGATCGTGAACATCACCCCGGCGGCGGCCAGATCGGCCCGCACCATGCGCTGCACACCGATCGAGAGGGCCACCTCGAGGTGATCGAAGCCGTTGATCTGCCGGTAGGAGATCGCCCGATCGGTGAACAGGGAGGCGTAGCAGCGGCGGCAGGCCGCCAGCAGGTCCGTCTCGCCGCGCACGTTCAGGTAGGTCTCCTGCTGGCCGGCGAAGCTGGCGGCCGGCAGGTCCTCAGCGGTGGCGCTGGATCGCACGGCCACAGCTCCGGCGCCGAGCTGCCGGTAGGCCATCACGATCGCCTGCTCCAGTTCCGGCGGCAGCGTGGCGGCCAGGATCAGCTGCCGTGCCTCCTGTCCCGCCGCCTGCAGGGCGGCGAGGTCGCTGCAGTCGAGATCCGCCAGCAACAGCCGCAGTGGCTCCTTCAGCCCGTTGCGCTCCAGCAGCAACCGATAGGCGCCTGCGGTGGTGGCGAAACCACCGGGCACCCGCACCCCACGGGCGGAGAGTTCCCGGATCATTTCGCCGAGGGAGGCGTTCTTTCCCCCCACCTCGGCGATGGCGTCGATTCCCACCGCCTCGAAAGGCAATACCAGCCCCGGACTGCGATCCATGGCCCTGCGTTCCGCTGGCTTCAGGCTAGGAACCGGCCGCGCTCGCGTCCGCCGCCAGGGGCGTGAGCCGCAGCTCGGCGCTCGGGGCGATGCCGGGAGCCAGATCAAGTCGACTCGCAGCGCCCTTGAGGGCCACGCGCCGGCCTGCCCGGCGGGCCGCCAGGGCCGGGCAGAGATCGAGGGGCCTGGCCTTCGGGTCCAGCCAGAGGAGATCCCAGAACCGTTGCGGAACCTTGCCCTGGGACGACAGGGCCACCAGCTGGCCGGTGTCGTACCCGGCGGCTTCGACCAGGCCCGGGCCATAGCCATAGGTGCGCTGGAAGACCTGGTCGAAGTGCTTCCAGCCGGGCCCCCGGCTGAGCGGATCCACGCCGAGCTGGGCGTTGCGCAGGGGCGTGCGCACCGGGAACGGCCAGACCAGGGTGAGTTCAGCCGGCAACTCCAGCCGGGCCACCGCCCGAGCCAGCGGGCTATCGGGAGCCGTCATCACGACGAGGGCCTCGGGCCTGTACCAGTCCACGTCGTCGCGGAGCTGCTGCAGGGCTTTCGCCTCCGGCCTGGGAAGGGCCACCGGATCGTTGCTGGCGCCCACCACCCAGCCGCCGCCTCCTCCGATCGTGTCCACGAACCGGTCGGCGAGTGCCGCCTGCTGACTGCCGCCGTCGTGGATCACCATCACCTTGGCGCGGCCCTGTTCGATCAGCCCCCGGGCGAGGCGATCGGCCTCCAGGCTGCGGGACGGCAGCACGGGCCAGAGCCGATCGGCCCCCACCTGGCTGGGCAGCCTCTGCACCGAGTCACCCCGCTGCAGAGGCAGCAGCACGTTGATTCCTTCCCTCTGGGCCAGATTGCCGAAGGGCAGGAGCGGCACGGCCGGTGGTGCGATCAGCAGCTCCGGCAGCACGGAGGTGGCCAGCACCGGTTGGGGATCCTCTCCGGGCGGCAGCCAGCCCAGACCCAGGGAAGGCGGACGAATGCCGCAGGAACGGGCCTGCTCCATGGCCAGCCCGTAGCCCCGCCGCAGGCCGTCGCCCACCCCAGCCAGGATGCCCTCGCTGGGCAGCAGCATCAGCACATCACGGCTGAAGGGGGTGCTGGCGGCCAGTCCCTGAACGCCGACGAGTACGGCGGCAAGCCCGACGCCCACGAGCCACAGGGCGGGGCTGGCCGGATGTTGCGTGTCGGGGCTGTGATCCCCACCGCCAGTGGTCATGCACCGTACCGTCCAGCCCCGAGAGATTAGGTGGAGCGTCGTTCCTACAGTTCGGCTCCTCGCACAGGGATGCATGCCGGCCAGCACAGGTCACGCCCGCGCCCCGCATGATCAGCCACACCGTCGCCGTCGTCGCTGCGCCCGCTGGCTCTCGGCCGTCGTCGCAGCCGCGTCCGTGGCGCTGACGGTCGGTCCCCTGATCAGCCCCGCGCAGGCCATTCCGGAGGCGGAGGCCCTGAAGAAGCTGGCCGTGATTCCGGTGTTCATCCTCGTCGACTCCAAGGGCGTCCCCCTGCCGCTGGAGCGGGAGAAGGCGATGGTGCTGCCCCTCTACCTGGAGCGGACCACGGCCGATCAGGAGCTCGCCGCCTTCCTGAAGACCAATCCCACCATGAAGGCGGCCGTGCTGCCCCTGCCGCTGAACGTGGCCTGGGAACGGGTCGCGGCACTCAACAAGACCCTCAAGGACCGCAAGCTGCAATCGCCCGTGATCCCGGGACGGAAGGACATGGAGCAGGCCCGGACCCTTCTCCGCAAGCAGGGCCTCGACGACAAGACCATCCGCGAGGGTCTCAGCCTGCCGGTGTTCTTCACCAAGCCGCTGCTCACCACCAAAACCTCCCAGGGACAGAGGGGTCTGTTCTTCCTCGATTACGCCTCGCTGGAGAAGGCCCTCTCCACCCTTCCCGACCGCAGCAAGCTGGAGGTTCAGGCCGCCGATCTTTCGGCGGTGATGGAGCAGATCATCAAGCAGAAGGAAGACCGATTCGCCTTCTTCCCCACCCCCGAGTATTTCCGACTGGTGCAGCAGCAGGCGGGAAAGGGGAAACCTTCGGGCCCGGGCCAGCCTTCCGCACCGCCCCCCAGGCCCTGAGCTGAGCGGGCCTATCGCAACGGGCCCGGATCGTTCTCCTCGTCACCGGTTTCGGGCGCTGCCTCCGGCAGCAGCTGGGTCAGCAGGCTCACGGCCAGCAGGAAGCCCCCCAGGGCCAGGGCCAGCGGACGGTTGGGGGCTGCTTCGCCCCCCAGCCAGATCCCCGCCGATAGGAAGGCGCCGCCGAGCAGCAGGCTCGGCACCAGCACGATTCCCCTGGCGGTGCGGTTCAGGCTCATGGCTGCAGGGCCGCTCGTGGACAGCCCGTCGGGGCGATCGCCTCGGGCAGGCGCGAGGCCAGCCCTGCCGCCACCAGGGCGGAGCCCAGATCCACGCCGCCGGGAAGAAGCCGCACCTGGGAGAGCAGCACCCCATCCGCCGTCCCCAGGGGGCGCAGGTTCACCCGGGTGCTGCGCGGCAACTGTTCCCGCAGCCAGGCGGCGGCAGCCGCCGACGCATCCGGCTCGACACTGATGCAGCCCAGTTGCACCGGATAACTCCGGTTCTGGTCGCCCACCTGCAGCAGCACACCGCTGCGCACCTGCAGCACCTCGGCTGCCCAGGCGGCGGTTGCCGGCCCGCCCGCGATCACGATGCCCAGACAGAGCACCAGAACGAATCCCAGGCGCAGGATCTTCAGAGCTTGGCGCCGCAACTGGGGCAGAACAGATGCGAACTCTCGGTGGTGGCCCCGCAGGATCCGCACTGACGGGTGGTGTCGATGGCGAGTTCCGGGTGACTGGGCAGACCCACCATCTGGGCATTGCTGGCGCCGGGAGGAACCATCGGATAGCAGTTCTCGTTGCGCCGGACCCGCACATCGATCAGGGCCGGGCCGGGATGGGCCAGGGCTTCCGCCAGCTGCTGCCGGAAGGTGCTCCGCTCGGAGATGCCCACACCCTTCACGCCGAAGGCCTCGGCCAGCAGGGGGAAATCGGGCATGCCGCCCGTCATCTCGGAGGCGGAGTAGCGCTCGCCATAGAAGCTTTCCTGCCACTGGCGCACCATGCCCTGCCAGCCGTTGTTGATGATGACCACCTTCACCGGCAGCGCGTACTGGGAAAGGGTGCCCAGCTCCTGGATGTTCATCAGGATGCTGGCGTCACCCGCCACGCAGACCACCTGCTCCTCGGGAAAGGCCACCTGCACCCCGAGTGCGGCCGGCAGACCGAACCCCATCGTGCCAAGCCCGCTGCTGCTGATCCAGTGGCGCGGTGCATTGTTGAGGAACTGGGCGGCCCACATCTGATGCTGCCCCACGTCAGTGGTGTAGAAGGCCTCGGGTGCCAGCTCGCGCAGGGCCACCATCACTTCCTGCGGGGCGATGTCTCCCTCGGGCGTGGGGACCACCAGGGGATAGTGATGCTTCCAGGTGTCGATCCGATCCAGCCAGGCTTCGGTGCGGTTGCTGCCGGGCTCGCTGCTGGAGGCGTCGAGCAGGGCCTCGAGGGCCAGCTTCACGTCGGCGACGATCGGCACCTCCGGCACACGGGTCTTGCCCACCTCGGCCGCGTCGATGTCGATGTGGATCACCTGAGCGCGGGGGGCGAAGCTGTCGAGCCGCCCTGTGACACGGTCGTCGAAGCGGGCTCCGACGGCGATCAGCAGATCGCACTCGGTGACGGCGAAATTGGCGTAGGCCGTGCCGTGCATGCCCAGCATTCCCACGGCCAGGGGGTGGCGCTCGTCGAAGGCGCCCTTGCCCATCAGGGTGGTGGTGACGGGGAACCGGAAGCGTTCGGCCAGGCTCCTGACGGCAGCGTGGGCGCCGGAGCTGATCGCCCCACCTCCCACGTAGAGGAGGGGACGGCGGGCCTGACGGATCAGATCGAGAGCCCGATCGATCGGCTCCGGCCGGGGCGGGGAGGGCAACTGGTACCCCGCCGGGATCGAACTGCCGGGCTCGACCGGGAGGTAGTCGAATTCCTCGAGGCCCACGTCCTTGGGAACATCGATCAGCACCGGACCCGGGCGACCGGTGGAGGCGATCAGAAAGGCCTCCGCCACGATCCGGCCGATGTCGGCGGGATCGCGTACCACCCAGGAGTGCTTCACGATCGGCAGGGTGATGCCGAAGATGTCGGTTTCCTGGAAGGCATCGGTGCCGATCGAGGCCCGGGGCACCTGCCCCGTGATCACCACCATCGGCACGGAATCCATCTGGGCCGTGGCGATGCCCGTGACGAGATTGGTGGCGCCGGGCCCGGAGGTGCCGAAGCAAACCCCCACCCTGCCGGTGGCCCGGGCGTAGGCATCGGCCGCATGGGTGCCGCCCTGTTCGTGGCGCACCAGGATGTGCTTCAGCCAGCCGCGCGATTCGGCCTTGTGCAGTGCGTCGTAGATGGGCAGGATCGCGCCGCCGGGATAGCCGAAGACATCGGTGACGCCATGGCGATGGAGAGCGTCCATCAGGGCATCGGCGCCCGTGATTCGTCCGGAGATGGAAGGGGCGGCGGCCTTGGCCGCTGGAGTCACGGACGTCAGGGTCACGGTGGCGGACTGCACACGCAACAGGTGGATCTCAGAGTAGGGGCTCGATCCACCTGCCGGCTGGAGTGTTGCCTCTCGGTGATGCTTCTCAGCGCCGGCCCGTCCGTGCGTCGCGGCTGCGCACCATGGCCCGCAGGATGCGGCCGGGGTCGAGCCAGGCGCCGCGGTAGCGGATCCCCCAGTGCAGGTGCGGGCCCGTCGTCCTGCCGCTCATCCCCACATGGGCGATCTGCTGAGCGGCCCGCACCCGCTGCCCCGTGCGCAGCCTCAGGGGGCCACTGGAATAGGTGTCGCCCCTCACCTGGCCCGCCAGATGGCAGTACATGTGCTCGTAGTCGCCGGAGCGGATCACCACCCCCACACCGCAGCCGCTGTCGTGGAACACTTCGCTGACCACACCGCCCCACCAGCTGCGCACCGGGGACCCCAGAGGCGCGGCGATGTCCAGGCCCGCGTGCAGCTCGCTGTTTCCGCCCGGGCCGATCCGGGTGCCGAAGTGGCTGGTGTAGCCGGCGAAGTTGACGATCGGGAAGACGCCGCGGCTCCAGCGCTCGTCGGCGCCGGCAGGCCGGTCGAATCCGACCAGGCCTGCCGCCAGGACAACGGCCAGGGCTCCGGCACCGGGGCTTCTAGAGCAGGCCCAGCGCATGCAGGGGACCGCGGCCGCTGATCAGTTCCAGCAGGAAGGCGGAGAAGCCGAGCATGGCCAGGCGGCCATTCCAGACCTCCGAACTGTTGTTCCAGCCCCAGGCCCACTTGTCCTGCGGGTAGAGCTTGACCTTGGTCGGCAGGGTGGCGGCCTGATCGAGGTTGACCTCGGGGCCAGCCTGGGCCAGCTGCACCAGATCGGCCAGGCCGCGGATGAAGGTGGGGTAGGTGTCCAGGGCCGGCACCCGGCGGAAGTTTGTGATACCCGCTTCGGTGGCGATCTCGCGGTATTCGATGTCGATCTCCTCGAGCGTTTCGATGTGCTCGCTCACGAAGCTGATCGGCACCACCACCAGCTCCTTGACCTGTTCTTCCACCCCGAGCCGCACCAGGGCCTCATCGGTGTAGGGCTTGAGCCATTCCACAGGTCCGACCCGGCTCTGGTAGGCCAGGGTGTAGGGGTTGGGATGGCCCAGCAGCTGCTGCAGCCGCGCCATCACCAGCACGGCACAGGCCTCGATCTCCGCCTGGTAGGGATCGCCCGCCTCCTCCACGTAGCTCTTCGGCACGCCATGGGCGCTGAAGAAGACATGGGCGCTGGGCGGGTCGCTGCAGGCCCGCACATCGGCGGCGATCAGTTCCGCCAAGGCCTGAATGTAACCGGGATGGTCATACCAGCTGCGGATGCAGCGGATCGGCAGGCGGCTGAAGGCGGGGTCGGCCTGGCGCAGTCGCTGCAGTTCCCGGAAGCTGGAACCGCTGGTGCTGATCGAGAAATGGGGGTAGAGCGGCAACACCACCACCTCGTCGATGGCGTCGGCCTTGATATCGGCCACGGCGGATTCGGTGAAGGGGTGCCAGTAGCGCATCGCCACGTAGGTGGTGGCCTGCACCCCGCGCTGACGCAGCTCGCTCTGCAGCTCACGGGCCTGCTGGTCGGTGATGCGGCGCAGCGGTGAACCCCCGCCGATGGCGCGGTAGGCCCGCTTCGATTTACTGCTGCGCAGGGTGCTGATCAGCCAGGCCAGGGGTTTCTGCAGGGCCGGGATCGGCAGCCGGATGATTTCAGGATCAGAGAAGAGGTTGTAGAGGAACGGGCCGACATCCTCGATCCGTTCGGGTCCGCCGAGGTTCAGCAGCAGCACGCCGACCCTGGCCATTCCCGGTCTGTCCGCAATCGATCTGGGCCCTGAGCGTAACGCTGCCCCCCACCCCTGGTCGCTCGGGTCCGAGATCGATAGGGTCGGTCGGCCCAGCCCCCTTCAGAGCGGCGCGCACCGTTGCAGACGATCGACGCCGAACTCCAGCATCACAACGCCCAGCTGGCGGCCAGCGGCGTCTCGCTGCGGCTGGAACGCCGGGGAGGACGGCTGGCTCTGCGTGGTCCCCTGCCCTGTCGCCGCGGCGAGGGCCATCGGGTGCAGCGTGTCAGCCTCGGACTCGCCGCCAGCAGCGAAGGCCTGGCCCTGGCGCGGCAGGAGCTGAAGCGGCTGCTCAAGGCCCTGCAGCAGCAGCGCTTCGACTGGAGCGAGTGGGGCGGGAAGGCCGCCTCGCCGGTCGCTTCACCGCCCCAACCACCAACCCCATCGCTGGGCGCCCGACAACAGCTGGAGCGCTTCGAAGCGGCCTTCTTCGCCGATCCCCGCCGCCGCCGCAATCCGGCCGGCACACGCACCACCTGGCTGGCCTCCTACCGTCCCTATCTGCGCAAGGTGCTGGCCGCCGTCGAGCCGGGCCGGCCGCTCGACGCCATCGTGCTCGAGCAGGTGCTGGAAAGCCATGCGCCGGCCAGCCGCAGCCGTCAGCAGTGCGGTACCGCCCTGGCCGCCCTGGCCCGTCAGCTGGAGATCCCCCTCGCCGACGACTGGAGCGTGCGTGCCGGAGGCTACGGCCTGCACCAGACCCAGTACCGACAGCTGCCGACCGACGAGCAGGTGTTCGCCTGGGCGGAGCGGATCCCCAACCCCCGCTGGCGTCTGGTCTATGGCCTGATGGCCACCTACGGGCTGCGCAACCACGAGGTGTTCTTCTGTGATTTCGCCCCCCTGGCGCCCGGGGGGGACCGGGTGCTGCGGGTGCTGCCCGTCACCAAGACCGGCGAACACCAGGTGTGGCCGTTCCAGCCCGCCTGGGTGGACCGGTTCGATCTGCCCAGGCTGGCCGCGTCGTCGGCCGCCCTGCCGCCGGTCTGCACGGATCTGCGCCGCACCACTCTGCAGCAGGTGGGCCGCCGCGTGGCCGAGCAGTTCCGCCGCTATGAACTGCCGCTCACCCCCTACGATCTGCGCCACGCCTGGGCGGTGCGCACCATCCACATCGGGCTGCCCGACACCGTGGCAGCCCGGATGATGGGGCACTCTGTGGCGATCCACACCCGCACCTACCACCACTGGATCACCCGCCGCGACCAGCAGCAGGCGGTGGATGCGGCCCTGGCCCGGCAGCGGGGTGGATGAAGGCGTGGAAGTGGAAGGCGTGAACACCATTGATGACGGACCGCCTGGCTTCGGCCGGGTCGATCCGTGCGCCGCCAGAGTGCTGACACCGCTCCCTCCCGCCGCCCCCATGTCCGAGACGGACTCCAGCCTCGCCGGCGTCACGGCCGATCCGCTCGATCGGCAGGCCGCCGAGCTCGGCCCCGGTGGGGTTCTGGCACCGGAGCCCGATGCCGACGGCTACCGCCGACGCATGCAGCGCCGCCTGGAGGTGCAGCGGCAGCGGCTGGGGGAGCGGACCCTGGAGAAGGGTCTGGTGCTGGTGTTCACGGGCGACGGCAAGGGCAAGACCACCGCGGCTCTCGGGCTGGTGCTGCGCACCCTTGGCCACGGTGAGGCGGTGGCGGTGGTGCAGTTCATCAAGGGAGGGTGGCAGCCCGGCGAGGCGAAGGCTCTTCAGCTGTTCGGCGACGCCCTGGCCTGGCATGCCCTGGGTGAGGGGTTCACCTGGGAAACCCAGGACCGGGATCGCGACCGGGAGCTGGTCCAGCAGGCCTGGCAGCGCTCACTCGAGTACCTGGAGGATCCCGGCCGCAAGCTGGTGGTGCTCGACGAGGTGAACGTGGCCCTGAAGCTGGGCTATCTGGAACTGGAGCAGGTACTGGAGGGACTGGGTCGCCGCCCTGCACTCACCCACGTGGCCCTCACCGGAAGGGGCGCACCGGCAGGTCTGGTGGAGCGGGCCGACCTGGTCACCGAGATGCGGCTGCTGCGCCATCCCTTCCGAGAGCAGGGGGTGAAGGCCCAGGCAGGCATCGAGTTCTGAGCCTGCGAGCCAGGGGCGGTCGGCTGCGGGGTTGCTTGCTACTGTTCCGCCGACCGTGTTCGCCGTGCGCTGAATTCCGATGGCCTACCGGCGCGTTCTGCTCAAGCTCAGCGGCGAGGCGCTGATGGGTGAGCAGGGTTACGGCATCGATCCCGCCATCGTCAAGGCGATCGCCGATGACGTGGCCGCGGTGGTGGCTGGCGGCACCGAACTGGCGATCGTGGTCGGCGGCGGCAATATCTTTCGCGGCCTCAAGGGCTCCTCAGCCGGCATGGATCGGGCCACGGCCGACTACGTCGGCATGCTGGCCACGGTGATGAACGCCATCACCCTGCAGGACGCACTGGAGCGGGTCGGTGTGGCGACCCGGGTACAGACCGCGATCGACATGCAGGAGATCGCCGAGCCCTACATCCGCCGCCGCGCCATCCGTCACCTCGAGAAGGGCCGCGTCGTGGTGTTCGGCGCCGGCTGCGGCAACCCCTTCTTCACCACTGACACCACCGCAGCCTTGCGGGCCGCCGAGATCAATGCCGATGTGGTTCTCAAGGCGACCAAGGTGGATGGCGTCTACGACAAGGATCCGGCGCGGCATCACGATGCCGTCCGCTACGAGAGCCTCACCTTCCAGGACGTGCTCAGCGGCGAGCTGGCCGTGATGGACAGCACCGCCATCGCGCTCTGCAAGGACAACGCCATTCCGATCGTGGTCTTCGACCTGTTCGGACCCGGCAACATCGGCCTGGCCGTCGCCGGCGACCCGATCGGCACCCGCATCACCCCCGCCGGCTGACGCCGGAGTTCCCCCTTCCGTCCATGGACCTCGAAGCCAGCATGCGCAAGTCGCTGGAAGCCACCCAGCGCACCTTCAACACGATCCGCACCGGTCGGGCCAACCCCTCCCTGCTGGACAAGCTCACGATCGACTACTACGGCACCGAGACGCCGCTCCGCTCCCTGGCCAGCCTCTCCACACCCGATTCCCAGACGATCCAGATCCAGCCGTTCGACCGCGGCTCCATGGCCCTGATCGAGAAGGCGATCGCCATGAGCGATCTTGGCCTCACCCCGAACAACGACGGCAAGGTGATCCGGATCAACATTCCGCCCCTCACCGCCGACCGACGCAAGGAGTTCTGCAAGCTTGCCTCCCGGTACGCCGAGGAAGGCAAGGTGGCCCTGCGCAACATCCGGCGCGACGCCATCGACCGGATCAAGAAGCAGGAGAAGGACGGGGATCTCTCCGAGGATCAGAGCCGCGACGAACAGGACAAGGTGCAGAAGCTCACCGACAAGTTCATCACCGAGCTGCACAGGCACCTGGCCGAGAAGGAAGCCGACATCCTCAAGGTTTGAACGCAGCCGTCACCGATGCCGACGTGATCGTCGTCGGAGCCGGCGCCGCCGGCGGCGCGGCGGCCTACCACCTGGCGGCCCGAGGCTGGCGCGTCCGGTTGCTGGAAGCGCGCCGTCTGCCCAGATCCAAGCCCTGCGGCGGCGGCATGGCCGCCTCGGTGCAGCGCTGGTTCCCCTTCGACCTCTCCCCGGCGGTGGATCAGGTGATCACCCGGGTGCGCTTCACCTGGTGTCTGGAGGATCCGGTGATGGCGGAACTTCCCGGCGAAGCCCCGTTCTGGATCGTGCGGCGGTCGGTGCTGGATGGCTTCCTGGCCGAGCGGGCTGTGGCCGAGGGTGCCGATCTGGTGGACGACAGCCCGGTGGAACGGATCGAACGACGCGGTGCGCACTGGTGGGTGCAGCTGGCCGATGGATCCGGGCTTACGGCCCGGGCGGTGGTGATCGCCGATGGGGCCCGCTCCGGTTTCAGCACCGCTCTCGGCCTGGGTTCGCCCCGGCCGCGTTACGCCTCGGCCCTTGCGGTGGAGGTGGAGGGGCCGGTGCTGGAGCCCGACACCGCTCACTTCGAGTTCGGCCTGGTGCGCCATGGTTTCAGCTGGGCCTTTCCCCGCCAGGGTGGACTGAGCATCGGGGTGGGCACCTTCATCGGCCGCGACCCCGCCGACGCGAACGCCGTTCTGAGCCGGCTGCTGCCCAGCCTCGGACTGCCGGCCGACGCGGGCGAGCGCATGGAATGGCCCCTGCGGGTCTGGGACGGTCACCACCGGCTTCACAGCGAGGCCGGTGCCCTGGTGGTCGGCGATGCGGCTTCCCTGGCGGATCCCTTTCTGGCCGAGGGGCTGAGACCCGCCCTGCTGAGCGGCACCAGGGCCGCCGAAGCTCTCGACCGCTGGCTGGGGGGTGAGCCGCAGGCCCTGGCGGGCTACAGCGACGCCATGCGCAGCGAATGGGGTCAGTCCATGGCCTGGGGACGACGCATCGCCCAGGTGTTCTATCGCCTGCCGAAGGTGGGCTATGAGCTCGGCGTCAAGAGGCCCACCGCACCCCGCCGGATCGCCCAGATCCTCTCCGGCGAGATGGGCTACGGCGACATCGCCCAGCGGGTGATCCGGCGGCTGATGTTCGGTGGTGGCTGATGTTGGGTGGGCGGCTGATCGCTCAGGTGCGCAGGCAGTCCTTGAGCTGACGCAGGCGCTGGTCGATCGAGCCGAGCAGCTCGATCGCGAACATCGGGGATTCCTGCACGGCGAACAGGAACTTCTCCCGGTTCATAACCAGGATGCGGCAGGGAGTGATGGCCAGGGCATTGCCGTAGCGGCGATGGTCGGGGGTGACCAGGGCACCGGCACCGAAGACGTCACCGGCCTGGATCTCCTCGTGGCCGGCATCGACATTCCAGCTCAGCTGCACGGTGCCCTCGAGCAGGCCGTACATGCAGTCTCCGGATTCACCGGCCCGGAAGATCAGATCTCCGGGCGCGTAGTCGTGCACTTCACCCTTGCTGGCGAGGGCACGCATCGTGTCGAGAGCATTCACCGGCAGACGGGCTGATCACAGGAGCCAGTCTGAACGACGGAGGTTAAGGATCAGGATCCAGCCTGCGACTGTTTCAGGCTGCGACCGTTTCAGGCTGCGACCGTGGCGAGGGCCAGGGGAGCTCCCAGGCCACCCTGTACGTCCTCGGGCACAAGCCGGCCGTCATGGTCGGTGTCGAGCGCATCGAAGACCGCGTCACTGCCGAGCCACTCCTCGCGGGTGATGCAGCCGTCGCCGTCCATGTCGTTGAGCAGGAAGATCTCCTGGGCGGCATGGGCGAAGGCTGCCGCGCCCTCCAGTTCGACCAGCCGGTGGGCCAGCTGGGCCTCGAGGGTCTCGATCGCCTTGCTGAAGCCGCGGATGCCCTCGTCCAGTTTCTCGCTGGCCATCCGGTCGGCGGCCAGGCGGGCATCGAAGGCGGCTTTGTCGAGGCTGAACTTCGCTTCGGTGGGCGCCGGATCGAAGCAGTTGAGCTTGCGGGGCAGCTCTCCCTCGGTGCTGCGCAGCTGATCCAGCAGCTTGGGGGAGATGGTGAGCAGATCGCAGCCGGCCAGTTCGATGATCTCTTCGATGTTGCGGAAACTCGCCCCCATCACCTCGGTCTTGTAGTCGTAGTTCTTGAAGTAGTTGAAGATCTGCGTCACCGAGATCACGCCGGGATCCTCCGGACCCGGGTAGTGCTCCCGGCCGGTGTCCTGCTTGTACCAGTCGAGGATGCGGCCGACGAAGGGGGAGATCAGAGTGACGCCAGCCTCGGCGCAGGCCACCGCCTGGGTGAAGCCGAACAGCAGGGTGAGGTTGCAGTGGATGCCTTCCTGCTCCAGCTGCTGGGCCGCCTGAATCCCTTCCCAGGTGGAGGCGATCTTGATCAGCACCCGCTCCCGGCCGATACCGGCGTCCTCGTAGAGACCGATCAGCTTGCGCGCCTTGGTGATTGTGGCGGCGGTGTCGTAACTGAGGCGGGCATCCACCTCGGTGGAGACGCGTCCGGGCACGATCTGCAGGATCTCCTTGCCGAAGGTGACGCAGATCTCGTCGAGCGCTTCGAGCACCACGGCCTCTGCCGGGGCATCCGGCCCGATCACGGCCCGCGAGGAGCGCAGGGATTCGTCGATCAGACGCTGGTAAAGGGGAATCTGGGCCGCCGCCAGGATCAGGGAGGGATTGGTGGTGGCGTCGCGCGGGGTGAACTGCTTGATCGCCTCAAGCTCACCGGTGTCGGCGACGACCACCGTCATGGCGGCGAGCTGATCGAGCAGGTTGGCCATGGCCCCACGCTGTGGCTTTCGCCCTCAGGCTAACCACCCCCCGCCGGCAGGGCTCCGCAGCGTGCTCAACCCCGCACGGTCGGCGTCAGGGAGGGGCTGGGGGGTACCTTCTCGATCACCAGCAGGGCCTCGATGATCTCCCGGGCCACCGGCAGGGCCACGGTGGAACCGTAGGCATTGCCGCCTTGGGGCTCGTCGACAACCACCAGCACCACATAGCGGGGATCATCGATGGGCAGGTGGGCCACGAAACTGCAGATCCGGGCCCCGGGGATGTACACGCCGTTGAGGGCCTTCTGGGCCGTGCCGGTCTTGCCGCCGATCCGGTAGCCGGACACCATGGCACCCTTGCCGCTTCCCTTCTGGACGACCGTTTCCAGCCAGCCCAGCACCCGTCGGGTCACGGCCGGATCGAGCAGCTGCAGGCCGTTGGGGGCCGCCGCGGTGGCCAGGCCGTCCCCGGAGCGCAGACCACGGGTGATGTGGGGGCTGACCAGGCGGCCGCCGTTGGCGATCATGGCGTGGAGCTGGAGCAGCTTCAGCGGGGTGAGCGAGAAGCCCTGGCCGAACGCCGCGGTGGCCGGCTCGATCGGCTGGGTGGTGAAGTCGGTGCGGCTCTTGAGCTCCCCGGCCACCGCCCCCGGCAGATCGGTGTCGGGCACCGTGTCGATTCCGATCCTGCGCATCCACTGCCAGTAGTGATCGGGCTTCACGTAGTGCATGGCCAGAACCATCCCCACGTTGCTCGACACCTGCAGGATCGTCGGCAGGTCGATCAGGCCGTTGGCGCGGCGGTCGTGGTTGAAGATCGGCCAGCCGCCGATGATGAGCTGGCCGACGTCGTTGATCACCGCAGCGGGATCGATCGCCTTCTCCTGAAGCGCGATCGAGAGGTTGATCGGCTTGAAGGTGGAGCCCGGTTCGTACAGATCCTGCACAGACCATTCGCGGAACAGGCCGGGGGAGTACTTCCAGAACTGGTTCGGGTCGTAAGTCGGGCTGGAGGCGAGGGCGAGCATCTCCCCGTTGCGCACGTCCATCACCATGGCGGCGCCGCGCTTCGCCTTCCACTGCCTGATCTGCCTGGTCAGAGCCTGCTGCGCCACCTGCTGCAGCCGGGCGTCGAGGGTGAGCTGAAGCTGGAGGTCGTCGGTGTAGAGGACACCGGGCTGCAGGCCGGCGGGGAGTGGGGTGCCATCCGCGCCGCGCCGCATCCAGCGGGTGGACTCCTGGCGACGCAGTTCCTGATCCCGGCTCTGCTCGAGTCCGGCCTGGGCCACCCGTTCCAGGTTGAGGAAACCCACGACGTTGGCGAACAGCGGCCCCTGGGGATAGATGCGCTGGGGATAGGGATCCAGATCGAGCCCGCTGATGCCCAGCTCCCGCACCTTCCGGGCGGTTTCCGGATCAAGATCGGTGGCCAGCTTCACGCCGGTGCGTCGGTTGCCCATGCTGTGGAGGAGATCCACGCTCGGCACGGCAAGCAGGCCGGAGAGCTTGCCGGCCACATCCACAGGGCTGCGGGTGCGGTTCGGATCATCGCCCGGGAAACTGAAGTAGCGGGGATGGGCCCAGAGGGTGAAGCGTTCCTCGTCGAGCGCCACCAGCCGGCCCTGGCGATCCACGATCGGCCGCCGCTTGCCGATCGGCTTCACCTCCTGGGTCTGGATGGCGCGGGCCCGGGCCTGCAACCGGTCTCCCTCCTTGACCTGCAGCCAGGCCAGCCGTATCGACAGCCCGAACAGGCCGGCGCAGAGCAACAGATAGACGCCAAGGAGTCGCCCGGCCGGAACCGCCTGCAGGCTGACCACGCGACGGTTGCCTCCCCCCCTGGGCGGGGGCGGACGCTTCCCGCGGGGATGGAGCTGAACGGGTGGAGAACCCACGGGTGAGCGACGCACCACGGTTCAGTATCCGGGACGGACCATGCCGGCGTTGACGCTGACCATCGTTGAGTTGACCTTTTTCAGCAGCTGCTCAGTGAGCGGCTCGCTGGTCGGCAGCTGCGCCCTGACCGGCTCGCTCGGGGGCGCGGCGGAGGGGGCAGGAACGTAGATCAGGCGGTGGATATTGGTGGGGATCAGCTCGCCGGGACGTCGGGCCTGCTGCAGATGGTGCTGTTCAAGCACGGCGGTGGATTCCTGCAGACGATGCTCAAGCACCTGGGAGGTTTCGAGCTTTTCGTAGCTCTCGGTCCACTGGCCCTGCCAATGCAGGGTGAGCGCCGTGAGCCCCACCATCGAAACCCCCAGGGCCAGCAGCAGCCCATCGGTGGCCTTGTGCAGGCTGGCCAGCCACGGCGCCCTCCGGGCGATCTGGCGCGAGGACAGGGAGCCCTGGATCAGGGCCAGGGAACGGCGGCGTGAAGAGAGCTGGGACGACGGAACGGCGACCACCGGATCCTGGAGAAGCTTCGCAAGTGAACCACGCGCTGACAGGGGCAGCAAGGCGTGGATCAGCGCGCGAGCAGCATCAGGTTGATGAAGGTGAGTCCGTTCCAGAGGGCGTGGAGCCAGATGCTGGCGCTCAGCCTGCCCGTGCTCAGCCGCAACCAGCCCAGGCCGAGCCCGAGCATGAACAATGGTGGCAGCTCGCCCAGGCTCAGGTGGGCGATGCCGAACACCGCGGCGCTGAGCGCCAGCCCCCAGCCGGAACCCAGTCGTCGGGCCAGAACCGGCAACAGGACACCACGGAAGATCGTTTCCTCGAAGAGCGGTGCCAGGACGATCGCGGTGAAGGCGAAGCAGGCCAGGGTCGGGGCGCTGTCGCTGCGCAGCACGAGTTCCAGCAATGGATTGCTGCCGCCGGCATCCCCCCAGAGCCATTGCTGCAGCCAGCCCACCAGGCTCACCAGGGGCAGCACGATCAGCAGATACTTGAGGGCCTTGCGCAGCGCCGGGCCCACCGGTCTCCAGCGGTACTGAAGCCAGCCGCCGGCAGGTGCGTCGGGCCGGCCCCGCAGCATCAGGGCCAGGATCGTCAGGGGGGCGGCCATCAGACCGAGATAGAGCCCCAGCACCGTGAGGCCTTCGACGAGGGGAGAGCCCACCTTCAGGGAAGCCAGGGCGGCCGTGAGCAGGGGGCTGAGCAGGATCGGGGTCAGCACTTCGCCGAGCAGCACGAAGCCTCCGGCGATCAGCAGGGTCACGTCCACCGGATCGAGATCCGGTCCGAGCAGAGGCGGCAAGGGCTGCAGCTTGCCGCGCCAGCGCAGCCATCCCTCCCGCGCCAGCAGCACCAGGCCGGCCAGCAGGGCCACTCCCGGCACCAGGTTGACCCCCACAATCTGCAGAGCCGCCCTCCGTTCGGCCGCCGGCAGGGCACAGCGGTCCTGCGTGCCCCCCAGCACCTCGCAGCTCAGTCGCCGCAGCAGCGGGTCGGAGGGAAGCGGCAGGTCAGGTGCCGCAGGGCCCGCAGCGGCCGGCACGCCCTTCAGCAGCCTGGTGACGAGGGGTTCGTGCAGGGAATCGTTCTGCAGCAGCAGTTGCTCGAGCAGGGGGCGGGCGGCGGCGCTGTCGCCATGGCGGAGGTGCAGCAGAGCCCGTTCCAGCAGGCCGAGCTGGATCCGGGCGTCACTCGCCGCAGGGAGACCGCCAGGTTCGGCCGGAGCGAGCCCCGGGCGGGCCTCCCGCCGGGACGTGGCCGATGATTCCCCGGCTTGCTTCACCAGCTCCTCCAGCAGGGCGGCTTCGGGGTTCTCCCCCACCAGCAACGGCCGCAGCGCGGCGGGCAGGCGAGGGGAGGCCAGCACGGCCAGCTCCAGCTGCCGGCGGGCCAGATCGTTGCCCACGGAGGGTCGATCCAGGCTCTCCAGCAGCCCGTTCAGCCAGAGCAGCAGGCTCATCGCCAGGCTGACCATGGCGAGGCCCAGCTTCCAGGCCGCTCGCCGTTGCCCCCCGCCTGCCCTCACCCGAAGCCCCGCTGATGCCTCGATTCTCCCCTGCAGACCGGCCGGGACCCTCCAATACGATGACGGCGCTTCCGGCCCGTTCCCCGTGCCACTCCGGCTTCTGTTGGTCCGCCACGGGCTGAGCAGCTTCAACACCGAGCACCGGATCCAGGGCCGGGATGATCTCTCCTCCCTTACCGAAGCAGGCCGGCTGCAGGCCCGCAGCACCGGTGCCTCCCTCGGCGGGCTCCCCATCGCCGCCGCTTACACCTCGCCGCTCAGCCGGGCCCGGGACACGGCCCGGCTGCTGCTGGAGGCCCAGGGCGGCGGGCTGACGGCCGAGGCGGATCCGGATCTGCTCGAAGTGGATCTCGGCCCCTGGAGCGGGATGCTCGCCAGCGAGGTGCGGCAGCGCTTCCCGGTGCAGCATCGGCTCTGGCGTCTGTCCCCCGGGCAGCTGGAGCTCCAGCGCAGTGACGGCAGCACCTACCTGCCGATCGAGGAGCTGATGCTCCAGGCGCGGCGCTTCCTCGACCGGCTGCTGGAGCGCCACCTTGAGACCCCATCAGCTCCTCCCGGCGATACGACGACCGTTCTGGTGGTGGCCCACAACGCCATCCTGCGCTGTCTGCTGCTCACCTTGCTGGATCTGCCCTCCAGTGGCTTTCCACGGCTGCGGCTCGACAACGCCTCACTGTCGGTGCTGAACCTGCAGCCAGGGGGTGACGGCGGCCCGCTGGTGCAGATCGAATCCCTCAACGTCACCGCCCAGCTGGGCCAGGGCCTGCCGCCGAAGGGACCCGGCCCCCGGCTGCTGCTCGTGCGCCACGGTGAAACCGACTGGAACCGGCAGGGGCGCTTCCAGGGCCAGATCGACATCCCCCTCAACGCCAACGGCCTCGCCCAGGCCCAGGCCGCGGCACGCTTCCTCGACGGAGTCTCCCTGCAGCGCGCCTACACCAGCGCCATGGCCAGGCCGCGGCAGACGGCCGAGGCGATCCTGCGCGTCCATCCCGATGTACCGCTCACCAGCCTGCAGGGACTGGTGGAAATCGGCCATGGGCTCTGGGAAGGCCGGCTCGAGAGCGAGATCGCCGAGGGCTGGTCGGAGTTGTTGGCCCGGTGGAAACGGGCGCCGCACACCGTTCAGATGCCCGAGGGCGAGAACCTGCAGCAGGTCTGGGATCGCTCTGTTGCCTGCTGGAACCGGATCGCCGCCAGCCTGGACCCGGCCGAAACGGCACTGGTGGTGGCCCACGACGCCGTCAACAAGACCATCCTCTGCGCCCTGCTGGGGCTGTCGCCGGCCGACATCTGGATGGTGAAGCAGGGGAACGGCGGCGTCACCGTGATCGACGTGCCGCCGGCGCTGTCCGAGGGCCATGGCGTCCCCCTGCCGGTGGTCTCCTGCCTCAACCTCACCGCCCACCTGGGCGGCGTGATCGACCGCACCGCGGCCGGAGCCCTCTGATGCCGCTGGCCAGGCTGCTGCGGGGAGTGCAGGTCCTGATGGGGCCGGATCAGGCCCTGTGCAACGCCGACGTCCTGCTGGAGGAGGGCCGTATCGGCGCGATCGGCACGGACGCCGATCGACGCGGAGCCGAGCTGGGCCTGGAGCCCCTGCCCGCCGGCGGCTGGCTGCTCGCCCCGCCCCTGGTGGATCCCCACAGCGTGCTGGAGGAGCCCGCCGAGGGCCGGGCCGAAAGCCTCGCCAGCCTGGTGCGGTCGGCGTCCGCCGCCGGCTACGGCAGCGTCGCCCTGCTCCCCCGCGCCCGCTCCTGGCGCGACCGGCCGGAGCGGCTGCAGCTGCCCTGCGAGCCCCCCTTCGATCTGCGCCTGTGGGGCAGCTTCAGCCTGGATGGGGCGGGCCAGGAGCTGGCGCCCCATGGGGATCAGCTGGCCGCCGGAGCGATCGGCCTGGCGGACGACGACAGCCTGCCGCCCCTGGCCCTGCTGGAACGAGGTCTCCGCCTCGGCGAGATGGGGGATCGACCCGTACTGCTGGCGGCGCGGGATCCCAGCCTCGGGCTGGGGGGCTTCGTGCGCGAGGGGGTGGAGGCCCTGCGGGCCGGCTGGCCGCTCGATCCGCCCCTGAGCGAAACCCTGCCGCTGCAGAGCCTGCTCCACCTGGCCGAGGCCCTGCCTCAGGCTCCGCTGCGGCTGGCGAACGTCTCCACCGCCGCCGGAGTGGCGTTGCTGCGGCTGAGGGAAAGGCCCTTGCCGTCCACGGCCTGCTGGTGGCATCTGGTGGCCGACAGCGGCTGCCTCGATCCCACGCAGGAGGGGTGGCGCCTGGTGCCGTCCCTGGGTGGCCCCGCCGACCGCCAGGCCCTGATCGACGCCCTGGCGGACGGCATCCTCACGGCAGTGGCGGTCCACCACGTGCCCCTGGATGCGGAGGAACGTCTCCTCCCCCTCGACCAGCGCCGGCCGGGCATCGCCGGCCACAGGTTCGTGCTGCCGTGCCTCTGGCAGGAGCTGGTGGCAGGTCGGGGCTGGACGCCGCCGGCTCTCTGGCAGGCGCTTTGCTGGGGCCCGGCCCGGCTGCTGGGTCTGCCCGAAGAGCGGCTGGAACTGGGAAGCAGGCGCTGGATCCTGTTCGATCCGGGCCAGGGCTGGCAGCCGGGCGACGATGCCTACAGCTCCAAGGCGGCCAATCAGCCTTTCGAGGACGGCATGCTCAGGGGGCAGGTACTGGCGACGGGGCTGCTGCCGGAGCTCTGGCGGGCGCCGCACTGAGCCGGTCGGGATCTCCCAGGGGGCCGCTGCGATCCAGGGGCCAGAAGCGGAAGAAGGCGCGGCCGATGATCTCCTTCTGGGGCAGGAAGGCGCCGCCGGGCCAGAACCGTCCATCCCAGCTGTTGGCCCGGTTGTCGCCCAGGGTCAGCACCGTGCCGGCAGGCACCGTGGCATCGAGGCTGCGGCAGGGGCCCACCCCCTGGCTGTCCACCGGACAGAAGCTCTTGACGTAGGGCTCGCTGAGCGGTCGTCCGTTGATGCTGACCTGTCCCCTGGGGTTCACCACCACCCGGTCGCCCGGCAGGGCCACCACCCTTTTGATGTAGGCGTCGCAGGAGGGTTCCTGCAGGCCGGGGATCGAGCCCACCAGCGGCAGGTTGACGAGCAGGCAGCGGAAGGGTCCGGAGCTCCGATCCGCCTGCAGGGCCGGGTCGAAGTGATAGGGCGAGTGGAACACCACGATCTCGCCGCGTCTGGGCTGGCGGTTGCGGTAGCTGATCTTCTCCACGAGCAGGCGGTCCTGGATCTGGAGCCCGGGCAGCATCGAACCGGAGGGGATGAAACGGGCCTCGAGCAGGAACTGGCGGATCCCGAGCGCCACCGCCAGGGTGAGCAGCACGCTGCGCCAGAACCCCCAGGCACTTTCGGCAGGAGAGCTCTGCCGACCCTCCGGTCCCTGCGTCCGTGACGGCTCCACGGCCGGCGATGGGGCGTCCTCGGGGCTCAAAGGGTTCCTGTCTCGGGGGGAAGCGGCGCGGGCGGGGTCCGGCCGCAGCCGGTCACCTTAAGGCGCGGAAGAACAACAGCAGCTCTTCCTACCCTGGGCCGATCGATGGCGCTCCCCATGGTCCGGCCCCGCTGGCACGTGATCTCCCCGGCCGGCGAACGGCGCCTCGGCCAGCGCCTGGTCCACCGCTGGGACCAGTTCGTGGCTCTGTGGGCCAGCCTGAACCTGCTCTGGGTCTGCTTCGACCTCAGCTACGTGCCTCTGCGCACCTTCTGGCTGCAGCGGAATCTCTATCCGGTGCCCTCGGCGCCGCTGGTGCTGCCGCTCACCTGGCTGCCCGACATCACACCGCTCTACGACCCGGTGAAGGGGATCGAACCCCATCGGGAATCCCAGGCCTATCTCGAAGCCTTTGCCGAGCTGGACCGGACCCTGCTGGCGGACGGACCGGCCAAGGCGCTGCTCCAGCGGCAGGTGCTCCTCACCGAGCAGATGATCGACGACAACCCCTTCCTGGCCTCCGGGGGCACGGGCACGCTGGAGAAGATCAAGAACCGCCTGCGTCAGCGGGCCGACCTGGATTCGGCCAAGCGGTCCGCCCAGCGCCTGCTCGGCGAAGACTGGCTGCGACGACACCCCTGGACGGAGGAACGACGGTTCTGGCGGCAGCAGGTGCTGCCGCTGGTGGCCACCAACTACTGGCGGTCGATCGATGAGAACGGTCGCCCCACCGACCACTTCTGGCGGCTGGATCTGCTGCTGTTCCAGAGCGTCTTCCTGGCCGACATCCTGCTGCGGGCGGCCCGGCTGCGCCGGCGGCTGCCCGGTCTCAGCTGGGGGGACGCCCTGCTGCGCCGCTGGACCGACCTCCCCCTGCTGCTGCCGTTCTGGCGCTGGCTGCGGCTGGTTCCCGTCGTGGAGCGACTGCAGAGCAGCGGCCTGGTGAACATGGAGCCCCTGCGGGCCGTGATCAGTCGGGCGGTGGTGGCCCTGCTGGCGGTGGAGTTGTTCGAGGTGCTGGCCCTGCAGCTGATGGACGGGGCCCAGGGGCTGATCCGCTCGCCCCGCTGGCCGCAGCGGATCCGGCAGCTGCGCAGCCACCAGACCGTGTCGATCAACGACGAGCGGGAACTGGTGGAGCTGTTGCGGATCTGGGGACCGCTGCTGCTGAGTCAGGTGGGTCCACGGCTGGCTCCCGAACTCAGGGCCGTGCTCGGCCATGCCCTGCAGCAGACCCTGCAGAGCATGGTGGTGCCACCCCAGCTGCGCCGGCTGCAACTGCTGCTGCAGGTGGAACAGGAGATGACCCGTCAGCTGGCTACCGGAGTGGTGGACAGCCTGCTGGAGCTCTCCCGCGGCGCCGGCCTGCGGCTGCAGCAGCGGGACAACCGCCAGATCGACCTGCTGCAGAACTGCGTGGACCGGTTCTGGGAGGAACTGGCGGTGGCCCTGGAGAGCGGTCCGGTTCTGGAGCGCAGTCAGCAACTGCTCTGCGCCCTGCTGGAGGAGCTCAAGCTCACCTACCTGGGCCAGATCAACCGGGCGGGCATCGATGCTCTGATCCGGGAACTGGATCAGCTCACGGTGCCCGGTCCGGGGCTGGGTCAGGAACCGGCAGTCGCCGCGCCCACTGGACCGGATCAAAGCCCGTGAGCACCTCGCCGTCGGGGGTGATCAGGAAGGGGCGTCGGATCAGGCGACCGTCGGCGGCGAGGGCGGCGATCGCCTCGTCTCGGGTCATCGCCTTGACAGCCGCCGCCCCCAGGGCCCGGTAGCTCTGTCCGCTGGTGTTGAACAAGCGACGGGCCTCACCAAGCCGGTCCCAGGCGTGGGCCAGTTCGGCGGCGCTGGGAGGGCAGGTGGTGATGTCCACCACCACCGGGACGATCCCATGGGCCGCCAGCCACTGCAGCGCCTTGCGGCAGGTGGAGCACTTCGAGTAGCTGAACAGGCGCAGGCTGCCGTCGGGAAGACCCTCCCCAGGGCTCACTTGCGGCCGACGAGAGCCTTGAGGGCGCCCACCAGGCTGTTGGAGCCCTTGCCCACCGCCGCGTCCGGTCGGGTGCGGATGGTGACGTCGCCGTTGACGCTGGTGCGGCAGCTGAGGCGATAGCTGGCCGGCCGGTCCGCCAGGTACACCTGCTCGACGTCGCTGCGGGGGGAGAGATTCCTGGCCCCTTCGAGCACCTCGACCACACAGGTGCCGCACTGGCCGAGGCCACCGCAGTTGTTGAGGTTGTTCAGGCCCTTGTAGGGGTTGATGCCCGCGTCAAGCGCGGCCTTGCGCAGATTGGCCCCCTCGATGCAACCAACCTGCTGGCCTTCCTTTTCGAAGCGGATGGTGGGCACGGAACGCAGGGGGTACGGGCGCGGTCCAACTTACCTGCCGAAGGACGCTTTGAACGCCCGCTCGCAACGGTTGTTGGCGCCGATCACCACGCCACCGCTGTCTACCATCGGAGTCAGCGCGGGCTCACCCTTGGCGGCAGACTTCACCGATGACCTGGCCGGCTACGACCTGGTGGTGCAGCGGCTGATCCCCGGCTACGCCAGCCTGGCCAGGCTGGCGGTGGCCCTGCTGGCCGCCTCGCCCCTGGCCGGCCGTGCCGGAGCCGAGGTGCTGGTCGCCGGCTGTGGCACCGGCGCCGAGCTGGTGGAGGCGGTGGCCCAGCGGCCCGACTGGCAGCTCCTGGCGATCGATCCTTCCGCCACCATGCTGGCGGCCGCCCGCCGGCGGCTGGGCGAGGGCCCCACGATCGCCTGGCGGCAAACCAGCGTGGAGGAGCTGGGCTCGGAGGGTCGCTTCGATGGCGCCCTCTCGGTGCTGGTGCTGCAATCCCTGCCGGATGACGGCAGCAAGCTGGCCTTCCTCACCGCTCTGGCCCGCAGCCTGCGGCCGGCCGGGCAGCTGGTGCTGGTGGATCTGATGCGCCCGGCCGTGTCACCGCTGCAGGATCAGGTGGCGGAGGCGTGTCTGGGGTTCCAGCGGGCAAGTGGGCTGATCGCCGAGCGGCAGGAGCTGGAACCACTGACCCAGGGCCTCCATCCGATCGGGGTGGCCCGGCTCACCGCCCTGGTGAACGCGGCGGGATTCAGCGATCCCGCCCGGGTGTTTCAGGCTCTGGACTACGAAGGCTTCCTGCTGCAGCGCGCCAGTTGATCGCTGCGGGCCGCTTTGATGCAGCCATCCAGCAGCTTCTGCACCCGGTCGGCGTCTTCCCAGCCGATGATCTGCACCGGTCTGCCTTCCAGGTTCTTGTAGGTGCGGAAGAATTCCGCCACGTCCTCCAGCTGGTTGGGAGCGATCTGGCGGATGCTGTGGATGCTCTGCTGACGGGTGTCGGCCTCGGGTACGCAGAGCAGCTTGCCGTCGTGGGCGCCGGAGTCGACCATCTCGAGGTAGCCGATCGGGCGAGCGGTGATCAGACAGCCGGCGAAGGTGGGCTCCTCCATGATCACCATGGCGTCGAGGGGCGCTCCGTCTTCGGCGAGGGTGTTGGGGATGAAGCCGTAGTCGAACGGGTAGCGCACGGAGGAGTGCAGCACACGATCGAGGGCCATCAGTCCGGCCTCGCCGTTGTATTCGTACTTGTTGCGGCTACCGGCGGGGATCTCCACCACCACGTGCACCAGGCCCGGAGAGGGGGAGGCGGCCAGGCTGCTGATATCCATCGCTCAGGCTGATGGGCGTAGGGGCGCCGGCTGGATCCGGTTCGGCATGATCAAGGATCACGCAGCCGAGGGGAACGATCAGCGCCAGGAGGGCGATCAGGGCACCGAAGACGGGAGCTCCGCTGTCCAGAACCGAATCCGTACTGTACGGATCGTCGCCGGGATCGGAGCGGGGAACAGGGGCCGGCTCCGAGGCCTGCATTGCCTGGCTCGGCGTGGCCGCGGAGGTGGCGGCAGAGGCATCGGGGGCTGGAGTGCCGCTGCCGGAAACGGAGGCGCTTCGAACGGGTGCGCGACAGGCAGGAGTGCGGGATGCCGGTCCACTGAAGCTCGCTCCGCTGAACGCGGTTTCGGTGGAGCTCCTTTCGGTGGGGGTCGGTTCTGTGGAAGCGGTTGCGCTGATCCAGGCGCTGCCGGTTCGGGGAGGTTCGGGGTCCATGAAGAGGGACGGAAGGGCAGCCTCGCGGCAGAACCGATGGCGGGTCAGGAAAGACGCGGCCGCCGGGAACCGGAGACAGCACCTCCTGAGCAAGGGAGCACACAAGATGGTGTGTGCTCCCTTCGGTGGATTCGAACCGATGGGACGGGCCGAACCCTGCAGGACAGTGCCGGCCTCAATATGACACCCCTGCCAGATCCCTGCACGGGTTGGCTGGATCAGGCCGCGGGGCGGGAGTGTTGGGGCTGCTCCCGCTTGCTGCTCAGCGCCGTGGGGAGTGTGTCCATGCCCTGCAGGACCACGCGGATCGCCTGCAGCTCCTCGAGGATCGAGCTCAGCAACTGCTGGGTCATGGTGGAAGGGGAGTTGAGCACCTCCACGGTGACCTCCTTGATCCGGAGCACATCCCGCGCGAAGCGAGCCACCTCGTTGGGATGGAAGAGGAGCGCATCCTTCTGATCGGTGCGGTACTCGGGATTGAGCCGGCGGGGATTGAACGGGGGGTTGAGATTGCGCGGGTCGGTGTTGGTGTAGCGATACACCGAGGCCCTGGAGCGGTTGAGAGCCTTCTGAACGTCGTCGATCCCGATCAGAGCTTCACCGCTCTCCTGGCCGGGGGACGGAGCCGCGGCCAGAGCGGAGGACAGCCCGACCGGCCAGGAGGAAGCGACGATGGAGGCCGCACTGGAATGTCCGTTTCCGTTGGGCCCGGCCGGCGTTACAATCATGAGACAGATATGAGACGGCTGGGACTCCTTCCTGACGTTAGCAGAAAGATTCCGGCGCGCCAGTGCCCCCTTTGCGTTCGGGCCAGATCAAGCCATGCCTCGGTGATAGGGTCCCAGCCCTCTGATGGGTCTGCCTCGATGCGGGTGTCGCGCCTGATGCTGGTGACGCTGCGCGACGATCCGGCCGAAGCCGAGATCCCCTCCCACCGGCTGTTGCTGCGCGCCGGTTACATGCGCCGGATCGCGTCCGGAATCTATGCCTACCTGCCGCTGCTCTGGCGGGTGCTGCGCAAGGTGTCCGCCATCGTGCGGGAGGAAATGGACGCCACCGGGGCCCTGGAAACCCTCCTGCCCGCCCTCCAGCCCGCCGAACTCTGGGAGCGGAGCGGTCGCTGGCAGAGCTACACCGCTGGCGAGGGGATCATGTTCCACCTCGTCGACCGCCAGGACCGCTGCCTGGGGCTCGGCCCCACCCACGAGGAGGTGATCACAGCGCTGGCGGCCGATCTGCTGCGTTCCTACCGGCAGCTGCCGGTGAGCCTGTACCAGATCCAGACCAAGTTTCGCGATGAGATCCGGCCGCGCTTCGGCCTGATGCGGGGGCGTGAATTCATCATGAAAGACGCCTATTCGTTCCATGCCGACGAAGAGGATCTGCGGGCCACCTACGCCGTCATGGACCGGGCCTACCGCAGGATCTTCAGCCGCTGCGGCCTGCGGGCGGTGGCGGTGGAGGCCGACAGCGGGGCCATCGGCGGGTCCGCCAGCCAGGAGTTCATGGTCACGGCCGCTGCCGGCGAAGACCTGGTGCTGGCCAGCGCCGACGGTCGCTATGCGGCCAACCAGGAGAAGGCCGTCTCCCTGCCCGAACCCGCCGTACCCCTGGAGCCTGCGCAGCCGCCGCTCGCCCTGGCGACCCCCGGCCAGAGTTCGATCGAGCAGCTGGGCGCCGCCCATGGATTCCACCCCAGCCAGACGGTGAAGGTCCTGCTGCTGCTGGCCCGCTTCACCGAGGCGGTTCCACTGCCGCTGCTGGTCAGCCTGCGGGGGGATCAGCAGCTCAATGGGGTGAAGCTGGTGAACGCACTCACGGCCCGAGCCGGCCCCGACAGCGGCACTCTGCTGGATGTGGAGCCGATCACGGCCGAGCAACTGGACGCCCAGGGGCTGGAGCCATGGCCGTTCGGCTTCCTCGGTCCCCAGCTCGACGACGCGCTCCTGGCGGGCGCACGGCAGTGGCAGCCGCGCTTCCTGCGGCTGGCCGATCCCACCGCCGCCGAGCTCGGCGCCTTCGTCTGCGGGGCCAACCGGCCCGACACCCATCTGGTGGGGGCAGCCTGGGGGCAGCTCACCCCGCTGCCGGAGGTCGTGGACCTGCGGGCCGCCCAGCCCGGCGAGCGCTGCCTGCACGACCCCTCCCAGCGGCTGGAGGCCAGCCGCGGCATCGAGGTGGGCCACATCTTCCAGCTGGGGCGCAAGTACTCCGAAGCCCTCGGCGCCCGCTTCACCGACGCCAGCGGCGCTGAGGAGGCCCTCTGGATGGGCTGCTACGGCATCGGAGTGTCCCGGCTGGCCCAGGCGGCCGTGGAGCAGCACCACGATGGACAGGGCATCTGCTGGCCCGTGTCGATCGCCCCCTTCGAGGCGATCGTGGTGATCGCCAGCTCCCAGGATCCGGTTCAGGTGGCCCTGGCCGAACATCTCTACGGCGAATTGCGGCAGGCCGGCATCGAGGCGCTGCTCGACGACCGGCCGGAGCGGGCCGGGGTGAAGTTCAAGGACGCCGATCTGATCGGCATCCCCTGGCGGGTGGTGGTCGGCCGCGGGGCGGCCGCTGGCAGGGTGGAGCTGGTGGAGCGAGCCGGTCGCGCCAGCGAGGAGCTGGAGGCCGCCCTGCTGGTGAGCGCCCTGGTTCCGCGCATCGTGCGCGGCCGGCAGGGGCTTGCCGGCTGACGGGGGGCCGCGACCGCGAAGTTTGAGTTTGCTGCGGCGGCGCAGGCCAGCTGGAGGGGAGCTTCTACGATTCCTTCATCACGCGAACGAAGGGCGATGGCTGCTGTCTGGAGTGGTTGGGTCTCCCGCGCCATGGCTGCGCTGCTGGCCGTCTGCCTGAGCCTCAGCCTCGTCCTCTCCGCCTGCGCCAGCGGCGGCGGCGGCAGTCTGAGCGGCTCCTACCTCGACGACACCGTCAGCGTGGCCCAGGCCCTGCTGACCACCATCGCCCTGGATCCGGACGATCCGGAGCTGCCCCAGGCTGAAACGGAGGCCCGCAGCCTGATCAACGACTACATGGCCCTCTACCGGCCCAATCGCCGGGTGAACGGTCTGGCCTCGTTCACCACGATGCAGACGGCCCTGAACTCGCTGGCCGGGCACTATACCAACTACGCGAACCGGCCACTGCCCGAGGCGCTGCGCGGCCGCCTGGAGAAGGAATTCAAGCTGGCCGAGACCACGGTGGTCCGCGGCGCCTGAGGCCAGCTGGTCGGCAGTCCCCCTGCTTTGACGAAGGGGCGCTTGATCTGACAGGCTCACTGATTGTGCTCAGAAGCGGCTGCGGGCCGCTGTGTCCTTGGCCAATGTTGTCGTCATCGGTGCACAGTGGGGCGACGAGGGAAAGGGCAAGATCACCGATCTGTTGAGCCGCTCCGCTGATGTGGTGGTGCGCTATCAGGGTGGTGTGAATGCCGGCCACACGATCGTTGTGGATGACAAGGTGCTCAAACTGCACCTGATTCCCTCAGGAATTCTCTATCCGGACACCATCTGCCTGATCGGCTCAGGAACCGTGGTGGACCCCAAGGTGATGCTCGGCGAGCTCGACATGCTCGCCGGCTACGGCATCGATGTGTCGGGCCTCAAGCTCGCCTCCACCGCCCACGTGACCATGCCCTACCACCGCCTGCTGGACCAGGCGATGGAGCAGCGCCGCGGCGATCGCCGTATCGGCACCACGGGCCGGGGCATCGGCCCCACCTATGCGGACAAGGCGGAGCGCAACGGCATCCGCGTGATCGATCTGCTCGACGTGGAGCGGCTGAGGGACAGGCTGACGGGTCCCCTCGCCGAGAAGAACCTGGTGCTGGAGCGCATCTTCGGCCTCGATCCCCTCGATCCTGAAGAGGTGATCCGTGAGTACGCCGCCTACGGCCTGCGCCTGGCTCCCCACGTTGTGGATTGCACCCGCACCATCCATCAGGCGGCCCGGGCGCGCCAGAACATCCTGTTCGAGGGCGCCCAGGGCACCCTGCTCGACCTCGACCACGGCACCTATCCGTACGTCACCTCCTCCAACCCCGTCTCCGGTGGTGCCTGCATCGGTGCCGGGGTCGGCCCCACCCTGATCGACCGGGTGATCGGCGTGGCCAAGGCCTACACCACCCGCGTCGGCGAAGGACCCTTCCCCACCGAGCTGCAGGGCAGCCTCAACGACCACCTCTGCGACCGGGGCCACGAGTTCGGCACCACCACCGGCCGCCGCCGCCGCTGCGGCTGGTTCGACGGTGTGATCGGTCGCTATGCGGTGGAGGTGAACGGGCTCGACTGCCTGGCGATCACCAAGCTCGACGTGCTCGATGAACTGGACGAGATCCAGGTCTGCGTGGCCTACGAACTGGAGGGAGAGCGGATCGAGCACTTTCCCAGCAGCGCTGAGACCTTCGCCCGCTGCCAGCCCATCTTCCAGACCCTGCCGGGCTGGCAGTGCTCCACGGCCGAGTGCCGCCGCCTGGAGGAACTGCCGGAGACGGCGATGGCCTATCTGCGCTTCCTGGCCGAACTGATGGAGGTGCCGATCGCGATCGTGTCGCTGGGCGCTCATCGCGACCAGACGATCGTGGTGGAGGATCCGATCCACGGCCCGAAACGGGCTCTGCTGAGCGCCTGACCATGGTCCTCTCCTCGGGCCTGATCGACCCTGCCGGGACGCTCGATGTGGTCGGCATCGGCAATGCCATCGTCGACGTGCTGGTGCAGACGGACGACCGCTTTCTCGCCGACCACGACCTGGCCAAGGGCACCATGGCCCTGGTGGACGAGGGCCAGGCGGAGCGCCTTTACGCCGCCAGCGGTCCGGGGCTGGAAACCTCCGGCGGCTCGGCGGCCAACACCCTGGCCGGCATCGCCCAGCTCGGCGGCCGTGCCGGTTTCATCGGCCGCGTCCGCAACGACCAGCTCGGAGCGATCTTCAGTCACGACATCCGCTCGGTCGGGGCCCGCTTCGAGACCCCCGCAGCCGTCAGCGGTCCTTCCACCGCCCGCTGCCTGATCCTGGTCACGCCGGATGCCCAGCGCACCATGTGCACCTACCTCGGTGCCTCGGTGGGGCTGGAACCGCAGGATCTGGACCTGGAGCTGGTGCGCCAGGCCCGCATCCTCTATCTGGAGGGCTATCTCTGGGACAGCGAGCCGGCACGGCGGGCCTTCATCGCCGCCGCTGAGGTGATGCGCGCCAGCGGCGGCCAGGTGGCCCTCAGCCTCTCGGATGCCTTCTGTGTCGAGCGCCACCGCGACAGTTTCCTGGACCTGGTGGACGGGCACGTGGACGTCCTGTTCGCCAATGAGCTGGAGATCACCGCTCTCTATCGGACCGATGGCTTCGAGGCGGCGGTGAACCAGGTGCGGGGTCGTTGCCGCGTGGCGGCGCTCACCCGCAGCGAGCAGGGGTCCGTGGTGCTCGCCGGGGAGGCCACCCACCGGATCGCGCCCTACACCCTCGGGCCGCTGGTGGACACCACCGGTGCCGGGGACCTCTATGCGGCCGGTTTCCTGCACGGCCTCAGCCGGGGCGAGAGCCTGGAGCACTGCGGACGCCTGGGATCCCTCTGCGCCGGCCAGGTGGTCACCCAGCTGGGTCCCCGGCCGCGGGGCTCGCTGGCTGAGCTGGTGAAGCAGCACCTGGGCTGAGGCTTCCCCGCAGCCAGCCGGCATAGGGCCCCTCGGTCGCCGCGCTCCAGTGGATCCACTCCGGAGTGTCGTAGCTGTGGCGCTCCAGCAGCCTGCGCTGCAGGGATTCGAGCTGCCCGGCGCCGGTCTTGATCAGCAGCTGCACCTCCTCGCTGGATTCGATCGCCCCCTGCCAGCGGTAGATCGAGCGCAGGGGCTGCAGACTCACGCAGGCGGCCAGTCCTTCCTCCAGCAGCTGCCGGGCCAGGCGCTCGGCGCGGGCGGCATCGGCCTCGGTTGTGAGCACCAGTTCGATCAGCTCAGGATCCTGTGGCATCAGGGTGGGGGTCAGGCCTGTCCAGCTTCTCCAGCAGGGCCGCCAGGGGCAAGGCCGTCACCCCCTCCGGTTCGGCGGGACGGGCCAGCAGCAGCAACCGGAGCCTTGCCTCGCCGCAGAGCGTCTGCCAGCATCGCTCGGTCTCGCCGCCCGACTGGCGGCAGAGCACGGCGCTGATCTCCCAGCGGCGCAGCAGGGCGCACTCCAGAGCCCAGGCCGACCTCCCTTCTCGCCCGAAGTCGCCGCTGCCCGGCCGATGACAGGCCAGGTGGGCATCGCTGAGCCCGGCCGCCCGAGCCTGCTGCAGGCTCAGCGGGCTGGGCAGCACCCGGGCGAAACTGGCTCCCGCAGCGGCATGGACCAGGGCGGCGGCCAGCTGGCGGGCTCCGATCGCCAGCAGCAACCGCTCGCGGCTCAGATCGAGGGCCGCCAGGTCCTCCAGGGCGGTGAGCCGCTGCAGAAGGCCCCCAGGGGCAGGCGGAAGCGGCGGGCGCCAGAGTCGGAGCAGTTCCTGGCCCCGGCTGTGGCAGACCGCCGCCAGGTCGGCGCTGATCCGGCCGGCGAAGGGGTGGCTGGCGTCCACCACCCAACGGAAGGGCCGCTGTCGGGCGGCTGCCGCCTCCAGTTCGGCCCGGATTCCAGCCGGGCCCGCCAGCGCCCCCGAGCGCAGCCCCAGCCGCGGATGGGGGGCATAGGCCCGCAGGGCCGCCTCCTCCACCACCGAAACCAGCACGGACCAGCCCCGCTCCAGCAGGGCTGCCGCCAGGACCGGGCCCTCTCCGGTGCCGGCCAGCAGCCAGAGGTCACGCCCGTGCATCAGGATGGGCGCCGCCGTCGCGGTCCGGGTCGTGAATCACTGCTTGCTGGAGGTGGTGGTGCTGGAGGCACCCCAGGTCCGCTACACCCAGGACAATCAGACCCCGGTGGCCGAAATGGCTGTGCAGCTGGACGGGCTGAGGCCCGAGGACCCCCCGGGTCAGCTCAAGGTGGTGGGTTGGGGCAACCTGGCCCAGGATCTGCAGAACCGGGTCCAGGTGGGTCAACGCCTGGTGCTGGAAGGGCGGCTGCGGATGAACACCGTCACCCGGCAGGACGGGCTGAAGGAGAAGCGGGCCGAATTCACCCTGGCCCGGCTGCATCCCCTCGGCGCCGCCCCGATGGCCCCGGCCACGCCCACGGCCCCAGCCACGGCACCCCTTCCCGCCACGGCACCTGTACCTGTCCCCGCCCGCCGGGTGGGCCGCGCCCCAGTGCCGGCACCGATTCCTGCTGCCTCCCCACGCCAGCCCGCCGCGGCGGAGGCGCCCACCTGGAACACCTCGCCGCTGGTTCCCGATCTCTCCGAGGAGGAAGACGACATCCCGTTCTGAGCCCGAAGCCGCGCCGAGCGCCATGGCGGCCTCAGCCCTCGCCCAGCCGCTCCCGCGCCTGATCGAGCAGCTGGCCCAGTTCCCGCTCCAGGGCTGCCAGATCCAGGCGCAGATCGGGCCAGCGGCCGGCATCGATCTGCCGCAGCAGCCACAATCTGTCCTCGGCCAGCTGATCCAGCAGGAGGCCGGTGCCTGGCTGCCCGGCCTGATCGGCGGGAACGGCGTCGCTGGCGCGACCCGTCGCGGCAGGTTGGGCGGTGACATCGGAGTCCGGGAGAGGCGATGACATGGTCTGGGGGTGGTACGCCACCGCAGCTGTCGCCATCCTGCACGGCGTTGCAGGAAGATGGCGAGATGCAAGCACTGACATCCCCCGGCAGCCTGCTGACCATCGCCGGCGCGGTCCTCACGGTGATCGGCTCGATCGCCTACGCCACCGACAGCCCCAACCTCAGCCTGGCGGGCGTCTTCTACGGGGTTCCGGTGCTGCTGGGCGGGCTGGCGCTCAAGTCCTCCGAACTGCCGCCGGCCGAGCGACTGACGCCGCCGGCGGAGCTGCGGGCCCTGCGCGATCAGGCCGCCAGCGAGCCGCTGCGCAAGCTGCTCAGGGATGTGACCCGTTGGCGCTACGGCCAGAAGGCCCATCTGGAATCCTCACTCGAAGCGCTCAGTCTCTGGGACGCTGATCAGCCTCCGGAGCTGATCAGCGTGGCCGAGCGGGAGGCGGAGGGGGGGTATGCCCTGCTGCTGCGCTTCCGCTGCAACGGCGTGCCGTTCGAACGTTGGCAGGCCCGCCAAGACCGGCTCGGCCGGTTCTTCGGGCCCGGGCTGCGGGCGGAGGTCCGCCAGCGGTCCGCCACCGATCTGGAGCTGACCCTGCTGCCCTCGGAGGGCGGCGCCGGCTGACCCGGAAGCCGGCGCCGCCGGCGCTGCACAGCTCCGCTGCACACCTTTCCCCCACCGATCGCCCCTTGAGCCAGGACCCCGTCATCAGCGAGCAGGACACCCTGCGGGTTTCCGTTCTCAGTGAAGCCCTGCCCTACATCCAGCGGTTCGCCGGCCGCCGGGTGGTGGTGAAGTACGGCGGAGCCGCCATGGTGCGCGAGGACCTGCGCAGCGCGGTCTTCCGCGATCTGGCCCTGCTGGCCTGTGTGGGCGTGCAGCCAGTTGTGGTGCACGGCGGTGGCCCGGAGATCAATCAGTGGCTCGGACGCCTGGCGATCGAACCGGAGTTCCGCAACGGCCTGAGGATCACCAGCCCCGACACGATGGACGTGGTGGAGATGGTGCTGGTGGGCCGGGTCAACAAGCAGATCGTCAACGGGCTGAACCGGGTGGGAGGCCGGGCGGTCGGCCTTTCCGGCTGCGACGGCGGTCTGGTGGAGGCCCGCACCTGGGACGAGGGCTCCCATGGCCTGGTCGGCGACGTGGCGGCGGTGCATCCGGCCGTGCTCGGGCCCCTGCTGCAGGCGGGTTACATCCCCGTGATCTCCAGCGTGGCCCCCAACCCCGAGGGCCAGGCCCACAACATCAACGCCGACACCGTGGCCGGCGAACTGGCGGCGGCCCTGCAGGCCGAGAAGCTGATCCTGCTCACCGACACCCCCGGCATCCTGCGCGACCGGGACGATCCGGCTTCCCTGGTTCGTCACCTCAACCTCTCCGAGGCTCGTGAGCTGATCCGCACCGGGGTCGTGAAGGGCGGCATGACCCCGAAGACCCAGTGCTGCATCCGGGCGCTGGCCCAGGGCGTGGCGGCCGCCCACATCGTCGATGGGCGCGTGCCTCACGCTCTGCTGCTGGAAGTGTTCACCGATGCGGGCATCGGCACGATGGTGGTGGGCACCACGCGCGGCATGGCCTCCGATGCCCCAGGGCGTGGCTGACGAATCGCTGCAGCAGGCCCGGCTGGCCCTGGATCGGGGCGAGTACGGCCGCTGTCTGCGGCTGCTGGAGCCGATCGCCGCGGCCCATCCGATCCGCTCTGCGCTCGGAGGCAGGGTGCGGCTGCTGATGGCCACCGCCCTCATCGGTCAGGGGGAGTCCAGCCGCGCCGCCGCCTGCTGCCGGGGTCTGGAGGCCTGCGCCGACCCGGAGCTGCGTCGCCAGGCCAGGGACCTGCAGCTGATCCTGGAGGCGCCGCAGCTCAGGCGCCCCGAGAGCTGGTCCCTGACCCTGCCGCCGCTGGGGGGGGTGGAATCGCTGCAGGGCCGTCTTCCCACCGGCGCCGCACGGGGCGTCACGCCGCCCCGGCCACCCACCCCTCCGCCGGTGGGACCCACCCGCAGCCCGCTGGGCTTCGCGGTGGTGGCACTGCTGCTGCTGGTGCTCCTCACCGGCCTGCTGGGCGGCTGCCTGCGGGTCGACACCGAGGTTCGCTTCACCGGGCCGGGCCGGCTGCAGCTCCGGCAGACCCTCGAGAGCGACACCGGGCAGCTGCTGCCCTGGCAGCGGCGCTTTGCCGAGGAGCTGCGCGGCCCGGCCCTGACGATCGAGCAGGGCCAGGGCCGGCAGATCCTGCGCAGCGGGCCCGTTCCCGCCGCCGAGGCGGCCCGGTTGCTGCGCCGCAGCGTGGCCGTGGCCGCGGGTCTGAATGGCCTCGAACTGCCGCCGCCGCTGCTGGAGTTGCAGGAACGCAACTGGCTGCTCGGCGTGCGCCAGCGCTTCCGCCTCGAGCTGGATCTGCGCCAGGTGCGGCCGCTGCCGGGGCTGAGCTTCAGCGTCAGCCTTGCCCCGGTGGCCGTCCGGGAGGTGCGTCTGGCCACCCCGCTCAGGCCGCAGCGCCAGGGGGACGGCGTCGCCTGGCCCCTGGCGAGCGGTGCCCTGAACCGACTGGAGCTCCAGGGCTGGCGCTGGAGCCGGCTCGGTCTGGGGACCCTGGCGATCCTGCTGCTGCTGCTGCTCACGCTCACGCTGCAGCGGCTGCGGCGCCAGGTGGGCTACGGCTGGCCGGAATTGCCCGCCCCCGGGAAAGGCTCCCCGGAGTAGCCCTCGCCGGGGCAGAAGGCGCGCCAGTCAGAGCTCGATCGGATCGGGATCGATCGAGAGGCTCACCAGCCGGTCGAGGCCGACGCGAAGCTCGGCCTCGGGGGGCAGGGGCAGAGCCGAGCCGGCCGGTCCATGCAGCAGCAGCTGCCAGCGGTGGCGGCCGGCCACGCGGGCCACCGGCGCCGGCGCCGGGCCGATCAGAAGCCAGCCGGAGTGGTCCACGGCCGGTCGCAGCCGTTCCGCCAGGGCGGCGGCGGCCGTGGCGGTGGCGCTGGCGGAGGGGCCGGCCAGCCTCAGCAGGCAGGCGCGGCTGAACGGCACCAGGCCCGCCTGGCGGCGCTGCTGCCCTTCCTCCTCCAGAAAGGTCTCGTAGTGCCCATCGATCAGGTGACGGATCACCGGATGGTCGGGGGTGTAGGTCTGCACGATCACCGTGCCCGGGCGTTCGCCCCGGCCGGCCCGGCCGGCGAGCTGCAGCAGCAGCTGCAGGCAGTGCTCGCCGGCGCGGAGGTCGGGGCGATGCAGCAGTCCATCGGCAGCCAGCACCGCCGCCAGGGTGACGCGGGGCAGATCCATGCCCTTGGCGAGCATCTGGGTCCCCACCAGCACGTCCGCCTCCCCGGCGGCGAAGCGGGCCAGCAGGCGGCGGTGGCCGTCGCGACCGCGGGTGGTGTCGCGATCGAAGCGCAGCAGCCGCAGGCCCTCCAGTTCCTGCTCCAGCTGTTCCATCACCCGCTGGGTGCCGGCCCCGAAGGGCTTGAAGGCGGTGGAGCCGCACTGCGCGCAGCGCTGCGTCAGCTCCTGGCGGTGGTCGCACCAGTGGCAGCGAAGCCATTCGTGCCCTCCCCGCTGGCGGTGCACCGTCAGGGGCACGTCACAGTGGGGACACGGCACCACCTCGCCGCAGCTGCGGCAGCTGAGAAAACTGCTGTAGCCACGCCGCGGCACCAGCACCACGGCCTGCCCGTCCTGCTGCGGCAGCTGCCGCAGCCGCTCCATCAGGGCACGGCTGATCAGGCGTCGGTGCCCTTCGGCCAGCTCCAGGCGCATGTCCACCACGGCGACGGGAGCCGGCGGCTGGCCGCCGATGCGCTCCGGCAGACGCAGCAGGGCGATCGGAGGCTGGCGCTCCCGGCAGGCCAGCCAGGTTTCCAGTGAGGGGGTGGCGCTGCCGAGCAGCAACCGGGCACCGCCGTTGCGGCAGCGCAGCCGCGCCACCTCGCGGGCGTGGTAGCAGGGCATGGGGCTCTCCTGCTTGTAGGAGCTGTCGTGTTCCTCGTCGAGCACGATCAGCCCCGGCTCGGGCAGGGGCAGGAAGACGGCGGAGCGTGTGCCCACGGCGATCAGGGCATCGGCGCCGCGGGCCGTGAGGCAGCGGCGCCAGGCGGAGATGCGCTCCCCCTCGGCCAGCCCGCTGTGATATTCGAGGATCCGGTCGCCGAAACGGGCCTGGAACCGATCCAGCAGCTGCGGGATCAGGCCGATCTCCGGTGTGAGCATCAGGGCGCTGCGGCCGGCGGCCAGGCAGGCGGCCGCCGCCTGCAGGTACACCTCGGTCTTGCCGGCGCCGGTCACGCCCCAGAGCAGCAGCTCCTGCCCCGGCGCGGCGGCCAGGATGCGATCGAGGGCCTGTTGCTGCGCGTCGCTGAGCTGGCGTGGCGGCTGCAGGGAGCCGGCAGCGGCCACGTCTTCCCCGGCGCAGCCAGCTCGCGGCGGGGCTGCCCGCCGCTCCAGCCGCAGTCGCAGCCGCTGCTCGAGCCCCTGCACGACGGCGCGGCTGAATCCCCAGGGGCCGGTGATCGTGCGCAGCCAGGCACCCCCCCCCTCCTGCCCCAGCCGCACGACCAGTTCCTCCTGGCGGCGGGTCATGGCCGTGTCGGCGCTCAGCAGCTGCACCCATTGCTGCTGCCGCGGGCGCTCCGCCGCTCCTGCCGAGCGCTGACCCAGCCAGCCCGGCGGCAGCGCTGTCTTCAGCGTCTTGAACAGGCTGGTGTGGCACTGGACGGCCACCTCCGCCAGCAGGGCCTGCCATTGCGGATCCACGGCGGCGGCCTGGTGCAGGCCCTCCACCGGCACCAGGCGGGCCGGCTCGAGATCCGGTGGCGGCGTTGGACGGGTCGCCAGCACAAGGCCGATGTGGCGCCGGCCACGCAGGCGCAGCCGCACCAGGTCACCGGCGTCCAGGGGCAGACCTTCGGGGTTGGCATAGGTGAACACACGCCCCTCGCGGCCGGCCTCCACCCAGACCTGCAGCCAGGTGGGCCGCGGAGGCTCCCCCACGGAAGCTGCCGTTCGCCTTGCAAACCCCATAGGGGTTTCTTAAGATATGAAGGTTGAGCAGTCCAACTGGCTGCTGTCGGAACCAGGCAGAGTTCCGTCCAGTGGGAAGACCTGAAGAGAAGGCCGTCCGGAGACCCCCTCCACCGTGCCTCCCGGTCTGCGACCACCCCTGACAGCACTGCGCTGGCATCCGTGCCGTCCTTCGTCGTTGAGTCCCGGTTGGTTCCGTTCCGAATCGACGTTTGAGCACCTCCGAGCTTCCGGCCCGATCCGGCTGACCGCCGATGGGCAGGTTCATGCAGGCTGTCGTGGCCCGTCGACCGTTCGGCGATCGATGGGCTCAGCGTTCGCTCTTCACTGCCTCCCAGGCTTTTCACGCTTTTCCCCCTCCAGCTGTTCCTCTCCTCCGCCGCCCTCCTTCCGCCGCCCTCCGTCCTATGAGCCCAGCTTCCGCCGCCAAGTCCCTGAAGGCCGTTCCCGAGATCCTGATGGTGGCCCCGCAGGCCGGGGGCGAAGTGATGGTGACAGCCAAGCCACGGGCCAGCCGCAGCAAGGCCAGGCAGGAGGCCGGGCCGGCAGGCCTGGCCGATCCTTCCCTCGCCGCCACTTCCGAACCCACCGCAGAAACCACTGACGCAGCCCCTGCCGCTGACGTCGCTGCCGCCAACAAGGTGAGCCGCACCCGCAAGGCACCGGCCAAGGCCGCCGCAGCCAAGGCCGCCGCAGCCAAGACTCCCGCCAAGCCAGCGGCAGGCAAGGCCAAGGCTCGCACCAAGGCCGTTGCCGCAGTGGAGGTCGAGCCGGCCCTGGTGATCGAAGCGGGCGAGGTCGACCTCGATGCCCTCGCCGATCAGCTGCTGGAGGCCGCCGAGCCGGTCGGGGCCGCCAAGGACAAGAAGGGCGCCAACGCCAAGGCACTGGCCAGCATCAAGGTGGGCCCCAAGGGTGTCTACACCGAGGATTCGATCCGGGTGTACCTGCAGGAAATCGGCCGCATCCGCCTGCTCCGCCCCGACGAGGAGATCGAGCTGGCGCGCAAGATCGCCGATCTGCTGCTGCTCGAGGAGCTGGCGGCGCAGTTCGAGCTGGACAACGGCCACTTCCCCGACAGCAAGGAATGGGCGGTCCTGGTGGACATGCCGCTGCTGAAGTTCCGCCGTCGCCTGATGCTCGGCCGGCGGGCCAAGGAAAAGATGGTGCAGTCGAACCTGCGCCTGGTGGTGTCGATCGCCAAGAAGTACATGAACCGGGGCCTGTCCTTCCAGGATCTGATCCAGGAAGGCAGTCTCGGTCTGATCCGCGCCGCCGAGAAGTTCGACCACGAGAAGGGCTACAAGTTCTCCACCTATGCCACCTGGTGGATCCGGCAGGCGATCACCCGGGCGATCGCCGATCAGAGCCGTACCATCCGCCTGCCGGTTCACCTCTACGAAACCATCTCCCGGATCAAGAAAACCACCAAGGTGCTGAGCCAGGAATTCGGCCGCAAGCCCACCGAGGAGGAGATCGCCGAGAGCATGGAGATGACGATCGAAAAACTGCGCTTCATCGCTAAATCGGCCCAGTTGCCGATCTCTCTTGAAACGCCGATCGGCAAGGAGGAGGATTCCCGGCTCGGTGATTTCATCGAGGCCGATATCGAGAATCCCGAGCAGGATGTGGCCAAGAACCTGCTGCGCGAGGATCTCGAAGGTGTGCTGGCCACCCTCAGTCCGCGCGAACGGGATGTGCTCCGTCTCCGCTACGGCCTGGATGATGGCCGCATGAAAACCCTGGAGGAGATCGGCCAGATCTTCGATGTCACCCGCGAACGCATCCGCCAGATCGAAGCCAAGGCCCTGCGCAAACTGCGCCATCCCAATCGCAACGGGGTGCTGAAGGAGTACATCAAGTAGGCGCCGCCCCCCTGATCGATTCCTGTGGCGCAGGCTGAATGGCCGGCTGGATCTACCATCGCCTCCCCAGGGATCGGGCGACGGTAGCCATCGCCGCAGGATCGTTTCGGTGGGATCCCTGGCGGACTCCCCTCTGCATGCCTCCTCTTTTGCCGTTTCCATCCCTGCGTCCGATCGCCTGGCTGGAGCGGCAACCGCACCGCCTCTGGATCCTCACCGCCAGCGGCTATGTGCTGCTGTGCTGGCTGGCCTTCTTTCACCATCTGGGCACCCTCAGCCTGATGGACAAGACCGAGGCCCTGTTCGTGGAGGTGGGGCGCCAGATGGCCGAACGGGGTGACTGGGTCACTCCCTGGTGGAACGGCACCACCTTCTTCGACTATCCCGTCTGGGGGTACTGGATGGTGGCCCTCAGCTTCCGCCTGTTCGGCGTCAGCGAATGGGCGGCACGGTTGCCGGTGGCCCTGGCGGCCAGCGCGGTCGTGCTGGCCGGCTTCGCTCTGCTCTGGGTCTGCGGGGCGGCGAGCGAGCCGGGTGTGCGGCGCTGGCAGCGGGCCTGGCTGGGAGGGGCACTGCTGGCCCTCAATCCCGGTTGGGTGGGCTGGGGCCGCAGCTCCGTCACGGACATGTTCCTCGCCAGCGCGATCGCCCTGAGCCTGTTCGGCTTCTTTCTCAGCTACAGCCAGTCGGAGCGGCCGCTGCCGCGCCGGGTCGGCTACGTGGCGATGCCCCTGTTCAGCGCCATCGCGGTGCTGGCCAAGGGACCGGTGGGGTTGGTGCTGCCGGGCCTGGTGATCGTGGCCTTCCTGCTCTGCCAGGGGCAACTGCTGCCTGTGCTGCGCCGGATGCCGATGGCGGCGATGGCAGCCGGCTTTCTGCTGCTGGCCGCCCCCTGGTACGTGCTGGCGGCCCGGGCCGATGGCATGGGCTTCGTGGGGGGCTTCTTCGGGTTCAGCAACGTGGCCCGGTTCACCTCGGTGCTCTATGGGCACGCCGGCCCCTGGTACTTCTACCTCCCCTGGAGCCTGCTGCTGCTGCTGCCCTGGTCGCTGCAGCTGCCGCTGGCGATCGCCCGGCTGCGCTACTGGCGCCTCGGCTGGTGGCGGGCTCAGCCCCGCGGGGCCCAGCTGGCGCCGTTCTGCCTGATCTGGTTCCTGCTGGTGCTGCTGTTCTTCTCCGCCGCCGCCACCAAGCTGGCGGGCTACATCCTGCCGCTGGTGCCGGCCGGAGCCCTGCTGCTGACGCTGTTCTGGTTCCCGCTGGGATCCGTGCCGGTGGCCGTGCCCGGATCGGATCCTCCCCAGCGCTGGGGCGCCTGGATCAATGCCCTGCTGCTGGGAGTGATGGCCCCGGCGGCCGTGCTGGCTCCGCGCTGGGCAGCCACCGATCCTGCCTATCCGGGCTTCGCCGCAGCGCTGAGCGCCTCCGGGCTGCCGTGGCTTCTCGCCGTGGTGCTGGCGGCGGCTGCGCTCGGCCTCGTGCTGCTGCTGCTGCGGCCAGGGGCCCCGCAGGCGCTGTGGTTGCCGAACCTGCTGGGTTTCGTCGGGGTGCTGCTGTTCGTGGTGCCCGCTCTGGCCCCACTGATGGAGAACCAGCGTCAGCGACCGGTGCGGGAGCTGGCCGAGCAGGCCGGCCGGCTGGCCCGGCCGGGGGAACCACTGCTGGTGATCGGCTACAGGCGCTACAGCGTCGTCTTCTACAGCGGCCGCACGGCCAGTTTCCATGACCGGCTCGAGAGCGTGCTGGCCCACGATCGGCCCGTGGGGCAGCCGGGCAGCCCGGCAGGCACGGCGCTGCTGTTCGGTGAGGGGCGCAAGCTGAAGCAGCTTGCCGAGAAGGCGCCGGGTGCCACCCGGCTGGCCAGCCGCGGCGGCAACGAGCTCTGGCGGGTCCCCGTGCAGCGGTTGCGGACCGATGCAGCCGGTTGAGGCCTGCCTCCCTGCGGCTGCAGGGGTCCGGGCGGCTGGAGGGAACCCGGTTGCTTCATTGTGGGAGGTTCCGCCGCCGCGGCCCCGCCCACCCGCTCCCGCTCCTGCGCCGGAGCCAGCTCTCCTCTCCGCCCCGATCCTCTTGAACCGACGCCTGCCCGTGCCGTACCCGACCGTCGTGTGCCAGGGTCTGCGGCGCTGGTTGGGGATTCTCGGCCCGTGGCGGCTGCTGGGCTGCGCTGTGGCGGCCGCCGTGGTGCTGCTGATCGAGCGAATGGTGCTGCGTCAGGAGAATCCGGACTTCGATGAGGCGGTGCTGCAGTGGCTGGGGCAGCGCATTCCCGCGCTGATCGGCGATTTTCTGGTGCTGGTGTACCAGGTGAGCGGCACCCGCTTCACGGCGGTGCTGGTGCTGGCAGCCCTGGTGTTCCTGCTGCTGAAGCGGGCCTGGAACGACCTGCTCTGGCTGGTGGTGGGCACCGGCGGAATCCTGCTGATCGTCGACCGCTGGCTCAAGCCTCTGTTCGACCGCGCCCGTCCCCACGGCACGCTCGTGGAGGTGATCGGGCGCAGCTTTCCCAGCGGCCACGCGGCCGGTGCGGTGGTGTTCTACTTCCTGATGTGCACCGTTCTGGCCCAGAGGTATCCACGGCTTCGACGGCCCCTGATCCTGGGATCGGCCCTGTGGGTGGGTCTGATCTGGACCAGCACGCTCTACTGCCGGGTGCACTGGTTCACCGATATCGTGGCGGGCGCTGCGGTGGGATTCATCTGGCTGAGCGTCTGCCTCACCAGTCGGCGCTTCTGCGCCAGCCGGCAGACTGAGCCCTCCACCGTGCCGTCGTGATGAGCGCCCCCACCGATCCGGCCGGCCTGGCCGGGCTCCGCGGCCTGAGGACGGCACCTGCCCTCGGCAGCGAAACAAGGCAGAGCCTGCGGCGGGAGCTGGAGGAGCGGATGGCCGCCTGCGAGTGGTTCACGCTCGGCGTGATGGCTCCCTCGGCCAGCGCGGCGGTCGCGACCCTGCGCGCCTGTGAACGCGCCTTCGGCTGGAACGCCCTCGAAGCCGATGGCGAGGCCGCCCCCGCCGGCCCGGTCTTCCTCAAGGCGAACCAGCACACCGGCCGGTTCCTGGTCAGGCCCGAAAGCGGCCTGGGGGAGGGAGTCCTGGTCGGCGGCCAGAGCGCCGGCGATCCGGCCGCCGCCGACACCTGGGGCCCTCTGCCGCTCGACTTTTTCGGCTGATCACGGTCCTCCGCTGTTCCGGCAGCCGGGTACCGACGGGTCCTTAGGCTGATCCGCTGTTCTACGGCCGTGGGGCCGGGCTGAGGATCGTGTTGATGGCTAGCACTCTGCGCATTGCCTCCCGCCGCAGCCAGCTGGCCATGGTGCAGACCCACTGGGTGCGCGACGAGCTGGCGAAGGCCCATCCGGGTCTGGAGATCAGCATTGAAGCCATGGCCACCCAGGGGGACAAGATCCTGGACGTGGCCCTGGCCAAGATCGGCGACAAGGGCCTGTTCACCAAGGAGCTGGAGGCCCAGATGCTGCTGGACCGGGCCGACATCGCCGTCCACAGCCTCAAGGACCTGCCCACCAACCTGCCGGAAGGGCTGATGCTGGGCTGCGTCACCGAGCGGGAGGACCCCGCCGATGCGCTGGTGGTGCACGCCCGCCACGCCGATCAATCGCTGCAGAGCCTCCCCGAGGGCAGCGTGGTGGGCACGAGCTCGTTGCGGCGCCTGGCCCAGCTGCGCCACCATTACCCCCATCTCCGCTTCAAGGACGTGCGGGGCAACGTGATCACCCGCCTGGAGAAGCTCGATGCCGGCGAGTACGACTGCCTGATCCTGGCGGCCGCCGGGCTGGGCCGCCTCGGTCTGGCCGACCGCATCCACGAGCTGATCGACCCCGCCATCTCCCTCCATGCCGTCGGTCAGGGTGCCCTGGGCATCGAGTGCCGCCAGGGCGACGGCAGCGTGCTGGAGACGATCAAGGTGCTGGAGCACACCGGCACCGCCCGTCGCTGCATGGCGGAGCGCGCCTTCCTGCGCCAGCTGGAGGGGGGCTGCCAGGTGCCGATCGGGGTGAACAGCCGCTTCGAGGGCGAGGAGCTGGTTCTCACCGGCATGGTGGCGAGCCTCGATGGTCTGCGCCTGATCCGCGACGAGGCCCGCGGCGATCAGAGCGACCCCGAGGCGATCGGCATCGCCCTGGCCCACGCCCTGCGCAACCTCGGGGCGGGGGAGATCCTCGAGGAGATCTTTGCCGCTGTCCGGCCCGAGGCCTGAGACCGCCGTGGCGGTGGAGGCCGATGGCGAGGCCCGCGGTCTCCCCTTTCAGTGGAACCTGCTGGCCTGGGCCGCGCTGGTGGGGGTGCTCACCGGCGTGGCGGTGGTGGGATTCCACTACCTGCTCGGTTTCATCAACAACTTCCTGTTCGGCACCCTGGTGGAGTGGATTCTGGGGCTGTTGAGCCATTCGGCGGTGGAGCCTCCGCCGGTCGAGATGTTCACCGCCCCCGCCCCCGACTCGGGCACGCCGCTGCGGGCCCTGCTGCAGCTCGGCCTGGGAGGGATCGGCTTCCTGCCGCCACCGCCACCGCCTCTGCCGGAACCGCTGCCGCTGCCCGCCGGCCCGCCGGCCGGCTGGCTGGCCTCCTGGCCCGTGGTGATGGCACCCCTGCTGGGCGGCCTGGTGGTTGGACTGCTGCGCCAGCTGGCCCGCGACCTCGGTCCCGGTCTGCCGAGCCTGATGGCCATGGCCGATGGGGCGGTGCGGGCGGCGCCGCGCCTGCCGTTCCTGCGGCTGGTGGCCGCCTCGCTCAGCCTGGGCAGCGGCGCCTCGCTCGGCCCGGAGGGTCCCAGCGTCGAGAGCGGCGGCAACATCGGCCTCTGGGTGGGTCTGCGCGGCGGGTTGGCGCCGGAATCTCAGAAGGCTCTGGTAGCGGCCGGCGTGGCCGCCGGCCTGGCGGCAGGCTTCAAGGCGCCGATCGCCGGGGTGTTCTTCGCCTTCGAGGGCGCCTACAGCTCGATCCCCGGCCGCCCCAGCCTGCGGGCCGTACTGGTGGCAGCGGTGGCCTCGTCCCTCGTCACCCAGCTGTGCCTGGGGGATGAGCCGATCTTCCGGCTGCCGGCCTATGAGGTGCGCTCACCGCTGGAACTGCCGCTCTACCTGGGCCTCGGCCTGGTCGCCAGCCTGATGTCCTGGGCGCTGGTGGCGGTGCTGGCGGCAGGCCGCAGCGGCCCGGTGCAGCGCCGCTTCAGCCGCCTGCCCCCCTGGCTGCTCAATGCCCTGGGCGGTCTGGGGGTGGGGGTGATGGCCCTCGGCTTTCCCCAGGTGCTGGGAGTCGGGTACGACACGATCGAGGCCCTGCTGGGCAAGGAGGGCGGCATCGCACTCACCACCCTGCTGGCCCTGCTGGCGCTGAAGCTGCTGGCCACCGGCCTGAGCAATGCCACCGGATTCGTGGGGGGCGGCTTCGCACCCGCCCTTTTCCTCGGGGCGGTGCTGGGCAACTGCTACGGGCAGCTGCTGGGGGACAGCGGCTTCCAGCTGCCGGTGGCGGAACCACCGGCCTACGCCATGGTGGGCATGGCAGCCGTGCTGGCGGGCAGCGCCCGGGCTCCCCTCACCGCTCTTCTGCTTCTGTTCGAGCTCACCCACGACATCCGCATCGTGCTGCCGCTGATGGCAGCCACCGGGCTCAGTGCCGTGCTGGTGGAGCGCTGGCAGGGGCTGGCGGAGCCTGGGCTGCTGGGCCCGGACCCGATGGAGGAGGAGCGGCGCCAGGGGCTGGCGGCACTGGCGGTGACAGAGGCCCTGGAGCCGGAGGCACCGCTGGTGCTGGCCGGGGACACTGCGGCGATCCGGGCCCTGAGCCTGTTGATCGAGGCCCATGGACACTGCCTCGTGGTGGAGCAGGAGGGCTGGGTCTGCGGGCTGGTGACCCTCACCGACCTGCAGCGGGCGATCAGCGCCTGGAGTGCAGATGCCACGAACCCGAGCGAAGCGGAGCCGGAGCCCGCCATCAGCCTGGCCGGCTGCCGACGCTCCGAACTGATCTGGCTGCCGGAAACGGCGAATCTGGCCCAGCTGGAGGATCAGCTGATGCCCAATGGACTGCGGCAACTGCCGGTGTTCGCGCTGACGGATCCCGGCAGCGCCAGGCTGCCTGAAGGGGTACCGAACTCCGGCCTGAGCGTGGGTGCGCTGCGGGGGCTGGCCAGCCGCGACGGCATGGCCAGGGCTCTGGCGCGCCAGCTCAGCCGCTCGCCGGCCGGGATCAGCGGGTGATCACCACCGGCGTTCCGAGCTGAACCAGATCGAACAGCTTGTGAACGTGATCGCGGAACATGCGCACACAGCCGTGGGTGACGGCGGCCCGTGAACTCACTGTCCAGGCCCAGGCGGCGGGAGTGCCATGAATGCCGAAATCATCCTTGCCCGTGGTGTGAAAGCCGATCCAGCGATCGCCGAGGGGTCCGTTCGGGCCGATGCTGCCCTTCTTCTGGCCCGACTTGGTGCTCACGTACTGGGGATTGACCACCTTGTTGGTGACCTTGAAGGTGCCGGTGGGGGTGGGGGTGCCCGGCTCTCCGATCGCCACGGGCCAGGGCCCGTAGACCTTGCCTCCCTGCTCCAGGCGCAGTTCCCGTTTGCCCAGGGCCAGCAGGATGCGGGTGTTGACGACGGCGGCGGTGCCGGCCGCCGGTGCCGCTTGGGGGGTGGCGGGCAGGACAGGCGCGTTGCCGCTGCCCTCCGGCAGGATCGGACCCGCACTGCTGGTGGTGGTGCCGCCGCCGCTCGAAGCCCCCGGCGACGGCGTGGCGGCGCCGCCGGGCAGGCCCTGCAGACCGACTATCAGGCCTGCCGTGAGCAGCAGGCCGGCGGCGCGGATCGGACTGGGAGGGAGGCTGGCCATCGAGGGGGCAACAGGTGAGCGTTCAGTTCACCAGTTTGCCTTCAATCTGCTCGATATAGCGTGCCTCGCACTCCTTGATGATGCGCACGGCGTCCTCGATGCCCAGAAAGGCGTTGACGCGACAGGTGCCCGGTTTCTTGAGGTCCTTGTAGTGCTCCCAGTAGTACTGGGTTTCCTTGAGCCAGTGGGCGCCCAGCTGCTCGTAGCTGGTGATGTGATCCATGCGCTTGTCGTCTGCCAGCACGGCGATCACCTTGTCGTCGACCTCGCCGCCGTCGTCGAAGGTCATGATGCCGATGATGCGGGCCTCCACCAGGCTGCCGGGCACCAGGGGTTCGGTGACCCCCACGATCTCGAGATCGAGAGGGTCGCCGTCCTCGTCCCAGGTGCGGGGAAGGCAGCCGTAGGCGAAGGGATAGGAAAGGGAGGAGTAGCCGACCCGATCCAGCTTGAGGTGGCCGGTTTCGGTGATCAGCTCGTACTTGTTGATCGTCATCGAGTTGAGCTCGATGATCGCGTTCAGCCTCAGCTCGGCCTCATCGGCGAACGCCGGCAGCACGTGCAGCAGGTTGAGCATCGTGCGGCTGGGAGCGTGATCGATGTTCGCCATGGAGGGGAGCTGGGGTGTTGCGCCGGAGCATCCTACGGACGGCCCCGGAGGCGCTCCAGCTTCCGCTCCAGGTGGGCGAGGAAGGGCGCCGCGCTCAGCGGCGTGCCGCTCACCCGCTCCACCAGCTCCTCGGCGTTGACGCTGCGGCCGAGCGGATGCACGTGCCGGCGCAACCACTCCAGCAGCAGCGGGTCCTGGCCGTCGCGGAGACGGTCCTCGATCGGCCCCAGGCTGCGCTCCATCGCCTCGGAGAGCTGGGCGGAGATCAGATGGCCGAGGGCATAGGAGGGGAAGTAGCCGAACAGGCCTTCGCTCCAGTGCACGTCCTGCAGGCAGCCTTCACCGTCGTGGGAGGGGCGGATTCCGAGCAGTTCGTGCAGCCGCCGGTTCCACTGCCCCGGCAGCTCCTCCACCGGCATCCCCTGCTCCAGCAGGGCCAGTTCCAGCTCGTAGCGCAGCACGATGTGCAGGCAGTAGCTGAGCTCGTCGGCCTCCACCCGGATCAGGCCGGGCAGGCCAGGGTTGAGGCAGCGCCAGAAGCCCCCGGCCCCGCCCCAGGCATCGCCGCCGATGGCCTGGCGGAAGCGTGGGAACCAGCGCTGCGCGAAGGCTTCGCTGCGCGCCACCCGGCACTCCCAGAAGAGACTCTGGCTCTCGTGGACACCCATGGAGGTGGCATCGCCCAGGGGCCAGGCGAACCACGGCTGGGACTGACGCGGCAGTCCCTGTTCGTAGAGGGAATGGCCCCATTCGTGGGCGGTGGCCAGGAAGGCCGAGAGGGGCTGACCGGGCACCACCCGGCTGGTGATACGGAAGTCGGCCGGTCCGAGGGTGCAGGAGAAGGGATGGGGGGAGCGGGCCAGCACGGACTGCCCGGCGTCGAATCCCCAGCCCAGCAGCAGCTCGCGGCAGAGCTGCTGCTGGGCCTCCTCCGCCAGCTCCCAGCCGCTGTCGGGCCGGCCGCAGGCGGCGGCATGGCGCTGGATCAGTTCCGGCAGTCGCTGGCGCAGGGGGGTGAACAGGTCCTCGAGGCGGGCCTTGCCGATGTCGGGTTCAAAGGGCTGGGCCAGCGTCTCCCAGCAGCTGCGGGGTTCGTCCAGCTGGCGGGCCTCCTCCTGCCGCAGGGCGACGAGCCGGCGCAGGGCCGGCGCAAAGCGGGGGAAGTCGGCCGTGCGGCGGGCTTCCTGCCAGAGGCTGTAGCCGTGGGCCTGGGCCCGAGCCAGCTCCCCCACCAGGGCCGGATCGAGGCGCTGCTGTCGTTCCAGCTCACGGCGCAGCAGAACGAGGTTGCGGCGCCAGGAGTGCGCAGCGGGATCCGCCGCTTCCGCTTGCTCCTGGAGCTGGGCCTCGGCGGCGGCGATCAGATCGGCGAAGGCGGGGCTGCTCTGCCGCCCGTGCAGCTGGCGGGCCAGCAGAGCCAGCTGCTCGCCGCGCCACGGGGCGCCGCCGGGCGGCATCACGGTGTTCTGGTCCCAGTAGAGGGCGCTGTGGATCGAGCCGAGCAGCCGCGTCTCGCGCAGATGGGCACCGAGCCGATCGAGAGCGGAGGGGCTGGGTAGGTTGGCCCGGACAGAGCCGGGTGGATCGGAATGGGTCATGGCTCCATGCTGCTGGCCCAGTTCGTCACCCCCCGCAGCCTGGGAGAGTCTTCGGCGGTGGAGGGGCTGTCGCGGGCGATCCAGCTCTCCGTGGCTCCGGTGTTCCTGCTGACGGGGATCACCGGTCTGCTGGGCATGTTCACCTCGCGCCTGGCCCGCATCATCGATCGCACCCGCCTGCTGCAGGAGGCGCTGGAGCGCAGCGACCTGCGCGAAGGCCGGCGGCTGCGCTCGGCGCTGCTGGTTCAGCGGCGGCGGACGTTCCTGATCAACCGAGCCCTCTTCTGCGCCACGCTCACCGCCCTGCTGGTGGCAGGGGTGGTGGGGGTGCTGTTCATCAGCGCCGTGGCGGCGCTGAACCTGGCGACGATCGTGGTGCCTGTGTTCGTACTGGCGATGGGGTCGTTGATCGCGTCACTGGTGCTGTTCCTGCTGGAGGTGCAGCTGGCGATCCGGCAGAACCCTCGCCGCTACTACTGATCCGCTGATCGATCAGCAGAAGGATCCGCAGCACGCCTTGCCAGAAGGCGGCTTCTGTCCCATGCTTGTCTTGCAGGAATGATTCTCAGTCCCAGCGATGATGGCCGGGGATGGCGCAATGGAGTTCGGACCCTTTCTGGAGCAGGCGGCGATCCGGCGGTGTCAGGCCGCCGATCGGCGGTGCGATCACGCCGTGATGGTCGTCAGCGGACACCGGCTGCTGCAGGGCCTGATCATGGGGATCGCCGGCCAGAGCCGGCAGTGGGTCGGAGCGGCCAGCAGCGAACGGGAAGCCCTGGGGCTGCTGGCCGCCGGCCCTCCCGACCTGCTGATCGTGATCGCTCCCCTGCTCCAGGGCAGCGGCGTCGAGCTGGTACGGCAGGCCCGGCGGCTCCATCCCGATCTGCCCTGCCTGCTGCTGCACCAGGGCGGCGGCGGGCCCGCTGCGCCCGTCGGTCTGCTGTCGCCGCGGGAACGGGAGGTGGTGGAGCAGCTGGTGCGGGGGTGCGCCAACGCGGAGATCGCCGGCCGCCTGCACCTCTCGGTGGAAACCGTGCGCAGCCACATGAAGGCCGTGCAGCTGAAGCTCCAGGCCCGGGGCCGCACCCATGCGGCCGTGATCGCGCTGCGTCAGGGGCTGGTGCGCTGGGAAGCGGACGACTGAGACGGCAGCGCCAGAGCCAGGGCATCGAGCAGGTTCTCGATCAGCCGATCGCCCTGGCGGGCCGCTGCCGCTCCCCAGCGCTCCAGATCGGCGGCGATGCGGCTCGGCCCGTCGGGGCCGAGGGCCGCGATCACGTAGTCGGCGTCGGCGTCAAGCCATTCCTGCAGCATCGCCGCCGTGATCTCCACATGGAACTGCAGACCCCAGCCATGACGACCGAGCCGGAACGCCTGTTCCGGGCAGTGCAGGCTGGAGCCCAGCAGCACGGCCTCCGGCGGCAGCTGGAGGCGATCCCCATGCCAGTGCAGCACCAGTTCGCTCGGCGCCAGTCCGGCCAGCACGGGCTCGTCGGCCACGGGAACGGTCCAGCTCACCGCGCCCCAGCCCACCTCCCGCAGCGGCAGCGGCGGCTTCCCGACCTGCAGCGGCTTGACAGAACCTCCGGCGGCCCGGGCCAGCAGCTGGGCCCCGAGGCAGACCCCCAGGACCGGCGCCCGCTGTTCCAGCCGCTGCCGGATCAGCTCCAGCTCGGCCGCCATCCATTCGAAGCCGGGCCGGCCTCGATCGTCGAGCCCCATCGGCCCACCCAGCACCAGCAGGATCTGATCCGGCACCCGCGCGGCGGGCAGGGGATCGCCGTCGGCGCTGCGGCGGACCTTCACGGACCAGCCACGGCGCCGGGCGGCCTCGCCGATGCGGCCGGGCCCCTCCCGCTCGAGGTGCTGCAGCACCAGCAGTTCCGGCATGGGCCTCACTTTCTGCGGCAGTAACCGCCCCCTATGCTGATCCAGCCGGAGCGGCAGCCCTCCCCACGTTCGGGCTTCACGGGGTAGGTGGTCACCCCGAGGGTGCTGCACTTGCCGTTGAACAGATCCACGTAACCGAGCGGGCAGAGGCTGTCGCGCTTGGGCACGACCTCCCTGGCGCTGCCGGGGGCCGCGAGGAAGCCGCTGCCGAGAGGAAGGGAGAGGCTGAGCAGCAGCAGCCAGCTGGAAGCCACGCCGTTGGTCATGGAGCGCGCGCGAGCAGGGGCAGGGGGGGGCATCGCGGCGGGGCAACTCGATCAGTTCGAGCCTAGTTTTGGCAGGAGGAAAGAGGAATGCCTCACGAGCGTGGCTGTGCGACCAGGCGCAACTCTTCCGCAACTGTTCGGCAACCGCGATGCTGCGCCAGCTCCTCGAACCGATCGAACTGAGCACCGATGGGGAGGGCTTCACCGATCTGACCCCGATCCTGCGCCAGCGGCTGGCCGCCAGCGGGCTGGAGCAGGGCGTGGTGCACCTGGTGGCGCTGCACACCAGTTGCAGCCTCACCATCAACGAGAACGCCGATCCGCGGGTGCTGCAGGACCTGGCCGCCTATCTGCGAGCTCTGGTACCGGCGGCAGGGGTGCGACCGGTCAGCGGCGAAGGGCCGCTGCGGCCCTGGCTCCATGACGACGAAGGCCCCGACGACATGCCTGCCCACATCCGCACCGCGTTGACGGCCACAAGCTTGAGCCTCTCGTTTGATCAGGGCAGGCTGCTGCTCGGCACCTGGCAGGCGGTGTACCTGTGGGAGCACCGGGCGCGGCCGCAGCGGCGCCGGCTCAGCCTGCACTGGATCGGGGCGGGAGCGCCATGAAGCCAGGAGAACGGGACCCTGCGGCAAGGGCGAGCGGCTCATCGACCGGTTGCGCGAACTGGCCGAATCCCAGGAGTGAGCAGCGCGGCCAGCCGCTCCCACAGCGCCATCAGCACCCGGGAGGGATCGTCGGCGTCGGCGTCCCCCACGGCCACGCAGTGGGGCTGCTCCGCTTCGCCGAGCGGCTCGGCCTGTAGCAGTTGATCGCGCAGGACCGCAGGATCCGCATCGCTCGGATCGTCGTCGCGCCGGAGGCGGCTGTCCAGCCGCGAGCGCAGCCGCGGCAGGGAAGTGCGCAGATCCAGCAGCAGCGGCACTGCACCCAGCTCCCTGGCCAGCGCGAAGCCGCGCTGGCGGCTGGCGGCTCGCAGATGGGTGGCGTCGAGCAGCACGCTGTGCCCCGCCAGCAGGCTGGCGCGGGCGTCCGCCAGCAGCGCCGCCTCCGTGCGGCGGTTGGCCTCGGCGCCATAGAGGCGCTCCCGCTCGGGGCCCTGCGGACGGGCGAAGGCAGCGAGGCCGTGCAGGCGTTTGCGGACCAGGTCGCTGCGGTGGAGATCGGCCAGCAGCCAGGGGGCGAGCTGGGCGGCCAGGTGGCTCTTGCCCGCGGCGGAAGGTCCGTGCAGCAGGATCAGGGCCGGCTGCGTGCGGCCGCAGCGGGCGCAGGCCAGGGCCAGGCTGAGATGGGCCCGGGCCTGCCGCTGCGCGACCTGGCGCTGGGCCAGCGGCAGGTCGGCTTCGGCGCCGGTGACGGCGCCCACCTTGGCCCGCACATGGGCGCGGTAGGCGCAGAACAGGGCGAGCGCGGCCGGTTCGATCGGCTCGCCGTAGCCCGCCAACAGGGCCTCCACCAGTGTGCCGTGGCCGGCAGCCTGCAGCTCCATCACCAGGAAGGCGAGGTCGGAGGCGCCATCCACCCGCCGCAGGGAGGCGTTGAACTCCACGGCGTCGACGACGGCGATCGGATCCGAGAGAAGCACGTGCTCCAGGCGCAGATCGCCGTGGCCGTCTACGCCACGCCCCGCGGCGATCCGCCGGCGCAGCAGGGCACGGCCCTGGCGCAGGGCCCCGGCCAGCTCGTGCTCCAGCAGGCGGTGCACCGACGCGGGGAACAAGGCGGGAACGAAGCAGCGGGTCGCCCGCACGTTGTTGTGGAGCACCGCGGCGAAAGCGGCCACAGCGGTGGCGCTGCTCTCGGCGTCGAGGCGGTGGGCGCGATGGAAGCGGCCGATCCTCTCCCCCAGCGCCCGCAGCTCGGTGGCCCCTGCCCGGCCTGCTTCGAGGCGTGCACGCAGGGTGTCAGCGGCTGCGAAGCGCCGCATCACCACCACGTGCTCCGCCCCGGGCACCTCAACAGCCAGCGGGCCGAGGCTCAGCTCTCCATCGGCAGCGCGCAGCAGGGGGGCGATGCCCAGGTAGAGAGTGGGCGCCAGGCGCTGGTTGAGCCGCACCTCTTCCCGGCACCAGTGCAGCCGCCGCTCCGGGCTGCCGTAGTCGAGCAGACCCCAGAGCTGAAGCGGCTTCTTCCACTTGAACGCCAGCCTGGCCGTGAGGAACACCACGCTGATGTGGGTCTGGATGCACTCCACCTGCCGCGCCTCGGGCGGCACGCCCTCCCAGGCGGCCTCGGGGTAGGCCTCGGGGTGGTGGAGGGCGGCGATCAGGCTGGCCGGCTCGGGAGAGGGCACGGGACAGGGTGCCTAGGCTGCACCCACTCTCGGCGCCGGCGGGTCAGGGTGGACGACGGAGCGCGGGACCTGGCTCCAGAGCGGATCTCCCTGGCAGCGGCGGTGGAGGCCTGGCGGCAGCTGGGCCAGCGCTATCGCGACCAGCTGCAGGCCCTGGAACCGGCCGGGCGCGACGCCGAGCGGGCCGCCGGAATCGATCTGCTGCTGGAGCTGGGCGACCGCAGCGCTGCCTGGCAGGCGGCGCTGGTCTGGTTGCAGCAGGCCCTGGCGCAGATGCCGCGGCGCGGCTGTGCCGAGGAGCTGCTGCCGGCGGAGCTGCTGCGCTGCCTGGCGGACGTGGTGGAGCGCAGCGGCGACCAGGTGCTGCTGGAACTGTTCTGGCGGGGGCTGGAACGGTTTTCGCCGCCGCTGCCAGCGGCGGGGGTGCTGCCGCTGGTGGGGGTGGCGGTGCTGAACCGCCCCGACCTGCTGCGGCGCCTGCTGGCCAGCCTGGATGTGCCCGTCGGCACGCTGGCGATCGTGGACAACAGCGGCGGCCGCCACGACGCAGACGCCGTGGAGCTGCGCGCCCTGCTGGAGCGGCTGGAGCGGGAGGGGACCCCGGGTGTGGGCCAGGTGCGGGTGGCGCGCGCCTTCGGCAACGGCGGCGTGGCGGCGGCCTGGAACCAGATCCTGCTGGGCTTCCCGGAGGCTGCCGTGGCCCTGATCGTGGGCAACGACGTGGTGCTGGCGCCGGGGGTGCTGGCGCAGGCATTGGAGCGCCTGGATCCGGAGCGGCCCCAGTTCCTGGCGTTGCTGCCGGGGGGCGATGCCTTCTCCGCCTTCCTGCTCACCGCCCTGACCTGGGACCGGGTGGGCCTGTTCGACGCCGGCTTCCATCCCGCCTACTGCGAAGACCTCGACTACCGCGACCGGCTGCAGGCCTGCCCGGAGCTGGAATGGCTCGACGGCAGCTTCGCCCACCCGGCGATGGCGGCTCTCAACCCCGGCCGCAGCGCCACGATCGGCAGCGATCCGGCGCTGGAGCGGGCCAACCGGCGAACCTTTCAGCTCAACCGCCTCTGGTATCTGTACCGGCGGCGGCCGCCGCTGGGCGGCAGCGGCCACTGGCGTCGCCGCTGGCTGAGCCGCTGGAGCTGAGGAAATGGATCTGAGCTGATGGAGCCCACGTCATGGAGCTGAAGCACACGGCCACGGCCCTGGAGGTGGCGGCGGCGCTGCAGCGGGCCCAGCAGGAGCAGGCCCGCGGCGATCTGGCGGCCGCCGAGGCCGCCTATGCCGAGGTGCTGCAGGCCCGGCCCCATCTGGTGGCGGTGGAGCTGGAGCTGGCGCGCCTGCGGCTGGAGCGCGGCGATGCCGAGGCGGCGGCCCAGCCGCTGCGGCAGCGGCTGGCCTTCGGCGAGGGCCTGGGACCGGAGCCGGAACGCGAGCAGCTGGAGGCGTTACTGCTGGAGGCCCTGCTGCGGCTGGAGCGCTGGGCGGAGGCCGAGCCGCTGCTGCGGCGGCTGCGGGCGCGGGGGCAGGCCGAGCCTGAGCACCTGCTGGCCCTGGCGCGGGCGGTGGATGCCCAGGGGCGGGAGGAGGAATCGCTGCTGGTGCTGCGTCAGGGGCTGGAGCTCGATCCGATGGCCCTGGAGCTGCGGCTGGAACTGGCGCGGCGGCTGCGGCGGCTGCGCCGCTGGGAGGAGGCGATCGCCGCCCAGGGCCGCGCCCTGGCCCTGGCGCCCGAACGCACCGACCTGCAGCAGGAGCTGGCGGGCCTGCGGGCGGAGGCGCTGGGGCAGCGCGGCGAGGAGTGCCTGGCCAGCGAGGACTGGCGGGGCGCGGCACGGGCTTTCCGGGCCCTGCGCGACCTGGAGCCCGATCACGCGCTGGCGAGCCAGCGGCTGGAGCTGCTGCGCCGCCTCGATCCGGCCCATCTGGCCCTGGCCCCCACCACCGGCCTCGACGCCGCGGAGGACTGGCGGCAGGAGGCGATCGAGCGGCTGGGCCAGTTCAGCCGGCTGCTGGACCGGCTGGAGGCCGGTGACGCCGCCGAAGTGGACGGACCGGGCCCTGGGAGCGGGTCTTAGCCTCCCTGCATGGAGCACACGCTCTGCGACTGGCATCGACCCCTGCCCCTGGCCGTGCCGCCTCTGGGGCCAGGCACGGCGGGCGATGCGCGCGCAAGGATCCAGGCCGCCCTGGCCAGGGTCACCCGGCAGCCTGAGGTGCGCAGCCTGGTGCTGTTCGGTTCAAGGGCCCGCCGCGAGGCCCATGCCGATTCCGATCTCGATCTGCTGGTGGTGGAACGCACGCCCCATCTGGAGGGGGAGGCGCTGCGGCAGGCGTGGTGGCGGACTTACCAGTTGCTCGGTGATCTGCCGCTGCCACTGGATCTGGTCGTTGCGGGCAGCGCCGACGCCGATCGTCTGGCCGGATCGCGCTGGCACGTGATCAGCCACGCGGCCAGAGAGGGCCAGGTGTTGTATGTCGCCGAGTGAGGATGCGGCGCTGCTGCTGCAGATCGTGGCGCGGCATCGGCGCGGACTGGAACTGAACCTGGATCCGGCCTATCCGGACGAGGAATGGGGTTTCGCCGCCCAGCAGTGTGTCGAGAAACTGCTCAAGGCACTGATCGTGCTGGACGACCGCCGGCCGCCCCTCAGCCACGACCTGCGGGCCCTGGCTCTTCTGGCAGGCGTACCGCTGGAGAACTCCCTGCTCTCTCTGCAGACCTACGCGGTGGAAGCTCGCTACGAAGCAGGGCCTTTCCCGCTGTCGGCCCCTCGGGCAGAGCTGCTGCACACCCTCCTGGCTCTGCAGAACCTGGTGGAAGACAGGATCGCGGCGTTCCGCCCAGAATGCGCTGACCCGTAGCCCCTGCGTGTCGAAACTGCCCAGCCCTCCGCGCCAGCCAGGGGTCCAACCGGCGCCGCGCAGGGGCGGACTGCTGGGGTTCCTCGGCGGCGGCGGGCTGGCGCTGGGGCTGACGCTGGCCGTGGTGGTGGGGCTGCAGCTGGGTGCCATGCCCTGGCGGTTCCGCAAGGAGATCTGGCAGCTGCAGGGTGCTTTCGCTGGCGGGCTGGTCGGAGTTCTGGTGGGATGGAGCGTGGGCAGGAGCCAACGGCAGCCCGATGAGGACGGCAAATGAGCGCGCTTCCGCCGCACAGGAATGGTGCCGGCGTGCCCAAGCCCGTACAGGCTGTTCCCCGTGAACCGGCGAGACCCGTGAAAACCCTGAGAAATGCAGCCTTGCTGAGCCGCCTGTGGTCTTCGGTACTGCTGATGCTGGTCTTTTTCTGTCTGCCGCTGGGAGGGCTGCTGGCGCTCTCCTGGGCCGTCGGTCTGTTCGCCTCGCCGATTCTGAACGCGGGCAACATCGTCTACTTCGTGGTGGGGCAGTTGTCGGTGGCCGGCTTGCTCACCTGGTTCCTGGCCTGGAGGTTTCCGGTGATCTGAACCCCTGGCAGGGGAGCGATCATCCGCTCGCCGCTTCTGCGGCTCCTGCGTCGAGCAGCAGCAGCCCGACGCGGCTCACGTGCTGCCTGAGGTCGGCGTCAAGGCTGGCGTAGAGGGAGAGATCCACCTTCCAGGGCAGCAGCAGGTCGTCGATGCGGGCCATCAGCTGCAGCAGATCCTGATGCTGGAGCCGCTCGCCCTTCAAGGTGAGGTCGATGTCGGAAGCCTGGTGATGCCGGCCCATGGCCCGCGAGCCATACAGCCACACCTGCTCCACGGTCGGGCAGGAGGCCAGCAGAGCCAGCAGCCGATCGCTGGCGACCTCGGGGAGGCCGGGGATGGGGCGGACCCGGGCGGTGGGGTTCGTCATGGCGCGTTCTGCAGCCGCAGCAGGAGTGTTGCCCGCAGAGCGGAGAAACAGGGCCAGTAACGGCCCTTGATGTTGTCTCCGATCTGCTCTGCCGTTGCCCTCGCTCCTGAGCAGATCCCGCAGGGTGTTCCAGCCGAGTTCGAAGGTGTATTCGAAGGCCTTGATCAGACCCTGCTGCTCCCTTTCGTTGAGAGCGGGGGGCTCAAAGAAGCGCTCCAGCTGATCGAGCGCGCGGCAGAAATTGGCGAAGCGCTGCTGCCAGCGCACATCGAGTTCGCTCATGGCTGCGGCTCAGGCTCGCCGCTCCGGGCGCCGCGCAGGCGGGCGAGTTCCCGCTCCAGCTCGGCGATGCGGCGCTGCTGGGCCAGCAGCAGGCCTTCGGCCCGCTCGAGCTGGGCGGCGGCGGCCTGCCAGAGGGGATCGGGGTCGCTCACCGGGGCTGCGCTGGCGTTGGGGTCAGTCTGATCGGTGGGAGGGGCCAGCGGCAGCAGCGGCAGGCTGAGCAACTGCAGGCCGCTGGCCCGGCAGAGCGCGGCATCGAAGGCGGCAGGACCGAGCCGCTCCAGGGCGGCGCGGCGCAGCAGCGGCGGCAGCCCAACGAGCTCCACGCCATCGATCCAGGGGTTGCGAAAGGCGCGCACGAGCGCGGCCAGCAGCGCCAGCGGCGGGGGCGCGGCGCTGGCATCGAGTGAGCCGATCAGCGCGCCCCGGGCCCGTTGCCAGTGGGCGGGAGTGGCGTCGAGCAGCTCCCAGCCCAGCTCCGCTTCGGCGCCGAGCGCCCCGTGCCAGCGCTCCTGATCGGCGGCGGAACCCTGGAGCAGCAGGCTGAGCCGCGGCGCCTGCGCCGGGGTGGTGCCGAGCCTGTGGACCCGCGGCTGCGGCCCCATCTGGGCGGGAACCGCGCCCCCGACCTGGGCCTGGGGCCCGCCGAGCCGGTCCAGGTGGGCCGCATCGGTGGCGTCGAGCGCCTGCCAGCCCTCGGCAGCGGCCAGCTGCAGCAACCAGGGCAGGGCAGCGGCGGGATCGGCCGCCAGGGAGTCGGCACTGTGCGGCGGTGGCGACCAGGCGCCGCGGGGCAGCAGGATCCAGCTGGGCGCGCTGGGGGGATCCAGCACGACGGAGACCTGCGCTGGGCCGCTGCACCAGGCGCGCCCCCAGGCGAGCACGGGGGTATCTCGCGAGGCCAGCTCGGCGACAGCGTCGCTCCAGTTGGCAGCGGGCATGGCGTCGGCCCTGAGCAACACGAGGCTGGCGGTGTTGGAGCGAGCCGTTGCCAGGCGCAGCAGGTCGTCGAGGCGGGGCTGGTCGGTCCGGGTGGTGCGCAGGTCGGGCACCAGTGCCACGCCCGGCGCCGGGCTCCCCTCCCATTCACCGAACAGCAGCAGCGGCAGGCCGAGGCCGTGCCAGTGGCGCAGTTGGCGTTGCCTCAGGACCCTGCCCGGCAGCCGTTCGGAATCCTGGGCAACGCAGACAGTGAAGGCAGCCATAGGGGGATAGATCAGCCCAGGATGCTCGGCCCCTGTGGTGACTGGATTTCACCGCTGAACTCGACCACGATGGCGCACCTTCGCAGTTCTTGATTACGCAGCTGGCTCCGCGAGCGTCGCCGCGAGCCCCTGGACTGATACATCTGTGCCACTACGATCATGGGACGCAACGCCATTCAGTTGCAGCAGGGGCTTTCCTTCCCAGAGTTCCAGCAGCGCTATGGAACGGAGGCCCAGTGTGAGGAAGCCCTGGTCCAGGCAGCACCTGTCGAGCAGCTGCTCCGTACTCTCGGATGGGCTGGCCTGCTTCCGCTCCGTTGCAGCTGCAGGCTGCAGCCACGCCGCTGTCGTGACAGGTGGCCGTCATCCCAATGATCTCGCCGAGTTCCGCTGGATCAACATCCTGCTGAGCAATCCTCAAACCAGTTTCAGCGGCACCTTCCACGCCTTCGACTACCGCTGCGCGGGCCTACGGCTACGACAGATATGCCAAGCGCTGTCTGGGCGGCTTCTGCTTCCGCTTCAACAGGCGCTTCAAGATGGCTGAAATGACTGAGCGGATCGCCAATGCTGCCTGCTTCTGCAAGCCCTGCCCAGAGCGGGCCCTCAGGGTCGCGGAGCCTTGTGCGTGATCAAGATAGAGAGATGTCCCATAAGGCTTCTGCAATCACCCCCAGACCGCCGGATACGCGCCTCCAGAAAGAATTGTCATGACATTGTCGGGCGGGTGTGATAGGGTGAATCCTGAGAGGAGATAGAAGCCATGACAGATCCCATGACACGTTCCGAAAAACTGGACTTGCGCCTCACCCCGGCAGCCAAGCAGGTTCTGCACCAGGCGGCAGCGGCGGCACGGCGCTCAGTGAGTGACTTCGTGCTGCAAAGCGCTCTGGATCGTGCCGATGAGTCTTTGAGCGACCGGCGGCATTTCGGGCTCGATGAGACCCAGTGGACAGCCTTCATGAAGGCCCTCGATGCTCCGCCCCGTCGCCATCCCCGCCTGGAGAGATTGCTGAGCGAACCCAGCATCTTTGAGCACAACACCCCTGCATGACACGGCTTTGCATCGAGAAGCTGGCGCGGCATCATGCCGTGGAAGACTTCGACTGCGGACAGGAAGCCCTGAATCGCTTCCTGACGCGCTTTGCCTTCCTCAATCAGCAGGCCAATGCCGCTCAGACCTATCTCGCTCTGGCCGATCAGCGTGTCATTGGCTTCTACACGCTCGTCGTCGCCGAGATCAGCCATAACGATGCACCGGATCGCCTGAGCAAAGGCCTCGCCCGCCATCCGATCCCCCTGATGCTGTTGGCGCGGCTGTCGGTCTGCCTGGACTGGCAAGGCAAGGGGGTCGGCTCAGGCCTGCTGAAGGATGCCATGCTGCGCACGGTGCAAGCCGCCGAGATTGCGGGCATTCGCGCCATGGCAGCCCACGCCAAAGATGAGGCGGCCCAGGGCTTCTACGCTCATTTTGGCTTCCTGCCGTCTCCAACCGACCCGCTGCACGTCTTTGTCCTCACCAAAGACATCCGCAAGGTCTTAGGGACTTATAGGCTTGATGGTTAGACTGGCACAGCGAGGTTGGCAGGTTTACTTATCACCACCAGATGGCAGAGCAACCTTAATATTGTCAGCACCCTGCTTGAGAAGGCAGGCAGTTCCATGGCTATAAGGAGTTCCAGTTTCTCAGAGATGGACACGAGCAGAACCTCAGGCAGCAGGCAACGTGCCGAGCAGATCGCTCAGATCATGGCTCAGCACCTCCCAGCTGGCTCTGATCGTCAGAGTGGTTGTGCCGCTCATGTGGCTCAGTGCAGCCTGCGGAATGGAGAGGATCAGTGCCGGATCGTGCCCCTGGCTGAGAACCGTCACGGCATGGCTCGTTGATCCCGACGTGGCGATCAGGCGTGTTTCTGGATTGGCGGGCGCAAACGGTGGCACCTGATCGGAGGGGACTGTCATCTCCGCTGCGGACCAGCACCAGACCCTGCCGCCCGACTGATTCCGGAGCGCCAGCTGCTCGATCCGGATCAGACAGGGGTACTCAGCTGGATCGAGACGCAGCTGAACCACAGCACCGTCCAGTGCTGGAAGGGTGAACGTGTGCTCCAGCGAAGCCCTGCTCACGGCAAACGTGCTCCGAAGGGAACAGGCTTCCGTGAAATCAGCAGCGTCTTCGGTCCGCCAGAACAGCTGCAGGGTGACCATCCGTCCCAGCTGGGTGCTGAGGGCACGCAGGCGTCGCTGCAGTTCGTCGTGGGCCCGGTCCAGGGCCAGCAGGTCTGCCCCGGATGGAGCAGACAGAGCGGCCTGCACCTCCATGGCCAGTTCAATCAGCCCTGGATCGGTTTCCGTCGGGAAGTTGCCCTCGAGCTGGGAGGCATGGTTCAGCTCAGGACGCACCATGTCTGCGGCAATCTGCGCTTCGGCAGACGCCGCGAATTCGTAACCGGGCCAGAGCGCCTGGACGCGGCGACGCAGGGCATCCGGGTGGTTGAGAAACTGCTCATAGCTGACAAGAAGTCTGGAAAGATGGCGTGTCTGCCTCTCCGCTTCCAGTGTGTGCTGCACCCAGAGCAGCAGGGCGCGGTCGGCTGGGAGTCGGTCACGCCGCTGCAGCGACTGAACCACGGCGGATGGGTGCCTGTTCATGAGCACCAGGGCACAGGTGATCCCATGCCGCTTCAGAAGCAGATTCCAGAGGGGTTGAAGTCTGCACTGCCGCGGGTCCTTGATCAACGGAATCCCGCCATCGGAGTGCCGGTGGGAAAACCCGGCCTGGATTGCCTCCTGCAGGCGACTGAGCTGACCCTCCAGCTGAGGCGAAGCGGAGAGATCAAGGGAAAGAAGGGGGTCTTCCCAACTGGAATGGGCCTCCTCCAGCAGAGCCGTATGCAGGTCGACAATGGTCTGAGGCTCCCAGTAGCCGGTGGGATTGTTCAGATCCGCTGGCGGTGACTGGGCAGGCCCCTGGAATCCGTGCTGGCAGAGAAAACCTGCCAGGGCCGACGTTCCGCTGCGATGCATGCCAAGCACCAGCAGGATCCGCCTGGGCAGGGGTTGATCAGCCAGCCTTTCGATGGCAAGGCGAGCACCCAGGTGATCGGGGACAAGGGAGAGAACCTTCCGATACGCGCTCAGAGCCCGGGCCCGATCCTCTTGCCGATAGAAGCCTTCGGCCTGACCGATCAGGCCTGGCACTGACTCCGGAGTCCGTTGCAGCAGAGCTTCGATGAGTTGGTTGGCTTCCTCATGCCTTCGCAGCTGCCGCAGCAGGCGAGCCCTGGCCGGCACGAGAGTTTCGGCCTCCGGGGCCGCCTCCATGGCCTGAGTGAGATGGAGCAGGGCTTCGGCGAGGCGGCCGCTGAGCTCACACTGGACGGCCTGGGCGAGCTGCTCCTGCAGGTGGGTTCGGGACTGGCCCATTCAGTACAGGGCCGGGAGCAGGGCCGGATCCTGATCGGCCAGCGTGGGATGGGCCTGGTCCTTGGCCGAGAGTTGCGGCCGCACACCCTCGGGCAGGGCGGGCCAGTGGATGCCCAGGCCCGGGTCGTCCCAGGCGATCCCCTGTTCCGATGGCTGGTGATAGTAGTTGCTGCAGAGGTAGCAGAAATCCGCTATCTCGCTGAGCACCAGGAAGCCGTGCGCGAAGCCCGGCGGCACCCAGAGCTGGTGGTGGGCCACGTCATCGAGGATGGCGCCCACACCCTGCCCGAAGCTGGGGGAGCCGCGCCGCACATCCACCGCCACGTCGTAGACGGCGCCGCGTGAGCAGCGCACCAGCTTGCCCTGGGGCTGCACCAGCTGGTAGTGCAGTCCGCGCAGCACGCCCTGGCGCGAGCGCGACTGGTTGTGCTGCAGCAGCGGCGGAATGCCGGCGCCATCGAGGTCGCTCTGGCGGGCGGTTTCCACGAAGAAGCCGCGCTCATCGCCGAACACCTTCGGCACGAACAGCAGCACCTCGGGGATGGACTGGGGAAGGATCTGCATCTCAGGCGAGGCGGGCGGCGTACTGGGATTCGAGATAGCTGGCGTATTCCGCCGACAGCAGCGGCTGCCACCACTCCCGCTGGGCGAGGTACCACTGCACCGTGCGGCGCAGGCCCTCCTGCACGGTCACCTGGGGCTGCCAGCCCAGCTCCTCGCCGATGCGGCGGGCGTCGATCGCGTAGCGCCGGTCGTGGCCCGGGCGATCGGCCACGAAGCGGATCAGCTCCCGGCTGGGGCGCACGGGCAGCTCGGGGGCCAGTTCATCCATCAGATCGCAGAGCAGGTGCACCAGATCGAGGTTGGCCACCTCATTGCAGCCGCCGATGCAGTAGGTGCGCCCCGGGGCTCCGGCCAGCAGGATGCGCTCCAGTGCCCGGCAGTGATCCTCCACGAACAGCCAGTCGCGCACGTTGGAGCCATCGCCGTAGACGGGAATCGGCCGGCCCAGCAGGATGTTGATCAGGGTGAGCGGAATCAGCTTCTCGGGGAAGTGATAGGGGCCGTAGTTGTTGGAGCAGTTGCTCACCAGCACCGGCAGGCCGTAGGTGTGCTGCCAGGCGCGGGCGAGGTGATCGCTGGCGGCCTTGCTGGCGGCGTAGGGGGAGCGGGGGCTGTAGGGGGTGGATTCGTTGAAGGGCGGATCAGTGGGCTCGAGGCTGCCGAACACCTCATCGGTGCTCACGTGCAGGAAGCGCCAGGCTTCGGGCTTGCCGGCCGCCAGCCAGTGGGCCCGGAAGGCTTCGAGCAGCACGAAACTGCCCTGCACGTTGGTGGCCAGGAAGGCGCCGGGCCCGGTGATCGAGCGATCCACATGGGATTCGGCGGCCAGATGGGCCAGATGGGTGATGGCGTGCTCGGCCAGCAGGGACCCCACCAGGGCGGCATCGCCGATGTCGCCTGCCACGAAGGTGATGCGGCCCGCTTCGATCAGGGGAGCGATCGTGGCCCGGTTGCCCGCGTAGGTGAGGGCGTCGAGCACCACCAGGTGATCGCCGGGGTGGGTGGCGGCCCAGTGGTGCGTGAGGTTGCCGGCGATGAAACCGGCGCCACCGGTGATCAGCAGATGGCGGGGGGCGGAGGTCATGGCGCTGGTGGCGGGGTTCATTTGGCCAGGGAGGGATTGGATAACCGGAAGGGGGCTCGGATCCGTCCCATGGATTCAGGCATCAGGGGAGAACAAGCAAGGATTCCCGGCTCCAGGCCTGCAGGCACTGGCGCAGATCCTCTCGCCAGTCGGGCTGCGGCAGACCGAAGCTGGCGCTGAACCGGGATCCATCCAGCCGGGAATTGGCGGGGCGGCGGGCAGGGGTGGGGTAGGCGCTGGTGGGAATCGGGGTGAGCTCCGGGGTCCGCTCCAGCAGGCCGAGGGCCACGGCCTGCTCGAAGATCTCGCCGGCAAAGGTGCACCAGCTCACGGCCGGTGTGCCGGCGTAGTGGTAGGTGCCCAGGGGGGCCGAGCCGCTGATGGCCGGCTCCGCCAGGGTCAGCAGGGTGCGGGCGATCGCCTCGGCGCTGGTGGGCCCGCCGATCTGGTCAGACACGATGGAGAGTGCCGGCCGTTCGGCGCCGAGCCGCAGCATGGTGCGCACGAAGTTGGTGCCCTCCTGGCCGAACACCCAGCTCACCCGCAGCAGCAGATGGGGGCCGGCGGCGGCGCGCAGGGCCAGCTCGCCGGCCAGTTTGCTGGCCCCGTAGACCCCGAGCGGTCCGGTGGGGTCGTCTTCCCGCCAGGGGCGGCTGCCGCTGCCATCGAAGACGTAGTCGGTGGAGAGATGGAACAGGGGAATCGAGGCTGCCACACAGGCGCGGGCCAGCGAACCCACGGCCGTGCCGTTGATGGCATGGGCCAGCTCCGCCTCGCTCTCGGCCCTGTCGACGGCGGTGTAGGCGGCGGCGTTGATCACCAGGGCCGGGCGGTGCTCGTCCAGCAGGGCGGTGAGCTGACCGGCCAGTGCCTCGGGAGCGCTTCCGGCCAGGGCCAGATCCAGCTGCGGCCGGCCCACCGCCAGCAGCGGGCGGTGGGCCGGCAGATCCGCTGCCAGGCGCTGCAGGGCCCGGGCCACCTGGCCCTGGCGGCCGATCACCAGGATGGGGGACTGTGCCATGGTCAGAACCCCTCACGCAGCAGGCCTTCCAGGTAAGCCCCGTAACCGGATTTGTGCAGCGGTGCCGCCAGGGCCTGGAGCTGATCGGCGCTGATCCAGCCCTGGCGCCAGGCCACCTCCTCGGGGCAGCCGATCTTGAGGCCCTGACGCCGTTCGAGCGTGCGGATGTAGCTGCTGGCTTCGTGCAGGGAATCGCAGGTGCCGGTATCGAGCCAGGCCATGCCCCGCCCGAGCAGCTCCACCCGCAGCTCGCCGCGCTGCAGATAGAGCTGGTTGAGATCGGTGATCTCCAGCTCGCCGCGGGGCGAGGGCTTCACCTGGCGGGCCAGCTCCACCACCCGCTCGTCGTAGAAGTAGAGCCCGGTGATGGCGTAGTTGGAAGCGGGCCGCTGCGGCTTCTCCTCCAGGGAAACCACCCGCTGCCGGTCGTCGAAGCCGACGACGCCGTAGCGCTCCGGATCGGCGACCCGGTAGGCGAACACCGACGCACCACCCTGCTGATCGTTGGCCGTCTGCAGGTTGGTGGAGAGATCCTCGCCATAGAAGAGGTTGTCACCCAGGATCAGGGCGGCGGGGTGACCAGCGAGGAACTCGGCGCCGATCAGGAAGGCCTGGGCCAGGCCTTCGGGGCTGGGTTGCACGGCGTAGGAGAGCGAGATCCCCCAGGCGCTGCCATCACCCAGCAGGGCCTGGAACTGGGGCAGGTCGCGGGGGGTGGAGATCACCAGGATCTCGCTGAGCCCCGCCAGCATCAGGGTGCTGAGCGGGTAGTAGATCATCGGCTTGTCGTACACAGGCAGCAGCTGCTTGCTCACGGCCTGGGTGATCGGATGGAGCCGGGTGCCTGAGCCGCCGGCGAGGATGATGCCCTTGCGCCGGGAACCGATCTCAGGGTCAGAGCGCATGGGGCGGGAAGAGGGTCAGCCGTTCTTGTAACACGGAAGCAACAAGGCAACGGTGTTGCTGAAGGCGATGCCAGGAGGCGCCAACGGACACGCAAAGCCAGGTTGACGCTGCTGCCGATCTGATCACCCCGCTGCAGGCCTTGCCCAGCTGCTGGATGAGCCGGGGGGTGCGCTGTCCGCAGAGGTGAATGCTGCTGGCGGGGAATGATGCTTGGGTGTGAGACATCCAATCATACTGAGGCCCCTTGAAAACGGGTTTGGCCTACTCAGCGGACGGCTTATCCTTCTTTACCTTGATTTTCATGCGAGCGATTTTACGTTCCGGCATGCCGGGTTTACCTTCTGCTTCTGGTTTGGCTGGAAGGGTGGAAGAATCGAATGTGATAAACTGAGAGCGAAAGTTCTCCTGCTTTTCGATCAACTCGGAGAATTGCGCGAGAATTGCCTCGCCTACCTTGCGCACCTGAGCTTCCGAGATGTTGGTTTCTTTAGCCACCACTTCAATCAATTCTTTGAAATTCACTTCGCTGCGTTTTCCGATGGTAAGGGGTGGTGCTGGAAGGGAGGAAACGTCTTCCACTCCAGTTGTTCCAGAAACTGATTGTAAGGCTGGTGCCACAGGGCCAGCTGATCCGGTGGGATCTGGATCAGGGAACCCGAACCAGCGCCTGAACAGGGCTCGTAATCTGGATGCCATGGTGAGCGGCTCTTACAGGGAGATTACCTTTTGATAGAGCTCAGGCGGAGATAGGCCGGCGATGAGATCGCCACGATCATCAAGCCGACTGAGCTTGGGATAGGAACCGAGGAAGGGGTGAGGAACGTGGTCGCCCAGCAGCAGGGCGATCGAGGCACTGCCGTGGTCGGTGCCGGCGGAGCCGTTCTCGTGAAGGCGTCGCCCGAATTCACTGTGGGCCAGCAGGGTGACCTGGGGGCGGTTGGGCAACAGCTGTAACCCCGCGTCAAAGGCGGCCAGGGCCTCCGCCAACTCCGCCAGCACCTTTGCATGTCGCTGCAACTGGCTGTGGTGGGTGTCGTACCCACCCTGGGAGAGCTGAAGAACGGGCGGGGCGAGATCGGTGGCGAGCAAGCGCAGGGCGAGGCCCACCTGCTGTCCCAGCCCTCCTTTGGGGATCACCACACCAGCCGGCAGTGGGCGCAGGGCCTGGCGAAGCCGTGCCAACTCCCGGACGGCGTCGGCCTCCAGTTCCAGCATCCGGTGGAGCAGGGTGTTGCTGCCGGCCCGAGCGGGGTCGAGATCCAGGCCGCCACGGCCTTGAAGTTGTGCAGAGCTGAGCTGGATGCTGATCACCTCGGCCCCCTCCAGGGCAGGGGAGCCAGTGGAGCCAAGGGCGACCAGGGGGCCGCTGGAATGCTCATTTCGCATGGCTCTGGCGAGCCAGCCCGGGCCCTCGCCATTCGGCCGGCCGGTGGCCCACTGATCCATGGACTTGAAGTGACTGCGGTTCGGCAATGGCCAGCCCACTCCCAGGGCGAAGGCCAGGCGACGGGCCTTCCAGCCGGGGAGCAGAGGGGCAAGGGCAGGATTGAGGGTCAGGCCATGGCCGAGGTCGAGACCATCGGTGATGGCCAGACGCGGCCTGGCCTGGCGATAGAGAGGATCGGCGGCGGGGATGACAGTGTTGAGCCCATCGTTGCCCCCCTTGAGCTCCAGCAGCACGAACACCTTGCGGCGGGAAGCGTTGCCTTTGGCATGGCTGGAGAGGGCCTGGAGCAGGTTCGCTGCCGTGAAACCGGCTCCGAGCTTGAACAGGGTGCGGCGTTTCATGCGAGTTGCCACACGGGATCGCTGAAGACCAAGGCCAGGTTGGTGCGGCTGGGTTCGGCGGGAAGGGAGAGGGTGAGCGGCGGAATGGCCGTGAGGGAGGGCGCGAGGCTGGCGGGCAGCTGGCGAGCCGCCCACACCTCTTCATCGGCCAGAAGGGCGTTGAGCCCCCGGCGGCGGGCCTGAAGCCAGCGCAGGTTGAGCCATTCTCCATTCACTGGCCAGCCCTTCACCGAAGGTGGCTCGAAGGGTGCCTGGCCCATCCGCCCCAGGTGGAGGCGGCTGATGCGCAGGGCATCGGGGTGGCGGCTGCCGAGCAAGGCCAGGCTGCGAGCCACCATGGTGATCGGGTCATCGAGGCGGGATGCCTGGACACGAGCGGCTGTGGCTTCCGGTGCCTGCTCCAGCGCCGAAACAAGCCAGGGCAGCGAGAGGTTCTGCTGACGCCAGGCCGCGGCGATTGCTGCCAGCCGTGCCACAGGGGGCAAAGGACCCACCAGCCGCTGCCAGAGCCTCTTGGTTATGTTCTGGGCCGTGGCCGGCTGCTCGCAGAGCCAGGCTGCGAGAGTGGGTGCATTGAAGGTTGCGGTACGGCCCAGGATGGTTTTAGGGCCGTCGTCATGGCGGCGAGCATCGAGCTCCAACCGCCCGGTGCGATCCAGCCGATAGCCGGTGAGGGCCCGGGCCGATGCCATCACATCAGCCTCTCGATAACTTCCCTCCCCCAGCGAAAAGAGTTCGAGCAGTTCACGGGCAAGGTTTTCATTCGGGTTGCCGCGGTGATTGGTGAGCCCATTCAGGGAGATCTGCAGGGCCGGGTCGGCCAGCATCGCAGTGAGCAGATCCGTGTAGGTGGCTGTGAGATTGGCGCGGATCGCTTCGATCTGAGCCGTCAACAAAGAAGCAGCATTGGGGGGCAGCTGTTTCCAATTGACCGGGAAAATACCGAGCCAGATCTGAATCATCGAATCGTTTTGCCGTGAAGCTCCAAAAGCCAGTTGCTCGACCCACGATTCCTGTAGGCGAGTGACGTTCTCAGCGCGACATCTGTTTCGGGCCCTTCCCTTGGGCAGGGTTAAACAAGAAGTGACCATATGGTAACGTATGCTACGGTGCTACGGCCAGATAAAGCGATCACCGCAAGCTTGACGCTACTCGATCTTACCGTGATGGAGCTTTGGAATGTATGACAGAATGCAACCTGGCGATGCTCCTGAACATGAAGCTCTGCCATCAGATCTGATAAGGCTGAGCTGGCCAGGGTATCGGGCAGGGCTGATTCAAAGTGCGTCCTCTGCCACAACCGATCACGATCTGATCAGGTACCTGCAGGCGATACCGGATGCCCGCAGGCGGCGTGGGGCCGCTTCCCAATCTGGTACGTGCTGCTGGTCGCGGTGCCCGGGATCCTGAGCGGTTGGCTCGCCGCCAGCATGGCGCGCTCATCCAGGCGCCTGTATGGGCGGCCGGCCTGATCCCTGGATAGCCCGAGGCTGGGGTGGAGCGCCCTTTTGCATCAACAAGCACCCAATGCTGCAAAAAGAGAGTGTCTAATGGGATTTAATCAGGTGTTTCTACGCATCGATGAGTGAAACGATGGCCCCTGTAGTCTCGGCGACACACTGAATGAAGCTCTCCGCACTGCCCAATTCCAGCATCTGCTGCATTGGCGCCGGTTACGTGGGTGGGCCCACCATGGCGGTGATCGCCGACCGCTGTCCCCACGTGCAGGTCACGGTGGTGGACCTCAATGCCGAGCGCATCGCCGCCTGGAACGATCCCGATCTGGCGCGGCTGCCGGTGTATGAGCCGGGGCTGGATGCTGTGGTGGGCCGCGCCCGTGGCCGCAACCTCCACTTCAGCACCGCGGTGGACCAGGCGATCGCAGCTGCCGACATGGTGTTCATCTCCGTGAACACCCCCACCAAGACCAGTGGCCTGGGGGCCGGGCAGGCCAGCGATCTCAAGTGGGTGGAAGCCAGTGCCCGCTCGGTGGCCAAGGCCGCGCGAGGCCACACGATCGTGGTGGAGAAGAGCACCCTGCCGGTGCGCACCGCCGAGGTGATCCAGCAGATCCTCGCTGCAGTCACCGGCGAGGGCGACGAGCGCAGTTTTTCGGTTCTCTCCAATCCCGAGTTCCTGGCGGAGGGAACTGCCATCACTGATCTGGAGAACCCCGACCGGGTGCTGATCGGCGGCGAGGATCCCGCCGCGATCGCCGCCCTGGCGGGGTTGTACGGCCAGTGGGTGCCGGCCGAGCGCATCCTCACCACCAACCTCTGGAGCAGTGAGCTCTCGAAGCTCACCGCCAATGCCTTCCTGGCCCAGCGGATCAGCTCGATCAACGGCATCGCCGCCTTCTGCGAGGCCACCGGCGCCGATGTGCGTGAGGTGGCGCGGGCGATCGGCGCCGACAGCCGCATCGGCCCGAAGTTTCTGCAGGCCGGGCCGGGGTTCGGCGGCAGCTGCTTCCAGAAGGACATCCTCAACCTGGTGTATCTCTGCCGTCACTACGGGCTGGAGGAGGTGGCCGCCTACTGGGAGCAGGTGGTGACACTGAACACATGGCAGCAGCAGCGGATTGCGCGGCTGGTTGTCACGAGGCTGTTCGGCACGGTCACGGGCAAGCGCATCGGTGTGCTCGGTTTTGCCTTCAAGGCCGATACCAATGACACGCGCGAATCACCGGCGATCCGCATCTGCCGCGACCTGCTGGAGGAAGGGGCGATCCTGCAGATCCTCGATCCCAAGGTGGAGGAAGGCAAAATCGCCAGCGACCTGGGCCAGCCATCTGGCGTGGGCGATGCGAGCTGGCAGCGGGTGGCCGATGTGCACCAGGCGGCCAGTGGCGCCGATGCGCTACTGCTGCTCACCGAATGGCAGCAATTCGCCGAGATTGACTGGTCGGCAGTGGCGGCGGTGATGCGGCAGCCGGCCTGGTTGTTCGATGCGCGTGCCAAGGCCGATGGAGCTGCCGCGCGCTCGGTGGGCCTCAATGTGTGGACCGTGGGTGAAGGCTGAGATGAGGGTAAATACAGAGAGAGAATACAACCGAATACTTAGCACATTAAGCAATGAGACAGTCAATAAATTAGACAGCATCTCAAAAGCTCTATGCGAAGACAGCAAGTCAGAATTGATTTTGCTGCTGCCGGAGGCAATGCAAGCAATTGAGAAAGCGAATTATGTTCTAGGCAATCTTTCTACATATCTAGAGGATTCAAGATCTACATCACTACCCCTAGACAAATTAGCTTGTGCCGATGCCAGCACCAAAGAGCCGGAAAGAGAGGCCAATGCACTTGGCCTGTATTTTGTACGCCTAGTCCACAAATTACTCAAACACAAACAATACGACTATGCTTCAATTATATCCCAATCATTAGCCGGAAAGCCTAGAATAGCTACACAGCTTGCTTGCTATAGTGAATACAAAGCTGGCCGCAGATACAAGGCAAGGCTTATAGCGTATTGCAATAGAGAAGACAGGTTAATAACACCTTTTTTAGGCAAGTACCCAGCCATAGCAAATAGAGGAAAAGCCGTAAAGACGAGTCGCAGCCCTTTCTTATCTATCATAATACCAGTCTTCAACGCAGAAGTCTATCTTTACCAAGCGCTTTCAAGCCTATTCAATCAAACGCATCAAAATTTAGAAATCATTGCCATTGACGATGGCTCAACAGACGACTCCAACCTAATTCTAAACAATTTTATCGGCAAAAGCAATGGGAAACTAAAAGTACTAAGAAACGAAGCCCCTACAGGCCCAGGAGCTTCAAGAAACCAAGGAATAGACGTAGCAAGAGGAGACTTTATAGGGTTTGTCGATGCTGACGACTGGGTCGATGAAGACTATTTTTCAAGTTTATTAGATCACGCCTGCGAATCTACAGACATTATATTTGCCCAAGGCTATCACCGATTTGTGGACAATACTATAGTACAACATCTCCACGATGAGTCGCATTTTATAGACCCTGCAAGCCCTCTATACAAGCTTTATCCAAGCACCACTGTCTGGGATAAGCTCTTCAGAAGAAATTTTTTAGTGCAGCAGGACATTCGTTTTCCAAACCTACCGGCATGCGTTGACGCTCCATTTGTTATTGAGTCATGCCATCTTGCAAAAAGATGCTCCATCCAAACTGGAATTAAAGGTTATTATTATCGTTTTCAGGCGGAAAACTCAGTAACTAAGCAAAAAAGAGCATCCGCATATCCTGATTCTGTCTTCAATGCTTATCGGCAGCTCCAATCACGTTCCGCCAAACTAACCAAGTCAAGAACATTCAGAGATTGCCTGCATCTTCGCAAATGGCTTAGTATCCAATATGCATATAACATTGCAGACGAAGCATTAAAACCCAAATTTCTAGAAGAAATCAAACAAGAAGCATCAGCGTCGGACATGCAGCATATAGTCAACTTATCATTAACTTATAAAAATACAAGCCTAGCAGATTGGATTAGAGACTCAGGCCTAGACATAAGGATTATTCATGAAGAGAATGAAGAGGCTGCAAAGCCTGCTCGCTTCAGTTCAGAGGCTTGTAGCGCCCAACCAGCAGAGCAAGCGTTCAATTCACCAGTAGAATTCTTGAAACAAATCTCATTGGCGAAGAAGACCAAACATATTCACACAGATTGGTATAGTAAGACCTATCCGGAGACAGCCAAGCTAGGACTTGATCCTGCGACGCATTATTTGCGGTACGGGGCGGCAAAGGGGTACAATCCCGGAAAGAATTTCGACACCCGTTTTTACCTCGAGAGCTATCCCGACGCCGCGGCCAGCGGGCTCAACCCGCTCGTCCATTACGCCCTCCACGGACAAGCCGCAGGCTATATCACACGCCCCCGGCGTGAAGACCCGCTCAAGCAGATCAACGTCATCCGCACCAAACTGCGTTCCCTGGGCTTTACCGAACGCCCCCTCGCCGAGCTGACCGAGATTGCCACCACCTCCGCCAATGCCGAAGCCCGCGCCCTCGCCGCACGCGAACTTTCCCTGTGGCACATGCGTGCCAAGAACGAGAATGATTACCGCATCGCGCTGGACTGGATCACCCGCGCCCGCCCCGACGCCCCCGATGTCGACTTCCGCACCAAACTCGCCACCGTCGAGTTGCTTTGCCACTACCACCTGAATAATCGCAGCGCGGGGCTGGCCGCTTACGAACGCGCCTTGATGGCGGGGGAATCCGCGCCCGATCTGGTTCTGGCGCGGGTGAATTTTGAACAGACCCCAAAAATGCGCGTGGCGTGGATCAACCAGGTTCTGGCTCGCTACGGGATTGAACCGGTCACGCTGCTGCCGGACGCAGGTCAGCCGCCCTATGATCGGCTGACCTGCGCGGTGCCCCTGCCCAAGATGACGGACGGGCCGAGAGTGACTGTGCTGATAGCGGCCTATGACGCGGCGAATATGCTGCCCACGGCTCTGCGGTCGTTGCAGGAACAGACATGGGCCAATCTGCAAATCATCGTACTGGACGACTGCTCGCCCACGATGGATACAGTGCGCGTTGCCGAAGGGTTTGCGGCAACCGACCCGCGCATTCAGGTTGTGCGCATGGAGCAGAATGGGGGGGCCTATGTGGCGCGCAACCACGGGTTGGACATGACAACGGGAGAGTTTGTCACCCTCCACGACGCCGATGACTGGTCCCATCCCCGCAAGATAGAGACGCAAGTGCGGTTCATGATGGAAAACCCCGAGGTGATGGGGTGTACGTCGCAACAATATCGTTGTCTAAATGACTTCTGTGTTACAAAGATAAGAGGAACAGGTGGATTTATAACTTTTAACACATCATCATTCCTTTGGAGGATTGATCCCGTCAAAGATGCATTAGGATATTGGGATACAGTTAGATTCGGTGCCGACAATGAATTTGTCCGAAGGATGCAAGTAGTCTTTGGGCGAGAAAGTTTTCAACGGATTCCGACTGGTCCTCTATCATTTCAGCGCGACTCGTCATCGTCAGTTACAAGTGATCCAATTAAAGGAATTGATTCTGGTGAATATTATGGTGTACGCCGCGAGTATTTCCATGCGCAGACCTACTTTCACAAGAATGCTCCAACCCTAAAATATTCTAATGACAACAGTAGAAGACCATTTGATGTTCCGCCTATGATGATCAATCAAGGATCGGACAGTTATAATAGAACATTTGATGTGGTGATATGTGGTGACTTTTCAGTTGCAAATAAAGACATAAAGAATATCGTTGAGACTATAGAAGGCCTAGCCAAGAGTGGAAAGAGTGTTGGGCTCGTCGAGCGACTAAGTATAGACAATGACACAACTGAGCTTTCCGACGAGATCAGACAGAGAATATCTCTCGGGAAAGCGTCAATTTGTGTTTATGGAGAAAACATATCATACAGAGATCTCATTGAGCTGGAGCCAAAGTTTAGTGCTTCAAGATTTGCGCCTTCAATAACTAATAAGGTGTAGAAAGAAATGAAAATGAAACATGTTGTCATCACCATCCGCTACTCGATCTTAACTCAGCAGGGCGCCAGCGCTTGGAACATTGGTCGTGACAATTTTGATAAATACAAGGAGAATCTTCTTTCAGAAGAACGGCTTGCAAGGCGACTAGATATCTTTAAAAAGATAACGCTACCATCATTGCTAGCTCTAAATATAAATAAACCCAATGATATCGCGCTTACAGTCCATCTTTTAACCTCGGAGGACTTACCCGGCACTTCACATGTCGCCCTTACATCACTAATCGCAGAGCATGATTTTATCAAAATACATTTCTATTCAAGTCAAAATGCAAGCTTATCAGCAGCATTTCAAAGCTATGGCTATAGTCTGCCAGACAACACATTAATTGCAAATGTCAGGCTTGACGACGATGATGCGTTAGCAAGCGATTTCTTGCAAATATTGCACCCGTTTATTTGTGATAACTTTGACGGTTTCGTAATTTCTCCGTCAAAAGGATATGCAGCTCGACTTGGCCTCGAGAATACCATCCACCAGATCAAGGAATACAAATGGCGCATGGGGGCAGCTGGACAGACAATTATACAAAAAAAATTAGTGAACAATAAACTTATATCTATATTTAACTGCGGGAATCATGTTAGAGTTGACGAAAAATTCCTAACTGTTCTTGAGTCTCGCAATAATTTATTTATAAGAACGTTCCATGGCGATAATGATGCGACAGTTTCGTTTGATGCTGTCAAGGGTGTAATATTATCTGAAGACAGATTTTCTCAGGCTATTGCCGCTTTTGGTATACTGTGATAATATCCAAATACGTTAGCTTGGAGAACAGCATGAATGAGCAAAAGAACTTGAGCCTTCAAAGAAAAAGTAAAAATATAGGTATTCTGACGCTGCCACTTAACAGAAATATTGGTGGAAATCTACAGGCCTACGCCTTGACCCAAGCTATTCGCGATATTGGGTATCAGCCTATACTTATAAATAGGCGGCATTATTCAGATAATGTTAAAAATAAACAAACAGACGGTCTGGCCGATAATCTATTCTCAAACACAATTGGAATGAAAAAAAATAATCCAAATGGTGATTTCCTGGATAGGAACCTCGGTTTGATTAGCAGACAATTCTATACTTCAAATGAGCTTACAGAATTTACACCAAGTTATAACTTCTATGCTGTTGTCGTTGGCAGCGATCAAATCTGGCGATCAAAATATGCAAAAAGTGTGTTACCAGATCTTTATCTTGATTTTCTCGGAGCAAATCAATCAATCAGGCGTATTAGTTATGCGGCGTCTTTTGGTTCGTCCAAGTGGGAGTATAACGAAGATGAGACAGAGATGGGGGCAAGACTATTAAATAGCTTTCATGCTGTCTCAGTTCGAGAGGATAGTGGTGTTACGCTATGTAAGAAGCATCTTAATAAATCGGCTACGCATGTGCTTGATCCGACCATGCTTCTGACAGCTAATCACTACATATTAAAGTTTGCTCTGGATAGCAGACACGTTGGAGGAGGCAGGCTTTTGACCTATATTCTTGATATTGACAGTGACAAGGCGGAAGTCGTTTCAAGTATTGCAGAAAAGCTTTCCTTGAAGCCATATATGACAAGTGGCGAACCTTTTGTATTTCCTCTTTTAGATAACGATGCGTCTGGTGATAAGACGGTTGAGGGCTGGCTGTCCTCACTGTATCAGGCGTCATTTGTTCTGACAGATTCTTTCCATGGAACGGTGTTCTCCATTCTGTTCAATAAACCATTTATTGCGTATGGAAACCCGTCTCGGGGCATGGCAAGATTTACATCTTTGCTGAAGATGTTCGGGCTCGAGTCACGTCTAGTGACAAAAACTACGCCATTGAACATTGATCAGATGCTAGAGCCTATCAACTGGAAAGTGGTTAATAAAAGACTTGATCATTTTAGATTAAAATCTTTTCAGTTTTTGGACATAGCGGTTGGCGAACAACCTATCGAGACACGTAAAGTTTCAACGATTGAGCGCATTATACAAGAATCCAAGAGAGTCCAAAGCGCAGAAATAGGTAGCTGTTCAAATCCCTTGAACGTCCTCTGTTCTGGTTGCGGCGTTTGTGTGTCTGAATCCTGCGGAACCTTAAAGATGGCTTGGAATGAAGATGGATTTCTGGCACCTAAGGCGATCAAGGCAAATGTACCTGAAAGCGCAGTCAAGGTTTGTCCATTCAATACAAATCCTGACGCTGAGGTAATAGACGAAGACGCGATAGCAGAGATACTTTTTCCAGATTCGAGATTTAGCGATCCTCGTGCAGGAAAATTTGAAAACTGTTACGTTGGCTACAGTAGAGAGTTCAGGCCGACCTCGTCCTCGGGGGGTATTGCGACCTATGTCCTAGAACAACTTCTGTTGCGGGGTATTGTCCAATATTTGTATGTTGTGAAAACAGACGATCACAATGGTTATAAATATGCTGTTTGCAGCAGCGCAGAAGATGTTAGGTCTATTTCGAAGACTCGTTATTATCCTGTGTCGATGGATGATCTTTTTTCTATAATCGACCAATCGGCTGGACGTGTGGCTGTATCGGGTGTTGCTTGCTTCATCAAGGCGATACGCCTTAAGCAACATTACTGCCCTGAGTATCGCCAGAAAATTGCGTTCACAGTTGGTATAATCTGTGGTGGGTTGAAGAGTAAGTTCTATACTGATTATCTAGCCCAAGGTGCAGGCGTCAAAGGTGGCTACACAAATCCTGAATATAGGATAAAGGAAGAGAAGGGCACTGCATCGGACTATTCTTTCTCTGCCACAGATACGCAAGGCAAAGTTCATGTAGTAAAGATGCGCAAGATTGGTAACAGTTGGGGCGCTGGTTATTTTAAGGCAAAGGCTTGCGATTATTGCACTGATGTTCTGACCGAGTTGGCTGATATCTCTGTTGGTGATGCTTGGCTACAAAGCTATCGTTTGGACGGAATGGGAAACAGCATTGTGTTAACTCGTAGCACCCTAGCCGATAACATTATTCAAAATGGAATCGAGAATGGTGGTCTTGTGATGGATGAAGTCTCTGTTGACCTGATTACACGGTCTCAGAATGGTGGCTTCAACCATAAACATGGGGGACTTAGCTACAGAGTCTGGGCGGCTACATTCTTCTCAAGAATCCCGATACCCCATGTACGCCAGCGCTTGCTGAACCCGATGGATATCTCGCAGGCCATCGTTCAGGTACACAGAGAGCGTACGCGTTCGAAAAGCATCAAGTATTGGAAAGAATGTCAGGACTTTTCTGTGTTTAACAGACGCATGCAAAAGTCTAAATCAGCTTTGGACGCCGCGAGTGCCGCGAGAAAAGATGGCAGTAACGACTTTCTTCTCGCGTTCTTGAATAACAGAACAATGTCATCGTCATTCTTTTTGGACAATCAATCTACCCATGAACAGAATTTGTTGAAGCGCTGGATTCTGTCTTTGTTTCGGAGTCAGCAAGTTTACTTTGGATTGATACGTGCTGCACTTTTGAATTCTGGTGTTTTGTCCACACTGGATGAAACAACGAAGCACGGCTCTGCCCGCCCCAAGTAGGGCCTCCTGAGAAAGGGCAGATGGCCTGTGCCGCAGTGGATCTGAGCGGCTTTCGTCGGTAGAATGTGCGCAAATCGGCTCATTTCCGCCGAAAAGCCGCTCAGAGTTTTCCACATGTATCGACGCGAGCCTCGTCATCAG
>CAYHCE010000012.1:0-83276 GCA_964355015.1 uncultured bacterium | reverse complement strand
GGCCGATGGCGTTGCTGGAAGGAACGACGGCACCGGAGATGATGTTGTTGCCGTAGAGGAGGGAGCCGGCGACGGGCTCGCGGATGCCGTCGATGTCGACGGGGGGAGCGGCGATGAAGGCCACGAGGAAGCAGATCGTGGCGGCCAGCAGGGTGGGGATCATCAGCACACCGAACCAGCCCACGTAGAGGCGGTTGTCGGTGGAGGTGACCCAGTCACAGAACTGGCTCCAGGCAGAGGCGCCGGAGCGCTGCTGAAGCGTGGTGGTCATGAGTACGAGAGGAGAAGCCCCTGAGCAGGGCGGTTTAGGTAGGACGGTTTCGGCAGGACGGGGAAACCCGCCACCAGCGGCAATGTAACGCAATATTGCGGGATGTGTGGGGGCTTTGCCCAGCGCCCTCCTTGCACCGCTGTGATCGGTCAGCGGCGAACCAGGGAGCACCGGCATCATTCCTGTAACCGCCGATGCCGGCCTCCACGCCTGCGCCTATGGAACTTGTGGCCGCCTGGCCACTGCCCTCGGCAGCGGTTGTTAGCGTCCGACCTTGCCTGAGGGGCCGATGACACGGGCCGAAGCGCAGCAACACGAGCAGGGGGAGGGCGGCGGCGACGCCACACAGCAACGGGTGCTGCTGATCCGCCTGCCCTGCAATCCGATCTTCCCGATCGGCCCGGTGTACCTGGCCGACCACCTCCACAAGCGCTTCCCGGGGCTGCCCCAGCGCCTGCTCGACCTGGCCGCCCTGCCGATTCTCGATGTGGAGCGGGTGCTGCTGGGAACGATCGAGGCGTTTCGTCCCACTCTGCTGGTGTTTTCCTGGCGTGACATCCAGATCTATGCCCCGGTGGATGGCCGGGGCGGCAACCCGCTTCAGAACTCCTTCGAAGTGTTCTACGCCGCCAACCCCCTGCGCCGCCTGCGCGGGGCCCTCGGCGGCCTGAGGCTGATGGCGGCCTTCTACGGCGAGCTCTGGCGCAATCTGAGGCTGGTGCGTCGCGGTCTGCGGCGGGCCCGGCGTTTCCATCCCGATGCCAGGGTGGTGATGGGCGGCGGGGCCGTGAGCGTGTTCTACGAGCAGCTGGGCAGGAGCCTGCCCGGGGGCACCGTGGTGTCGGTGGGGGAGGGCGAGCCGCTGCTGGAGAAGCTGATCCGGGGAGTCTCCCTGGCGGGCGAGCGCTGCTTCGTGGTGGGGGAGCCCCCCAGGCCAGGCCTGATCCACGAGCAGCCCGAGGGTCTGATCAAGACTGCCTGTGATTACGCCTACATCGCCTCGATCTGGCCCCAGCTCGAATGGTATCTCGATGCAGGTGATTTCTACGTCGGCGTGCAGACCAAGCGCGGCTGTCCTCACAACTGCTGCTACTGCGTCTACACGGTGGTGGAAGGCAAGGCGGTGCGGGTGAATCCGGTGGGAGAGGTGGTGGCCGAGATGCGCCAGCTCTATGATCGGGGCGTGCGCGGTTTCTGGTTCACCGACGCCCAGTTCATCCCGGCTCGTCGTTACATCGAGGACGCCAAGGAACTGCTGCGAGCGATCCAGGCTGCCGGCATGGTCGATATCCGCTGGGCCGCGTACATCCGCGCCGACAATCTCGATGCCGAGCTGGCGGAGTTGATGGTGGCCACCGGCATGGACTACTTCGAGATCGGCATCACCTCCGGTTCCCAGGAGCTCGTGCGCAAGATGCGCATGGGCTACAACCTGCGCACCGTGCTGGAGAACTGCCGCCTGCTGGCCCGTGCGGGTTTCCGCGAGCATGTGTCGGTGAACTATTCGTTCAACGTGATCGACGAGCGCCCCGAGACGATCCGCCAGACGGTGGCCTACCACCGCGAGCTGGAGCGGATCTTCGGTGCCGACAAGGTGGAGCCCGCGATTTTCTTCATCGGCCTGCAGCCCCACACTCACCTCGAGCAGTACGGCTTCGAGCAGGGGTTGCTCAAGCCCGGCTACAACCCGATGAGCATGATGCCCTGGACGGCGAGGAAGCTGCTCTGGAACCCTGAGCCGATGGGAAGCACCTTCGGCCGGATCTGCCTGGAAGCGTTCGAGCGCAATCCCAGGGATTTCGGCCGCACCGTGATGGCGCTGCTGGAGCGTGACTACGGAACGGCTCCGCTCGAGGAGGCGCTGCGGGCACCGGTGGAGGGTAGGAAGGCGTTGGCCAAGGCAGTTCGCTGACGTTATGTTTTCTCATGACCCGCTGGCAGCCTGCCTACAGCGCCAGAAGTTTAAAACTTTCCGTCTATCTGCTGACTGGGCATAGATCCCTGTCGATTTGTAGCGGCTTTGGTTGAAAGATTACTTCTGATCGAAGCAGGCACTCTTCGAAACGGGCCGCCTCACGCTCAATTCCTGAGAAGGGTTAAGAATTGGCTGGGGATGTATAGATGCCGGGAAGAGTGCCTCCCCCATGGGCTTAAGCTTTCCTTGGTGAAAGATTTCTGTAGCTGTCAACTTCTTTGTTCAGTTCGCCGATGGCCTGCTTGACTTCCAGGCAGCGACGCCATGGTTCAGGGCTCCCTCGGTTACGCATTCAAGAAGCATGGGCTTGGCAAACCTCAGCAAAAAGCGCCGATCACTCGGCGCTAGCATTAACTCTGCTTGCGTAAGAGCTGGTGATTGAGCTCTTTCCTTGGATGACGATTCACCCCTGGCCTCGCATTGAGAGTCAAACGGGAGGGCTGTTTCTGTTGATGTTGATGGTGATTACATTGCCATTCCCGGTGCCACTGTTTGTGGTGTCCGTTCGATCAGTTTTGATGTTGTACGTACGATTTTGTTGCTTGTTGAAGCTCGTCTTGATCCCCCCGGAAATCTCCTGGGCCATTTGATCATCGATTTGCGTGAAGTGAGCCATGCCTGGGTTCTGTAAGAAATTTGCTGGCCAAGTTGAACATGTTTGACGCCCGGTTAGCACCAGGTTAACGGATTAGTCGTGCGCCCACAGGCTCTTGTCAGCCTTGACCCATGCTTAGCGATCTCATGTCTGCACTCGCAAGCATAGTACACAAATCTATACTCATGCAGGCACTTCTTGCTGATCGACGCGATACGCTGATCTTATGGGTCTGGCGCGATCATGGCTTTAGTCTGCGGAAAGAGTTGATTCAGCGTTGCTCTGGCTGGATTGATCACGGGCTGAATCCTCATGCCTGAGGCTGCTGAGACGGTCTGGCTGACCAAGGGAGAATCTAGCAATCCCCGTGACGCGACCCCCTTGAGCTGATCTCTGAAAAACCCGGTCAGCTCTGCGAGAATTGGGCATCTGCCCCAGCGTTGATGCGAGGTCAGCAGGAGCGCAGTGGCTTCCTGTTCTCCTATGTCTCGATCGAGTATGTCTCGATCGAGGAGCGGATCCCGGCCAACCCAGCCGCTGCGGCCGATCCGGCAGCTGGTGGATCAGCCCACGGGTCACCTCAATCCCTGCTCTTGCCAGCTCTACGTCTGAGTGTGCCGGCCTCAGTGCCGCCTGAGCAGCTGCTGCTGGCCTCACTTCTGCAGGTCTGGGCACTCTCCCTGCCTCGCTGCAGCGAATCGACGGCGGGGACGATCTCCAGCCCCCGCCCAGCGGGCCGGATCTGGGATTCGGTGAGCCCAAAGCTGGCTGGGAGCGCGCCAAGGGGGATTTCGGCGGCGTCATGCTCAGCAACCAGACCCATCGCTCCAGCACCGATCCCGACTCCCTGCTGGCCCGCAAGTCCAACGCCCACCCAGCGTTGCCCAGCTGCCGCTGCGCTCAACTCCCGCTGCTCGCCCTGGGCCCAGGCGGGGGCCTCTTCGACCGCTGTGATCAGCTCCTTGTCATGTCGATCATCTGATCCATCCTGATCAAGCCAATTCTGATCAAGCCCGCCCAGGCTAGATTCGATCACCAGGGCTCAGAGTGCCAGTCAATGTCAACCTCTGCTCAGATCGTCTGAGATGGGTGGGCCATGTAACTCTTTCAGTAGTGACGAGCGCCCCTGGTCGCGAACTGAATCAGATGGCAAGTCCGGGTGCTGTCGGCCCTGGTTCTTGATCATGCTTAATAATGGTAACATCAACGTTAACTGTGTTGCCATTGAAGAAGCCCTGGTTGCTGGTATTATTCAGTTCGAAATTGATTAAGTAGGAGCGGCTTTCTTGCCAGTTGAAGCTCCGGCTGATGCCCCCGGAAATCCCTTGGGCCCTTTGATCATCAATCGGCGAGAAGTGAGCCATGGCTGGAGTCTGAAAGAGATTGTCCGACTAAGTTTAACAGGTGTAACGCGCAGTAAGCGTATTCAACATGCGCTCCCAGGCCCTTGTTGGTCTTTGTCATTACCTATTGTTAGAGATATCACCTTGCGGCTCCAGGCGCAGTACATATATCTACACCGAAGCCTGCGCTTCTTGGCTGGCCGGCGCGATATGCCGGTCTCAATGGTCTGGTCAGTCACGGGAGGGTGTAGCAATCCCCTGGCGTGACCGGCTTCAGAGGTATATCTCTCCGGCGGTGAACCCAGGGATGTTCTGGGAGCGATGGGACCTCGGTGCGGGAATGAAGGCGAGCCTCGTCCTCTGGACTCCCTTGGCCATGGAGTGAGTCGGGGCGGAGCGAGAATCAGCCGCTCCTGCACCGCGATGGCGCCGTGATGCTGAGGGCACTGGGTCTGTTCACGAGACAGTTCCTGTCCCCGTTCCAGCTCAAGAGCAGTGTCCGGGAGGGGAGGTTGGATCAGGCGCCTCCCAGCGTGCACCCCCGTAATGTATGCAGGCCACAGCGCAGAAGGGAGTGCGTCTCCGCGGAACCAGGCCGGCAGCGGTCGATCGGGTGGCAGAGAACCGCTCGGTGGAACGTTTCCTGGCTGGACTGCAGCGGTTGTGACAGGAGAATCAGCCCAGTCCGAAGGAGTCCGGACCACGGACAGGTAAGGGCGCCCGGCGCAACAGCGACCGGCAGCTTTCTTCCAGCAGGGCGGGACAGAACGTCCCGGCTGTTGCAGGGAGTGAGGCCACAGCAGCAGACCCTGCTGCCGATGGTTGGGGCCGACGAGTACCCAGTAGCGGCTGAGCGGTCAGGGTCACCAGGCGCCAACTGAACTGGGTGACCATCTGTTGAGGCCCTGCGTGGGCCGAGAGGCTTGCTGCGGCTCAGGCCCTTGGAAGTTTTCAGGTTCAAGGCTGCATGAGTCTGTTTTACCTTGTGGCATCAAGCAGTTTCTCTGCATGGAAGCCTGAGGTTGTTCGTTGAGGAATCGTGCGAGATCCTTACTCTTGGCTGCGCCGATCAAGTGGACCTTCCGCCTGGTCTGCAACGTTCTGATGTCTCGTCGACAGGCGATCTGTTCGCCCGCTAAATTCTACGCTGAACGTGAGTCCAATGCCCCGCTACGCCTGTGTCGAGCAGCATTCCGAAGAGGATTGCGGTGCCGCTTGCGTTGCCACCGTGGCCCGGCAGCACGGCAGGAACCTGCCACTCTCCCGTGTGCGAGAACTGGTGGGCACAGGCTCCCTGGGCACCACCCTGCTTGGCCTGCGTCGCGGTGCCGATGCCATCGGTTTTCAGGCCCGTGCCGTGCGCGCCGAGCCCGAGTTGCTCAGCCATCTTGACTCCATTCCCCTGCCGGCGATCTGCCACTGGAAGGGCAACCATTGGGTGGTGCTGCATGGGCGGCGGCGGCGGCGCTTTCTGATCGCCGATCCTGCGGTCGGGCTGCGGCAGCTGCCCGAGCGGGAGTTCCTGGAGGGCTGGAGCAACGGCGTGATGCTGCTGCTCGAGCCCGATCCCGATCGCCTCGCTGAGCAGGAGGAGGCGCCACGGGCCCCTTCCTGCGTTTCCTGCGCTTGGTTCTTCCCTATCGGGGCCTGCTGTTGCAGGCCCTGGCGATCAATGCGGTGATCGGCCTGCTCGCCTTGGCGATGCCCCTGCTGCTGCAGCTCCTCACCGATGATGTGCTCGTGCGGCGCGACAGCCAGCTGCTCACCAGCCTCGGGCTCGGGATGCTGCTGTTGTTCGTCTTCAGGGACCTGATCTCGCTGCTGCAGGGTCACCTGGTGGGTCACTTCGCCCAGCGCCTGCAACTGGGGATGCTGCTGGAGTATGGCCACCGTCTGCTGCGGTTGCCGATGACCTATTTCGACAGCCACCGCAGTGGTGAAGTGGTGAGTCGCATCAGCGACGTGAGCCGCATCAACGGCCTGATCTGCGATGTGGTTCTCGGGCTGCCCAGTCAGCTGTTCATCGCTGGGGTTTCGCTGGTGGTGATGGTGGCCTACAGCCCGGCTCTCACCGCCTTTTCGCTGCTGGCGTTTGTGCTGGTGGTGAGCGCGAATCTTGTTTTCCTGCCGGCGCTGCGTCAGAAGACCCGCCGCCTGATCGTGCTGTCGGCCGAGAACCAGGGCTTTCTGGTTGAGGCCTTCCGCGGTGCCCAGGTGCTCAAGACCACAGAGGCGATCCCGCAGGTCTGGGATGAGTACCAGAGCAATTTCGGCAAGCTGTCCCATCTGCGCTGGAACACGATGCAGCTGCAGCTGTTCGGTTCCACCACCACAGAGCTGCTCTCCAGCATCACCACCCTGACACTGCTGTGGTATGGCAGCAGCTTCGTGATCGCCGGCAAGCTCAGCATCGGCCAGCTGCTGGCCTTCAGCGGCATGGGCACCAACGTGCTGGGTTTTCTGGCTGGGCTGGTGGCGTTCGCCGCTGATTTCATCGCGGCCCAGGTGGTGTTCCATCGCCTCTCGGAGGTGCTCGAAGGCACGGTGGAAGATCCCAAGGCTGCTTCGAAGCCGTGGGTGGCGCTCCCTCTGGGCAGCGAGATCCTCTGCCGGAATCTCGGTTTTCACCATGCCGGCCGGGTGGAGCTGCTGAAAGATTTCAACCTCACGATCCCGGGTGGCTGCATGACGGCACTGATCGGTGAATCGGGCTGCGGCAAGAGCACGCTGGTGAAGCTGCTGGCGGGCCTCTATCCACCTCAAAGTGGCACCATCCATTACGGCCCCTACGGCCTGAAGGACATATCGCTCGAATGCCTTCGCCAGCAGGTGGCGCTGATTCCGCAGGATCCCCAGTTCTTCAATCGCACGATCCTGGAGAACTTCCGTTTCACCTATCCGGATGCCAGCTTCGATCAGGTGGTGGCCGCCTGTGATCTGGCCCTCGCTGACGCGTTCATCCGCGAACTGCCCGATGGCTATCAGACGATGCTGGGCGAATTCGGCGCCAACCTTTCCGGTGGCCAGCGGCAGCGCCTGGCGATCGCGCGGGCGCTGGTGGCAAGGCCACCGGTGCTGATCCTGGATGAATCCACAGCGGCCCTGGATCCAGGTCTGGAACGGCGCCTGCTCGATCGCCTGTTGCCGCTGCGCAAGGGGCTGACCACGGTGATGATCAGCCACCGCCCCAGCGTGATCCTCAGCTGTGACTGGGTGGTGTATCTGGAGAGCGGCAAGGTGAAGTTTCAGGGCCGGCCTCAGGATCTGCGCGACGTCGAACCCCTCACCCCCTATCTCCTGCCGGCATGAGCGACACGCCCCCTGCTGATCGAACCTCCGCCCCGTCCCAGTTGGTGGTGTCGGCGCCCGCGCCGCAGGCCGGGAGAGCGGCCGTACGGCCGGTCGATGCGGGTCTGGTGCTCAGGCCCAGCACGAGCGAGGAGTTCCTCCCCTCGGTGCGGCCCTGGGTACGGCTGCTGGGGTTCGCGATGGTGGGTGGTTTCATCACCGGCGTTGGCCTGATGGCGGTGTGGCCCTATCGGGTGGTGGTGCACGGGGCCGGGCAGGTGCGCCCGAGCGGCGAAACCAGCGTCATCCACGCCCCGTTGGCCGGTCGGGTGCGCAGCGTGGATGTGCGGACCCATCAGACGGTGCGGGCCGGCCAGGTGATCGCGGTGCTCGATCCCGCCGATCTGGAGGGCAAGCAGGCCGAACTCGCCTCCAGCCGGAGTGCACTGGATCGACAACAGGAGGCGTTGCTCAGTCAGAACGCGGCCGCGGTCAAGGGCGCTGAACTGGAAGTGGAGAAGGCGGAGGCGGCCTTGCAGTTGGCCCAGGCTGAATTCAGCCGCTTCCAGCTGCTGAAGGACAGCGGGGCGATCGCACCGATGCAGCTGGATGAGAAGGCCGCCAACCTCGAGGTTGCCCGTTCGAGCCTCGCCAAGGCCCGAAGGGCCGTGGAGGAGATGCGTTTCAGCGAAACCGCCCAGCTCTCCAGGCTGGCCCAGGAGTTCGTGGCCAACAGCGGCCAGCGCTCCCAGGTGAGCCGTGATCTGGGCATCACCCAGGTGCGGGCACCTGTGGGGGGAGTGCTGTATTCACTGGAACTGTTCAATCCCCAGCAGGTGGTGCAGCCGGGCCAGGAGCTGGCCCGTATCGCCCCCAGCGGCAGGATGCTGGTGGCGAAGCTGATCGTGGCGCCCGAGGATATCGACAATGTGAAGCCAGGCCAGCGGGCGGATCTGCGCATCGCCGGCTGCCCCTATCCCGATTTCGGCACCCTCAGGGGAACGGTGCGCTCGGTGGCGCCGGATGCGATCCGCTCCCCGTCCCAACCGGGGCTGCCGCAACCCCCTTCCCAGCCTGCCTCTGGGGCCTCGGCCGGCTATGAGGTCACGGTGATCCCTGAGAAGGCGGTGCTGCAATCCGCCACTCGCCGCTGCGAGTTGCGACTCGGCATGAATTTCACGGCGGACATCACCACCCGGATCGAAACGGTGCTGAGTTTCGTGCTGCGCAGAGCCCGATTGACGGTGGGCCAGTGAAAAGCCCCGCTGCAGCGGGGCCAGGCGGATCCGTTCATTCGGCCTCTGGCGACGGCCTTGATGGTCCCGTCGCTCGGTTCCTCCCAGGGGATGGGGCCGATTCTCCGGTCTCAGTTCCCGGAGGTCCGCGGCGACTGCTGCCGCAGCCGCAGCCACAGCACCACCCCCAGCCCCAGCCAACCCAGCAGGCCCCCGATCGGATTCGGGCTCGCTCCGCCCGGGCCGACCAGCCAGGCACTCGCCTGCGGTGACAGCTGCAGCAGCCCGGAGATCAGAGCGAACCAGCCCCCCACCAGGCCGCCATGCAGCCCCACCGCGCCGGCCAGGCTGCCTGCGTCGGCCCGGCGCTGCAGGGCGAGCACCAGGCCGAGCAGCAGCAGGCCTCCCAGCAGCGCCATCAAGGCGAACGGCCCCAGGTTGAAGCGGGTGTGCACCACACTGAACAGCAGCGCCTGCCCCACCAGGGCGCGCCTTGACCCGGTCAGCAGCGTCAGCTCCCCCCACAGCCAGCCCCGGAACACCAGTTCCTCGGCCAGTCCCACGCCCAGCAGCGCCAGCGCGTTGAGCGCCACCGGCGCGGTGAGGGTGCCCCTCCACTGCGCCTGGCCGCTCACCAGCAGACCCACCACCACCGTGGTCAACAGCAGCAGCGCCATGACCAGTCCACCGAGAAACGCCCGCACCCCCTGACCCAGCGGCCGCGCCAGGCCCAGGCGTCGCCAGGGATGGGGCTCGTGCCAGACCCGCTTCAACCGCAGCGGCAGGGTGAGCAGCAGCAGCGCGAATGCCACCACCGTGCCCAGCAGGGAGACCTGATCGGGCCTCAGTGCCGGGACCATCCACCCGAGGGGCTGGACCGCGAGCCAGCCGGTCACCACCAGCAGCGGCAGGTAGAGCAGGGTCCCGAGCCAGTGGGGGCGCGCCGCCGGGGCTGGAGCCGACATTCAGCTTTCGGGCTCGATCGTGCTCGTCAGCCCCTTGGCCTTGAGGGTCTCGCAGTAGAACTCGGCCGGTTCCAGATCGCAGACGATCACCAGGCCCACCCCGGTGTTGTGGGCCTCGAGCATGACGGCGATGGCGTCCTGCTCGCTCAGGGAGGGCACCACCTGCCGGAGGGTGGAGACCACGTACTCCATCGAGTTCACCGGATCGTTGTGCAACAGCACCCGGTAACGGGGCGAGGGCTTGCGCACCCGCTGCACCTCCTTCTCGATCACCGCGGCCCCGCCAGGGGAGCGGCTGGGCGTTTCCACAGCCATGGGTGGTGCCATCGCCATGGCCACAACAGCGCGAAGGGTGTCCAAATTTAGGCAGCCTCCACGAGGGAGCCACGGGCGATGCGCACCATGGCCTCCTCCACGTTGGCCCGGCTGTTGAACGCGGAGAGGCGGAAGTACCCCTCGCCCGCTGCCCCGAAGCCGCTTCCTGGCGTTCCCACGACATGGGCCTCATGCAGCAGCCTGTCGAAGAAGCCCCAGGAATCGAGGCCCTCGGGGGTCCTGAGCCACACGTAAGGGGCCTGCTCGCCCCCGAAGACCTGCAGACCCGTTGCCGTGAGCTCCCGGCGGATGATCGCGGCGTTCTCCATATAGAAGCTGATCAGGGCCTTCACCTGGGCCTGGCCCTCGGGGGAGTACACGGCCTCGGCGCCGCGCTGCACGATGTAGCTGACGCCGTTGAACTTGGTGCACTGGCGGCGGTTCCACAGGCCCCACAGCTCCACCTTCCCGCCATCGGCGGCGCTGCCCATCAGGCCGCGGGGCACCACCGTGAGGGCGCAGCGGGTGCCGGTGAAGCCGGCGTTCTTGGAGAAGGAGCGGAACTCGATCGCGCACTCCCGGGCGCCCTCGATCTCGTAGATCGAGTGCGGCAGCGCCGGGTCCTGGATGAAGGCCTCGTAGGCGGCGTCGAACAGGATCAGGGCGTCGTTGGCCAGGGCGTAGTCCACCCACTGCCGCAGCTGTTCCCGCCTGGCCACGGCGCCGGTGGGGTTGTTGGGGAAGCAGAGGTAGATCAGATCCACCCTGTCTGCGGGCAGGGGGGCCTTGAAGCCGTTGGCGGCGGTGATCGGCAGGTAGGTGAGCCCGCCGTAGCGGCCGGTCTCATCGGCCTCGCCGGTGCGGCCGGCCATCACGTTGCTGTCCACGTAGACGGGGTACACCGGATCGGTCACGGCGATGCGGTTGTCCGGGCCGAGGATGTCGAGGATGTTGCTGCTGTCGCACTTGGAGCCGTCGGAGATGAAGATCTCCTCGGCGCTGATCTCGCAGCCGCGGGAATGGAAGTCGTGCTGCGCGATCGCCTCGCGCAGCCAGAGGTAGCCCTGCTCGGGGCCGTAGCCGTGGAAGCCCTCGCGGGTGCCCATCTCGTCGATCGCCGTCTTCATGGCGGCGCGGCAGGCCTCCGGCAGGGGCTCGGTCACGTCGCCGATGCCCAGGCGGATGATGGCGGCGCCGGGATGGGCCTCGGAGAAGGCCTTCACCCGCCGGGCGATCTCGGGGAACAGGTAACCCGCCTTGAGCTTGAGGTAGTTGCCGTTGACCTGGACCACGGTGAAGCGCTTCTGGATCGGATGGGCGGCATCCTCCTATGGCGTCGGGCTGCATACGATCGGGGCAAGCCCGATTTCGCCTCCCCCGTGACCGTTGCCCCAGAGCTCGAGCCGGTCGATTTCGAGGCCCTCATCGATCGAGGCATCGGCAAGCCCGGCCGCTATCTGGGAAACGAGCTCGGCGTCGAACCTCGCGCCTGGAACGCAGCCCGGGTGCGCTGGGCCCTCACCTACCCCGAGCTCTACGAGGTGGGCGCCAGCAACCTGGGTCACATCCTTCTTTACTCGATTCTCAACAGCGTTCCCGGCCAGCTCTGTGACCGGGCCTACCTGCCGGCGGCCGACCTCTCCACCCGGCTGCGGGAACAGGGCCAGGCCCTGTTCGCCGTGGAGAGCCGCCGCCCCCTGCCCGGCTTCGATCTCCTCGGCTTCAGCCTCAGCTACGAGCTCGGCGCCACCAACATCCTCGAGATGCTGGACCTCGCCCGCTTGCCGATCCGGGCGGCCGACCGCGGCGACCTGCCCCTCTCCGATCCCAAGGCCCCGCCGCTGATCTTCGCCGGCGGCCCCACCGCCACCAGCAACCCCGAGCCCTACGCCGCCTTCTTCGATTTCATCGCCCTGGGCGACGGCGAGGAGCTGTTGCCGGAGATCGGCCTTGTGGTGGCCGAGGCCAAGGCCGCCGGGCTGAGCCGTTCCGCTCTGCTGCGCGATCTGGCCCAGGTGCCGGGGGTCTACGTGCCGGCGCTCTACAGCCCGGGGCCCGACGGCATCAGTCTGCGGCCGCTGCTGCCGGAGCTGCCGCAGCGGCTGCTGCGCCGAGTCGCCACCCCCATGCCCCACTACGCCATGGGTCTGGTGCCGCATATCGAAACCGTCCACGACCGGCTCACGATCGAGATCAGGCGCGGCTGCACCCGCGGCTGCCGCTTCTGCCAGCCCGGCATGCTCACCCGCCCCGCCCGCGACGTGGAGCCCGAGGCGGTGATCGAGGCAGTGGAGGCCGGCATGGAACGCACCGGCTACAGCGACTTCTCCCTGCTTTCGCTCAGCTGCAGCGATTACCTAGCGCTGCCGGCCGTGGGGGTCGAGCTGCGCAACCGCCTGGCGGAGCACAACGTCAGTCTCACCCTGCCCAGCCAGCGGGTCGACCGCTTCGACACGAACATCGCCCACATCCTGGGCGGCACCCGCAAGGCCGGGCTCACCTTCGCGCCGGAGGCCGGCAGCCAGCGTCTGCGTGACATCGTCAACAAGGGCCTCACCGACGCCGAGCTGCTGCGCGGCATCCGCACCGCCATGGAGAGCGGGTACCGCAGGCTGAAGCTCTATTTCATGATCGGCCTGCCCGGGGAGACGGACGCCGACGTGGTCGGCATCGCTGACACCTGCCGCGCCCTGCAGCAGCAGTGCAGCGATCTGGGGCGGCTGGAGCTGAACCTCACGATCAGCAACTTCACGCCCAAGCCGCATACGCCCTTCCAGTGGCACAGCGTCTCCACGGCGGAGTTCCGGCGGCGGCAGGAGCTGCTGCGTACCGCCCTGCGCCCGCTGCGCGGCATCAAGACCAACACCACCGATGTCCGCCTCTCGGCGATGGAGGACTTCGTCGGCCGGGGGGACCGGCGCCTGGCGTCGGTGCTGGAGGCCGCCTGGCGGGCCGGGGCCGGCATGGATGCCTGGTTCGAGACGATCGAGCGCACCTACGCCGCCTGGACCGACGCCATCGAGGCGGCGGGGCTCGGCGGCCGCTACCGCGCCCTGGAGATGGGGGACTGGGGCTCGGCCGTTGCCCTCAGCGGCGCGGATCTCGCCCGCTTCTGCCGCCAGCCGCTTCCCTGGGATCACATCGACACCGGCATCGACAAAGCCTGGCTGGTGGAGGATCTGCAACGCGCCCTGGCCGCTGCCGTGGTGCCCGACTGCTCCTTTGAAGGCTGCAGCAGCTGCGGCGTCTGCGGGCCGGAGTTCGGCCACAACGTGGTGGTGCCGCCGCCGCCGATTCCCACCCCTCAGCCGTCGCGGCCGCCGGCCAGCGACCGGCTGCAGCGGCTGCGGTTCCGTTTCGGCAAGACCGGCTCCCTGGCCCTGCTCAGCCATCTCGACATCGTCAGGTTGCTGGAGCGGGCCCTGCGCCGCAGCGGCCTGCCGGTGAGCTTCACCGGCGGCTTCCATCCCTTGCCGCGCCTGCAGCTGGCCCTGGCCCTGCCGCTGGGGGTGGAGGCTCTGGGCGAGTGGCTGGATCTGGAGTTCGCCACCCCGGTGGACCCGGTGGAAGCCCTGACCCGTCTGCGCTCCCAGTTGCCGGCGGAGTTCCCGCTCCAGAGCGTCGAGGCGGTGCCACTCAGTGGCCCGAGCCTCTCCCAGGAGCTGGTTGCGGCCGAATGGAGCGTGGAGCTGTGCCCCATCGAGCCGGGGCGATGCCTGACCCCCCAGCGCTGGCGAGAGGCGATCGCCACCCTGCTGGCCGCTGAGGCCCTGCCCTGGAGCGATACCGACAAGAAGGGGCGCCCGCGGCAACGGGACTGCCGTCCCTTCCTGGAGAGTCTCGAACCGCTGATTCCGGCGGACGGCACCGACTCCCTGACCGTCCGGCTGCGGGCCACGATCGATCCCCAGGGCCGCAGCCTGCGACCGGAGCAGCTGCTGCGGTGGATGGCGGAGCGCCTCGGCCTGCCGCTGCGGCTCGGGCGGCTGCGTCGGGAGCGGCTGCTGCTGCGCGAACCAGAGGTTCTGCCTCAGGAGCCCCCGTGCTAGGCTCAACCCAAGACGGCAGATCCGTCTGTAGCTCTCAATCTGCAGACGTCGCCCTGCGGCCCATCGCTCCGCAGGCACTGTTCCGCGCTCCGGCCGGCCACCCAGTTCCGGCAGCCTCGACGTGAACGGAGGTTGATCCTCCTGAGGATGCTCCTCACCAGGCTTTTGTCTTCCGTCTTTCTCCTGCTGATGCAGTAGTCGAGCGGCTTTGCGCCACGCTCTGCCCGGCGGGTTCTTGCTTCAGGGGTTCATCCCCGTTCCATGGCAGGGCTCCACTGAGCCACCCCCTATCCTCCATGCCCCAGCAGATCGTCATTGCGGAGCAACTGCGCATCGCCGCGGTGCTCAACGACGAACGTGTTGATGAACTGGTCGTCGCCCAGGGCCGCTACCAGATCGGTGATGTCTACCTCGGCCGGGTCGAGAACGTCCTGCCCGGCATCGATGCGGCCTTCGTCAACATCGGCGAAAGCGAGAAGAACGGCTTCATCCACGTCACCGATCTCGGGCCGCTGCGCCTGAGGAAGGGGGCCGCCGGCATCACCGAGCTGCTCGAGCCCCGCCAGAAGGTGCTGGTGCAGGTGATGAAGGAGCCCACGGGAACCAAGGGCCCGCGTCTCACCGGCAACCTCACCCTGCCCGGGCGCTTCCTGGTGCTGCAGCCCCACGGCCAGGGCGTCAACATCTCACGCCGGATCAACGGCGAGAACGAGCGCAACCGCCTGCGGGCCCTCGGGGTACTGATCAAGCCACCCGGCGCCGGCCTGCTGGTGCGCACCGAGGCGGAGGGCATCAGCGAGGATGTGCTGATCGACGACCTCGAGGCCCTGCTGCGCCAGTGGGAGGGAATCCAGGAAGCCGCCGAGACAGCCACGCCGCCGGTTCTGCTCAACCGCGACGAGGACTTCGTGCACAGGGTGCTGCGCGATCTCTACAGCCCTGACGTGCTGCGGGTGGTTGTGGACACACCGGCGGCGGTGGCGCGGGTGAATGCCTTCCTCGGCGCCGACCAGGCCAATCTTCTGGTGGAGCACCACGGCGAGCCCACTGACATCCTCGAGCACTACCGCGTCAACGCGGCGATCCGCGACGCCCTCAAGCCCCGGGTCGATCTCCCCTCCGGTGGCTACGTGATCATCGAGCCCACCGAGGCGCTCACCGTGATCGACGTCAACTCGGGGTCGTTCACCCGCTCGGCCAATGCACGCGAAACGGTTCTCTGGACCAACTGCGAAGCAGCGGCAGAAATCTCCCGCCAGCTGAAACTGCGCAATATCGGCGGTGTCGTGATCATCGACTTCATCGACATGGAGTCGCGCCGCGATCAGCTGATGCTGCTTGAGCATTTCACCCAGGCCGTCCGTGACGATTCGGCCCGGCCCCAGATTGCCCAGATCACCGAGCTGGGTCTGGTGGAGCTCACCCGCAAGCGTCAGGGCCAGAACATCTACGAACTGTTCGGCCGGGCCTGCCCCAGCTGCGGTGGCCTCGGCCACGTGGCCGTGCTGCCCGGCAAGGACACGCTGCAGCCGCTGGCCACCGTCACAGGTCTGGTCCGTTCGGCCGCGTCCGCCCGCTCTGAGGTCGCCAGCCCCACCGGCGCCGAATCCCCCGGCCGTCGCCGTGGTGGGCGTGGCGGTCGCGGCGGTCGCGGCGTCTCCGATGCCTCCGAGGCGCTGCCGTTGGGTGCCCCCACGGAACTCGCCCCCTCCTCCCTGCCGGTCGAGGCCACCAACGGAGCTTCCAGCGAGGCCGTCAGCCGTCGCCAGGAACCCGAACTGGTGGCGGTGCCCATGGATCCCGACCAGGAACTCGTCTATGGCTGGATGGGTCTGAGCCCGGCCCTGCTGCTCGATCCGCCCCCCAGCGGCGAGAATCTTGTGGTGAGGGTCGTGCGCCCCGGGGAGGACAACGAAGCGGTGCTGGATGCGGCCCGTCAGCAGTTGTCGGCCTCCGGCTCCCGCCGCCGCCGCCGTGGTGGCCGTGGCGGCGGCGGCGAAGTGTCGGGCAACGGTCGTGGCGGCGCCGAGGAGAGCGGCTCCAGCCGAGGCGATTCCGGTGCGGTTCTTGTGGAGATCACCCCGCTGCCGCTGGAGATCGAGAAACCCCAGCCGCCGATCACCACGGTGATCGAGGCCCCGTTGGTGCAGGTCCCCCTCCCCCTTGCTGCCACGCCCACCGTCACGGCACCGGCTGTCGCCGACGCCGACGACGACAGCGGCGAGCCGCGTCGTCGTCGGCGGCGTTCCTCCGCCACCGTCTGAGGTGTGGGCCCGTCAGAGCTGTGGGCCGGCCTCGATCCGGCCGACTGCGCCGGCGTCGATGAAGTGGGACGGGGTTGCCTGTTCGGCCCGGTGTTCGCAGCGGCAGTCGTACTCCCCCGGGCGGCTCTTGCTCCCCTGGCCGCCGCTGGGCTCACGGACAGCAAGGCACTCACCGGCCGGCGTCGCCAGGCCCTGGTGCCCCTGATCACCGCCCGGGCCTCGGCCTGGGCCATCGGGCAGGCCTCCGCCGCGGAAATCGATCGCCTCGGTATCCGGGCCGCCACCGAAGCTGCGATGCACCGGGCCTTGCACCGCCTGCCGGGCCAGCCGGCTCTGGTGCTGGTGGACGGCGTCCTCCCCTTGCGCCAGTGGTCCGGGCGGCAGCTCACCCTGGTGCGGGGAGATCGCCATTGCCTCTCGATCGCCGCTGCCAGCGTGCTGGCCAAGCAGGCCCGTGATGCCCTGATCGTGCGGCTGGCGGAGCGCTTCCCCGGCTATGGCCTGGAGCGGCATGTGGGCTATGCCACGGCTCTCCATCGTGAGGCCCTGCGGCGCCTGGGTCCTACTCCTCTGCACCGCCACAGCTTCCTGGGCAGGGTGCTCAGCGGGTCTCGCACCAGCGGCTGAAATCCTTGAGGAGCTGCTGGCTCACTCTGGTGCGGATACCCAGCAGGATGCCGCCGAGCAGAGACCGTCCCGTGGCCTCCAGCACCTTCGCTGGAATCAACCCCAGCATCGACGGCCGGCTCACGCTCACCGCCAGCTGCGCTTCCCCCTGCAATCCGTCCTCACGGGCTTCCAGCCAGGAGTGGAGCGTGAGCTGGAAATCGTCCACCAGCCCCAGACCCTCCAGATCGCAATCCAGGGCCTCCAGCTCCAGCCGGCCGGGCTGCCGCTGGGACTGGAGCTGGATCACCGGCTGGATCTGCAGCTGAAAGACCTGCAGCCGCGTCACTTCGTAGCGGTACTGGCCCGGACCGAGCCGATGCAGCTGCGTCGGATCGAGGAGGGCCTGGATGACACGGTCCTCCTGATCGAGATAGGACGCCAGATGCTCGGCCTGATCACGAACCGGGAGGCGGAGCTGCTGGCTGGCGCTGAAGGCCAGGGTCATCGCCTCGAGGTGGGGCCGGCGGGAGATGATCCTATCCACCGATGTTCACCCTTTCGCCATGCGCCTTGCCTTCCTCGGCCCAGCCGGCACCTATGGCGAGCAGGCGGCGCAGCAGCTGGCCGCGCTCGAGGGCTTCCTGGCGCCGGAGCTGGTGCCCCAGAGCGGCATCCGCTCGGTGGTGAAGGCCCTGGCCGAGGGCCGTTGCGATGGAGCGGTGGTGCCGGTGGAGAACTCGGTGGAGGGGGGGGTCACGGCCTGCCTGGATGTGCTGTGGGAGCACCCGGAGCTGCAGATCCGGCGCGGCCTGGTGCTGCCGATCCGCCATGCGCTGCTGGGCAGCGGCCCGATCGAGCGTGTCAGCGAGGTGCTCTCCCACCCCCAGGCGCTGGCCCAGTGCAGCCTGTGGTTGAGTGAGCACCTGCCAGAGGCGCTGCAACTGCCGACCAGCTCCACCGCCGAAGCGGCCCGGCTGGTCGCCGGCAGCCGCTTCCGGGCCGCGGTGGCCTCGCGCCCGGCGGCGACCGAGCACGGGCTGGAGGTGCTTGCCTATCCGATCAACGATGTGCCGGGCAACTGCACCCGCTTCCTGCTGCTGCAGCGCCAGCCCGCCGCCCCGGCGCCCGGCGCCACTCTCTGCAGCCTGGCCTTCTCCCTCCACGCCAACAGTCCCGGGGCCCTGCTCGAAGCCCTCAGCTGCTTCGCCCAGCGCCAGCTCAACATGAGCCGCATCGAATCACGCCCCTCGAAGCGGGAGATGGGCGAGTACATCTTCTTCGTGGATCTGGAGCTGCCCGGCGATCCCCTCCTGCTGGAGCAAGCGATCGAGGAGCTCAGAGTCCTCTGCGGACACCTGGCCCTGTTCGGCACCTACCCGCTCACCAGCCGGGCCGAAGAGGGGGAACCGGAAGGCTGATCCTCGCGTGACGGCTTCCGGCAGCAGAACACTCCGAACACCATCAGCCCGCGGCGGAAGGCCCAGTGCATCAGCAGCAGGGTCGGTGCCTCCCGCAGCCCCTGCAGCACCGCCGATGGCCCCAGGCCGAGCACCGCCCCCGGGCGCCGGACCCCCTCGAGAATCGAATCGATCCAGGAGGGGAGCGTCGCTGCGGTCCAGTCCGCGGTGGCCATCTCTGCCTCCCCTCGCCAGCGGCTCTGCTCCAGATTGCGGCGAAAGGAGGGGATGCTGGCGAATTCGGGATGGGCCCACTGATCGAGCAGCTGTCGCAGAACCCAGCGCTCCCGCCGGTCGAGCGGACCTGCCGCTGCATCCCGCAGGTTCCAGTCGGCCACCACCAGGTGGCCGCCGGGGGCGAGCACCCGCAGCAGTTCATCCGCATAGCGCTGCTTGTCGGGCATGTGGGGCCCGGCTTCCACGCTCCAGACCGCATCGAAGCTGTCGGGCTCGAGCTGCAGGTCGAGCGCATCCATCACCGCGAAGCGGCAGGAGAGGCCGGTGGGGGTGAGCTGGCGGGCCCGCTCGATCTGGCCCGGACTGATGCTGATGCCCAGCACGTCGAAGCCGTAGTCGCGGGCAAGGATCCTGGCACTGCCGCCGATTCCGCAGCCCACATCCAGCAGCCGGCTGCCGGGCGGCAGGCGATCGAGGCCAGACCAGCGCACCAGTTCGTGCACGAAGGCGGCCTTGGCTGCGCGGAAATCGATCCGGCCGGGCGGGTCGCCGTAGTGGCCCAGATGGACGTGCTCGCCCCACAGCCGCTCCAGCAGGCGGTCGGAGGTCCAGCGGTCGTAGGCATCGGCCACCGTGGCGGTGCTCTGGAAGCGGCGATGGCGCCGCATCCAGAGGCGGAAGGCCAGCACCGCCAGGGCGAAGGTTCCGGCCGTGGCCAGCAGGGGGGGCAGCCAGGGGGCGGCCATCAGGCGAGGTCCTGTCCGGGCTCCCCCAGATCGCGGAAGGTGTCCTTGAGCACGGTGCGGGCGGCCAGCTGGCGGCGGGTCTGGTCCAGGAGGGTGTACTCCTGACGCAGGCGTTCGCCGGTGTCGGTGAGCTCGAGCAGCGCCTGCTGGTGGTCGGCCACCGGCCCGCCCAAGTGGGAACCGATCCAGAAGGACAGTTCTCGGGGCAGGTCCGGCAGGTCGGTGGGCAGGCTGGTGGGTTTGCCGATCAGCTTTCCGGTCAGATCCACCACGTCCCTCAGCGCCTGGGTGACCTCTCCGGCCAGTTCATGCAGGCCATCGCCGCTGCCGCTGGTCTGGTCCTCGATCCAGCTCACCATGCCCACACGGAACGGCGCTTCGCGGATCACTTCGAGCACCCGGAAGCGCTGCTGGCCGAGGGTGACGATGTTGCTGCGATCGTCTTCCTGGGTCTGGCATTGCAGTATCTCGGCGCAGCAGCCGACGGATGCCATCCGTTTCTCCTGTGGATCCCAGCGCACCACCCCGAAGCGGCGATCGGTTTCGAGCACCGTGCGCAGCATCATGCGGTAACGGGGCTCGAAGATGTGCAGGGGCAGCACCTCCTGCGGGAACAGCACCACATCCGGCAGGGGGAAGAGTGGGAGTTCCCTCACGGCCAGATCAGTCACGGAAATCCTGCGGGGCGATGGGCGAAGAGCTGGGAATGGGGCTAAGGGGGGGGTGGCTTGGGGGGGATCAGTCCAGGAGGATTCTCCGATCCTAGAAAAAAGAGACCTGCCGTGATGGCAGATCCCGCTGCCGCAGGCGGCACCGAGCCGGCTGGGGCTCAGAGCTTCACTTCGATGTCGACGCCACTGGGCAGGTCGAGCTTCATCAGGGCATCGATCGTCTTCGAGGAAGGGCTGTAGATATCGATGATGCGGCGGTGGGTGCGCGTCTCGAAGTGCTCACGGGAATCCTTGTCCACGTGGGGCGAGCGCAGCACACAATAGATCTTGCGCTTGGTGGGCAGCGGAATCGGGCCGATGGCCGTTGCGGCGGTGTGGTCGGCGGTTTCGATGATCTTTTCGCAGGACAGATCCAGCATGCGGCGATCGAAGGCCTTGAGGCGGATGCGGATCTTCTGCTGGGCGAGGGTGGTGGACATGGGAGGAACGGGAGGGGACGCGGACGTGGGGAGGACGCCGCGGACGGAGAAAAGAGCTGGACCCGAAGATCCCTGGGTTGTCGAGGTGCGGCCCGCTTGGGGCGAACGGTGTGTGGATGCGGGGTGAGGGCCAGGCCAACACCCCGCAAGGCTAGATCAGCCTCACTCCACGATCTTGGAGACCACGCCGGCACCGATGGTGCGGCCGCCTTCGCGGATGGCGAAGCGCATGCCCTGCTCGATGGCGACCGGGCAGATCAGCTCGGCGCTCATCTTGATGCGGTCGCCGGGCATCACCATCTCCACGTTGGTGCCGTCGTCGGCGGTGAAGGCGGTGATCTGGCCGGTCACATCCGTGGTGCGGATGTAGAACTGGGGCCGGTAGCCGGCGAAGAAAGGAGTGTGGCGGCCACCTTCCTCCTTCTTGAGCACGTACACCTCACCCTCGAACTTGGTGTGAGGCTTGATGGAGTTGGGCTTCACCAGCACCATGCCACGTTCGATGTCCTCTTTCTGGATGCCGCGCAGCAGCAGACCGACGTTGTCGCCAGCCATGCCTTCGTCGAGCAGCTTCCGGAACATCTCCACACCGGTGACGGTGGTCTCGCGGGTGTCCTTGATGCCCACGATCTGCACGGTTTCACCCACCTTCACCTTGCCGCGCTCGATCCGGCCGGTGGCGACGGTGCCGCGACCGGTGATCGAGAACACGTCTTCGACCGCCATCAGGAAGGGCTTGTCGATCTCCCGCTCGGGCTCGGGGATCGATTCATCCACGGCGTCCATCAGGTCGAGAATCTTGTCGACCCACTCGTTTTCGCCACGGATGCCCTTGCCACCACCCTGAATGTGCTCAAGGGCCTTGAGAGCGGAGCCGGCGATGACGGGGATGTCGTCACCGGGGAAGTCGTAGCTGCTGAGCAGTTCGCGCATTTCCAGTTCGACGAGCTCGAGGATTTCCTCGTCGTCGACCATGTCCTTCTTGTTCAGGAACACCACCAGGGCGGGAACGCCCACCTGCTTGGCCAGGAGGATGTGTTCCTTGGTCTGGGCCATCGGGCCGTCGGTGGCGGCCACCACCAGGATGGCGCCGTCCATCTGGGCGGCACCGGTGATCATGTTCTTGACGTAGTCGGCGTGACCGGGGCAGTCCACGTGGGCGTAGTGGCGCTTCGTGGTCTCGTACTCGACGTGGGCCGTATTGATGGTGATGCCCCGCTCTTTCTCTTCGGGGGCGCCATCGATTTCGTCGTAGGCCTGGGCCTTCGCCTGACCGAGGGATGCCAGCACGTTGGTGATGGCAGCGGTGAGGGTGGTCTTGCCGTGGTCAACGTGGCCGATGGTGCCGATGTTGACGTGAGGTTTGTTCCTCTGAAACTTCTCGCGAGCCATTGAAGGAAAGAATCGGGGGGTTGTGGTTGGGGTTGAGAGATCAGGAATTGCCCTGATTCTTGGAGATGATGGCTTCAGCGACGTTGCGAGGAACTTCCTCGTAGTGGCTGAACTCCATCGAGAAAATACCCCGACCCTGAGTCATGGATCGGAGCTGGGTGGCGTAGCCGAACATTTCGGCCAGAGGCACTTTGGTCTGGACTTTGGATTGTCCATTGTCGATGGACTGGCCTTCGACCTGTCCACGACGCGAGGAGAGGTCGCCGATGACCGAACCGAGGTAATCCTCGGGGATCTCGACCTCCACCTTCATCATCGGCTCAAGCAGCACTGGATTGCACTTCTTGACGCCGTCTTTGAAGGCCATGGAGCCGGCGATCTTGAAGGCCATTTCCGAGGAGTCCACGTCGTGATAGGACCCGTCCACCATGGTGACCTTCACATCGATCATCGGAAAGCCTGCAATCACTCCGGACTGGCAGGTTTCCTTCATGCCGTTCTCGGCCGGACCGATGTATTCCTTGGGAACGATGCCTCCGACGATCTTGTTGACGAATTCGAACCCTGAGCCCGGTTCGCCAGGCTCCATCTCGATCACCACATGGCCGTACTGACCCTTGCCGCCGGTCTGGCGGGCGAACTTGCCCTCGCCCTTGGCTCTGCCACGGATGGTTTCCCGGTAGGACACCTGCGGTGCACCGATGTTGGCCTCCACCTTGAATTCCCGCAGCATCCGGTCCACCAGGATTTCCAGGTGAAGTTCGCCCATGCCGGCGATCACCGTCTGGCTGGTTTCGGGATCGGTGGACACGCGGAAAGTGGGATCCTCCTCGGAGAGTGACTGCAGAGCTTTGGATAGCTTCTCCATGTCGCCTTTTGTCTTGGGTTCCACCGCCACGGAGATCACCGGTTCAGGGATGAACAGGGATTCCAGGATGATTGGATCGCTCTCGAGGCACAGTGTGTCGCCGGTGGTGGTGTCCTTGAGGCCCAGCACGGCGCCAAGATCGCCGGCACGCAGCTCGTCCACCTCTTCGCGGTCGTCGGCCTTGAGCAGGATCAGGCGGGAGATCCTCTCCTTCTTGTCCTTGGTGCTGTTGAGCACGTAACTGCCCTTCTGCAGCACACCGGAGTACATCCGCACGAAGGTGAGTTTGCCGTAGGGATCCGCCATCACCTTGAAAGCCAGGGCGCTGAAGGGAGCGCTGTCGTCGCAGGGACGATTCGACTCGGTGCCATCCGGCAGCAGGCCGGTGATCGGTGGGACGTCGACCGGGGCGGGAAGGTAGTCCACCACGGCGTCGAGCACCAGCTGCACACCCTTGTTCTTGAAGGCGGAGCCGCAGAGCATGGGCACCAGGCCGTGCTTCACCACACCGATGCGGATGCCACGTACCAGTTGGTCGTCGGTGAGTTCACCGTTTTCGAGGTAGGCCTCCAGCAGGTCCTCGTCGGTTTCCGCCACCGATTCCATCAGCTTGCCGCGCCACTCGGCGCAGAGCTCCTTCATGTCGTCGGGGATCTCGCCTTCGACGATGTCGGTGCCGAGGTCGTTGTTGTAGATGATCGCCTTCTGACGGACGAGATCGACGATGCCCTTGAGATCGCCTTCGGCACCGATCGGGATCTGGATGGGAGCGGCGTTGGCCTTGAGGCGATCCTTGATCTGGTCGTAGACCTTCAGGAAGTTGGCGCCGGTTCGATCCATCTTGTTGACGAACACGATCCGGGGAACGTTGTAGCGATCCGCCTGCCGCCAGACGGTTTCCGACTGCGGCTGCACCCCGCCGACGGCGCAGAACACCGCGATCACGCCATCGAGCACCCGCATCGAACGCTCCACCTCGATGGTGAAGTCGACGTGGCCAGGGGTGTCGATGATGTTGATGCGGTGATCCTTCCAGCTGGTGGAGATCGCCGCCGCGGTGATCGTGATGCCGCGTTCGCGCTCCTGCTCCATCCAGTCGGTGACGGCGGCGCCATCGTGCACCTCGCCCATCTTGTGGACCACACCCGAATAGAAGAGGATCCTTTCGGTCGTTGTGGTCTTACCCGCGTCGATGTGGGCGGCGATGCCGATATTTCTGACGCGTTCCAGGGGGTAGGCGCGGGCCACGGTGAGGGTCTCCGGAGGTTGATCGACGAAAATGCGGGCGTTACTGTAAAGGGTGGGCCGGGATGGCTGACATCGCCCGCGACCCAGCCCGGTTGCCCGCTCAGTAGCGGTAGTGGGCGAATGCCTTGTTCGCTTCGGCCATCTTGTGGGTTTCCTCCCGCTTGCGGACGGCGCTGCCGGCTTCGTTGGCGGCGTCCACCAACTCACCGGCGAGCTTCTGGGCCATGCTGCGGCCATTGCGGGCCCGTGAGAAGTTCACCAGCCAGCGCAGCGCCATGGCCGTTCCACGCTCCTGGCGCACTTCCATCGGTACCTGATAGGTGGCGCCGCCCACCCGCCGGGCCCGGACTTCCACCAATGGGGTGGCGTTGCGGACCGCCGTTTCGAACACCTCGAGAGGATCGGTTCCGGTGCGGTCGTTGATCAGACCGAAGGCATCGGACAGGATGCGCTGGGCGGTTGATTTCTTGCCGTGCTTCATGAGCCGAGCCACGATCATGCTGGCGAGGCGGCTGTTGAACTGGGGATCGGGAAGAATCGGGCGCTTCTCAGCAGCGTTGCGGCGGGACATAGACCTGAGGGGATCGGAGCGAGGGGTTGGGAGAAGACGGGATCAATCCTTGGGCGTCTTGGCGCCGTACTTGGAACGGCTCTGGCGGCGATCCTTCACACCGGAAGTATCGAGGGTGCCACGGATGATGTGGTAGCGGACACCCGGCAGGTCCTTGACACGGCCACCGCGGATGAGCACCACCGAGTGCTCCTGGAGGTTGTGGCCGATCCCCGGGATGTAGGCCGTGACCTCGAATCCTGAGGTGAGGCGCACACGGGCCACCTTGCGCAGTGCCGAGTTGGGCTTCTTGGGGGTGGAGGTGTACACGCGGGTGCACACGCCACGTCGCTCCGGACAGGCGCGGAGGGCCGGGGACTTGGTCTTGCGGGTGAGACGCTGCCGCTCGGTGCGGATCAGCTGCTGAATCGTGGGCATCGAGGGCCGGAGTGGGGGGTCGGACGTCCGACCGTTTTCGACAATCCGCCACCTTACTTTGCCGTGGTCCCCATGCCGCTGGGGCGGCTGAACGAGGCGCCGCAGGCGCAGCAGCTCACTCCTTCGGCGGAGCGGATCAGGAAGCCACCGCCACTGAGATCGCCCCGGTAGTCGAGGTTCAGCCCGGCCAGCAGCGGGATCTGTTCCGCCGGGGCATGGAGCGTGATGCCATCGGCACGGGCCAGCGGCACACCGGCGAGATGGCCGGGCCGGATGCGGATCACCCAGCGCTCGCAGCTCCCCTCCACCAGATCCAGGTGCATCAGGCCGGGGGTGCCGGCCACCGCAGCCTGACGACCGAGCTCGGCGGCGGCGGCGGCCGTCAGTCGCAGGCTGAGCCCCTTCGGCATGGTGCGGGTGGATGGGCGCGGAACGTCAGTCTGCCAGCGCTGCCGACGGAGCCCAGCCGCGATCCCCCCGGCTGAGCCGCGCCTCGCTGCCCTCCGCTGCCCGGGCGTTGCGGGGAACCAGCCCGAGGCCGTTGTGGATCGAGGCGGTCACGCCCCGGCCCTTGACGGTCAGGGAGGTGCCCACCAGCAGTCCCGTCGAGCTGCCGCCATCGAGGTTGAGGGCGTCCTGCAGGCCCATCTGGCGCAGCACGGCCGCCGTTTCACTCAGGGTGGGGCCGCTGTTCTCCACTCCCTGCAGGGTGACCAGCCAGAGCTGGCGCCCATCGGTGCCGATCACGGTGCGTGGTGCCCCCTGGCTCTGGAACGCCGGGCTGAACCCCTCTGCCGTGCCGTTCAGCACCACCCGGCCGCCCAGCAGCAGCAGGGGGCCGCCCCCCATCACGAAGGGCTGGTCGCCGACCGGGTCGTTGGCCCGGCTGGAGAGGTTCAGGCGGCTGCCCACGCTCCAGGGGGGGATCACGCCGGCCCTGCCCACCAGCAGCATGTCTTCGGGGCCGAGGGCGACGCCCTGCTCGAGGCGGCCGCTGTCCAGCTGCTGCTGCACCACGCCTCGGCTGACGAGCAGGCCGGATTCGTTGCCGCTCAGGGCCCGGTAGCCACGGCCCCAGTCGGCCGTGTAGCGGGCCAGCCCCCGCTGCACGTAGCCGCTGTTCACGCTCGTGACGGGCCAGCGCTGGCCGTTGCCGTCCACCAGCCATTCCTCCAGTGAGAGCCGGCCGAAACGGGGCAGGCTGCCGGGCTGCCACGCCACGGCACCCCTGTTGAGGATCGGTCCCGACAACCACCGCCCCTCGTCCTTGAGGGCGCCGAGCGGCATCCGTCTGACCCGGTTGAAGAAACCGCCGTTGATGGCCACCAGCGCCTGTTCACGCTGGGCCAGTGCCGGCAGGGAACTGAGGCCCTCCATCCCGTCGCCGCGGGTGAGCAGGCGCAGCTCCAGCGGGCTGCTGCGCGGATCGAGCCGCACGCTGCTGATCAGCAGCTGCCGCTGTCCGATCGAGCGCATCTGGCGCTCGATCGCCACGCTGCGGTCGAGCAGGGCCTGCAGGCGTGGATCCAGGGGCGGTGGCGTGGCTGCAGCGGCTTCCCCTGCAGCGGAGAGATCGAGCACAAGCCGAGCCGGACTTCCCAGGGTGAGCACCCGGCCGGGACCTCGGCCCTGCCGGATCAGCAGGCCCTCAGCGCTCTGGACCACCGTCAGACCGAGTGCCTGCAGGTCGGCGCGCTGGCTGTCCGTGCTGCGCAGCCCCACCAGCAGCTGGCCGGGATCCTGACGCACCAGGGCGACGCCCTCGAGATCGAGCACCACGCGGCGCCCTGCTCCCGGCGCGGAGGCCCGGACCCGCAGCAGGGCCGGCTGGGGTACCTGGAGCCGCAGGGTGCCCGGTCCCGGTTCGACCCGCACGCCGGCGGCGCGCAGCAGCGGCCCCACGTCCAGCGCCACCTCGTCGTCGAGGCTGCGCAGCCCTTCCGCCGGTACGCGCTGGCCGAGCCCGAACCATTCCAGATCCAGGCCGCCGTCGGGTCGGCTGCGGCTGGCGAAACCCAGCTGTCCCTGCAGCACCTCCAGAGGCAGCCAGAGCTGGGCTGGTTGAGCGTTCGCCTGGTCCTGCCACTGCCAGCGCGCCTGCTGGCGCCGGCCGTTGATCTCCAGGCTGCGGCCTTCCGCGGAGGCCTCGCCGCGCAACGGCGCCAGGCCCGGCGCCAGCTGGCCCGGGGGCGGCGGCGGTGTGCTGGGCCGGTTCCAGCCTGATTGGGCCAGGGCGCCGGGACCGGCCGCGGCGGGCAGCACCGACACCACCACCAGGGCCATCCAGTGCAGCCGCTGGGAGGGGGGAGGGTTGATCGGCCGCGCCATCGGGCCCCTTTCGGTTGATGGTGAACGCTAACCCCGAGGACTGGTCTCTAGGATCCCTTGTCCCCATAGGGCGGTCTCCCCAGCAGATCGGGGTTTCCGCCGGATCTCCCAGGTCGTTGCCGGGCTATGCCTCTCCCTTCCCGCTCCGTTTGGCCCCATTGCGACAGCCCGGCCCCGGCGGCGTTCGTTGGCGAGAAAGATGCCTGCGGGGTGGGCTTTCTGGCCCAGCTCGACGGGGAGGCCAGCCACCGCCTGCTGCAGCAGGCACTGCTCGGTCTCGACTGCATGGAGCACCGGGGCGGCTGCGGTGGTGATGGCGATTCCGGCGACGGTGCCGGCATTCTCTGCGGCATCCCCTGGAGCTTCCTGGACAGCGTCTGGCCCGCCGTGAGCCTGGCGGAGCCAGGACGCCGCGGTCTGGCCATGCTCTTTCTGCCCGCCGCGGCCGAGCAGCGCGAGCAGGCCCGCAACTTCTGTGAGGCGGCCGCCGCCCTGGTTGGCCTGCGCAGTGTCGGCTGGCGCCCGGTGCCGGTTGAGCCCGGGGTGCTGGGCCCCCTTGCCCGCCAGACCGCCCCGGTGATCGAGCAGTGGCTGGTGGAGGGACCCGAGGGCGGAGACGCTCTGGAGTCGCTGCTGTTCCGCTGCCGCCGCCGTGTCGGCGACCTGGCCCGCGATGCCTGGGGCCCGGGTCCGAATGATCTCTACTTCGCCTCCTTCAGCGGCCGCACGCTCGTCTACAAGGGAATGGTGCGCTCGAAGGTGCTGCCTGCCTTTTACTCCGACCTGCGCGACGAGCGCTTCGCCGTGAGCTTCGCGGTGTATCACCGCCGCTTCAGCACCAACACCCTGCCCCGCTGGCCCCTGGCCCAGCCGATGCGGTTGCTCGGGCACAACGGCGAGATCAACACCCTGCTGGGCAACCTGAACTGGGCCCGGGCGGCCGAGTCCCATCTCGATGCCATCTGGGGCGAGGCGGCCGACGATCTCAAGCCGGTGGTCAATGCCGACTTCAGCGATTCGGCCAACCTCGACGCCATGCTCGAGCTGATGGTGCGCAGCGGCCGGCCGGTCACCGACAGCCTGCTGACCCTGGTGCCGGAGGCCTTCCGCCAGCAGCCCGAACTCGATCTGCGGCCGGAGGTGCAGGCCTTCTACGAGTACTCCGCCTGTCTGCAGGAACCCTGGGATGGTCCGGCTCTGCTGGTGTTCAGCGATGGCCGCACCGTCGGCGCCACCCTCGACCGCAACGGCCTCCGCCCTGCCCGCTACTGCATCACCAGCGATGGTCTGGTGGTGATGGGCTCCGAAACCGGCGTGGTCGAGATCGAGGAGAGCCGCATCGTTGAAAAGGGCAGGCTCGGGCCTGGCCAGATGCTGGCCGTCGATCTGGAACACGGCCGCCTGCTGAAGAACTGGCAGGTCAAGGAGGAGGTGGCCGCTCGCCATCCCTATGCCGCCTGGCTGCAGGAGCACCGCCGCTGCCTCGCGCCCCAGCCCTGGCAGGGCGAGCGTCAGCTGGGTGATCTCGAGCTGCTGCGTCACCAGACCGCCTTCGGCTTCACGGCCGAGGACCTGGACCTGGTGATCGAGGAGATGGCGGCCCAGGGCAAGGAGCCCACCTACTGCATGGGCGACGACATCCCCCTGGCGGTGCTCTCCAGCAAACCTCACCTCCTCTACGACTACTTCAAGCAGCGCTTCGCCCAGGTCACCAATCCGCCGATCGATCCGCTTCGCGAGGAGCTGGTGATGAGCCTGGAGATGCATCTGGGCCGGCGGGGCTCTGCGCTGCGGCCGGAGCCGTCGGCCGCCTCGATGCTGCACCTGGACACGCCGGTGCTGAACGAGCTCGAGCTGGCTGCCCTGCCCCTGCAGGGGCTGCCCAGCCTCACCCTCTCCACCCTCCATGCCGTGGAGCACGGCCCGGCCGGACTGGAGCAGGCCATCCGCGGGCTCTGCGGGGCGGCCGAGGCGGCGGTGCGCGATGGCGTTCAGATCCTGGTGCTCTCCGACCGGGCCGCCGCAGGCCTGACGGCCACCACCACCTACATCCCACCGCTGCTGGCGGTGGGGGCGGTGCACCACCACCTCCTCAACCTCGGCCTGCGGCTTCACTGTTCGCTGGTGGTCGACACCGCCCAGTGCTGGAGCACCCATCACCTCGCCTGCCTGATCGGTTTCGGCGCCAGCGCCGTCTGCCCCTGGCTCACCTGGGAGACCACGCGCCACTGGCTTGCCCACCCCAAGACCCAGGCGCTGATGGAGCGCGGCAAGCTGCCTTCGGTCGACGCGGCCACCGCCCAGGAGAACGTGCGCAAGGCGCTGGAGGCCGGTCTGCGCAAGATTCTCTCCAAGATCGGTATCTCTCTGCTGGCCAGCTACCACGGCGCCCAGATCTTCGAGGCGATCGGGATCGGCGCCGACCTGATCGCGCTGGCGTTCAAGGGCACCACCAGCAGGGTGGCCGGGCTGAGCCTCGCCGAGCTGGCCAGCGAAACCCTCACCTTCCACGCCAAGGCCTACCCCGAGCTCAACCGCACCAAGCTCGAATTCATGGGCTTCGTGCAGTACCGCTCCGGCGGCGAGTTTCACCTCAACAGCCCCGAGATGGCCAAGGCGCTGCATGCCGCCGTGGCGGCCGGTCCCGGTTACGACCACTTCTGCACCTATCGCACCCTGCTGGAGAACAGGCCGGTCACGGCCCTGCGTGATCTGCTCGAGTTCAGGCCCGCCCCTGCGCCGTTGCCGATCGAGCAGGTGGAGAGCGTGGAGAGCCTTTGCCGCCGCTTCTGCACCGGTGGCATGAGCCTCGGGGCCCTGTCGCGCGAAGCCCATGAGGTGCTGGCGATCGCCATGAACCGCATCGGCGGCAAGAGCAACAGCGGCGAGGGCGGCGAGGACCCGGCCCGATTCCACACGCTCACCGATGTGGACGACGAGGGCCGATCCCCCACCCTGCCGACCCTGCGGGGGCTGCGCAAGGGCGACAGCGCCTGCTCGGCGATCAAGCAGGTGGCCTCCGGTCGCTTCGGCGTCACCCCCGAATACCTTCGCAGCGGCCGGCAACTGGAGATCAAGGTGGCCCAGGGGGCCAAGCCCGGAGAGGGCGGCCAGCTGCCCGGGCCGAAGGTGGACGCCTACATCGGCTGGCTGCGCAACAGCAAGCCCGGCGTGGCGCTGATCTCGCCGCCGCCCCATCACGACATCTATTCGATCGAGGATCTGGCCCAGCTCATCCATGACCTCCATCAGGTCCACCCGGCGGCCAAGGTGTCGGTGAAGCTGGTGGCCGAGATCGGCATCGGCACGATCGCCGCCGGCGTGGCCAAGGCCAACGCCGATGTGATCCAGATCTCCGGCCACGACGGCGGCACGGGCGCTTCGCCCCTGAGCTCGATCAAGCATGCGGGCAGCCCCTGGGAGCTGGGCCTGTCCGAGGTGCACCGCAGCCTGTTGCAGAACGGCCTGCGCGATCGGGTGGTGCTGCGCGCCGACGGCGGCCTCAAGACCGGCTGGGATGTCGTGATGGCGGCCCTGCTGGGCGCCGAGGAGTATGGCTTCGGCTCGGTGGCGATGATCGCCGAGGGCTGCATCATGGCCCGCGTCTGCCACACCAACAACTGCCCGGTGGGGGTGGCCACCCAGAAGGAGGCGCTGCGCCGGCGCTTCACCGGCATCCCCGAGCACGTGGTCAACTTCTTCCTCTATGTGGCCGAGGAGGTGCGTCAGCTGCTGAGCGTGCTCGGGGTCGCCCGGCTCGAGGATCTGATCGGGCGCAACGAGCTGCTTCAGCCCCGGGCGGTGTCGCTGGTCAAGACCGGCGCGCTCGATCTCGGCTGCCTGCTGGCCCCGATCTCCCAGGGCACTGATCGCCGCTGGCTCCGCCATGACGCAGCCGCCCACGGCAATGGTCCGATCCTCGAAGATGCCCTGCTGGCCGATGTCGCCGTGAGGGCGGCGATCGAGCAGCAGGGCCGGGTCAGTCGTCGCCTGGCGATCGTCAACACCGATCGCAGCGTCGGAGCCCGTCTGGCCGGAGAGATCGCTGCCCTTCACGGCAATACCGGATTCCTCGGACAGCTCGATCTGAGCTTCGAGGGCGCGGCCGGCCAGAGCTTCGGCGCGTTCCTGCTCCAGGGCCTGAACCTGCGCCTGGAGGGCGACGCCAACGACTACGTGGGCAAGGGCATCAACGGTGGCCGCATCACCGTGGTGCCACCTCCGGGCGGCACTGCCCCCGGCAGCCAGGTGATCCTCGGCAACACCTGTCTCTATGGGGCCACCGGTGGCGAGCTCTTTGCTCTCGGCCGCGCCGGCGAGCGCTTCGCTGTCCGTAACAGCGGTGCACGCGCGGTGGTCGAGGGGTGCGGCGATCACTGCTGCGAGTACATGACCGGTGGCGTGGTGGCGGTGCTCGGCAGCACGGGCCGCAACGTGGCCGCTGGCATGACCGGCGGCGTGGCCTTCCTGCTCGATGAGGACGACGCCCTGGCGGCGAGGCTCAACCCGGAGCACGCGGCGATGCACGTGCTGGCGACGCCCGAACAGGAGCAGTTGCTCAAGCCCCTGCTCGAAACCCACCTGGAGGTCACCGGCAGCCGCCGGGCCGCCGAGATCCTCGCCAACTGGACCCAGTGGCGCGCACGCTTCAAGGTGCTGGTCCCCCCCAGCGAGCGGGCCAGCGTGGGCCTGGCCGAGCGGGAGAAGGTGGCGATGGTCTCCTGACTGACGGGCGCTGGCTCAGTCGCGCGAGAACGCGATCAGGCGGGAGAAGTAGAAGGGGGCCTGGTTGAGGCTGCGGCGCACCGGGCGAAAGCCGGCCTGGGCCGCCGCCGCCAGGATTCCGGACTCGCGCAGGGTGTAGGCCCGGGTCGTCCTGCTCGGTCCGGGGAAGAGCTGCCCGATCGACTTCAGCAGCGCCAGCAGAGGGGTGTAGGGCGCGAAACTCACGATCAGATGCCGCTCGGCGAGGCCCGCCAGATGGCGCACCATCTCCTCGGCGGCGGGCTGGGGGTAGTGAATGAACACGTCCAGACAGATCACGGTGTCGTACCGGCCGCCGAGGCTTTCGAGATCGGAGGTCGTGAAGCTCAGCCGCCCGGCCGGGATACCGGCGTTGCCGGCACGCCGCCGGGCCTCCGCCACCATCGCCTCGGAGAGGTCGCTGGCGGCGATGCTGGCGGCCCCCAGCCGGGCCAGCGGCAGGCTCAGGCTTCCCACACCGCAGCCCGCATCGCAGAAGCTGCGGGTCTGCAGGTCGCCCTCCTCCTCCAGCCAGGCGAGCACCTGATCCACCGTCTTCTGGTGCCCGATCCGGATGTTCCGCTGCACCTTGTTGACCTCGTCGCTGTCGCTGTAGATCCGGTTCCAGCGCTCGAAGCCGGTGCTGTTGAAGTAGTCGCGCACCTCCGCCTTCTCGGCCAGCTTGGGGCAGGAGGTGTCGGGTGCCGCCAGGGGGCCCGCCGGGGTGGAGTCCAGCAGCGGATCAGCGGTCATCGGGGGGAACGTGCGGTGGGGCGGATCCTAAGGAGCGCTCAGGCGGCACGCCGCCAGCAGAGGTCCGTTTCGCCACCGCCGCTCCAGCGCAGGGTCTCGGCGAGGGGCAGACCGACCAGCATCTCCTGCAGCGGCCGCTCGTCGCCCAGCACCCGCCGCGGCAGCAGCGTGGCCGCCGCGATCGCTCGGCCCGGTGCCCCGCTCCAGCGGGCCAGTCGCACCACCCCTTCCAGCAGCGGCAGGGTGACGCCCGCCAGGGTGCCATCCTCGAGCCGGCAGCTACCGTCCTCCACAAGCAGTACCCGCTCGTCCCAGTGATGCCGGCCCTCGCCGAGTCCATAGGGGCCGAGCGCGTCGCTGACCAGCACCACCTGGCGCGGCGCCAGCCGCTGCAGCAGCACCGCCATCGTGGGGGCCACATGCACCCCGTCGGCGATCAGGCCCAGGGCCACATCCGTGCGCAGCGCCGCCGCAGCCACCGGCCCGGGGGCCCGGCGCTGCATGTCCGGCATGGCGTTGAAGGCATGGGTGACCATGCTGACCCCTGCGTCGAACGCCCGGTGGGCTTCGGCCTCCGTGGCCTCGCTGTGACCGAGGCTCACCAGGATCCCCCACTGCCGGAGGGCGTCGATCACTGCGTGCGCCCCCGCCAGCTCCGGCGCCAGGGTGACCAGGTCGATCTCCTCCTCGAAGCCACCGATGCGCTCGGCCAGGGCCCCCTGGCTCGGCGGACAGAGGTGCGCCAGCGGATGGGCGCCACGGCGGGCCGGGGCCAGGAAGGGCCCCTCCAGGTGGGCGCCCAGCAGCAGGCAGCGTCCGGGCCGGTGCCGCTCCCTTGCCTGGCGCAGCACGGTCAGGGCCTGCCGCAGCGGCTCCACACCGCAGGTCACCAGGGTGGGGCAGATCGCTTCGACTCCGTCGCCCCAGAGCCGCTCCAGCAGCTCCAGAAGCCTGGGCAGATCCCCCGGTTCCAGCTCGGGAAAGGCCAGGCCCAGCCCGCCGTTGATCTGCAGGTCCACGCCGGCCGGGCTGAGCCAGTCCCCATGCCAGTCCTCGCCGGCGGCGACGCTGCCGCTCGCCAGAGGCTGCACGCTGCTGATCTGGCCCTGTCCGTCCAGCCCGATGCGCCAGCGGCGGGCGGCCTTGTCTGTGCAGTCGCCGGCTTCGGGCAGGCGGACGTTGCTGAGCCAGCGCATGGACTTCGGCGGTGGGCCGCGGCGAGCGGGAGAATGCCATCCTCACCGCCGAAGCATCGTGGCCGTTGAGAGCCCGTCCGCCGTTCCCGCCGTGCCGCTGCCCGAGCCTGCCCCCGGCGCCGCCGTTCCGCCGGTAGCGGTGGTGATGGGCAGCGATTCCGACCTGTCCACGATGCAGCCCGCCGTGGAGCTGCTCGAGCGCTTCGGGGTGGAGGTGGTCGTGCGGGTGCTCTCGGCCCACCGCACGCCGCTCGAGATGGTGGAGTTCGCCGGTCGGGCCGCCGGCAGGGGGTTCAAGGTGATCATCGCCGGTGCCGGTGGGGCGGCCCACCTGCCTGGCATGGTGGCGTCGCTGACGACCCTGCCGGTGATCGGCGTACCGGTCCTGAGCCGGGCCCTCTCGGGGGTGGATTCACTCCACTCGATCGTGCAGATGCCTGCCGGCATTCCTGTCGCCACGGTGGCGATCGGCAACGGCCTCAACGCCGGTCTGCTGGCTGTCAGGATCCTGGCGATCTCGGATGCCCGACTCGCTGCCGAGCTGTCGGCCTACCAACATCAGCTGCACGACCAGGTGCGGGCCAAGGACGAGCGCCTGCAGGATCTGGGCGTCGCGGCCTACCTGCGGGAAATGGGCAGATGACTCCTACCCTGCGCGACCAGCTGCGCCAGCAGGGTCTGCCCGGCCCCTGGCTCTGTGCGCTGCTGCTGGTGCTGGCCGGAGCGCTCAGCCGCTGGGCGACCCGCACCGAGCTGGTGCAGGCCTGGGACGCGGGCAACTTCGTGCTCGCCCTCACTGACTTCGACCTCGACCGCCATCAGCCCCACCTGCCCGGCTGCTTCTGGTGGCTGATCAGCCTCGGACGGCTGAGCCTGCCGCTTGTGGACGGCAACGGCGTGGCGGCCCTCGAACTGGTGAATGCCGTGGTGGCAGCCTTGGCGCTGCCTTTCGGCTGGCTGCTGGCTTATCGCTGGGGGGGGCTGCGGGCGGCCTGGTGGATGGCGGCCCTTCTGTTCAGCGGCCCCCTGCTCTGGTTCTATGCCAGCCAGCCCCTCAGCTACGGCACCGAGCTGGGCTGGGTGACGGCCATCGGTTGCTGCGCCTGGGGCGTGGCGGAGGGGGAACGCGGCTTTCTGCCTCCCCTTTCCCTGCTGATGGCCACCGCGGGGGGAATCCGGCCCAATACTCCGCTGTTCCTCCTGCCGCTGGTGCTCCTCTGCTGTCTGCGGGGCTGGCGCCACGGGCTGCAGGCCTGGCGGCTGCTGGCGGCGGCGGCCCTTGGCCTGGGGTTGCTCCTGTGGTGGGGGCATGCCTTCCTGGAGGAGGCCGGCGGACTGGGGGCCTACTGGTCTCGATTGATGGCCTGGAAGGGAGACCACGCGCAGCAGGCCAGCGAAGGTGGGGTGCTCGGCAATACCTGGCTGTTGCTCCGCACCATCGCCCTGACGGCGCCGGCCGCGATCGGCCTAGCTCTCCTGACCTGGCGGCGTGGGGCCACTGCCGGCACCCTGCCAGCGGCGGCGGGCTCGTGGCGTTGGCGGCGGTTGTTCATCGCCCTCTGGGTGCTGCCGTCGGCTCTGTACCTGCTGCTGGTCCATTTCACACGCATGGGCCATGCCACCACGCTGCTGCCGGCGCTGCTGCTGCTCCTGGCCGGGCGGCTGGCGGCGGTGGGCCGTGAGACCGGTCCGCTGCGCTGGCCCCGGGATCTCCTGCTGGTGCTCCTGCTGCAGTGCCTGCTCTTTCTGCTGGTGCCAGGGGATCGTTTTGCCGAGAATCTGCGCTCCTACGACCACGAATGGGGCGTGGCCATCCGGGCGGCCCGGCGCTTCGATCCGTCCACCACGTTGGTTGTGGTCAGTGGGCGCTCCAATCGGAGGGCCTACCGTCTGCCCTCGGTTCACCTGAGCGCCTACGACCACGGGGAAGCGGATCTGGTGCTGGATCAGCGTCGTGACTTCATCGACGTGAAGCCCCCCCTGCGGCGGGTGCTGCTGTTGGATCGGGGTCTGGCGGTGTCCGCCGCCGCCGTCCCCGGCGACAGTCGTTTCGAGACCCTGATTCCCGGCCGACTGCAGCTGATCGAGGTGAAGGTCCCACCGGCCGGCCTGCGGCTGGACCGGCGGTCGGTCCAGCCCCTGGATCCCCTGGCGGTGGCTGCGCCATGAGCCTCGCCACCACGCTCGTCCCCTGGCAGCGTCTCGGTCTGGCTCTGCCGCTGCTGGTGCTCAACCTCTGGGTGCTGCGCCAGCTGCTGCTGCCGCTGGCGCCTTTCCCCGCCCTCTTCCTCACGGCGGCGCTGATCGCCTTCCTGCTTGATCTGCCCAGTCGCTGGCTGGTGGGCCGGGGCATGCCCAGGCCCCTGGCCCTGACCCTGGTGCTGGGTGTGGGCCTGGGTCTGCTGGTGCTGGTGGCGCTCTGGCTGCTGCCGCGGCTGGTGCAGCAGCTGGGTGACCTGCTCAACGCCCTGCCCGGCTGGCTGGTGGAGGGGGAAGCGCTGCTCGACCGCGCCCAGGGCTGGGCCCGGGAACATGGGATTCCCGCCGATTTCGGCGATCCCAGCAGTGCCCTGCTCACCCGCTCCACCCAGCTGGCCTCCCAGCTCAGTCAGCGGCTGCTCGGCCTGCTCGGCACCACGGTGACCCTCACGATCAACACGTTGATCGTGCTCGTGCTGGCGATCTTTCTGCTGCTGGGTGGCGAGTCGATCAGCGCCGGGCTGGCGCGCTGGCTGCCCGACAGCTGGCGTGAGCTGGTGCTGACCACCGCGAACCGCACCTTCCGCGGTTATTTCGGGGGTCAGGTGATCCTGGCCCTGATCCTCAGCGCCGCCCAGATCGTGGTGTTCACCCTGCTGGGTATCCCCTACGGCGTGCTGTTCGCGGTGGCGATCGGCTTCACCACCCTGATCCCTTACGCCAGCGCCCTGACGATCCTGCTGGTGAGCCTGCTGCTTGCCCTGGAGGATCCCCGCACCGGTGTGGAGGTGCTGGCCGCGGCGATCACGGTGGGTCAGGTGGTGGATCAGGGAATTCAACCCCGGCTGATGGGCCAGATCGTGGGCCTGCAGCCGGCCTGGCTGCTGCTCAGCCTGCCGGTGGGCGCGCGGGTCGGCAGCCTGCTGGGCCTGGGCGATCTGCTGGGCCTGCTGCTGGCGGTGCCCGTGGCCAGCTGCCTCAAGACTTTTCTCGACGAGCTGGCCCGCCGGCTCGGGCTGCCGGATCCCGCACCCGATCTGCGGGACCGGACGCCTCCCGCAGTTCCGCCCGTCATGCCGCCGTGATCAGGCCCTGTTCCTCCAGGTAGTCGATCACCTGGCCAACGGCGTCTTCCAGGCTCTGGCCACCGGTATCGATGCGCAGTTCCGGGGCTTCCGGTTCCTCGTAGGGGCTCGAGATGCCGGTGAATTCCTTGATCACTCCGGACCGGGCTTTGGCATAGAGGCCCTTGGGATCCCGCTGCTCGCAGACCGCCAGGTCGGCGGCACAGTGGATTTCGATGAAATCCCCGGGTTCCACCAGGGAACGGGCCCGGTCCCGGTCGGTGCGGAAGGGGGAGACGAAAGCAGTGAGGGTGATCACACCGGCGTCGAGGAACAGCTTGGCCACCTCGCCGATGCGGCGGATGTTCTCCACCCGGTCGGCGTCGGAGAAGCCGAGGTCGTGGCAGAGGCCGTGGCGGATGTTGTCACCGTCGAGCACGTAGGTGGCCAGCCCGCGGCGGAACAGTTCGGCATTCACCGCGTTGGCCAGGGTGCTCTTGCCTGCCCCGGAGAGGCCGGTGAACCAGAGGATGGCGCTGCGGTGCCCACGCTGAGCAGACCTGGCGGCGCGGTCCACCGAAGCTTCGTGCCAGACCACGTTCGAGGCCTTGCGGTCGGTGGAGGGGCTGGTCATGGAAAGGTGGGGAAGCGAGCGAATCCAGTGGCATTGTGGCTGCTGACAGATCCGGCGGCTCGGGGTCGCCGAAAGTGATGATCTGCTCAGCCCCCCGCCTGCTTCGGACGGAAGCCGGCTTCGGTCAGGGCTGCCAGAGCCACGGCCAGCTGATCGCCCTGCAGCTCGATCACCCCGCCTTTGAAGCTGCCGCCGGTGCCGGCTGTCGCCTTGAGCTGCTTCAGCAGGGTCTTGCCCTCGGCTTCGGCGATCTCCAGGCCGGTGATCGCCGTCACCAGCTTTCCCCCTTTGCCCGCCTTGGTGCGCTGCACCCGCACCTGCTGCCGGGAACGGCCCGTGGCCTCTCGCTCCGGCCCTGACGGGCGGTCGGTGCTCTTCGGCCTGCTGAATTCCTGCCAGCCCCCCTTGCCCATGGTCGCCGCCGCCGCTACGCCTCCCATCACAGCGCACCCTGGGTGGATGGATCTGCCGCCGGCCCGTCTTGAGATGATCCGCCTCGACCTGGAGCCCCAGCCCATGCCGGCGCAGTGCCGGCCGCTGGTGGCCCCGGACGATCCGTCCCTCCGGTTCTCGATGGTCGAAGCGCCTCCCTGCGGCGGCCGTTTCCGGCGCCCCCGCATCGATATGCCACTCGGCTGGCCGCCCCTGCCGCCCCCACCGCCGCCGGTGTCGCCCCGGCCCCCTTCCTAGGCTGCAGGCACCCCGACCCGCCACCGGTGACCAGCACGCTCCCCCCGATTCCGCCGGATCCCGCCGCCCTGGAGGAAGCGGTACGCCCCAATGCGCTGGGGCGTTTCGGCCGCTACGGCGGCCAGTACGTGCCGGAAACCCTGATGCCGGCCCTGGCCGAGCTGGAGAGGGCAGCGGCCGAGGCCTGGAAGGATCCCGCCTTCACCCGGCGGCTCGATCACCTGCTTCGCACCTACGTGGGCCGTCCCACGCCGCTCTACGAAGCGGAACGGCTCAGTGAGCACTATCGCCGTCCCGAGGGCGGCCCCCGCCTCTGGCTGAAGCGCGAGGATCTGAATCACACCGGCGCTCACAAGATCAACAACGCCCTCGGCCAGGCGTTGCTGGCCCTGCGCATGGGCAAGCAGCGGATCATCGCCGAGACCGGCGCCGGCCAGCATGGCGTGGCCACCGCCACCGTCTGCGCCCGCTTCGGGCTGGAGTGCGTGATCTACATGGGCGCCGAGGACATGCGCCGCCAGGCCCTCAACGTCTTCCGCATGCGCCTGCTGGGGGCCAGCGTGCAGTCGGTCACCGCGGGCACCGCCACCCTCAAGGACGCCACCAGCGAAGCGATCCGCGACTGGGTGACCAACGTGGAGAGCACCCATTACATCCTGGGCTCCGTGGCCGGCCCGCACCCCTACCCGATGCTGGTGCGCGATTTTCACGCCGTGATCGGTGAGGAGGCCAGGCGTCAGTGCCAGCAAGCCTTCGGCCGCCTGCCGGATGTGCTGCTGGCCTGCGTGGGGGGCGGCTCCAATGCCATGGGCCTGTTCCACTCCTTCGTCAAGGACACCTCGGTGCGTCTGATCGGCGTGGAGGCGGCCGGCGACGGTGTGGCCACGGGCCGTCATGCCGCCACCATCACCGAGGGTCGGGTCGGGGTGCTGCACGGTGCCATGAGCCTGCTGCTGCAGGATGCCGAGGGTCAGGTTCAGGAGGCCCATTCGATCAGCGCCGGTCTCGATTATCCGGGCGTGGGTCCGGAGCACAGTTACCTGCGCGATGTGGGCCGGGCCGAGTACGCCGCCGTGACCGACCAGGAGGCGCTCGATGCCCTGCAGCGGCTGAGCCAGCTCGAAGGCATCATCCCGGCGCTGGAAACGGCCCATGCCTTCGCCTGGCTGGAGCAGCTCTGCCCCACCCTGGCCCCCGGAACCGAGGTGGTGATCAACCTCTCCGGTCGCGGCGACAAGGACGTCAACACCGTGGCCGACCGGCTGGGCGATCGGCTGGCCGGCTGATCCGCCCTATCCCTGGGCCGCGATGGCTTCGGCCTGCTCCCAGGGGAAGCGGGGCAAACGCTGTAGTGCCTGGCGCTGACTCTCGATCCAGACCTTGTTGATCTCGCTGATCTCGGGCGCGCCCCGTTCCAGCTTCTGGTGATGGGAGATCGTCAGGCTGTCGCGGGGATAGAGGGCCACTTCGAACGGAGGGCCCACGGTCAGATTCGACCGTCGTGTGATCACCTGGGAGACGAGGCAGAGCCGGGCTGCATCCTCCAGCGACAGCCGGCAGTGGCCGACACCGTCGAGCGGAGGCTTGCCGTACTTGCTCTCGCCGATCTGCAGGAAGGGCGTTTCTGGCGTTGCCATGATCGCATTGCCCTGGGGATAGATCTGGTACAGGCCATGGGCCTGGCCGGCGATCTGACCGCCAAGGATGAAATTGGCCTCTCCACTGGCGCCGACCTGGTGCAGGGCCGAGTGATTTTCCTGCTGCACGGCCACGCTCAGCCGGCCGATGTAGTCAGCCACCTCGAACAGATAGTTGGCGGTCAGAAAATCATGGGCAAGGGAGTCAGGGGAAGCCCCGGGCCTCAAGGAGTTCAGCGCCCCTGCCTGGGAAGGGCTCCCATCGCGCCGGGCCTGGTTGAGGTTGCGGTTGATGCGGTTGAGAACGGCCTGGGTAGTGGCCAGATTGCCAGCCGCCAGCAACAGGAACAGCCGGTCGTGAGCCGGCTGGAACACGTGCAGCTTGCGATACGAGGAGATGTAGTCGACCCCCGCATTGGTACGGGAGTCGGAGGCCATCACCAGGCCGTCCTCGAGCCAGAACCCCACGCAGTAGGTCATCCCCTCGGGCCTTCAGCTCAGCAGAAGTTGCAGGCTAGTGGCCACCGACCGCACGGCCGCCAGAGCGGTGGCATAGGCCATCCGCATCGGCCCCACGAGGGCAACCTGCCCCTCGCTGCCATCACCGGTGCGGTAGCGGGCCTTGACCACGGCGCACTGGCGCAGGGCGGGGTGTGGGTGCTCGGCGCCGATCCAGATGTTCTCCTCTGCCCCCATCCCCTCCGGTTGCAGCAGTTGCTGGGGCTCTTCCTCCACCAGCTGAAGCAGCGGCCGCAGGGTGGAGGAACGGCTGAACTCGGGCTGGGCCAGCAGACCGCCCAGGCCCAGGGCGACGGCACCGTCACTCTCGGCGCCGCGAGCCTGACGATGGCTGTGCAGGGCCTGGCGCAGCACACCCCCGCTGGTGTGAAGCTGTGAGGGGAGAGCCTCCCAGCGGATCGCTTCTCCCGTTCCCTCCTGCAGCTCCGCCAGCAGCCACCTCTCCAGGGCCGGGAGTTCCGGGATCGCACCGGCCGGCAGCCGTACATTCAGGCTGCTGGCCACAAGAGCGTTCTCCACGAGCACCACCAGCAGCCGCTCGCCGTAGGGAACGAGCCGGATCGCCTGTATACACGGTTCGGAGCGCTGCGGCCGGGTGATCAGGCTCATCAGGCCGGTCAGATCGGCCAGGCGCCGGGCCAGCTGCAGCAGCAGATCATCGAGGGCTGCCCACTGCAGGCTCAGCCCCAGCAGTTCCCGCTCCAGCTGCAGGGCTCCAGCCCCCGGAGCCGGCAGAAGGGCGTCGACATAGAGGCGGTAGCCTTTCTGGCTCGGGATCCTTCCGGCCGATGTGTGGGGTTGCACCAGCAGGCCCCGCTGTTCGAGCGCTCCCATTGCGGAGCGGACCGTGGCCGGGCTGGCCGGAAACCCGAAGCGCCGCACCAGCGTCTGGCTGCCCACCGGCTCCATCGTGTCCACATAGTGCTGCACGGTGGCCTGCAACACCTGCTGATGGCGGCGGGGCAGGGTGAGCAAGGGCGGTAAGCACGCACGACTTGCCGTGATGGTACGGAGAAACGGAGGGGAAGGGATGGGTCTGTCGTGGCCGTTCGCACATTCGCCCTCTCTTCGCCCTCTCTTCCCTCTCGTCCGGCACCTCCCCTCAGTAGCGAGGCACTGCCGGATCCACCTCCACGCTCCAGGCGTCGATCCCACCCTGCAGGTTCGCCACCAGGCCATACCCCTGAACCTCGATCAGCCAGCAGCCGAACTGCCAGCTGCGGATGCCCGCGTGGCAGAGCACCACCACTTCCCGATCGCGATCGAGCAGGGAGTCGATCCGCTCCAGCCAGTCCGCCGAACGGCTCAGGGGCAGATGCACCACCGGGTGGGGCAGGGCCGCCCAGTCCAGTTCGGCCGGTTCGCGCACGTCCACCAGCTGGAGAGCTTCGCCCGCAGCCAGGCGCTGCTGCAGCTCGGTGGCCCTGATCGTACGGGGTGTCAGGGGTTGGGAGGTCATCGGCTCGATCGCGATTGGGGATGTCAACGGGAGGCGTGATGCATAAAGATGAGTCCACTCCTGCGTGCGGCCCATGAAGGCCCGCCCTTTCCTGGCGGTTGTGCTGGCGGTGGCGCTGCTGCTGCTCTCCCTGGGCATGGGCGGCTGGTGGCTGACCCTGCGGCGGAGCCCGCTCCGCCTCCAGCAACACAGTCTGCAGCTGCCTCTGGCAGCCCGCTTCGTTCCCCGCAACGCGCCCCTCAGCCTGCACCTGCTGGTCCCACCCGATCGGCTGGCCGCCTATGCCCGTGCTGTAGCTCCTCCCCGCCAGCGGCGCGAGGCGGCGGCTGCCCTCGATCGCCTGCGCGACGGGGCCTTCGCCAGTGCCGGTCTCGACTATTCAGACGAGCTGGCCGGCTGGCTCGGAGCCGAAACCAGCCTGGCCGTGCTGGCCCCCGAGGGCAGTGGCGGCCCCACCGGCTGGCTGCTGGCTCTGCGCAGCCGCGATCCGGAGGGGGCCCGGCGCTTTCTGCAGCGCTTCTGGCAGACCCGCAGCCTGGCCGGCACCGCCCTGCAGATCAGCAGCTATCGGGGCATGGGGCTGATCAGTGGCCGGGGCGCCCTGGCCGGTCAGTCCTCCAGGCCCCTGGCCACGGCCCTGATCGACGACCAGCTGGTGCTGATCGCCTCGGGCCGGGGCGTGCTGGAGCAGGCGCTGGACGTGTCCCAGATCGACGAACTCAACCAGGCAGGCAACCTCGCCCTCGGGGCTGCCCTGGAGCGGTTGCCGACGGGCGTGGCCCTGCTCACGGCCCGCCCCGAGGCCTTCGAGGACTGGCTCGGGCTGCCCGACTCGGTCATCGCCGCTGCCGGTGTGGGCGAGCTGATGGCCGCCCTCTCGCCGCAAGGCGCTGCTCTCGATCTGGAGGCCCTGCTCGCCCTTCGCCAGCCGTTGCCTCCCCTGCGGCTGGACCCGGGGCTTGATCTGACGTCCTCTCTGCGCGGCCCGGTGGTCAGCCTCGCCCTGGTGCAGAACCCGGCCTCCCTGCTGGCCACGGAAGATTCGGATCCGGATTCCGGCGTCGATCCCGATCACTGGCGGACCCTGCTGGGTCCTCTGCTGGAGGAGGCGCTGATGCGCCTGGGGGGTCCCCTGCCGCCGCTGGTGGCGGCAGGGGACCAGGGCCCCCTGCTCTGGAGCCAGCGGCCGGAGGGATGGCTGCTGGCCACTGCAGCCGACCAGCCCTCCCCCGACAGGATTCAGCCCAGGCTTGCCGATCAGGGATTCATCGTTGCTCCGCTGCGCCGCTCCGGCCGGTCCCTGCAGGTCTGGACCCGCCTCGAACCCCGCTCCGCCAAGGGCGATCCCGATCGGCTGCAGGCGACAGTGGCCGGAGCGCGCCTGCAGCAGGTGGACCGGGCCTGGTGGGCGGAGGGCCTGGCCGCGCTCGACGATCAGCTCGAGGACCGCGCCCCGCCGCGGCAGCGCCTCGCCCAGTTGGAGGCCCTGGCCCACCCACTCGCCCCGCTGCAGTGGGCGATGGCCCCTGATCCGGCCAGGCGGGTTCTCAGCCAGTGGCAGCCCTGGCGGCTGCTCACCAGCCTGGCCGGCAGTCCCCTGGGCTCCAGGGTCCGGGGGCTGGCCCTCAGTCTCGAAGCAGACTCCCTTCCGCCTGCCATGGTGGTGGGTAGTGGAGCCACTCCAGCGGACACTCCCGTGCTGGCTCTGCACGCCCGGCTGGAGCTTGGTTGATCCGAATGGCCCCCTTCGAGTTGCTGCTGCTGCGCCACGGCATCGCTCAGGACCGCGGCGCGGGACTGCCCGACGACCGGCGCGCCCTCACCCCGGAGGGACGGCGGCGCACTGCCCAGGTGGTGGAGAGGCTGGTGGCGCTTGAGCTGGGCTGCAGCCATATTCTCTCCAGTCCCCTGGTGCGGGCCCGCCAGACGGCCGAGATCGCCAGGGAGGGAGGTCTGGCTGCGGGCCTGGATCTGGCCACGGAGCTGGCGCCCCAGGGTGATCCCCTCCCTCTGCTGCGGCACTGGCTGAGCGGGGGCGGGCCTCTGTCAGCGGGACAACGGCTGGCACTGGTGGGTCACGAGCCAGACCTCAGCCTGCTGGCAGCCCGGCTCTGCGGGGCGCCGGCTGGGGCCCTGCGGCTGAAGAAGGCCGGGGTGGCTCTCCTGGAACTGCCAGCCCTGGCCGCGGCTGCCGCCGTCGGCCAGGGCTGCCTCACCCTGCTGCTGACCCCCCGCTGCCTGCTGCGCTCCACCTGAGGAGGGTGAGATCCCTGCCCTCGGCGGAGGCCCGAGGGCTGTCGGCAGGGCTACGGCATGACCGGCGCTATCCGGCCTAAGTTTCGTAGTCCTGCTGCGCGTTTGGGGCATGGTGGTGGAGGCAAGCCGGTCGGCTGCCGAGGCTGGGCCGGTCTTCCGTCCCGGTCTGGAGGGGGTGCCGGCCACCCAGTCGGCCATCTGTGACATCGACGGCCTGCAAGGACTGCTCACGTACCGCGGCTACCGTGTCGAGGACCTGGCGGCCCAGAGCAGCTTTCTCGAGACCACCTACCTGCTGATCTGGGGCGAGCTGCCGGAGGCCGACCAGCTGAGGGCCTTCGAGCAGGAGGTGCAGATGCACCGCCGGGTGAGCTTCCGGATCCGGGACATGATGAAGTGTTTCCCGGCCGACGGGCACCCGATGGACGCGTTGCAGTCGAGCGCGGCGTCCTTGGGGCTGTTCTATTCGCGGCGGGCTCTCGACGACCCGGAGTACATCTACGACGCGGTCGTGCGGCTGATCGCCAAGATCCCCACGATGGTGGCGGCGTTTCAGCTGATCCGCAAAGGCCAGGATCCGATCCAGCCCCGCGACGACCTGCCCTACTCGGCCAATTTCCTGTACATGCTCACCGAGCGGGAGCCCGATCCCCTCGCGGCACGCATCTTCGATGCCTGCCTGATCCTCCACGCCGAGCACAGCCTCAACGCCAGCACCTTCAGCGCCCGGGTCACCGCCAGCACGCTCACCGATCCCTACGCGGTGGTGGCCTCGGCGGTGGGAACCCTGGCCGGGCCGCTGCACGGCGGGGCCAACGAGGACGTTCTGGCCATGCTCGAGCAGATCGGCAGCGAGGACGGCGTGGAGGCCTATCTGGATCGGGCCATCGCAGGGAAGCAGAAGATCATGGGATTCGGTCATCGCGAGTACAAGGTCAAGGACCCCCGTGCCGTGATCCTCCAGGGCCTGGCCGAACAGCTGTTCGATCGCTTCGGACACGACGCCATGTACGACGTGGCCCGGCGGGTGGAGGCGGTGGCCGCCGAGCGTCTCGGTTCGAAGGGGATCTACCCCAACGTGGACTTCTATTCGGGTCTTGTGTATCGAAAGCTGGGTATTCCCCGCGACCTGTTCACGCCGATCTTCGCCATTGCCAGGGTGGCCGGCTGGCTGGCCCACTGGAAGGAACAGCTGGGGGCGAACCGCATCTACCGGCCGACCCAGATCTACACGGGCGCGTCCGGGCGGCGCTGGTTGCCCCTCGACGCCCGAAACCCCCGCTCCGGCGCTTAAGTTGCCTGCACCTTCGCTGATCCAGGAGCCCCCACGGTGGTGATCATGACGGCACCAGAGCCCCTGTCCGCCCTCTGGCCAACGGCCACTCTGCTGGGCACCACGGGCTCCGGCCTCGACCTTCAGTCCAGCTTCACCACGACCCTGGAGGGTCTGGGCCTGAGCCAGGGAACGGCCCACCTGCTCTGGCTGCCGTTGCCGATGCTGCTGGTGTTGGTGGCGGCAGTGGTCGGCGTGCTGGTCAACGTCTGGCTGGAGCGCAAGATCTCCGCTGCCGTGCAGCAGCGGATCGGCCCTGAGTACGCCGGTGCGCTCGGCGTTCTCCAGCCCATGGCCGACGGCCTCAAGCTCCTGTTCAAGGAGGACGTGATCCCGGTGCGGGCCGACGGCCTGCTGTTCACCCTCGGCCCTGTGCTGGTGCTGGTGCCGGTGATCCTCTCCTGGCTGGTGGTGCCCTTCGGCCAGAACCTGCTGATCAGCGACGTGGGAATCGGGGTTTTCCTCTGGATCGCCCTGAGCAGCATCCAGCCGATCGGCCTGTTGATGAGCGGCTACGCCAGCAACAACAAGTATTCCCTGCTCGGGGGACTGCGGGCCGCGGCCCAGTCGATCAGCTACGAGATCCCTCTGGCCCTTGCCGTGCTGGCGGTGGTGATGATGAGCAACTCGCTCAGCACCGTCGACATCGTCAACCAGCAGAGCGGCGCCGGGATCCTCAGCTGGAACATCTGGCGCCAGCCGGTGGGCTTCCTGATCTTCTGGATCTGCGCCCTGGCCGAGTGCGAGCGCCTCCCTTTCGATCTTCCCGAGGCCGAGGAGGAACTGGTGGCCGGCTACCAGACCGAGTACGCCGGCATGAAGTTCGCCCTCTTCTACCTGGGCAGCTACATCAACCTCGTGCTCTCCGCCCTGCTGGTCGCGGTGCTCTATCTGGGGGGGTGGGGCTTCCCGCTGCCGGTCGAGTGGCTGGCCGGCGCCCTGGGCCAGTCGGTGGAGGCGCCACTGGTTCAGGTGATCACCGGCTCCCTGGGGATCGTCATGACCGTGCTGAAGGCCTACCTTCTCGTGTTCGTGGCGATCCTGCTGCGCTGGACCCTGCCCAGGGTCCGGATCGATCAGCTGCTCGATCTGGGCTGGAAGTTCCTGCTTCCGATCGCCCTGGTCAATCTGCTCGTCACCGCTGCCCTCAAGCTGGCCTTTCCTGCCTTTTTCGGCGGTTGAGCCCCCAGCTGGCCATCATGGCTGAGTAGAAGTACGTGCCGATCGACCGGTCCTTCGGCCCCATCCCCGGCTTCGGCCGAGCCCTGCCCCCTCTCCATAGCCTCCCTTCCGACTTCCCACGCCATGTTCGGATTCCTTCAACAGGTCGGTGAGTACACCAAGGACGCCGTCAGTGCGGCGAATTACATCACCCAGGGCCTGTCGGTCACCTTCGACCATCTGCGCCGCCGCCCAATCACGGTTCAGTACCCCTATGAAAAGCTGATCCCCTCGGAGCGGTACCGCGGCAGGATTCATTTCGAGTTCGACAAGTGCATTGCCTGCGAGGTATGCGTTCGGGTGTGCCCGATCAATCTGCCCGTGGTTGACTGGGCGATGAACAAGCAGACGAAGAAGAAGGAACTGCGCAACTACTCTATCGATTTCGGTGTGTGCATCTTCTGTGGCAACTGCGTGGAGTACTGCCCCACCAACTGCCTCTCCATGACCGAGGAGTACGAACTGGCGGTCTTCGATCGCCACAGCCTCAACTACGACAACGTGGCGCTGGGCCGGCTTCCCACCAGCGTCACCAGCGATCCCTCGGTGGTCGCCCTGCGGGAACTCGCCTATCTGCCCAAGGGTGAGCTCGATCCCCATGGAGTGGACCCGTCACGTCCCCGTGCCGGCAAGCTTCCCGAACAGGTCCGGGCCGAGCTGGAAGCTGCCGCCTCCAGCACCGCGGAGAAGGTCTGATGACGATTGCCTCCACCACCCAGTTCGTCTGCTTTCTCGCCCTCTCGGCCACCCTCGTCGTGGGTGCCCTCGGCGTGGTTCTGCTGCCCAACATCGTCTATTCTGCCTTCCTGCTGGCTGGAGTGTTCCTGTCGGTGGCGGGTCTCTACCTCATGCTGAATGCGAGCTTCGTCGCCGCCGCCCAGGTGCTCGTCTATGTGGGTGCGGTGAACGTGCTGATCCTCTTCGCGATCATGCTCGTCAACAAGAAGGAGGCCATGGCGGACATCCCAGGCCTGGCACTCCGCCGGATCCTCTCCGGTGCCGTCTGCGCGGGGCTGTTCGCCCTGCTGCTGAGGGTGGATCTGACCACCCCCTGGGCTTTGCCCGGCCCGCCCCCCATTGGCGAGGGGGCCACGGTGCGGATCGGCGAGCACCTGTTCACGGATTACCTGCTCCCCTTCGAGCTGGCCTCCGTGCTGCTGCTGATGGCGATGATCGGCGCCATCGTGCTGGCACGCCGTGACGTCTTCAGTAGTGACGTGATCACCGGCGAAGCGGTCGATCAGGGCCTGATCGAGAAGGCCCGCACTCCCCTCCTGCTCGAAACCACTCCCCCCGAAGCCCCCCTGCTGGAGCAGACCCGATGACGCCGGCCTCCCTGATCGATGTGCCCCTTCAGGCCTACCTGGTACTGGCGGCGATTCTCTTCTGCGTAGGCGTGTGGGGCCTGATCAACAGCAGGAACGCGGTGCGGGTGCTGATGAGCATCGAGCTGATGCTCAACGCGGTGAACATCAACCTGATGGCCTTTTCCAGCTACCTCGACGGCGACCAGATCCGTGGCCAGGTGTTCGCCATTTTCGTGATCACCGTGGCAGCAGCTGAAGCCGCCGTGGGCCTGGCGATCCTCCTGTCCCTGTATCGGAACCGCGATACCGTTGACATGGAGCGCTTCAACCTGCTGCGCTGGTGAGCCTCGTTCCGCGTTGATGCAGCTCGAGCGGGTCTGGGTGATCGTGCGTTCCGCCAGCCCGGTGGCCCAGCATCAGGCCTCGCTCTGTGCCGAAGATCTGCGCCGACAGGGAGTGCAGGTGACCATGGCCACCAGTGGAGCCAGCGCGAACCCGTTCCCCGGGCTGCTGGCCAGCGAGCCCATTCTGCCCGATCTCACTCTGGTGCTGGGGGGCGACGGCACGGTTCTCGGCGCCGCCCGATACCTCGGTCCCCTCGGGATTCCGATCCTCAGCTTCAACGTGGGCGGTCATCTCGGCTTCCTCACCCATGAGTGCAGGCAGCTGGTGCTCGCTTCGTCTTCTGCCGAGGACAACCTCTGGCAGCGTCTGCGGGATGACCGTTACTCCCTCCAGCGGCGGATGATGCTCGAGGCGTTCGTGGACCGCGGCGACGGAGTGCCGGAAGGAGAGGAGTGGCGCGACCCCCAGGACACCGGCGCCGGCCGGGTGCACCGTGCCCTCAACGATTTCTACTTCCGCCCCTGTCTCCATGAGGACTCCCCCACCTGCTTGCTGGAACTGGAGATCGATGGTGAAGTGGTGGACCAGTTCCGCGGCGATGGCCTGATCATCGCCACCTCCACCGGCTCCACCGCCTACGCGATGGCGGCGGGTGGGCCCATCCTGCATCCCGGCATCGACGCCATCGTGGTCAACCCGATCTGCCCGATGAGCCTCTCCAGCCGTCCGTTGGTGGTGCCGCCGTGCTCGCGGCTGGCGGTCTGGCCTCTCGGCGTGCTCAGTCGGCGGGTGAGAATCTGGAAGGACGGTGCCCACGCCGCCGTGATCGAACCGGGAGAACACTGTGTCATCCAGCGCTCCCGCCACTGCGCCCTGATGGTGGTGCTCGATCAGAGCCCCTCCTACTACCGCACCCTCAGCCACAAGCTTCACTGGGCTGGCGATCTCACGGCCGCTGAGCCTTCTCCCAACTGAGCCGCAGACAGTGCTCCAGACGTTCCAGGCGCCAGTGACGGTGGAAGCTGACCGGGTTCCAGATCGGCGGCCGCTGTCGCAGCCCGAGCGGCTGGTTCAGATAGGCCCGGCTGAGCCGGAGCAGAACGGTGAGGCGAGGATGGGGCTGATACACGGCTGAACGTGGTGGGGCTGGAGATCGAGCGACGCTTTCTGGTCACGGGTACGCACTGGCGGCAGCACGTGAGTTGGGTACAGCGACTCCACCAGGGCTACCTGGTGTCCTCTGCCGAAGGCTTCACCGTGCGGGTGCGCCTGCAGGAGGCCAGCCCCGAGGGCAGCCGGGAGGAGGCCCGTCGGGCCTGGCTCACCCTCAAGGCTGCCGCCACGGGCATCGCCCGCCATGAGTTCGAATACCTGATTCCGCCGGACGATGCCGAGCAGCTTCTGTCCCTGACGTCCCTGCGGCTGAGCAAGTGCCGCTATGGCCTGGATCTGCCCGGGGGTGACTGGGTGCTGGACGTGTTCGAGGGGGACAATGCTCCGCTGGTGCTGGCGGAGGTGGAGTTGGAGCGGGAAGATGCGGTGGTGCCGGTGCCGTTCTGGTGCCGGCGTGAGATCACCGGACGGGGGGATCTCAGCAATGCCGCCCTGGCCCGCTCCCCACTCGCCGGCTGGCCCGCCCCCAGGCGGGCCGCCCTGTGGGAGGGACAGGATCCAGCGGCGCGGCACACCCCCTAAGATCGCCTTCAGGATTCCTTCCGCTTTCCCGTTCCCCTCGCCCAGGTTCCGTTTCGTGATCGGCCTTTACGACCATCAGGGAGTCCTTCGCTTCGCCGGCCGTGATCTGGACGAATGTCTGGACTATGCGGAGCTGTTCGAGCTGAGCCCCGAGATCTACAGCCTCCAGCCTCTGAGCGTGGTGGCTGCTTCCGAGAACCTGCCTCAACCTCTCTCCGCCTGAAGGCCGGCAACAATTCAGAGTTCGCTGCCGGGCAGATGGCAGCAGTTGAATCCATCCCGGCAGATCTTGCCGTTGTCCATTGCCCAGTTCAGCAACGCCACCCTGTTCTTGGCGCCGGTCTTGTTGAAGATGTTGCTGACGTGGTTGTCCACGGTGCGTTTGCTGATCATCAGCCTGAGTGCGATCTCCTGATTGGTGAGCCCGGTGGCCACCAGCTCAATGATTTCCAGTTCGCGTTCGGAAAGGCCGGAGCGCAGCTGGCCAAGATCGTCTCGATCGGACATCCAGGCACCCAGCCTCCGGCCTCCCAGTGTAAGCAGCGGCCGCTGCCGCATGATGGGGCCTGCCCGAGCCCCTCTCCTCTTGCGTCTGCAACAGGCCCTGCAGAACGGACAGTTCGCGATCACGGCCGAGGTCACCCCGCCGCGTGGAGGCGACCCCAGTCGCACACTGGCTGTTGCCCGGCAGTTACAGGGGCTCGTCCATGCCTTGAACGTCACGGACGGCAGCCGGGCGGTGATGCGGATGAGCAGCCTGGCCCTTTGCCGGCTGCTGCTCGACAACGGGCTCGAACCGGTGCTGCAGCTGGCCTGTCGTGATCGCAACCGCATCGCCCTCCAGGCGGAGTTGCTCGGTGCTCATGCCCTGGGCATCCAGAACCTGCTCTGCCTGACCGGAGATCCCGTGCGGGCGGGCGATCAGCCAGACGCCCGGTCGGTGAACGAGCTGGAGGCGGTGCGCCTGCTGCAGCTGGTGAGCCGCTTCAACCAGGGGCTGGATCCGGTCGAGGGGCTGCTCCCCGATGGACCCACGGCTCTCTTCCCAGGCGCGGCGGCCGATCCCCAGTCCGCGAGCCGGAGCGGGCTGCGCTCGCGGCTCCGGCGCAAGAAGGAGGCCGGCGCCTGCTTCATCCAGACCCAGATGGTCATGGATGTGGAATCGCTGAAGCGGTTCTGCGGGGAGATCTCGGAGCCCCTCGGGCTGCCGGTGCTGGCTGGTGTGTTCCTGCTCAAGTCGGCCCGCAATGCGGCTTTCATCAACCGGGTGGTGCCCGGTGCCTCCATCCCCCAGGGCGTGATCGATCGACTGGCGGCCGCTGCCGATCCTGCCGGGGAGGGTGTGGCGATCGCGGCCGAACAGGTGGGGCTCTACCGCGACATCGCCCAGGGCGTTCATCTGATGGCGGTGAAGGCGGAGGAGCGGATCCCGCTCATCCTGGAGAAGGCCGGCATCCCGCCACTCGAGCCCCAGCCGCTCGACCCCCGTCCCAGGATCAGAGTTCGCCCTTGCTGAGGGCCAGGTCGGTGCCGAGCAGATCGGCCAGGGCCTTCTGCTGGGGTGAGGGCTGGGCCACGTCCTGGCGCCGCACATCGGTGATGAGCCAGTCGAGGGCGGCCTCCTGCAGATCGAAATGGTCGCCGTTGCGGTCGACGCAATAGCGACCGAACACCAGTTTGTCCACCAGCCGTACGCCCTGGCCGATGCGGGAGTAGTCGAAGATGATTGAGTTGTCGATCGAGGCGCCTTCGCAGATGTGGCAGCTGGGCCCGATCATGGCCGGCCCGATGATCGTGACTCCGGCTTCAATCCGGCTCATGCCCCCCACGTAGACAGGGCCCTTGATGTTGATTCGATCCCAGTCGGCCGCCACGTTCAGGCCTGCGTAGACACCGGGACGGACCTGTCGGCCGGGGATCTGAACCTGTCGCACCTTGCCCAGCAGCACGCTGCGGATCGCCTGCCAGTAATCGGGCACTTTGCCGATGTCCACCCATTCGAAGTCCATCGGCAGGGCATAGAACGGTGCCCCGGCCGCCACCAGGCGGGGGAAGAGATCGGCACCGATGTCGAACGCGATGCCGGTGGGAATGTGGTCGAGTACCTCGGGCTCGAAGATGTAGATGCCGGTGTTGATCATGTCGCTGGCGGCATCCTCGAGCGAAGGCTTCTCCTGGAAGCTCAGCACCCGCGAATCCTGATCGGTCACCACCACGCCGTAGCTGCTGACCTGATCGCGGGGCACCCGTTTGGTGACCAGGCTGGCCAGTGCGCCCTTCTCCTTGTGACGCCGCACCGCCTCGGTGAGATCGAGATCGATGAGCGCATCGCCGCAGAGCACCACGAAGGTGTCGTCGAAGAAGGGCTGGAAGGTCTGGATCTTCTTGAGACCCCCCGCCGAACCCAGCGCTTCGCCGATCAGTTCACCATCCTCGATCCGGCCCTCGAAGCTGTAGGCGATCTCGACGCCGAAGCGCTGACCATCGCGGAAATAGTTCTCGATCTCCGCCGCCAGGTGGGACACGTTCACCATGATTTCGGTGAAGCCGTGCTCCCTCAGCAGTTCGAGCAGAAACTCCATCACGGGTTTCTGCAGGATCGGGATCATCGGCTTGGGAATCGTGTGCGTGATGGGACGCACCCTTGTTCCCTTGCCGGCCGCGAGAATCATCGCCTTCATGGGCGGCCTGTCAGGTTCGTTCTGTTGAGGTTCACCTTAATGAAGCGGTTCAGGCGGCTCGGGCCTGTCGAGCCGGCGGGGAAGCTGGCACGGCGGCCCGCTGGGCCGGGGGAGGGGGCTCGCTGACCGCTTCGCTGTTGCCCCTGAGGTACAGCGGACCGAACAGATCGCCCTCCTGCTGCAGATCCACCCGGCCCTGGGAGCACAGGAAGAGCAGGGCCCAGAACACACCCACCCGATCCCGGTCCAGATCCGCCGGGGCGGCCTCGGCCCACGCCTGCACCAGCACCTCAAAGTCGACCCAGTCGTTCGCCTCGCTCCAGTGCAGCAGAAAGCGACTCAGGGCAGCGGTGGTTTCCGGCAGCTTTTCACGGTGCGCCAGTGCCGCGACCTGCTCGATCGCGGCCCGCTCGCTGTAACGGCGGGCCCTCGGCCTGTGGCGCAGGGCGCCCTCGTCCTGCTCGAGGCGCTCGGCGATGTCCTCGAGCTGGCGGATCAGCTCCCCCAGGGTGACGGGCCGTTGCAGCGGCGGCGGTGCCACCGGCCTGCGCCAGAGGTGCCGTTCCGGTCGGCGGGGAAGCTCGAAGGCGACCCCGCCGAACTCTCCACCATCGCCGTCCTCGCAGTCGAAGGGGTCCTCCACCAGGGGCTCGGGAGGGAAGGTCTGTTGTTCGAGAATCTCCGCCTTCAGGCTCACCAGCACGGAGGCCGCCAGGAAGGCCTCGCTGGTGGCAGCCAGATCCTGCTCGTAGCTCCCCCCCCGCGGGGACGCCGCCGCCACCAGGCTCGGCACCGTGATCCTCTGGCGGAGCTGGTCGAGGAAGCCGTCCACCACGGCGATCACATCCACATCCCAGGGGTCCAGCTCGCCCCGTTCGGCCGCCTCCTGCAGCAGGCGGATCGCCAGCCTGGCGCCAGCTTCAGCCACGCGGCTTCCCACACTGCTGGCAACCGTACCCTGATACCAAGATCGGGGCCAGAACCAGCAGACAGCAGCTGCTCAGGGTCCCCGCTCAGGATCCGCCTCGGCGTCGGCTGTCAGCCGTCCGTGGCTGACGGGGCAGGTGCCGAGCTCTGACCGGCCGCGGGCAGAAGGCTCAGCTGGGCATCCACGGTGGCGCGGTAGCGCTGGACGTCGGCCTCCAGCTCCCGGATCCGCACCTGCTGGGCCTCCAGCTCGGTCTGGTCCTGCAGCTCCTCCACCTTCTTGACCACGCCGGTCCAGACGGCGAAGACCCAGGCTGCCGTGGCACCCACGCCTCCGACCACCAGCAGCATCGCGGCCAATGGCAGCGTCGCGCTCATTCCCGGCAGGAAATGCACGGTGGTCGCGGTGGTGTTCTCCAGGGTGAACATCACCGTGGCCAGGCCGAAACTGAAGATCAGCAGGAAGTTCACCTGACGCATGGATTCGGGGCGGCTGAAGGGAACCGAGCGCGGAGGGCGGGCGTGCTGGTGGCTGGGAGCGTAAGCAGGGGCTCCAGGATCTGTGCCGTCAGGCGGGGAACCGCAGGGTTTCGTAACTGCCTGCAGGGGTGCGGCTCAACCCAGCACCGGAGCCCGCTGCAGGACCGGCGCCTGCCGCAGGATCAGGGCCGCGGACAGCCACTCGGGCGGGGGTGCCTGGCGGATCAGGCCGGTCGGGGCCGGGCCGATCACCCGGGCCAGGGCGGCGTCCTCTCGCAGCACCAGCGCCTCGATCGAGGCCCGGTAGCTGTCCGTCATCAGGCGGGGGTAGAGGCCGATGCCGATGATCGGCACCAGCAGGCAGGAGATCACATAGATCTCACGCGGTTCAGCGTCGACCAGGTGGGTGTGGGTGGCCAGTTCCACGTTCTCCTTGCCGAAGAAGATCTCCCGCAGCATCGAGAGCAGGTAGATCGGCGTCAGGATGACCCCGATCGCGGCCAGCACCGCCATCACGATCCGGAAGCTGAGGCTGTAGGCCTCGCTGGTGGCGAAGCCCACGAACACCATCAGCTCCGAGACGAAGCCGCTCATACCGGGCAGTGCCAGCGAGGCGAGCGAGCAGACCGTCCAGAGCGCGAACATCTTGCGCATCTTCTGGCCCACCCCGCCCATCTCGTCGAGCTGCAGGGTGTGGGTGCGGTCGTAGGTGGCCCCCACCAGGAAGAAGAGGCTGGCGCCGATCAGGCCGTGGCTCACCATCTGCAGCATGGCGCCACTGGTGCCGAGGGCGCTGAAGCTGCCGATCCCGATCAGCACGAAGCCCATGTGGCTGATCGAGCTGTAGGCGATCTTGCGCTTGAGGTTGCGCTGGGCGAAGGAGGTGAGCGCCGCGTAGATGATGTTCACCACACCCAGCACCACCAGCAGGGGCGCGAACTGGGCGTGGGCCTCGGGCAGCAGCTGCACGTTGAAGCGCAGCAGGGCGTAGCCCCCCATCTTCAGCAGGATGCCGGCCAGCAGCATGTGCACCGGGGCGGTGGCCTCGCCGTGGGCATCCGGCAGCCAGGTGTGCAGCGGCACGATCGGCAGTTTCACGCCGAAGGCGATCAGGAGCCCGGCGTAGGCCAGCAGCTGGAAGCGGGTGCCGAACTCCTTGGCCGCCAGAACGGTGAACTCGAAGCTGGGGGTGCCGCCGCCCTGGAATCCCATGGCCAGGGCGGCCAGCAGGATGAACACCGAGCCGCCGGCTGTGTAGAGGATGAACTTGGTGGCGGCGTACTGGCGTTTCTTCGCCCCCCAGATCGCCAGGAGCAGGTAGACGGGCAGCAGTTCCAGCTCCCAGGCCAGGAAGAACAGCAGCATGTCCTGCACGGCGAACACGGCGATCTGGCCGCCGTCCATGGCCAGGATCAGGAAGAAGAAGAGCCGCGGCTTGAAGGTGACCGGCCAGGCGGCGAGCACGGCCAGGGCGGTGATGAAGCTGGTGAGCAGGATCAGCGGCATCGACAGCCCATCCGCCCCCACCGACCAGGCCAGCCCCAGATCCGGCAACCATTCCACCCGTTCGATCAGCTGCAGGCCGGCCACTGAGGGGTCGTAGCCGTTGAGATAGGCGCCGACCGTGACCAGGAAGGTGATCAGGGCCACGCCGAGGGCGTACCAGCGGATCGTCTTGCCGTCGCCGGGGTCGGGGATGAACGGGATCAGGAGCGCCGCCGCGATCGGCAGCAGGATCGAGACGCTCAGCCAGGGGAAGGCTGCGGCGGTTCCGGTGGTCGCGGCTGTCAGGGCGCCCGATGCAACGGCAAGGTCCAGCGGCACGGGGCAGGGAGCATGTCTGGCCGGAGTGTAGAAATACCTGCCGCCGGAACCGCTCCCAGATAAGGGATGACACACACAGCCTTTGGCGCAACGGCCGCTGGCGGCGGTTGGTGATGGCTCAGAAGCTGCTGAACAGCACCACCAGGGCGATCACGCCGCCGAACACGATCAGGGCATAGAACTGAGCCCGGCCGGTCTCGAAGTACTTGAGCCCCTCGCCGCTGCCGAGGGTGAGCAGGCCGGTGAGGTTCACCACCCCGTCCACCACCTTGGCGTCCACCTCCAGAACCTGGCGGGCCAGCTTGCGGCTGCCCTGCACGAACAGCTTGTCGTTGATCGTGTCCAGATACCACTTGTTGGCCAGGAAGGCATTGATCACCGGAAAGCGTGCGGCCACGAGAGTGGCCAGATCGATCTTGTGAAGGGCGTAGGCCAGCACAGCCACACTGATTCCCGTCACCGAGATCGCCACCGAGGCTGCCGCCAGGGGCAGGAACTCCCCCCAGCTGAACTGCTCGGCCATCTCGGCGGCCTCATGGGGATCGAGCAGGGCGGCGAAACGGCTGTTCCAGGGAGTGCCCAGCAACCCGATCAGCACCGACGGCACCGCCAGGACCGCCAGGGGGCCTGCCATCTGCCAGCCGGATTCGTGGGGATGGCTGGCGTGGTGGGCGGGACCATGGTCATCCGTGGAAGGGGCACTCCTGCCGCCGCTGGCGGCGGCCAGCAGCTCGGCTTGCAGGGCCGTGTCGTTGCCGCGGAAGGGACCCTCGAAGGTGAGGAAGTAGAGCCGGAACATGTAGAAGGCGGTCATGCCGGCGGTGAGAAAGCCCACCACCCAGAGCAGCGGGTAGGTGTTGAACGCCTGGCCCAGGATCTCGTCCTTGCTCCAGAAGCCCGCCAGCGGGGGGATGCCGCTGATCGCGACGCAGCCGATCAGGAAGGTGATGGCCGTGACGGGCATGTACTTCCTCAGCCCGCCCATCAGCCGCATGTCCTGCGCGAGCAGAGGTTCATGACCGACCACCTCCTCCATGGCGTGGATCACCGATCCTGAGCAGAGGAACAGCATCGCCTTGAAGAAGGCATGGGTGACCAGATGGAACATGCCGGCCACCGGAGCACCGCAGCCCATGGCCAGCATCATGTAACCGAGCTGGGAAACGGTGCTGTAGGCAAGGCCTTTCTTGAGGTCCATCTGGGTGAGGGCGATCGAAGCGCCCAGGAAGCAGGTGATGGTGCCGACCACGGCGATCACCAGCTGCACCTGCGGGAACTGCTCGTAGAGCGGTTGTAGCCGGGCCACCAGGAACACGCCGGCGGCCACCATCGTGGCGGCATGGATCAGCGCCGAGATCGGGGTGGGGCCCTCCATCGCGTCGGGCAGCCACACATGCAGAGGGAACTGGGCCGACTTGGCCATCGGGCCCATGAACACCAGCAGACAGAGCAGCACCGCGGCGGCATTGCTGACGCTGCCGCCGGCCACGGCCTCGCCCAGGCGGGAGCCGATCTCCTCGAAGCCGAAACTGCCGGTGGCCCAGAACAAACCAAGGATCCCGAGCAGCAGGCCGAAGTCCCCGACCCGGTTCACCACGAAGGCCTTCTGGGCGGCATTGGCGGCCCCGTCCCGGTCGTACCAGAAGCCGACCAGCAGGTAGGAACACATCCCCACCAGCTCCCAGAACACGTAGATCTCGAGCAGGTTGGGACTGATCACCAGGCCCAGCATCGAACTGCTGAACAGGGCGAGATAGGTGAAGAACCGCACGTAGCCCTTGTCGTGGGCCATGTAGCCATCGGAATAGACCATCACCAGGAGGGCGATGGTGGTGACCAGCGCGAGCATCACGGCCCCGAGGGCATCGACGCGGAAGCCCATCTGCAGGTTGAAGCTGCCGGCGCTGGCCCAGTCGAAGAGCACCTCGGTGGTGGGGGCGCCGGCCAGTTGTTCGGCCATCACGGCGAAGCTCAGCACCGCCGCCGCCCCGACACAGCTGATCAGCAGCAGGGCCACGGGTTTGCGCAGCCGGTTGACGGTGCGGTTGAAGCTGATCAGGCCGAGGCCGGTGATCGCCGCCCCCGCCAGGGGCAGCACGGGAATCAACCAGGCGATTTCGGCAGCCGACGTCATCCAGGTCAGGGTGCGGGCTCCCGGAGTGTAGGCAGCCTCCCCTTGGCGATCGGCCTGTGTGTGGGACCGCGATCAGCCGCCGCTGGGGCTGCTGCGGATCGCCTCAGCCCAGAACCCGGCCGAGCGGACCGGCCAGGAAGGCCTGGCTGGCCAGGCCGATGAAGCGATGGCTCCACCAGAACACGCCGATGGCGATGGCGATTCCCAGTTGGGCCGGCCGCAGGAACTCGCTCGCCACCAGTTGCTGGCGACCGTCCAGCACCGCCCGGAACGGGAGCACCGAGGTGCTGGCCCTGAGCTCCTCGAAGGCCGGCCCGAAGCGGGTCGCCAGGCGCCGGTCGCCGTGCCAGACGGCGAACAGGTGGTGGGCGATCAGCCCTGCGCAGGTGACCACCATGAAGCTGCTGCCGATCCAGAGCAGGTGGGTGGCGCACCAGAGCACCTGGCCCACCGCCTGGGGGTGGCGGCTGATCCGGATGATCCCGGTGGCGTAGAGCCGAACCCGGGGTTGGAGCAGCGCCGGGATCTCCAGCAGGTTGTAGGTGGCTGGATAGAGGAAGAAGAAGCTGGTCGCGGTGACCACCCAGATCAGCGGAATCAGGCCCGGCGTGCCCTGCAGGTTCCAGAGCCGCACGCCCTCGTAGCGGTGGGCGATGAAGTAGCCCACCACCACCACGGCCGCCGGGATGCTCAGGGCGGCGAACAGCAGCCGCCAGGCCCGGGCCCCGATCCGCTCCTCCCCCCAGGGGCGCAGCGCGGCACCGCCGCTGTGCAGCACGGCGAAGCCGAGCAGCAGGGCCAGCATCACCAGGCTGGAGCGATGCACCGTGAGGCCCCCGCTCAGCAGAGCGAGGCAGGGAACGGGCTGGGGCAACAGGAAATGGCGGCAGGAGGCGATTCTGGCGTTTCTGCCCATGCCTGCCCGACAGCCCAGTGGGCCAGGCGTTTGCTCCTACAGTTTCGTTCCCCAGCCGGAGCCAGGCCCTGCGCCCAACCCATGGCTGATCTTCCCTTCACCCTCGACCAGCTCCGCATCCTGCGGGCCATCGCCAGCGAGGGAAGCTTCAAGAAGGCTGCCGACAGCCTTTATGTCACCCAGCCGGCGGTGAGCCTGCAGATCCAGAACCTGGAGAAGCAGCTGGATGTCTCCCTGTTCGACCGGGGCGGCCGCAAGGCCCAGCTCACCGAGGCCGGCCACCTGCTGCTGAGCTACTGCGACCGGATCCTGAGCCAGTGCCAGGAGGCCTGCCGCGCCCTCGACGACCTGCACAACCTTCGGGGAGGTTCCCTGATCGTGGGGGCCAGCCAGACCACGGGCACCTACCTGATGCCCCGCATGATCGGACTGTTCCGCCAGAAGTATCCGGACGTTGCGGTGCAGCTCCAGGTGCACAGCACGCGCCGCACCGGCTGGAGCGTGGCCAATGGCCAGGTGGATCTGGCGATCATCGGTGGCGAACTGCCCTCCGACCTGAACGATCTGCTGCAGGTGGTCCCCTATGCCAGCGATGAACTGGCGCTGGTGCTGCCCGTCAAACACCCCCTCTCCCGCCTGCCGGAGCTCCATAAGGAGGATCTCTACCGGTTGGGTTTCGTCTGTCTCGATGCTCAGTCGACCACCCGCAAGATGGTGGATCAGCTGCTGGCCCGTTCCGGACTGGACGTACAGCGCCTCAAGATCGAGATGGAGCTCAATTCCTTCGAGGCGATCAAGAACGCGGTCCAGAGCGGCCTGGGGGCGGCCTTCCTGCCGGTGGTTTCGATCGAGCGGGAGTTGTCGGCCGGCAGCCTGCATCGCCCCATCGTTTCCGATCTGCTGGTGCGGCGACAGCTGAAACTGATCACCCATCCAGCCCGCTACTGCTCCCGCGCCGCCGAGGCCTTCCGGCGTGAGGTGCTGCCGGTGTTCGCCAGCCCTGACAGCCCGCTGCGCCAGCCGCAGAACCGCCAGCCCGTCCCCGCCGAAGCGGGGGCGGGCGCTCAGAACTGACTGCCTTCCGGTGTGAGCCCCGCCGCATCATCGGCGCTGCCGGCGATGCCTCTGGTCTGGAATTTGTTGCCGCTGATGTCCGTCTGATAGACGCAGCGCACCACGGGTTTGTCGCGGATCGAGCCGATGTAGGCGAAGGTGTTCATGCGTTGCTTGCACTGGCGCATCTGCTCGGCGGTGACCGCCCCCTCCTTCTGCAGCACGCTCCAGTTCTCCCGGCGGATCACGCAACCGGGTTGCAGCGTGGGCTGGGTCACGAAACTGCTGCTGGGGTTCATCGTTGTGTAGAGCTCCACGTCATTGACGAAGGCGCTTGCGCCCCACTGCTTGCAGAACTCGGGATCGGGCACGGCCAGGTCGAGCTGCTGACTGCTGGCGATGTTGCCCTGGTTGCCTGGCGTGTTGCTGGAGAGCGCGGTCCCGATACCGATGCCCAGCACGAGCACCCCGGAGAGAACGGCGACCGTGGCGACGTTGAGCTGAATGGGACTGCCGCCGCCATCCCCGCTCCCACCGCCACCTCCTTTGCCCCCTCCATTGCCGCCTCCACCGGTGCCGACACTGCCCTTGGCGCTGCGGCCGGAAGGCCGGCGGCCGCGCAGCTCGTCGTCGTAGCTGTCGTAGGGATCGCGTCCGTAGGAGTCACGGGCGCCACTGGCGTAGCTGCCCCGGCTGCGGGGGGCATTCTCACCCCGTTCGTACCGGGACCGGGTCATGAGGCCTCGGGAGTGCGGGGAAGCCCCATGGAGTAATTCAGCACCCTGGCTTCGGGGTTGTAGCGGAGCTCGCCGGCCTGGAGCAGCTGGCGGATCGTGCCCTCCAGGTCGGAGCCGATGCGGCGCAGGTTGTACTCGCTGAGATCCTGATCGGCGAAGGAGGCCACCAGCTCCCGGAACCGCTGCTGCACCCTGGCCAGCACGGTCGGTTCCCAGAGAAATTCGTTGTCGGGGTCCAGATCCAGGGTCAGACGACCGGGATCGGCCACCAGCTGGGCCTCCTCCACCCTGGCGGTGAAGATCCGCACGTGGCGGGTGGTGGACTTGAGCAGGCGTTCATCGGCCATGGCGGAAGGGAGCGGGCGGGCGCATCTCTCGTCTCGACTTTAGGAACCCCCCGGCCGGCGTTGGCAGGGGCAGCCCTTTTAAGGTTGCCTCTGCCTTTTCCCTTTCCCATGCGCGTCGCCATCGCCGGAGCTGGCCTGGCCGGTCTCTCCTGCGCCAAGTACCTCTGCGATGCGGGCCACATCCCCGTCGTCGTCGAGGCGCGCGACGTGCTCGGCGGCAAGGTGGCTGCCTGGCAGGACGAGGATGGCGACTGGTACGAGACCGGCCTGCACATCTTCTTCGGGGCGTACCCCAACATGCTCCAGCTCTTTGCTGAGCTGGGCATCGAAGACCGTCTGCAGTGGAAGGACCACGCGATGATCTTCAACCAGAAGGACGTGCCCGGCACCTACAGCCGCTTCGATTTCCCTGATCTGCCGGCTCCGATCAACGGGGTTGCCGCGATCCTCGGTAACAACGACATGCTCACCTGGCCAGAGAAGATCCGCTTCGGCCTGGGTCTCGTGCCGGCGATGCTCCGCGGCCAGGAGTACGTGGAGGAGTGCGATAAGTACTCCTGGACAGAATGGCTCCGCCTGCACAAAATCCCTGAACGTGTGAACGATGAAGTGTTCGTGGCCATGAGCAAGGCGCTGAATTTCATCAATCCTGATGAAATTTCCAGTACGGTGTTGCTCACGGCGCTGAATCGCTTTCTGCAGGAGAAGAACGGCTCGAAGATGGCGTTCCTGGATGGCAATCCGCCCCAGCGCCTCTGCGAGCCGATCGTGGAATCGATCCGGGCCCGGGGCGGTGAGGTGCATCTCAACAGTCCGCTGCGGGAGATTCGGCTGGCGGAGGATGGCACGGTGGCTGGATTCAGGATCGCCGGTGTCCAGGGGCGCGAGCAGCGGGAGATCCTGGCTGATGCCTACGTGAGTGCCCTGCCGGTGGATCCGTTCAAGCTGCTGCTGCCTGAGCCCTGGAAGCAGCTCCCCTTTTTTCAGAAGCTCGAGGGCCTCAAGGGGGTGCCAGTGATCAACATCCACCTCTGGTTCGACCGCAAGCTCACCGCGATCGATCACCTCCTGTTCAGCCGCTCCGATCTGCTCAGCGTCTATGCCGATATGAGCAACACCTGCCGGGAGTACGCCGATCCCGAGCGCTCCATGCTCGAACTGGTGTTCGCTCCGGCGGCGGCGTGGATCGGCCGCAGTGACGACGCCATCGTGGCCGCCACCCTGGAGGAGCTGCAGCGGCTGTTCCCGGACCACTTCACCGGCGAGAATCAGGCCAGCCTGCGCAAGGCACGGGTTGTGAAGACCCCGCTGTCGGTCTACAAGTCGGTGCCAGGCTGCCAGCAGCTCAGGCCCTCGCAGGACACGCCGATTGCCAACTTCTTCCTGGCCGGTGACTACACCATGCAGCGCTATCTGGCCTCGATGGAGGGGGCCGTGCTGAGCGGGAAACTCTGCGCCGAGGTGGTCAGCCGGAGCCGCCGGGCTGTTCCGGTGGCGGCCTAGAAGGTGCTGGCTGCATCCCCCACGGCCCCCTGCAGCTCCCTGCCGAGCCTGGACGAGGCCTATGAGAGCTGCCGTCAGGAGACGGCTCAGTGGGCCAAGACCTTTTACCTGGGCACCTTGCTGATGCCGCCGGCGAAGCGGCGGGCGATCTGGGCCATCTACGTCTGGTGCCGCCGCACCGATGAGCTGATGGACAGCCCCCAGGCCCAGGCCCTGCCGGTGGAGCGGCTGGCGGAACGGCTGGATCGCTGGGAGGCCCACACCCGGGCCCTGTTCGGTGGTGTGGTGGGGAACGGGCTCGATCTGGTCATGGCCGACACCCTGGAGCGTTACCCCCAGCCCCTGCAGCCCTACCTCGACATGATCGAGGGCCAGCGCATGGATCTGCAGCGGCACCGCTACGCCAGCTTCGAGGAGCTGGAGCTCTACTGCTACCGCGTCGCCGGCACCGTGGGGCTGATGACCCAGGAGGTGATGGGGCTCGATCCCGCCTACACCTCCGCCCCCTGGAGCGAGCCGCCCGACACCTCCAGCGCGGCCGTGGCCCTGGGCATCGCCAACCAGCTCACCAACATCCTCCGCGACGTGGGTGAGGACCGCGGCCGTGGCCGCATCTACCTCCCCCAGGAGGATCTGGCACGCTTCGGCTACACCGAGGCCGAGCTGCTGGCCGGCACGCTCAACGACAACTGGCGGGCCCTGATGGCCTTTCAGCTGCGCCGGGCCCGCCAGTGGTTCTCCCGCTCCGAGGCAGGTGTGCGCTGGCTGTCGGCGGATGCCCGCTGGCCGGTATGGGCCTCCCTGCGGCTCTATCGCGGCATTCTCGACGTGATCGAGCAGCTCGACTACGACGTGTTCAACCATCGGGCCTACGTGCCGCGCAGCCTCAAGCTGCTCGACCTTCCCTGTTCCTACCTGATCGCGCAGGCGCGCTGAGCGCCCTCCTCACGGCTGAGCCACTCCATCAGCACAGGGTTCACCTGCTCCGGCGCCTCGTCGTGGGGGCAGTGGCCCAGGCCGGGCAGAACCCGCAACTCCCGCACGCACGGATAGAGGAGGCTCCAGCGCTTCGCTTCCCCGGGGCTTTCCCAGGGATCCCGCTCGCCCCAGAGCATGCGCACGGGCAGCTGCTGGCCCAGGCTGGCCAGCAGATCGGGGGCGAGGTGATCCTCGAACAGATTCACGAACCCGCGGAAGCTTTCGGAAGCCCCGGGATCGGTGCTGGGGCGATGCAGCAGCTCGATCAGTTCGCTGTCCACATGGGCACCGCTGGGATAGGCCTGCTTCAGCACCCTTCGGATGAAGCCCGGTCGGGCCAGGGTCCGGAACAGCGGCGCGATCACCCAGCGTCGGCGCACGAGCTGCTTCACCAGCGGCCGACTCCAGCGCAGGGGCAGCGACAGCTCAGCCACCCGCTTTTCGTCGAGTGTGCGTTGGGCGCAATCGATCAGGATCACCTGGCCCGGCGCCGGACCACGCGCCATCAGCAGCTCGCTGGCCCTCAGGGCCACCAGACCGCCGATCGAGTTTCCGATCAGCTGAACCTCCCGCAGGGTCCCGGCCGGATCGTTCCGCACGATCGCGCCAACGAAGTCGGCCACCTGGGCGGCCCAGAGATCCAGGCAGTAGCGCACCGAATCAGGCTGCTCAGGCTCACCGCTCAGGCGTGAGCGCGGTTTCTCGCTGGCCCCGAAACCGAGCAGGTCAAGGGCGTACACCCGGAAGCGGCTGGCCAGAAAGGGCAGGTTGGCGCGCCAGTGGCCCTGGGAGGCCCCGAACCCATGGATCAGCACCACCGCATCGGCCTCGGGGCGTTCCGGGGAGGGACCCAGCCGCCGATAGCTGATCGTCCGGCCTTCCCAGGTCCAGAACTCCTCAGGGATGCCCTGCAGGGGCTTCGGGATCATCTCCCCTGCCCGTGAATCGCTCGCCAGGCTCAGACGGGGGCCGTCTGGCTGGCGAGGAGGGACTTCAGTTTCGCCAGTTCACCGGCCCAGCGGGGATCGGGAGCTCCTTCCGTCACTGTGTCGCTGTGGACCACCTTGTTGACGGCCTTGCGGGCCACGCTCGACGGGGCGGCGCCGGGACGGCGTTCGGTGGTGCCCCGGCCGCCGGCATCCCGGCGCTCGGAACGCTCGATGCGCAGGCTGTTGCCGCCGAAGTCGCGACCGTTGAGCTGTTCGATCACGGTGTCGGCAAGCTTCTCGTCGTCCACGTTGGCGAAGCCGAAGCCACGGCAGGCCCCGGTCTCGCGGTCCTGCACGGTCTTGAAGCGCACCCCTTCGCCGATGGCCGTGAACAGAGCGTTGAGCTCCTTGTCATCGAAGCTCTGCGGCAGGTTGCCGACGTACAGACGAACGCTCATGGAAAGAAGGGAGGAAGGGAAGGAGAAGTTCTGGCCCAGGGCATCGCAGTGATCGATCGACAGGTCGGTCCGGTGAGCCGATGGCTCGCGAATCCCTGAACGGAACGTTCGACGATCAGCTGGTGTGCCCTTTGGCGCGGATCAGGCTGTGATGAACGCCTTTGCACTGTGTAGTTAATCACGTTGACGTGCCCTCGAGCCAGGTCCGAGCCGCCTTCAATGCCTGGTCACGGCCCTGGATCCGACCGAAGGCCGACTCCAGGGTGAGGTGCTCCAGCAGGGACCCCAGCGCTGGAGAGGGGGCGAGCCCAAGCATGTCCTGCACGCAGCGACCGTCGATCGGCGGGCGGGGGTGGAACAGCGCATCGTCGGTGTCGCGCCAGCGCGGCAGCCAGTCCGTCGCCACCGCCACGGGGAGGACCAGCAGCAGGGCCGGCAGGTCGGCCTCCAGCTGCCGGTGCAGCGTCAGTCGCTCCTGTTCCGGCAGTCGGCACACCTGGGCCTCCACGGAGGCATCGGGCAGGTTGAGTCGCGTGCTCCAGTGACGCAGCCGGGAGCAGCGCTGCTGTAGCTGCCGGCTGCTGCGCAGCCGCGCGAGGCCGTCGGCATCGAACAGGGTGGCCAGACGCGCCAGGGCGAGGCTGGCCGCCGTTTCCGCTGCCGTGAGGCCCCGGGCCCGGGCCCGCTCGTGATCGAGCTGTCGCAGCAGGGCGGCCTCAGGCCGGGCTGCTGCCGGCAGCCAGCTGGCCAGCATTCCGCTCTCCAGCGCCATGGCCAGGCCGTTCCCACCTCCGGGGCAGGCCGCGAGCTTCTCCAGTTCCTGCAGCACCCGCTCAGGGGCCACTACCGCGATCAGATCGTGATGAAGCCGGATCCAGGCCCAGGTCCGTTCTTCCAGTCGGAAGTTCAGCTCGGCGGCCAGCCGCACCCCGCGCAGCAGTCGCAGGGCATCGTCCAGCAGGTTCTGCTCCCGTACCGCCACCAGAACGCCGTCGACCAGATCCTCCAGGCCGCCGGTGGGATCCACGATGGCCGCCCCGGGCTGCAACGGCAGGGCCAGGGCATTGATGCGGTAGTCGCGGCGCCACAGGTCACTCTCCAGGCTGTCTCCCGCCTGGCGGGCCAGGTCCAGGCTGCCGCCAGGCAGCACCAGCCGGGCGATCGAGCGCTCCGCGTCCAGCACCACCGTGCTGCCGCCATGGCGCTGGCCCAGCTGCCGGCAGAGGGCGACCGCGTCCTGGCGCACCACCAGATCCAGATCGGGCCGGGGCCCCAGCCGCCCCAGCAGGCCATCGCGAACCGCTCCTCCCACCAGTGCCGCATCGGCGGGCAGGGCCTCGGGCGGCAGGGGCCAGCGGTCGCGACCCAGCGCCTGCCGGAGGGCATCGGCGGCAGCCTCAGGTCGCTCGGCTCCGGCGGCAGCCCACCCCAGAATGGGGCGTTTCGAGGGCCACGGCGGCATGTGCATCTGCGTGGATTGCCACTGGGTGGACCGCTGCCAGGCCTATCACGCGGTGGAACGTCAGCACGGTGTGCCCCAGCTCAGCGCCGATCCCGACTTCCGACCCGCGGAACCCCGCATCCACGTTCAGGTCATGGACCTGCCCGGCGGAGAGGTGGGGGTGGAGTGGGATGTGCGGGCCTGCGGCAGCTTCCGGCTCGAGCCGGGGCGCTGGCGGCAGCTCCGGCCCGGGGAGCGGCTGCCCTCATGAACGGCAGCGGCAGATGGTTGCTGGCGCTGCACAGCTCCAGCGACAGGCTTGGCCTTGGCCTGCAGCCGCTGTCGGAGCCGGTCCCCGGTGACGGTCCCGCTGAGCCGCTGATCGCCACCTTCCCCCTCGGTCGGCGGCTTTCCAACGAGCTGCTGACCTGTGTCGAGCAGCTTCTGCCGGCTGCGCGCTGGCGGGAGCTCGGCCGGCTGGCCGTGGCCACCGGCCCAGGCGGCTTCACCGGGACTCGGATCACCGTGGTCTTCGCGCGCACGCTTGCCCAGCAGCTCGGGCTCCCCCTGGATGGATTCAGCAGTTTCCTGCTGATCGCCCGCCGGCTCCGGCGCCGCGGAGAGGTGGGTGCGGAGCGGTTCTGGCTGGTGCAGGACCTGCCCCGTCGTGGGGTGGTGGCAGGCTGCTACGGGGCTGACACCGAGGCTCCGGGGGGCCTGGCCGAATGGCAGGCCCCCCGGTTGTTCCGCAGCGCGGCGGAGCTGCCGGCGGGGCCCAGGCGCGAGGCACGGGTCGATCCCGTCGACGATGTGGGGGAGCTGCTGGCCCTGGCTCAGCTGGCCCATGGCACCGGCGTTGCGGCCCCATGGCAGCCGGTGCTGCCTCTCTATCCCACGAGTCCGGTGGAGCGGACCTGATGCGCAGACTGCTGCTCCTGGCGCTGGCGGCCGCTGGGCTGTGGCTGATCGCCCGTGGCCTGCTGGAGCCACCGCTGCCCCAGCCCCAGCTGATCCTGGTGCTGGGGGGTGACGTGGCGCGTGAGAAGGCGGCTGGCCTGCTGGCCCAGCGCCACCGGCTGCCGCTGGTGGTCAGCAGCGGCAGCAATCCGGAGTACGCCGAGTGGCTGTTCGGCCAGGAGGGTCTCGATCGGACCCAGTTTCGGCTCGACTATCGCGCCCGCGATACCCTCGGCAACTTCACCACGCTGGTGGAGGATCTGCGGCGGGCAGGGGTGCGCCATGTTCTGCTCGTCACCAGCAGCGACCACATGAACCGTGCCCTGCTGGTGGGTCGGATCGTGACTGGCAGCCGCGGCATTCACCTCACTCCCGTGTCGGTGCCGTGTGGGGATCGGTGCCACCCGGAAGGGCGCCGCAAGGTCTGGGGGGATGGCCTGCGAGCCGTGGCCTGGGTGGTCACCGGTCGGGATCTGAGGCCCTGGGCGGCAGGACGGCTGGGTCCCTGGCTGGGCCCAGCAGGCCCTGATCCAGGAGTTCGTTGATCTGCGCCTGGCAGGCCAGGGTGACCGCCTGAAGATCCTCTCGGCTGCGCGAGGCCGGCGGGGGGATCGGCTGGCCGATGCGAATGTGGATCGGCACCAGCCTGGGCCTGCTCTGACCGGTGCCGAGGGCGCGGTGGCTGTTGATGATCGCCACCGGCAGCAGCGGCACTCCGGCCCGGGCCGCGAGCAGGGCGGCGCCGGGCCGGGGCTGGTTCACGCGGCCATCGCTCTGTCGGCTCCCGTCGATGAACACCCCCGTGGCCCAGCCCTGCAGCAGGCGGTCGGTGGCCGTGCGGATCGCTTCCCGATCGCTGGCGCCCCGTGTCACCGGATAGGCGCCGCAGGCTCGGATGATCGGCCCCAGCAGGGGCACCTGGAACAGTTCTGCCTTGGCCATGAAGGCGACGGGCCGCCCCAGGGCATGCCCCAGCAGGGGAGGGTCCAGGTGGGATCCATGGTTGGCCACCACCACGAGGGCCCCGTCCATCGGCACGTTGGCATTGCCGGCCGTGCGGCCGCGGAACAGCAGCCGGTAGATCGGAAACACCAGCAGATAGCTGATCAGCCGGTAGGTGAGGCTCGGCCGGGGGGTGAGCAGCGCGGGGGGATCGGCCGGTCGTCGCCGCAGTCCGCGCCGCGGCGGCGCGGGAACGATCGCGCCGGCTTCGGGCTCGCTCACAGTCCCAGGTCGGCGGCGCTGGCGATCTGGGCCGTGGTGACCCCCGAGAGGCTGCGCTTGATCAGCCCGCTGAGCACGTTGCCAGGGCCGATCTCGACCGCGGTTTCGATCCCCCTGCGGCCGAGCTCCGCCATGGTTTCCCGCCAGCGCACACCTGTCACCATCTGCTCCCGGAGCCGCTGCTTGAGTTGTCCACCACAGCGGCTCGGGGTGGGATCGGTGTTGCTCAGCACGGGGATGTTGGCGTCGGCGAACGGCACCCGGTCCAGAAAGAGGGAGAACGCGTCTGCGGCCTCGCGCATGAAGGGTGAATGGAAGGCGCCGGACACCGCCAGGGGGATGGCGCGCCGGCACTGGAGGGCTCCGCTCACAACGGCCACCGCCTCGGGACAGCCGGAGAGAACCACCTGGGCGCTGCTGTTGTCGTTGGCGATCGCCACCCCTTCGGTGGCGGCCACCAGATCGTCGAGTTCGGCCCGATCGAAGCCCATCACGGCAGTCATCGCTCCGCCGCCGGCCTCGGCCATCAGCTCGCTGCGTCGTCGCATCAGCTCCAGCCCGGTGGAGAAGTCGAACACGTCGGCGGCATAGAGCGCCACCAGTTCGCCGAGGCTGTGGCCCGCCACCAGCTCGGCGGTGCGCCCCTGCTCCTTCAGGCCATCCACCAGCAGGGTCTCGATCACGAACAGGGCGGGCTGGGTGTTGCGGGTGTCGTTCAGGTCGCCAGGTCCGGTCTCGGTGGCGAGGGCCTCTCCCTCGCAGATCCCCAGCAGGTCGCGGCCGAGCAGTTCCGAGGCCTGGGCGAATCTCTCACGGGCGCCGGGCAGGGCGAGCACGCCGGCCGCCATCCCGAGTTTCTGAGAACCCTGGCCGGGAAACACCCAGGCGACACCCATGGCGACGGTCGTTCGGATCGGCTGGAGACTACGCCGCTGCTGCTCGTAGAGAGCCGGAGCCCGCCCCTGCTCCGCTGGGGCCGCCCCAGCGGAGCAGGGCCGCCCCCCAGCTCAGGCCGGCACCGAAGCCGCTGGTGGCGATCAGATCCCCGCGGCGGACCCGCCCGTCGCGCACGGCCTCGTCGAGCATCAGCGGGATGGTGGCGGCAGAGGTGTTCCCATACTCCACCAGGTTGCTGAGCACCCGTTCATGGGGCACGGCGAAGCGATCGGCCACCGCATCAAGGATGCGCTGGTTGGCCTGGTGCAGCAGGAGCCAGTCGAGCTGGTCGGCCCGGGTGGCGGTGGCCTCGAGCAGCTCCTCCAGCACCGCCGGCACTTCGCGCACGGCGAACTTGTAGACCTCCTGCCCATTCATGTGAATCGGCGCGAACCCCCCACGCTGGACCGTGTGGCCATCCACCAGAGGCTGGCGGTCCTTGAGCTGCTCCAGAGAGAGACATTCCGCCCGGCGTCCGTCGGAGTGCATGCGAAAGCCCAGCAGACCATCGGCCTCGGTGTCGCAGGCCTCCACCGCCACGGCGGCGGCCCCGTCCCCGAACAGTACGCAGGTCCGCCGGTCGTCCCAGTCGACCCAGCGGCTCAGCTGATCGGCACCGATCACCAGGGCCCTTCGCACGTTGCCGCTGCGGATGTACTGGGAAGCGGTGATCAGGGCGAAGAGGAACCCGCTGCAGGCGGCAGTGAGGTCGAAGGCCACGGCACGGGTGGCCCCGAGCGCTCCCTGCACGCGGGGCGCTGTCCCGAACAGATCGTCCGGACTGGAGGTGGCCAGCAGGATCAGGTCCAGGTCCTCCGGCTGCCAGCCGGCGTGGGCAAGGGCCCGACGGGCGGACGCCAGGGCCAGGCTGGTGAGGGTTTCGTCGGGACCGGCGACCCTGCGGGCGGCGATGCCCGTGCGACTGCGGATCCACTCGTCGTTGGTGTCGACACGGCGGCTCAGCTGCTCATTGCTCAGGCTGAGGGCCGGCAGCGCGCTGCCGCATCCCACAAGTGCCATGCCTGCGCCCATCTGGCCGAGCGACACCTTGCCAGTCTCCGGTTCGGCTCAGTCAACCACAGGCTGTGACGGCCCCTTCCTGGGCGCTGAGCCGATGCAGATCGTCCATCACACCATGGCTGGCGGCCAGGTGGGCGAGCCGCAGGGCACTCACCACCGAGAGGGCCTTGCTGCTGCCGTGACCGATCACGCAGACCCCATCCACGCCGAGCAGCAGAGCGCCGCCGTGTTCAGCATGGTCGAGGCGCTTCTTGATTCGCACCAGGTTGCTGCGCAGGAAGGCGGACCCCACCTTGCCGCGCCGGCCGCGCGGCAGCTCTGCGCGGAGCACGTCGAGCAGCACGCTGCCCACGGACTCCAGGAACTTCAGCAGGACGTTGCCGGTGTAGCCATCGCAGACCACCACGTCGAACCGGCCGGAGAGCACGTCACGCCCCTCGCAGTTGCCGGCGAAGCGAAGACGCGGCTCCGCCGCCAGCAACGGGAACGCCCTGAGGGTGAGATCGTTGCCCTTGCATTCCTCCTCGCCGATGTTGAGCAGGCCGATGCGGGGGCTGGCCACGCCCAGTACATCGCGGCTGTAGATCGTGCCCAGAAGGGCGAACTGGAGCAGATAGCCAGGTTTGCAGTCCATGTTGGCGCCCACATCGAGCACCAGCACCTGCTGGGCCGGGTCCTTGGTGGGGAACAGGGCGCCGATCGCCGGTCGATCGATCCCCTTGAGGCGGCCGAGGCGGAAGATCGCCGAGGCCATCACCGCGCCGGAATTGCCGGCCGAATAGATCGCCACGGCCTCACCACGCTTCACCAGATCCATGGCCAGGTTGATGCTGGCGTCCCGCTTGCGCCGCACCACAGTGGCTTCATCGTCCATGGTGATGGAAGGACCGCTGGGCACCAGCTCCAGCAGCCCGCAGGCGACGGCGTCGTTCAGGTGATCGGCCAGGCCCATGCTGGCCACAGCCCTTTCCAGGGCGGCGGTTTCCGCCACGAACCGGACCCGCAGCGGCAGCCGCCGCACCGCATCGAGGCACCCCTCCAGGATCGGGCCCGGGGCATGGTCCCCGCCCATGCCGTCCACGGCCACCCAGAGCCGCTGGCCCGGTGCGATCGCGATGGGCTCCTCTCCCCCTCCCAGCTGGAGGCGCCGCAGCGGATCGATCACCAGGGGGTGGAGCACCGACCCGGCTGTCGAGGCCATGCTGCCGGCCATTGAGCCGGCGGTGGAGGCGACGCTGCCCGCCACGGAACCGGCGGCCGAGGCCACGCTGCCCGCCACGGAACCGGCGGCCGAGGCGGCCGTGCTGGCCGAGGAGGTGGCCGTGTCCACCAGGCTGGTGACGGCGGCGTTGCGCCGATACCAGATCACCAGGCGCCGGATGGCCCGGCTGGGCTTCGCGCGCCGGCTGGCGCGGAGATCGGATTCAGGCTCCTTCGGAGGCAAGGGCTTCCACGATGCGCTGGAACAGGTATCCCGTGCCCCTGGCCGTGAGGATCAGCTCGGGGTTGGCGGGATCATCCTCCAGTTTGGAGCGCAGCCGGGAGATGTGGACGTCCACCACCCGGGTGTCCACGTGACGCTCAGGCGTATAGCCCCACACCTCCTTGAGGATCTCACCGCGGCTGAACGGCTCTCCCGAGCGGCTCACCAGCAGCTCCAGCAGGCTGAACTCCATGCCGGTCAGGCGGATCCGCTCCTCGCCCCGGTAGACCTGCCGCTTGTTGGTGTCGATGCGCAGGTTCCCCACCTGGATGACCCCGGAGTTCGGGATCCCCACCACCTGTTCCTTCTCCACCCGCCTGAGCACGCAGCGGATGCGGGCCTCCAGCTCCTTCGGGCTGAACGGCTTGACGACGTAGTCGTCTGCGCCGAGTTCAAGGCCGGTGATGCGGTCGGCGACATCGCCGAGGGCGGTGAGCATCACGATCGGCACATCGGATTCCTTGCGGAGCTCCTGGCAGACGCCGTAGCCGTCGAGCTTGGGCATCATCACGTCAAGCACCACCAGGTCGGGTTGCGAGAGGCGGAAGGCTGCCAGTGCCTCGATGCCGTCACAGGCGGTGACGACGTGATAGCCGATCATCGAAAGACGCGTTTCCAGGATCCTGCGGATGCTGGCTTCGTCGTCGACGACCAGAATGGTCTCCTTGGCGGGGGCGGAAACCGTCATCGCGGCGAAGGCACGGCTACAACATGTGCGACCACTGAACTGGCCGCTGCGCCTGCAGATTCAGCAAAAGTCACCATTCTTGATGCTCTTCCCTTGGGACGATCCGCCCCTTTCTACGTCTGCCAGAGCTGTGGTGCTCAGTCGCGGCAGTTCTTCGGCCGCTGCCCTGGGTGCGGGAGCTGGAACAGCCTTGTCGAGCAGAACGGGCCGGCCCCCGACGGCCGTCGCCGCCGCGCCGCACCAGCCCCTGCGGCCGGCGGGGGGCGACGCTCCGCGCCGATCCACGCGGTGGGGGAGCGGCAGCTCGAGCGCCTGGCCAGTGGGTTCGGGGAACTGGACAGGGTGCTGGGGGGTGGTCTGGTGCCGGGATCCCTGGTGCTGGTGGGAGGCGATCCCGGTATCGGTAAGTCCACCCTGCTGCTGCAGAGCGCTCAGGCGATGTCAGCCACCTGCTCTGTGCTCTATGTCAGCGCGGAGGAGTCGGCCCAGCAGGTGAAGCTGCGCTGGCGGCGGCTGGGGGCCGCCGGGTCCGCTCCCGGCGACCTGCAGCTGCTGGCCGAGACCGATCTGGAGCTCGTTCTCCAGGAGCTCGAAGCCCTTCGGCCAGCCGTGGCGATCATCGACAGCATCCAGGCCCTGCAGGATGCCGAGCTCAGCAGCGCGCCGGGATCGGTGGCCCAGGTGCGGGAATGCGCCGCCTCCCTGCAGCGGCTGGCCAAGCGCCAGGACACAGCCCTCCTGCTGGTGGGCCACGTCACGAAGGAGGGGATGCTGGCCGGCCCGAAGGTGCTGGAGCACCTGGTGGACGCGGTGCTCACCTTCGAGGGCGATCGGTTCGCCAGCCATCGCCTGCTGCGGGCGGTGAAGAACCGCTTCGGCGCCACCCACGAGCTGGGGGTGTTCGAGATGCGGGATCGGGGTCTGGCGGAGGTGAGCAACCCGAGCGAGCTGTTTCTGGGCGGCGAGGGCCCCAGCGCGGGCACGGCCACGATCGTGGCCTGCGAGGGCACCCGCCCGCTCCTGGTGGAGCTGCAGGCTCTGGTGAGCACCACCAGCTACGCCAGTCCCCGGCGCACGGCCACGGGGATCGGCATCAACCGACTCCACCAGATCCTGGCGGTGCTGGAGAAGCACATGGGCCTGCCCCTCTCTCGCTTTGATTGCTACCTGGCGGTGGCGGGAGGCCTCGAGGTGGAGGAGCCCGCCGCCGACCTGGGGCTGGCCGCCGCGGTGGTGGCCAGCTACCGCGACCTCACCCTGCCGGCCGGCACGGTGCTGGTGGGGGAGCTGGGGCTGGGTGGTCAGATCCGCCCGGTGGGGCAGCTCGAGCTGCGCTTGCAGGAAGCGGCGCGGCTGGGTTTCACCCGGGCCGTGGTGCCCCGCGGCAGCGGCCTGAGCCCTGCGGCAGCGGCCCTGGGCCTGCAGCTGCTGGAGGTGGCCGGCGTGGCCGAGGCCTTGGTGGCGGCCCTGGGGGTGGACCCCGCCGCTGACGGGGCCTGAGCGCTGCCCGGCTCAGGCGGCCGTTTCGGTCGGAAGAAAACGCAGCAGCACCCCGGCCAGGATCAGGCCCACGCTGAGCAGCATCGGTCCGCTCAGGGGTTCGCCCAGGAGCCAGGCGGCGCTGAACACGGTGACCTCCAGGCTGGCTGAACCACCGAAGGCGATCTGGGTCACGCTGAAGTACCGCTGGCTGGCCAGCCGCAGGACCTCGGTGCCCAGGGAGAGGGTGAGTCCGTAGACCACGATCACGCCCAGCACCCACCACCAACTCAGATAGAAGAAGTGCTGAGGGCCGTAGACCAGCAGAGCGATGACACCGAACACCAGGGCACCGGCCAGATTGGGCACACCGGCAGAGAGGCCTCGGCAGAGGTCGAACCCCGCCAGGCGGCGCCGCAGGGAGCTTCGAACCGCCGTTGCCCCCACTGAAAGGGTCTCCCAGCCGTATCCCTCCAGCTGATCCGAGTGAACGGCATGGCCCATGGAGGCGGGGTGCCCAGGACCACCCCAGGAATGAGCCGGGCCAGCGCAGCGCCACCAGGGCGGTGACGGGCAGCGTGAGCGAGAACAGCAGGGTCTGGGTGATCACGCTCAGGTTCTCCAGGGCCAGGTAGAACGTCAGGGGCGCCAGGAAACAGCCCGGAAAGGCATCGGCCGCGATCAGGGCCAGGCCGATCATCAGCTGGCTGATCAGAAAGACGTTGCAGAAACTGATCGGGTTCTCGCCACCGATCGGATGGGCCTCCCCCTGCAGCTGCAGACCCTTGAGCGTCGTACTGCACAGGCCCGACACCAGCACGTAGCCCAGCAGGATCAGAACCATGGGACTGGGCATCACAGCCTCAGGGCGTGAGGGAGGGCAGGGGGGGCTCCCCCCGAGGTCCGCACGACGCCACTGAGCCCGTCCACCTCCACGAAGCCGTCGACCCGCGGGGCAAGGATCCGGAAGACCATCGGTCCCTGGGCATAGGACCCACTGATCACCCCCTTGTGCACATAGCGGCCCGTGGCCCGGTACCTCTCGAGAGCCCGCTGCCGGTTCACCGCCTCGGGCACGGTCACGTAAACCAGGCAGACCCGGTAGCCCAGGGCATGGAGGCGGGGGATAAGGGCCAGGTAGCGGCGGGCCTGGCTCAAGGTTCCGTCGTACACCAGATCGGTGCGGCAGGGCGACCCGATCGACGCCAGCAGCCGGTCGACAATGTCCCCGTTTCATGCTGGGTGCTCATCGCATTCCAGCCGCGGTTCTCGGGAAGTTGAGCGCGGATCTCGTCGGCGTCGATCCGCAGGATGGCGGGGCTCAGGGCCTGCCGCCAGGGGGGTGTATCCGGCACCGCGCCAGTGGAGGCTGCGGGTCTGGGGCTCGAGCGCCAGACATCGGTCGAGCGCCACCAGGGCCTGCGGGGTGCTCGCGGCTCTTCCCTGGGCATCGCGGGGAGCACAACGCCTGGGGTCGGTCGTGGCAGCGGCGTGCAGCTGACCAGCCATCCCCCAGTCGTTGCAGCGGATCAGGCCTTCAGAAGTACACGTCCACGGAGCCGCGGCCGCTCGTCTTCAGCCAGTTCTGGGCTTCGATGTAGTTGTTCGGGGCCATCCGGATCGCCTTGGTCCAGTAGTCGGCGGCCTGGGCGAAGCGGCGATCGGCCTCGTCGGTGTCGCCTCGCTCCTCGGCCAGGGATCCCAGGTGGTGATGGATCACCGCCATGTTGTTGAGGGCCTGGGGCATCTTGCTGTTGAGTTCCAGCACCTGCTCGTAGGTTTCGATCGCGCGCTGGTGATCGCCGTTGCTGGTGTACACCAGGGCCATGTTGTACAGGATGAAGGCGCGATCGAGCGGGTCGTCCTCGAGCTTGAGCGCCTCCTCGTAGTTGTCCAGCGCCTCGGCGTACTCACCATCACCCTGGGCGCTCATGCCGTCGCGGTAGTAGGCGAAGGCCTCCTTGGCGCGCCGGTTCGTCGGCAGCACCTTGAGGATCAGGTCGGCCATCACCGTGAAGCTCTTGTCGATGAAGTTGTCGTTGCGTTGCGTGCGGGACACGGCGAGAGCGGCGGCAGCGGTTCCCCCATCCTGCCGGGTGCCCGCCAGGACAGACGGCTGCCGCCTGACTTCCTCTCCCTACGCTTGGGTCCTGAGTGCCTGCCCGTGACCCTCTCCCCCGCTGCCGCCGCCGCAGTCCCCACCGCCGCAGGCCCCACGACGGAGCCGCTCGCCGTGGAGCCCCTGCTGCTCGAGGTGGAAGGGATGAAGTGCGGCGGCTGCGTCCGTGCCGTGGAACGGCGGCTGCTGGAGCAGTGCGGGGTGCGCCAGGCCAGCGTCAATCTGCTCACCCGCACCGCCTGGATCGGGCTCGATCCCGAACGGGCGGCTGGGAGCAACCCGGTGGAACCCCTGATCGCCAGCCTCCGGGCGCTGGGCTTCGAGGCGAAGCCTCGCGACCTCTCGCCGCCGATCCTCAGCCGGGCCGAGCGCGCCCAGCAGCGGCGCTGGTGGCAGGAGTGGCGCCAGCTGATCGTGGCGCTCAGCCTGATGCTGGTCTCCGTGCTCGGCCATCTCGCCGAGGTCGGCAGCCTGCCCCCCGTCCTGGCCGCCCTGCCAGGTGTCTCCCTGCTCGGGGCTCTCTGGTTCCATGCCGCGGTGGCCACCGCGGCGCTGCTCGGTCCAGGCCGGGGGATCCTGGTGCGAGGCGCCCGCAGCGTCTGGCATCGGGCCCCGAGCATGGACACCCTCGTCGGCCTGGGCATGGGCAGCGCCTATCTGGCCAGCCTGGTGGCCTTTCTGCGCCCCTCCTCCGGCTGGCCCTGCTTTTTCAACGAGCCTGTGATGCTGCTGGGCTTCGTCCTGCTGGGACGCTTCCTGGAGGAGCGGGCCCGCCACCGCACCGGGGAGGCTCTCGAACGGCTGGTCGGGCTCCAGCCCGACACCGCCCTGCTGCTGCTCGGGGAAGGCCCACCCCGTCAGGTGCGTGTCGGCGGCCTGCGCCTGGGCGACCGGGTCCGCCTCCTGCCGGGGGATCGGGTCCCGGTCGATGGGGTGGTCGTGGAGGGCCACTCCGCGGTGGATGTGTCCAGCCTCACGGGCGAGCCCCTGCCCGTGGAGGCCGGCGAGGGCAGCGAGCTGATGGCCGGCATGCTGAATCTCCAGGCCCCGCTGGTGCTGGAGGTGCGGCGCACCGGCACCGAGACCACCCTGGCTCGGATCATCGCCTTGGTGGAGCAGGCCCAGGCCCGCAAGGCGCCGATCCAGAGCCTGGCCGACCGGGTCGCCGGCCGCTTCAGCGTGGCGGTGCTGCTGCTGGCCCTGGCCACCTTCCTGTTCTGGTGGCAGTGGGGCACGCGTCTCTGGCCCCAGGTGCTGCTGGCCGCCGGCCACGGGGGCCATGGCGGGCACGGGGGGATTCTGGGGGTCGCGGCGACCACGCCCTTCTCCCTGGCTCTCCAGCTGGCGATCGCCGTGCTGGTGGTGGCCTGCCCCTGCGCCCTCGGCCTTGCCACGCCCACGGCGATCACGGTGGGATCGGGGCTGGCGGCCCGCTCGGGCCTCTTGTTCCGTGGCGGTGACGCGATCGAGACGGCCGCCCGGCTCCACGCCGTGTTGTTCGACAAGACCGGCACCCTCACCCTGGGGCGCCCGCTCGTGGCTGCCGTGGAGACGGCCGGCGGGAGCGGCCCCTCCGGCGCCGCGGCGGATCGGTTGATCCGCATCGGTGCCAGCCTCGAGCAGCAGACCCGCCACCCCCTCGCCCATGCCCTGTTGCAGGAGGCCCAGCGGCGCGAGCTGGCCCTGCTGGAGGTGAGCGCCAGCACCACGCTGGCCGGTGCCGGAGTGGAAGGGTGGGTCGACGGTGAGGAGGGCCGCTGCCGCGTCGGTCGGCCCGACTGGTTGCGACAGCTTGGACTGCCGCTCGCCGCCGGCCTGGAGTCGCGGCTGGCGGCACTCGAATCCGAGGGCGCCACGGTGCTGGCGGTGGCCGCCGGCCCGGACGTGCTCGGTCTGGTGGCGGTGCAGGATCAGCCACGCAACGATGCCGCCCGCACCCTGCGGCAGCTGGCGGAGATGGGGCTGGCCCTCGGAGTCCTCAGCGGCGATCGCCGCCAGCCGGTGCTGCAGCTCGGCTCCCGGCTGGGCCTCGGCGAGGCGGATCTGGCCTGGGAGCTGCGTCCGGAGCAGAAGCTGGAGCACATCCTCCGCTGGCGCCAGCGCGGGCCGGTGGCCATGGTGGGCGACGGCATCAACGACGCCCCCGCGCTGGCGGCGGCCGATCTGGGCATCGCCGTGGGCACCGGCACCCAGATCGCCCAGGACACCGCCGATCTGGTCATCCTGGGTGATCGGATCGAGGCTCTGGTGGAAGCCCTGGGCCTGGCGCGGCGCACCCTGGCCAAGGTGCGTCAGAACCTGGCCTGGGCCTTCGGCTACAACCTGATCGTGCTGCCGATCGCCGCAGGGCTCCTGCTGCCAGGCTTCGGCGTCCTGCTCTCCCCACCGCTGGCGGCGTTGCTGATGGCCCTGAGTTCCATCACGGTGGTCGTGAACGCGCTGCTGCTGCATGGCCGGGCCTGACGCCCCACCCTCCAGGGGCCGGTTCCTGGTGCTGGAGGGCATCGACGGCTGCGGTAAGTCCACCCAGATCGAGCAGCTGCGCCAGTGGCTCCCCGGCAGTGGCCTGATGTCCCCCGGCGCCGAGCTGCTGACCAGCCGGGAACCGGGGGGCACACCGCTGGGCCAGGCCCTGCGCCAGCTGCTGCTCCACCCTCCCGGCGCGGTGGCCCCCTGTCCCGGCGCCGAGTTGCTGCTCTACGCGGCCGACCGGGCCCAGCACGTGGAGCAGTGCATCGCTCCTGCCCTGGCGGCGGGGCACTGGGTGGTGAGCGATCGTTTCACCGGATCCACCGTTGCCTACCAGGGCCACGGCCGGGGTCTGTCGCTGGAGCTGATCCACCAGCTCGAAACGATTGCCACGGCCGGCCTGGAGGCCGATTTCACCCTCTGGCTCGATCTGCCGCTCACCCATGCCCTGCAACGCCGCGGCGACCGGCCCGCCGATCGGATCGAGGCTGCCGGCCAGGCGTTCCTGGAACGGGTGGGCCGGGGGTTCGCCCAGCTCGCCGGGGAGCGGGGCTGGCTGCGGATCGAAGCGGGCCAGCCGGCGGCGGCGGTGACGGCGGCGATCCGCTCCGCCGTCACGGCACGCTTCGCCCCGGACGGCGGGCCCGGCGATGTCTGATCTGTTCGCCGATCTGGTCGGCCAGCAGCCGGCGGTCAGGCTGCTGCGGGCGGCCCTGGAGCGTCGGCATCTGGCACCGGCCTATCTGTTCGCCGGACCCGAGGGGGTGGGTCGTCGGCTGGCGGCTCTGCGCTTCCTGGAGGGAGTCCTGGCCGGTCTGCAGGGGTCCTCGACCCTGCGCCGCCGGCTGGGACAGGGCAACCATCCGGACCTGCTCTGGCTGGAGCCCACCGTGCAGCACCAGGGCCAGCTGATTCCGGCCTCCGAGGCGACGGCCCAGGGACTGGCGAAGCGGGCCCTGCCCCAGCTGCGGCTCGAGCAGATCCGCAGCATCAGCCGCTTCCTGGCCCGCCGTCCGCTCGAGGGTCCGCGCTGCCTGGTGGTGATCGAGGCGGTGGAGGCGATGGCGGAGGGGGCCGCCAATGCCCTGCTCAAGACCCTGGAGGAGCCGGGGGACGGCCTGCTGATCCTGCTCAGCGCCGCGCCGGAACGGCTGCTCAGCACGATCCGCTCCCGCTGCCAGCAGGTGCCCTTCCGGCGGCTGGATCCCATGGCCATGGACCGGGTGCTGCTGGCCCGGGGGGGCGATACCGGCCCCGGGGATCCGCCTGCGTTGCTGGAACTGGCGGCCGGCGCGCCCGGCGCCCTGCTGGAGCATCGCCGCCAGTGGCAGGCCCTGCCGGAGGGGCTGGCGGACCGGCTGCTGGCCCTGGCGGCCGAACCGCTCGAGGCCCTCGCCCTGGCCAGGGACCTCAGTGAAGCCCTGGATGTGGACCAGCAGCTCTGGCTGCTGAACTGGTGGCAGCACCAGCTCTGGCGGCGGGATCCCAAGCCGTGGGCCCTGTACCGGCTGGAGCGGCTGCGGGGCCAGTTGCGCGGCTACGTTCAGCCTCGACTGGCCTGGGAGGTGGCGCTGCTGGAACTGGGCGGGGCGACGACCACGGCCTGATCGGACAGTCTCTGCTGCTCAGGGCTGGATGTTCAGGCGCTTTCCAGGGCGTGGGAGGCCAGGGGGAGCTGTTCCTCGCGGGCTTCGCGGATCAGGGTCTGCTGATGCTCCAGCTGGACTCCGCTGGGCAGTTCCAGGCAGTAACCAGCTCCGTAGACGGTTTTGATGAAGCGGGGCTTGCGGGGATCGGGCTCGAGTTTGGTGCGCAGATGGCGCACGTGGACACGGATCGTTTCAATGTCGTCGTCGGGCTCGTAGCCCCACACCTCCTTGAGGATCAGCGAGGGGGCCACCGTCTGGCCGTGACGCTGCAGCAGGCAGTGGAGCAGCTCGAACTCCAGGTGGGTGAGCCGCACCGGTTCGTCGAACCAGATGGCCTCGAAGCGCTCCGGCACCAGGGTGAGAGGGCCGTAGTTCAGGATCTCGCTGTGCTTGGTGGAGGCCGGAGCCCGGTCACTTCGGCGCAGCAGGGCCTTGACCCGCACGATCAGCTCCTCCAGGTCGAAGGGCTTGGTGAGGTAGTCGTCGGCGCCGGAATTGAAGCCGCTCACCTTGTCCTTGGTGCCCCCCAGGGCGGTGATCATCAGGATCGGGATCCCCGCGGTGCGCTCATCGCGGCGCAGGCGCTGGCAGAGGGTGAGGCCGTCGACCTTGGGCAGCATCAGATCCAGCAGGATCAGGTCTGGGTTGGCTTGCAGGGCGAGGGCCTGGCCCTTGATGCCGTCCTCGGCACACTCGACGCCGAAACCGCCATGTTCCAGGTGAGCGGCCACCAGCTCGCGCATGTCCCTGTCGTCTTCGATCAGCAGGATGCAGGGCTTCATGGCAGGGACCAAAGGGAGCGTGGCGGCTGAAGCAGAGACGACCGCAACATGAACTGCCGTTGCATTTTCTCCTGATTTGAGCATCGGCGTGGGGCACCCCGTCAGATGAAGTTCGGACCCACCTCTGCCCAGGCACTGCGGCAGCTGGGGTCTGCCCTGACGGGCGAGTCAGGAAGGGTTCGGAAATCTTCAGACTTTCTTCCTGTCCGGTCCTTGTCAGGGCGCGAGTTCTGTGACGAGTGGCGTTCCGGCTGATCTCAGGCGAAGAGTCGGGTCCGATCGGCGCCGGCCCGGCGGTTACGCCCGGGGCAGGCCAGGCCTGCAAAAAAAAGACCGCAGCTGAGAGGCTGCGGTCGCTGTGGAATCAGCTCCCCGGGCGGGATTCGAACCTGCGACCAATCGGTTAACAGCCGACCGCTCTACCGCTGAGCTACCGAGGAATGGGACATCGAGAACCTACCCTTCGGCCCTGCCGCCCGGCAAGTGGCTGAGTCCCCGCTCGAGCCGTCGGCGCAGCTGCGGTCCTTCCTGCCATTCCCCCACCTGACCCCGCTCCATCACCGCGGCCGCGGCGCACCACTCCAGTTCTTCTAGGCGATGGGTGATCCACAGAGCCGTCAGCGGCAGCTCCGGCCGGACGCAGAGCCGATGGATCAGCTGCAGCACCTCCTGCTGGCTGATGGGATCGAGCAGCGCGGTGGGCTCGTCCAGCAGCAGCAGGCCGGCTTCACTGGCCAGGGCCCCGGCGATGGCCAGCCGTTGCTTCTGGCCACCGCTGAGGGTGTGGATCGGCCGCCGCTCCAGCCCCGCCAGCCCCACCAGCTTGAGGGCCTCCCGGACGCGCACCTGGCGTTCCACCCGGCTCAGCCCCTCCGGCAGCCCAAGCATCAGATCGGTGCCGCAGCTCGGCAGCAGCAGTTGATGGTCGGGGTTCTGGAACACCAGGGCCGGTTTGATGGCACAGCGGATGGCGCCCCGCTGGGGCTGGAGCAGGCCGGCGATCAGCCGCAGCAGGGTGCTCTTGCCACTGCCGTTTCCGCCCACCAGCATCCAGAGGCCGGGACCGGGCAGGCAGAGCTCGCAGTGGTCGAGGGCCTGGCTGCCGCTGGGCCAGGCGAAACCCAGCCGCTCCACGATCAGGCTCGGGTTCGGATCCGTCGGGGCGGATCCGGACGGAGGAAGGCCGGCCAAGATCAGGTGTCGAAGCTGAAGCCGGGGCGCTTGCTGCCTCCACCCACCGCAGACTTCTCGTAGATCTGCACAGCCACCAGCTCGCTGCTCAGCAGGCTGACGTGCTTCTCCTCGGCCTTCTCGCAACTGAGCTCGAGCACCCGGGGGTGGCCGTTCTCCATGGCTGCCCGGATCTCGCGGTACAGGGCCTGGGCGTCGCCCAGCTCCTTGCGCTGCACCGAGATGGGCATGGGGCTGAGCTTGAGGGAGAGCTCGACGACGTACATGGTCAGCGCCGGGGAGGCGAAGGAAGGGAGGGCACTCTGGCGATTAGGGCCGAGTGATGCCTCGATGGTATGGCCCTGTCCCGGAGGGGTCGCGGCGCGGCGGGCCCTGCCGGTCGCGGCGATCTCCTCGAGGCCGGCGCCGTTGCCCTGGCCCTTCGTGGCGAACGACTCCGAGCGCTCGCACTGAAGGAGCCGCAACCTTTAAAGTGGTGATGTAAAGCTTCATGAAGCACCCTCATGACGATCGCCCTAGGGCGCGCACCGGCCACGCGTGGATGGTTCGACGTCCTC
>CAYHCE010000011.1:0-83816 GCA_964355015.1 uncultured bacterium | reverse complement strand
GGGAGAGGCTGCCGCCGTGGCAGGCGCAGATCCCTGAAGCTGCGGAGGGATGGGAAGGGCCCTGGATCGCGACCGGGATTGCCTGAGCGATCGCTGAAGAGCACCTGCAGACCAGCGTGGCTGGCTGCCTCCACTTCTGCCAGCGAATCGCTGATGAACAGGATGGCGTCGGGTGAGGTAAAGAGTGAGGCGGCGATGGAGGTATAGCTGCTCGCTTCCTGCTTGGCACCGCTGCGGGTATCGAACCAGGCGCTGAACAGAAAGCTCAGATCGCCCGCGCTGGTATGGGCGTAGAGCAGTTGCTGGGCTGCGACTGAGCCGGAGGAATAGACGGCCAGCGCCAACCCGTCGCGGTGCCAGCGCTCGAGAGCTTCCGGAACGTCATCGAACAGGGGCGCGATCAGATCCCCGGCGCGATAGCCAGCTTCCCAGATCAGCCCCTCAAGCTCCTTGAGGGGAGTGAGCTTGCGGTCGGTAACGATCAACCAGCGCAGATAGGCGGCAATGCCCCGAAGATCGGCCGCCCTGGATTTCTGCCTGGATTCTGCCCGCAGCGCCAGGGCTTCCGGTGCATCGTCGCGGCTCCAGGCCGCCTGGATCTCCTCCAGCAGACCCAGGACCTGCGGCTCCGTCGCCTGGGCCAGCAGGAACGTTTCCAGCCGGTCGCGGGCATAGGGAAAAAGGGTTTCGGCCACGAAGCTCACAGGGCAGGTCGTGCCTTCGATATCCAGGAGGATGTGGCTGAGCGGGGCGATCGTTGGCTGATGGCGCGTCACCTGCTCGGGCTCCCGGTGGCTGGTGGAGGCATCGCCCCCCCCTCGCACGCCCAGCAGCAGCTCTCTCCAGCGCTGTTCCAGCAGAAACTCCAGGATCTCAAGATGGCGCCGGGCCGTCAGCAGGTCGCGGCCCCAGGCGTAGAGGCCATGGCCAGCGATCAGCAGGCCATGGGGCGCCCCGGGCAACAGGGGAGAGGCGGTGCGGCTCAGGCGCGCCAGGTCCTGATCGTTGGGAAGAACCGGCAGCACGATCTGGCTTGCATGGGTGGTCACCCCTTCGAGACCCTTGAGCATCTCAAGGCCCTCCATGGTCACGGCGGCTGTCACGGCGCTGCCTGCGGCGGCTGTGGTCGTTGGGCCTTCGCCGGGGTTGCTCGATGCTGGCAGGGCCAGGCGTGAGAGCAGCGTGGCCGCCTGGGAGTGCGTGTGCAGCACGGCACCGGCCCCCGTGCGGCGCACGATCTCGAGGTGCAGAAGGGTTTCGGCGCTGGCCCTCCCCTCCCCCTCGATCACCACTCCTTCCGCATCGACCACGATCAGGTCACCGGGGGCGAGCAAGCCCTTGTCGACACCGCTCGGGGCCATCAGCAGTTGCAGGGGATCGGTCTGGCGCACACAGCTGAAGTTGCCGCCCGTGCCGTCACACCAGCCCCGGGCATGGATGGCGACCATCACCTCCGTCAGCGCCAGGGCAAGGTCAGGCGGCACGGGTCGTCCAGAGCGGTTTTCCATCCTCCCTCAGCCCTGACAGACGGGACACCAGTGACTGCTGCGTCCGGCCAGCCGTTCGCGCTGGATCGAACCGCCGCAACGGCGGCAGGGTTGGCCGGTTCGGAGGTAAACCCAGGCGCAGCCGCCGTAGTTGCCGTTGCTGCCTGTGAGGTCGCGGAAGTCGCTGAAGGTGGTGCCGCCCACCCCGATGCTGGTCTCCAGCACCGTGATCAAGCAAGAACGCAGCCGTTCGACCTCGCCGGCATCGAGGCTGCCGCTGCGCCTGTGCGGGGAGAGGCCCGACGCGAACAGGGACTCGTCTGCGTAGATGTTGCCAACCCCGGCCACCACCGCTTGATCGAGCAGGGCGTTCTTGATCGGACGGCTCGAGCCCGCCAGACGGTCGATCAGGTAAGCGGCGCTGAAGCCGGGGCTGAACGGCTCGGGTCCCAGCCGTCTGAGGCCGGCCATCACGCACCCGGCGGCGACGCCGGGAGGAATCCACCACATCTGGCCGAAGCTGCGTACGTCCACGAAGCGCAACTCCTGCCCACTGACGTTCCAGAAGCGCACCCGCGTGTGGGGGCAGGGGGGGATGGGCTGCTCCAGCCAGAGGAACTGGCCGGTCATCCGAAGATGGACGCCCCACTGGCCGCCATCCAGGCCCTGGCGGTTCAGGCTGCCCAGCAGGTACTTGCCGCGCCGGTTCCACCCCTTGACCGTGCAACCTTCCAGCGCCTCGCGGAACTGCAGGGGGTCGGCAGGTGCTGCGATCGCCCGTGGTCGCAGCACCTCGACGCGCTCGATCAGGAACTGCCCGAGCTGGCGTTCAAGGCCCCGCCGGACGGTTTCGACTTCAGGTAACTCGGGCATGATCGGGCCGCCGCAACCTGAGCCGGCGCTGGGTACGGCTCAGGTTGCCAGGCGGGATGGGGCCAGCGACCGTGGCGTGAATGGGGCGATGAACCTCCCGTAAGGCCACCTGAAGGTGGCCTCAGGCAGGATCGATCAGGCTTTGTCGAGTTCCCTCTCGGCGAAGTTGTTGGTGTTGATGCCCCCTTCGGAGCCGCTGTAGCCGCTGTAGTTGACCTTCTCGAAACGCACCACTACGGGGTAGCGGATGCCCGAGGTGTCGACGGAGGCCACCGTGCCGACTTCGTTGAACCAGTAGGACTCAGGCCGCTTGATGCGCACCTTGTCGCCGCGGGAGATCGCCATCGCTGCGCTGTTGAGGGGGTGACTGCCAGTCGGAAGATACCCGCCCCAGAGGGGTGCAGGGCCGGGGGCGTCACGTTTCGTCGCCGGTCGGATCATCGCTGCGTGGCACGATCGGGCTCCCCGCTCCAGGCCTTCGATGCAGGCACCTTCCTTCAGCCTGGAGCTGCCCGATCCTGAGCGGGAGGACATCAGCACGATGGAGTTCCTGGCCCGCCTGGAGGAGGCCTGGGCCGTCTGTGACCGCTTCGACCTGCAGACGGAGATCTGGCGGGGCCGCATCCTGAGAGCGGTGCGCGACCGGGAAAAGCGGGGCGGCGAGGGACGCGGTACCGGTTTCCTGCAGTGGCTGCGGGAGCGGGAGATCAGCAAGACCCGCGCCTACGGGCTGATCCAGCTGGCCGACTCCGCCGACAACCTCATGGGTGAGGGCCTGCTGGAGCAGACCAGCGTCAACAACTTCTCGAAGCGCGCCTTCCTCGAGACGGCCCAGGCCGACCCGGAGGTGCAGCTGATGATCAGCGAAGCGGCCAACGACGGTCAGCAGATCACCCGCAAGCAGGTGCGGCGGCTCACCGACGAGTTCACCGCCGCCACCAGCCCTCTGCTGCCGGAGGAGATCCGCCGTCGCACCCAGGAAAACCTGCTGCCGCCCCGGGTGGTGGCCCCCCTGGTGAAGGAGCTGGCCAAGCTGCCCACCGATCAGCAGGACGACCTGCGGCGGGCCCTGCGGGAGGAGCCCGAGCTGGAGCGGGTGAAGGACGTGACCAGCACGGCCCGCTGGCTCAGCAAGGCGGCGGAGGCCGGCCTGGCCGTTCGGGCTTTTCAGCAGGGGGATCTGAACCTGGAGAAGGCCATGCAGGAGGCCCAGCGCCTCGATGCTCTCGGCCTTCTGGCCGACGCCGTGGGCCAGGCGCATCAGCTGGAGAGCGCCGTGCTCAAGCTGCACACCAGCTGGCGGCGCCTGGGCGGGCTGCAGGAGCGCCTCTGGGTGGAAAGCGGCAGCAGCACGCCGCACCTGAGGGAGCTGCTCACGGCCCTGCAGACCCTGAGCGGCAGCACCCTGCGCGTGTCGCTGGGGGAGCTGGCCGGTGGCAAGCGGGTGCGGCTGCAGCTGGTGGAGGAGAGCCCTGACCAGCTGGAGGCGCCGCCCCTGCCCTGAGCGCCGGAGCCGAGCGGCAGGGCTGACCACCAGCCCTGGTGGAGCTAGGGTCGGCCGGGTCCAGGGGTGGGGGGAAGTGGCGCCGGATCCGCTGGACACCGAGCTGGAGCGCCACTTCGGCTGGTCGGCCTTCCGACCGGGTCAGCGCCCTGTTGTGGAGGCCCTGCTGGCCGGCCGCGACTGTCTGGCGGTGCTGCCCACCGGCGGTGGTAAGTCGCTCTGTTACCAGCTGCCGGCCCTGGTTCGGCAGGGCCTGGTGCTGGTGGTCTCGCCGCTGGTGGCCCTGATGCAGGACCAGGTGAGCCAGCTGCAGCGCCGCGGCATCCCGGCGGCCAGCCTGCACCGCGGCCTGGACCTGTCCGCTCGCCGCGACCTGCTGCGGCGCCTCGGCGAGAACCGGCTGCGGCTGCTCTATCTGGCCCCGGAGCGGTTGCAGGCCGAGGCCACGCGCCAGCTGCTGGAGGAGGTGCTGGAGCAGGGACGCCTGGTGGCCCTGGCAGTGGACGAGGCCCACTGCATCAGTGCCTGGGGTCACGATTTCCGGCCCGACTACCGGCGCCTCGGCCAGTTGCGCAGCCTCTGCCCCGGTGTGCCGCTGGTGGCCCTGAGCGCCACGGCGGCGCCCAGGGTGCGCGCCGACATCATCCGGCTGCTGCAGCTGCGCCGCCCCCTGGTCCAGGTGCGCTCGGCCCGGCGGGACAACCTCCTCTATGCCATGCAGCGGCGGCCCGACGATCCCCTTCCCCAGGTGCTGGAGGCGGTGCAGGGGGCACGTGGGGCCGTGCTGATCTACGCCCGCGCCCGCCGCTCGGTGGAGCACTGGGCCGCCCGGCTGGTGGCGTCCGGGCTCGAGGCCATCGCTTATCACGCCGGCATGGATCCCGAGAGCCGCCTGCTGGCGCTGGAGCATTTCCAGCGGCGTGCCCGGCCGGTGCTGGTGGCCACGGTGGCCTTCGGCATGGGTGTGGACCGACCCGACGTGGGTCTGGTGCTGCACCTGGACCTGCCGGCCAGTCCGGAGGGCTATCTGCAGGAGTCGGGTCGGGCCGGGCGGGATGGGCTGCCGGCCCGCTGCCAGGTCCTGTTCGATCCGGCCGACCGGCTCTCGCTCGGCTGGGCGATGCGGGCGTCCGTGCGGCAGCTGCCGCCAGAGGTGCGTGAGCAGGAGCAGCAGCGCCTCGACCTGGCCCAGCAGCAGCTGCGGCGCATGGAGGCGGTGGCGGAGGGCAGCGGCTGCCGTGAGCAGGCCCTGCTGCTGGCCGTGGGGGAACTGGTGCCGCCCTGTGGCCGCTGCGACGGTTGCCGGCGCCAGCGGCCACCCACCGACTGGTCGACCCAGGCGGCCCAGGTGCTGGTGGCCCTGGAGCAGCGCGACGGGGTGGACCTGCGCCGGCTGGCCGACGAACTGGCGGCGGCCCATGCCGGCGATGGGGAGCGATGGGGCTGGCTGACGCGGCGCCTGGTGCAGGAGGAGCTGATCAGCGAGAGCGATGACGGCAGCCAACGGCTCTGGCTGCACTCGATGGGTCGTCACTACCTCCGCCAGCCCTGGCCGCTGCGCTGGACGGGCTGACGACGAAGCCCCGATTCAGCCGCCCGCAGGGGCTCCCGGCTCGGTGATCCGTGGCCGCTTGCAGACGTCCTTGACCAGCTGCTCCTCGAAGTCGGTCTGGGGAGGGTCCCAGCTCTTCCAGGCGCCTGCCTCGCCGGTGGTGTTGATCTTGCGGGCGGTGCAGTTGACCGCCAGGAAGATGGGCTGGCCGCTGCTGTTGAGCGCCGGAGCCACCTGGCTGCCCCCCAGTGGCTGCCAGTTGGAGAAATCCACCTGGAGCGGGCCGTAGCTGCGCCAGTCGGGCGCGGCGGCCTTGGTGGGCCTGGCCTGGGCGACGACGGCGGCTGTCGGCTTCGGGGCGGGTTTCGCCACGGGCGCCGAAGCGGGAACGGGAGCGGGCTTCGCTGCCGGAACTGGCTTCGCTGCCGGAGCGGGCTTCGCTGTCGGAGCCACGGCGGCCACCGGAGCCGCTGCCGGGCGGGGCTGGGCGGCCACTGGGGCCAGGGTCGGGGGATTGGGGGCCGACTTCGGAGCCGGCTTGGCTGCCACGGGTCTGGGCGGCGCCGGTTGGGCCGCCGCGGCGCGGGCCGGACTCGAAGCGTCGCGCAGCTTCAGGCGGCTGCCGGCCCGTAGCTGGTCCGGCTCCTTCAGGCCGTTGAGGCTCACCAGGCGGCTGATCGGCACGCCGTAGCGAGCGGAGATCTCGTAGAGGGTTTCGCCAGGCTGCACCACATGTTCCCGGGCGTTCCTGTTGACGGCTCCCGGCCGGCTGGCGGCGGCGGCTCCGGGCACCACCAGCCGTTGACCGGCCACCACCAGATCGGCGTCCTTGAGACCGTTGAGCTGCATCAGCCGCTGGACGGAAACGCCGTAGCGATCGGCGATCTCGGAGAGGGTCTCGCCCGGCTTGACGGTGTAGGTGGCGCCGCCTGATGCGCCTCCGCCGCTGCGGGCCGGCGCGGATCCGGAGCCACCGGGAAGCCTCAGCCGGGTGCCGGTCTCCACCAGATCTGCGTCCTTGAGACCGTTGAGCTGCATCAGCCGCTGAACGGAGACGCCGTAGCGATCGGCGATCTCCGACAGCGTTTCGCCGGATTTCACAACGTGCTGAGCCTGGGCGAGGCCGGGCAGGGGCAGCAGGACGGCCAGGGCCAGGGCAGCCAGGGCACGACGCATACGGCGCTGACGGAGCATGGATCGCGGACGGCTGGGTGAACCTTAAGGAGAACCCCCCGGCGCGCCAGTCCCCCCGCCCAAACGCTCATGAAGGACGTGATCAGCCCAGGAGTCGTTTGACCAGGGCGAGCCGATCGCCGTAGGGGGGATAGCGGAAGGGGAGATCAAGGCGGAAGGGCCGGTGCAGGACGCTCCGCAGGTGGGAGAAGGTGTCGAAGCCCGCCTGGCCGTGGTAGGTGCCCATGCCGCTGGCGCCGACGCCACCGAAGGGCAGCTCCGGCAAGCCCACCTGCATCACCACGTCGTTGAAGCAGACACCACCTGAACTGGTGCCGGCCAGCACCTGCTCCTGAGCCCGCCGATCGCGGCTGAACAGGTAGAGAGCGAGGGGCTTAGGCTGCTGGCGGATGGCGCCGATCGCCTGGGGCAGGCCCTCGATGCCGAGCACCGGCAACAGGGGACCGAATATCTCCTCCGCCATCAGGGGATCGTCGAAGCCGCTGGCCGCCAGCAGGGTCGGGGCGATCCGCAGGCCGGCGGCATCGACCTGACCGCCGGCCAGGATCCGGTTGTCCCGGCGGGCGACCTCCAGCAGGACCTGCAGCCGCTCGAACTGGCTGCGGTTGACGATTCTGGCCAGATCGGCCGAGGCGAGAGGATCCTCGCCGTAGGCGCGGCGGAACTCCCCCCTCAGGCGCTCGATCAGGTCGGGCCGTACCGCCTCCTCCACCAGCAGGTAGTCGGGGGCAATGCAGGTCTGTCTGGCCGGCGTTGAGTCCCTTGCCCCAGGCGATCCGCCGGGCCGTCACGGCCAGATCGGCATCCGCCAGCACGATGGCGGGGCTCTTGCCGCCCAGCTCCAGGGTGACCGGCGTGAGATGGCGGGCCGCCGCCTCCATCACCAGCCGGCCCACCCGGCCGCCGCCGGTGAAGAAGATGTGGTCGAACGGCAGCTCCAGCAGCCGGCGAGCCTCCTCGGCGCCACCCTCCAGCACCGCCACCACCCCTGGCTCCAGGTGGCGGGCCACCAGGCGGGCGATCAGGGCGGACGTATGGGGGGCGTGCTCCGAGGGTTTGAGCACGGCGGTGTTGCCGGCCGCCAGCGCACTCACCAGGGGCTGGAGGGTCAGCGAGAAGGGATAGTTCCAGGGGCCGATGATCAGCGCGCAGCCGAGGGGTTCGGCCACCAGAACCGCGCGGCCCGGCCGCTGGGACAGGGGAACCGGCACCGGTCGCGGCGCCATCCAGCGCCGCAGCTGCCGCTGGGCGAGCCGCAGCTCCTGGCGCACGGCCACCACCTCGAAGTAGGCCTCCACAGGCGGCTTGCCCAGGTCCGCGGCGAGGGCATCGAGGATGGCGGCCTCGTTCTCGGCGAGCAGGGCGTCGAGGCGCTGGAGCTGGGCCCGGCGCCAGGCCGGAGGCCGCGTGAGCCCGTCGATCACAAGCTCCTGCAGCGGAGCGATGACCGGGTACGGAGGAGCGGTCATCACGGCAGAAACCAGGCGTGGGTTATCCAGCATGACGTCCCCACGACGACCGATGCAGGGGGTCGATGCCCTGCCGCCTGAACGTCTTTGGTCAGGCAGTGTCCGTCAGGGCCGGTTGTCCTGTGTCCAGGTCTTCAACAAGGTCCGAAGGTGCCCGGCAGCTTGGATGGCGGCACTTGCCTGGGTCTGCAACTCTTCCAGCTGACTTGCCGTGAGAGACGCATACTGACTGGCTGCCAGAGCCGACAGCTCGCTGTGAGCGCGCTCAAGTCCGGCGGCGGCGGCCTCCAGCCTTGCTTCTGCTTCGGTGTGGATCATGGCTATTGATTTCAGTGGACCATTGGGTTGGCAATCTGTTTGTGGATGGCAGGTTGCCGCCCCTGAGAAGTGGGTGGAAGAGCCTGTTCCCAGGATCACCATCAACAAAGAGACCAAACGCCTGTGGGGCTCTCGGCGCTTTTTGCTGCTGAATCCCGCAGGGTCCACCCAGTGAACCCTGGCCTGGCGAAATCAGTTCAGCTTCAAGCTGTCTTTCGCGTTCTCTGTCGCCGTGAGCACCTTGCTCTGGACCTGCTTGGCCCGTCCCATCAGCTGATCTTTCGGATCGCCGGTGACGTTCCCGATCGATTCCTCAGTCTTGCCTTCGAACATCTTGGCTGCTGCCTTCTCCCTGCCGGTTGGCAGGGTCATCACGACCTGTCGATGGCTGGAGGACACCGAAGTCGAGGGCGCCGCCCAGGTGGCGCCCGGAAGGATTCCGAACGCCGTGAACGCTGAGAGGAAGATGACCAGAGTGGCCGCAACGACGGATCTGCGAATCTGTTGAATGAATGTCATTTTGTTGGCTGTTTGGTGGTGATTGTTTGTGCCGTAGTCTTGGGAAAGAATCCGCCACGCCGCCAGGCGCAGGCCAGATTGAGGTGCTCTCGGCGCAGAAGCCTCTTACCCGCGGTCCATGAGGCCAGGGCCAGGATCACGAAATCAGCGAACAGTGCCCTGGCAACAAGGCAATGGCCCAAGGCAACGCCGTCAAACCCCTAGAGGGTTTTGATCACCGTGTCGATCTCTGCTTTGGTCTTGCCCAGTTTCTTCTGCAGATGGCCAAGGAGTTCTTCTTCCTGCCCTTCGGTGAAGGCCAGATCGTCATCCGTGAGGTCGGCAAACTTCTGCTTGAGCTTGCCGATCAGTTCATGCCATTCGCCTTTGAATTGAAGCTTGTTCATCTTGGCCTCCAGTTCGTGGGGAGTGAGAGTCGAGCGCGTGGCTGCTTGGCCCAGTGGTCTCAGGACCAATGGATCGGAGGCTTGGGTTGTGTGTTCGGGATCCGTTCAGAAATCCACCCATCTCTTGGCAGCCCATGCTCTTCATCCTTCACTATGCACACAGCAGCTGCGCCTGACCGCTGCAGATGCGTTGCTCATCTGCAGCGTGAACGGCGCTCCCGCCTGCCCAGAATGTAAGGGATTGGGCCCGGCTCCATCCTTTGGTCTGGAGCTTCTTTACCTGTGGATTTTGTCTGGCAACGCAAGACTAGAGGTGATTCCTGATCCAGCTGACTCTTTGGCTGCAGTTGAGAAGCCGGCCGAATGTTAAATGCAATGGCTATTGGTTGTTCCAAAGTGCCAAAGATGCGAATCACCCAGGTATAATCGCTGTACCAAGGCGTTCCTCCACAGCGTTATGGCGGAACCGTTTGACTGGCCTGAGCCGTTCGGGCTGGCCATGATCCAGGCCAATGCCTGCGGCACTCCCGTGATTGTCCGGCGCAACGGTTCCCTCCCGAGGTGATCCGACACGGCACACGGCTGCAATGGCCTGTTGGTGGAGACGGGGGAGGCAGGGACCCCTTGTGGCTCGGTGCATCAGAACGCAGCACGGCGCTCACCCCCACGGACTGTCTGCAGCAACTCTCGTTCACCCGCTCCATGACCGGGGCCGTTCACGGTGCCGCTCAGCCAGCGGTTCGATTCAGACGGCACAACGTTCAAGGGCTTCATCGCGGAATCCGGTTCACTCTCTGCAGATGTATAGCTAAGGGCTTCCTTGAGCGTCTCGAGATGCCTGGCAGCAATCTCCTCTACCGTGGTGCCCAGGGCCTGTGCCACTTGATGCAACACCTGCGCGGTTCCTGGCCGCAGGCTGAGCCGCAGGACAATCTCTTCCATGCTTCCTTCTCCATCCACTCTGATTCTGGATCTGAGGCATGGGCCTCGTCCGCGCAGATCCTGCTCGGATCCGCAGCAGTTGGGGGCCGCGTTCGACCTGTTTGTTGCGGTGTGATTCCAGGCTTCAGCGGATCCGCTGCAGATCTGAGCTGGATCTGCAGCACTTTTCTGCATTGACGCCTGTCTTTCGGCTGGTACGGCCGAACTGCGGTCAGAAACGGTCCACGACCTTAGGGCACCTCGAAAAATTTTCGCCACTCCCTGACAGCCTATGAAAGATGTAACAGAATTAGTTCAGTTCAATGCAGCTGAATGGGGCAGCGTGGATTCTGGGATGAGGAGAAGCGTATCCAAAGGCTTCAGCAGAAGAAGACCGCGTTAGCGACCCTATCTGAGGCGATTCCCTGGGAGGCATTCAGGCCTTTACTGGAAGAGGGTTGCAGCCATGAACCCAAGAGTAATGCTGTCAGAAAGCGGATTTATCCGCTCATCCTCTTCAAGATGCTGGGGCCTCAGCAGCTCTTCAACCTCAGCGATGAAGAGCTGGAAATCCAGGTCAACGACAGGCGCTCAGTTGAGGAGTTTGTCGGTCTGGGAGTGATGAACACCATTCCCGATGCCACCACCATTGCCTTCTTTCGCGAACGGCTCCGCAAGGCGGGTGTCATACATGAGCTTTATGAACGGTTTGAGGAGCACCTGCGCTCCTAGAGGGGCTGGAGGCCCGTGGCGGGCAGATCATCGATGCCACACTGGTCCCTGTTCCCTAGCCGCAAGGCTTCTGCGAAGCAGTAGCAGCGAAACTCGCGGCCTGAGAACGAAGCAATCAAGCGAGGCCAGTTGCCAGAAGGATGGGCCGACAAGCCAGAACGGTTGCGGCAGAAGGACCTTGATGCTCGCTGGGTCAAAAAGAACGGACTCAGCCACTACGGATACAAGAACAGCATCTGCATTGATGTCGAACATGGCTTCATCCGAAGATACGCCATTACACCAGCCAACATTCACGACAGCCAGATGATCCCGCAGGTGCTGGATCCTGAGAACAGGGATGACTTCGTCTGGGCAGATTCCGGCTACGCAGGCGCGCGGTATGAGGATCTACTGGAAGTGGCTGGTTTTGAGAGCCGAATTCATGAGAAGGGTGCACGCTGCCATCCCTTGAGCGAGGAGGCCAAGGAACGGAACAAGGTCCGATCGAGCGTGTGTGCAAGGGTTGAGCACGTCTTTGGTTCAATCCCAACCGGTAGGCGCGGCAAGCTGACAAGACGGATTGGATTGGCCAGAACGAAAGCTTGGTGGCGACTGCGTAATCTGACTTATAGCTTCCTGCGTTACCTGCACTGCTCCTCAAGGAAAGTGCTTGCTGCCTGATCATTCGGTTGCGGGACAATCGTCCCGCCTTGAAGTCATGGCTGCCAGTCATCAGGCGGATCTGCACGTGCAGAGGATGAGCTTGTGGCTTCTCAAGGCTGCCTCGGTAATGGCAAAATTTCGAGGTGCCCTTGGGCGTTTTTCAGTAGACTCTTAGGCGCCACTGCGGTCAGAAACGGTCCACGGCTTTAGTACTGGGAGGGCGGCACTGTGACCTCCGATGCTGAAGCCACTGACCACCGTGGTCCTGCTGGGGGCCACCCTCTCCGCCACCGCTTTCTCCGCCGCCGTCCTGCCGGCCTCGGCAGCGGTCGACAACCATCTGCCCGTGCGCTGGAACACGGCCCCCGCCGTCTGGTCCACCAACCTTGATGGCTTCACCACCTTCATCTCCACCGGTGCGGTCACCGATCGCGGCCTGGCCGGTGGTATCTCCCGTTCCGGCTGGACCGCCAGCGAACTGCGAAGCGCTCTGTCCAGGTCCTACAGCGTGGATGTGGTGGGTGTCAGCCGCTTCCTCTACTCCGAGGCCGGGGTGAAGTTCCTCAAGAACCAGACCCGCAGCTACTTCCCGTACGGGTCGATGACCCCCTACCCGGTGCAGGCTCTGAGGGTTGCGATCCTCACCGACGCGGCCGACGGCTCGATCTCCTCAGCCGGCATCATGGCGGCCCTGCCGACGGACTTCCGTCCGGCCGATACTTGCGGCACCTACGACGGCAAGCAGAACCTCTGCGCCGAGGGCAAGTGCCAGGGCGAGGCGCAGTGCACCTCGCTGCTGTCCTGGTTCGTGTTCCTGCCGGCCTGCCTCCAGGCCAACCAGAGGCTGGATCCCGTGGCCCAGGTGCGCGTGGCGCCGGCTCCGGCCCCTGTGCATCAGCCCGAGCCCGTTAGTTCCCTCTGGTGAGGGGCCTGTTGTGCTGGGTGCGGCCATCGGTGAGGTAGTCACCGCGGGGATCATTTCAGCTGATGGATCCCCAAGGAGTTGAGATGACAACGCAGGCCCACAGGCATTCTCATTTCCACTTATCCGTTCGCATCAATGTCACCGTCACCCTTCCGGACAGCATTTATAAAGGCCTGAATATGTTGGCAACCGAGCAAGGCTATCTTCCGACGCGAATTCCTCGGATGAAATCAAGTAGACCAAGTAAGTTCAGTAGCCACAGCACCACGGCTACCACGACGACGATGTTCAGAATCTGCTTGATCTTGCCATCCATTGGAATGTAGTTGTTGACGAGCCACAACAGGACTCCGACAACAATCAGGGTGATGATCAACTGAATCAGATCCACGGGTGGCACTCTCTATTGGTGAGGGTCCACATCAGGCTGACGATTGCTGGACGCCTGCGCGTCCAGCCTCTGCGACTTGTCTGGCCAGTAAGAGGAGGTGCGAACCTTCCATGCAGCCGTCGCCCATGATGGACCTCTCCTTCCAGCATGGGCTGTCGTTCTGTCAGTCGACAGGTCTTGTTCAAGAAGTGTCATGGTTCCGGCTCCGATTTTCGAGCGCTGGTATCAACCGGCAGAGGGGCTGTGGCTGCCCGCTGCCAGAGCTGGCATGGAATACGGGTTGCCCCCCGCGCTGGCCGGCTGCATCACTTCAGGGCGGAGGGGAGGCTGAAATCACTGAACAGTGTTTTGCTCGGGAACAGGGTCGAGGGCGCTTCAGATCTGCTGTTCCCAACCATGGGCGGTACTGCCATGGTTGTCTGTCCATCGGGGGCTGCTGGCCGTCAGCCTCCACTCTTCCAGGTATCTGGCAAGCCGTGAATGAGAGAGCGGCTGGGGTTCTCACCCTCGCTCGGAGCTTCTGAACGATCGGCTGGCGATGCTGGGCTTTGTCATCGGTGTGCTGATGGAAGCCGCTGCCGGTCAGGGAATTCTTCAGCAGCCGGGGCTTGCCGTGTGGGTGCCGATGGGCTGATGGATCCCCTGATCGGAGAGTTTGGGTGCCGCGTCTCTGAGCACCCACAGGGCCGAGCACTCCAGTTCGATCAGGGCAGGCCCTGGCGATCATGGGCCCCATCCCCATCCCCCATCCACGAATCCCTGAAGCAGGCCTCCACAAGCGGCTTGCCCAGCTCCAGGCCGGAGGCCGCGTGAGCCTGCCGATCCCACTTTCCCGCAGTGGATCAAGCGGTCATCAGTGCAGAGCGCCGGTCGCGGGCCATCCAGCATGGCCCCAGGGCGTGGGGGGTGGAGAGCAAGGCTCAGATCCATCACCAGCCCGTGCCATCTCGCGGCTGGAGATGATGCTGAAACAGATTGCCGAAAAAGCCCTTGACGAGACTTGAACTCGTGACCTCTCCCTTACCAAGGGAGTGCTCTACCGCTGAGCTACAAGGGCATGTGGAAGGTGGGCCGGGTTGGATTTGAACCAACGTAGGCAGAGCCAGCGGATTTACAGTCCGCCCCCATTAACCACTCGGGCACCGACCCGAACCACACCTCGACAACTTACCAGCTGATCTCCCGCATGCACCTGCTCGCCCTGCACGGCCCCAACCTCAACCTGCTGGGCAGCCGTGAGCCCGGGCTCTACGGCCACGCCAGCCTGGAGCGGATCGACGCCACCCTTCAGGTCCGGGCCGCCGAGCTGGGGGTGACCCTCAGCTGCTTCCAGAGCAACCACGAAGGGGAGCTCGTGGACCGGATCCAGGCGGCGTCAGGCGAGAGCGCCGGCATCCTGATCAACGCCGGCGCCTACACCCACACCTCGATCGCCCTGCGTGACGCCCTGCTGGCGGTGGCCCTTCCCTTCGTGGAGCTGCACCTGAGCAACACCCATGCCCGCGAACCGTTCCGCCACCACTCCTTCCTGGCCGACAAGGCGGTGGGCGTGATCTGCGGTTTCGGCCTGACCAGCTACCGCTTGGCCCTCGATGGGCTGGTGGACCACCTGCGCAGCCTCCCATGAGCCCGCTCGAAACGCCGGTGGCCCGGGTGCGCTGGCTGGCGGCCCCCAGCGGCGAGGCCTGGCTTGCCCAGGCCCTGGCCCATCCTGCTGAGCTGCTGATCGACCATGCCCACTGCGAGCGCAAGGCGGCCGGCGCGGCTCTGCAGCTGATGTTCCGTTACCCGTCCGACGAGGCCCTGGCGTCGGCGCTCAGCCCGCTGGCGCGGGAGGAGCTGGAGCACTTCGAGCGGGTGCTGGAGCTGCTGCAGCGGCGGGGCATAGCCTTGCGGCCCCTGGCGGCACCCCCCTACGGCGCGGCGCTGGCGAAGCTGGTGCGCCGCGAGGAGCCGGCCCGCGGGCTCGACAGCTTCCTGGTGGCCGGCCTGATCGAGGCTCGCAGCCACGAACGGATGGCGCTCCTGGCCGCCCACAGCCCTGATCCGGAGCTGCGCCACCTCTACGGCGACCTGCTGGCCAGCGAGGCCCGTCACTTCGGCCTCTACTGGGTGCTGTGCGAGCGCCGCTGGCCCCGTCCCCTGGTGATGGAGCGCCTCGGGGAGCTGGCGGCGGCGGAGGCGGCTCTGCTCGCCAGGCTCCACCCCGAGCCCCGCATGCACAGCTGAGCCTCAGCGGGCCGCGGTCGCGGCCACGGGCAATGCGTCGAGCAGGGGAAAGCGATCGGCGATCCCATCGCCCGTGAAGCGGGCCACCCAGCCGGCGGGATCCTCGAAGAAGCGCACCGCAGTGAACAGGGGCTCGCCGCCCATGTCGAACCAGTGGGGCGTGCCGGCCGGCACACCGATCAGGTCGTTGCGCTCGCACAGCACCTGCAGCACCTCAGCGCCCAGGTGCAGGCAGAACAGGCCCCGCCCCTCCACGAAGAAGCGCACCTCGTCCTCGCTGTGGGTGTGCTCGGAGAGGAACTTCCGTCGCAGGACCGCCCGGTCGGGGTGGTCGGGGGTGAGGCGGATGGCATCCACCCTGGGGTAGCCGCCCTCGGCCTGGAGACGGGCCACCTCGTCGGCATAGGCGGCCAGAATCACGTCCTGGTCGGCGCCGGCGGGCAACTCGGCCCGGGCGGGCCAGCGCTCGAAGCGGAGGCCGCGGGCCTTCAGCTCGGCCTGGATCACGGTGTCATCGCTGCTGTCCAGCCGGGGCGAGGGGGCGACGGCAGGGATGTCGGCAGGGATGTCGGCCTGGGGTTCGGCAGGGATGTCGGCGTAGATCAGGAGGCGGCTCAAGGCTCTGGGGAGGCGGCAGGACGGGGCCTCAGCCTAGAAAGCGTGCGGGCCGGCGCTGGCGGAGGATGCCCTGTGATCGATGGATTCCTACCTGCGGCGGCCCCGCAGGCCGCGGCCGGTGCCGCTGAGGCTGGTGGCGCGGGCCTCACCCTGGTCGGGGTGGGTCCCGGCGATCCGGAGCTGTGCACCGTGGCGGCGGTGCGGGCGATCCGGGCGGCCGAGGTGGTGGCCTTCCCGGTGGCGCGGCCAGAGGCCACCGGCATGGCCGCCGCCATCGCCGCCCCCTGGCTGCGGCCGGAGCAGCGCCGGCTGCCGCTGGTCTTTCCGATGGTGGCCGAGGCCGAACCGCGCCGGCTGGCCTGGTGTGCGGCCGCCGCCGCGCTGGCGGCCGAGGTGGGGAGCGGCCACCGGGTGGTGCTGCTCTGTGAAGGGGATGTGTCCCTGTTCGCCAGCGCCTCCTACGTGCTGCTGGCACTGCTGGAGCGCCATCCCGACTGTCCGCTGCAGCTGATTCCCGGCGTCACGGCCGTGGCGGCGGCGGCCGCGGCCGGAGCCTGGCCGCTGGCCCTGCAGCACCAGGGCCTGCTGGTGCGGCCCACCCCCGACGATCCCGCCGAGCTCGAGGCTCTGCTGCAGGAGCTGCTGGCGCTGCCGGAGGAGAAGCGACCCGGCCTGGCCCTGCTCAAGCTCGGCCACCGCTGGAGCTGGGTGCGGCCGCTGCTGGAACGGCGGGGGCTGCTGGCCGGGGCCCTGTTCGCCCAGCGGGTGGGCTGGCCCGACCAGCGGGTGGCTCCGGCCGAGCGGGTGCCGGCCGATCCGACGCAGCCTTCTCCCTACTTCACCCTGCTGCTGATCCGATGCGGCTGGCCGTCGGTACTTCCCTGACAGGTGGGACGGGCGGGGTGTCGACGTGAGCCGCGAAGTGCTTCCCTGATCCCGACGCACGGAGATTCATGACCCCGATCGACTGGCTCTCCCTGCTCCATCCGGTGCTGGCGATCCTGTTCGTCTATCCCGTGGTGGGTGCCACGATCCGTCTCGGCATCCTGGCGCGCGAGCGCCGGCTCAAGATCCATCCCCAGCCGCCCACGGTGGGCGTGGAGCATGCCGACCACGGCCGTTGGGTGACCGGCGGAATCGTGGTGACGGTGCTGATCGCCTTGCTCTATTCGTTCATCGCCAGGTTCATCGAGGCGGAGCCTCCCTTCGCCGGGGGCGTCCAGCGGCTGGCCCTGCTGCTGCTGGTCAGCGCCGGCACCTTCGCCAGCCTGCTGGCTCTCTGGCGCGTCAAGCAGCACTCCCTGCGGGCCAGCTTCGCCCTGCTCACCTGGGCCGGTCTGCTGGGCCTCGGCAGCCAGCCGGAGATCTGGCGCCTGAGCGACAACCCCTTCTCCGGAGCCTTCTGGAGCTCCCACTACTGGAGCGGTGTGCTGCTCACCGGCCTGATGCTGTTCTCGCTGGCGGCCAAGCCCGAGATCTTCCGCTCGCTGCGGATGCGCCGTCTCCACGTCAGCCTCAACCTCCTGGTGGCGGTGTTGCTGGCGGTTCAGGCGATCACCGGCAGCCGCGACCTGCTGGAGATCCCGCTCAGCTGGCAGAAACCGGTGATCTATTCCTGCGATGTCGAGCAGCGCGTCTGCCCGCCGCCGGCCCAGTCGCAGGGGGCTCCCCTGCCGGCGCCGTCGAGCAGAGCCAGTGCCGCCTCCGGACTGGGGGCCCGCATCAGCTGATGGCGCAGCCGGGCGGCTCCGGCGAAGCCCTGGCAGGTCCAGCCCATGTGTTTGCGGGCAATCAGCAGCCCCCGCTCCCCCCGGGCCGCCACCAGCGCCTCGAGGTGCTCCCGGGCCAGGGCCATGCGCTCGCCGGCGGAGGGAACCGGCGGCACCGGCCGACCGCTCAGGGCGGCGTGGATGCGGCCCACCAGCCAGGGCGCGCCGAGGCTGCCCCGGCCCACCATCACGCCGTCGGCACCGGTGAGCTCGAGGCAGTGCAGCGCCTCCTCGGGGCCGGTGATGTCGCCGTTGGCGATCACGGGAATGGCCAGGGCACTCTTCACAGCGGCGATGGCCTGCCAGTCGGCCCGGCCGCTGAAGCCCTGCTCCCGGGTGCGGCCATGCAGGGTGAGCGCCTGGGCCCCGGCATCCTGCAGGGCCAGCGCGAACCCCACCGGGTCGGCCGAGCTGCCGCACCAGCCCAGCCGCGTCTTCGCCGTGACCGGAATCCGCACTGCCGCGCTCACCGCCGCCACGATCCGCGCCGCCAGACCCGGATCCCGCAGCAGGCCGCTGCCGCCTCCCTTGCTGGCGATCTTGCGCACCGGACAGCCCATGTTGATGTCGATCAGGAAGGCACCGGCCGCCTCGGCCCGCCGAGCGGCCTCGGCCATCGCCGCCGGACGGTGATCGAACAGCTGCACCGCGATCGGCCCCGCCTCGTCGGCCAGACCCGCCATCTTGTCGCTGCCGTGGCCCAGCTCCAGGCTGGTGGCATTCACCATTTCGGTGAACAGCAACGCCTCGGGTGCCCAGCGCCGCACGAAGCCCCGGAAGATCCGGTCGCTCACCCCCGCCAGCGGCGACTGCAGCACGCGGCAGCGCAGCTGACGCGGCATCCCCCGGCCGGGCAGGGACAGGGGAGGATCATCAGGGTGTGTCGGAGCCATGGCCGTGTCTTCGTTGCCGCTCAGCCGCGACCTGCTTCTGCTGATCCTCCAGGACCGGGTGAGCGATCGCTTCGTCTGCGAACTGGTCTGGCGGCGGCTGGGCTATCGCCCCCCCGAGGCTGACAGTCCGGCGCCGCAGCCCTGGCGCGCCGGGCCGGCCACGCCGCCGGCCTGGGCCGAGGCCTTTCCCCTGGCGCCCCAGCTGATCGCGGAGCGCCCCGCCAGCGTTCGCCTGACCCGCTCGATCGCCCCGGCCCACAAACAGCTGCTCAAGCAGGAACTGGGCTTCGGCGGCTATCGCATCGGTGAGCTCTACCCTCGTCGCACCCGACGCGCCACGGCGGTGAACTGGTTGCTGGCCGATCTGGCCGAGCGTGGCGAATCCCTGCCGCTGCACGGGGCGTTGCCGGCCCCGCTGGAGCCCCCCGCCGACCCGGTGCGCGGCCACCCCGGCGACCCGCCGGTGGCCTGAGCCGGGTCCAGGCTCGGCGCCGGCACCGCTCTGTAGGGTTGGGATAGGCAATTGTTGTTGAGATAAGGGTTCTTGGCGCTTCCAGTCGTGGCCGTCATCGGGCGGCCCAATGTGGGCAAATCCACTCTGGTGAACCGGCTCTGCCGCAGCCGCGAGGCGATCGTGCATGATCAGCCCGGCGTGACGCGCGACCGCACCTATCAGGAGGGGTTCTGGGCTGATCGGCACTTCCGCGTGGTGGACACGGGCGGCCTCGTCTTCGACGACGACAGTGAGTTCCTGCCCGAGATCCGCGAACAGACCAACCTCGCCCTGGCAGAGGCCTCGGTGGCGGTGGTGATCGTTGACGGTCAGGAGGGCCTGACCGCCGCCGACCAGTCGATCGCCGAATGGCTGCGGGGCCAGAAGGTACCCGTGCTGCTGGCGGTGAACAAGTGCGAGTCGCCCGATCAGGGTCTGGCCATGGCGGCTGACTTCTGGCGGCTGGGCCTGGGCGAGCCCCATCCGGTCTCCGCCATCCACGGTGCCGGCACCGGCGATCTGCTCGACCAGGTGATCACTTTCCTGCCCAGCACCGAGGAGGAGGAGGGGGAGGAGCCGATCCAGCTGGCCATCATCGGCCGACCGAACGTGGGCAAGTCCAGCCTGCTCAATGCGATCTGCGGCGAACCTCGGGCGATCGTCAGCCCGATCCGCGGCACCACCCGCGACACGATCGACACCACGATCGAGCGGGAGAACCGCACCTGGAAGCTGCTCGACACCGCCGGCATCCGGCGCCGCCGCAGCGTCAGCTACGGGCCGGAGTACTTCGGCATCACCCGCAGCTTCAAGGCGGTCGAACGCAGCGACGTCTGCGTCCTGGTGATCGATGCCCTCGACGGCGTCACCGAACAGGATCAGCGCGTGGCCGGCCGCATCGAGGAGGACGGCCGCGCCTGCGTGGTGGTGGTGAACAAGTGGGATGCGATCGAGAAGGACAGCCACACCATGGCCGCCATGGAGAAGGAGCTGCGCGCCAAGCTCTATTTCCTCGACTGGGCGCCGATGCTGTTCACCTCCGCCCTCACCGGCCAGCGGGTGGAGAGCCTCTTCGCCCTGGCGCTGCTGGCCGTGGAGCAGCACCGCCGCCGCGTCACCACTTCGGTGGTGAATGAAGTGCTGCAGGAGGCGGTGAGCTGGCGCTCGCCCCCCACCAGCCGCGGCGGCCGCCAGGGCCGCATCTACTACGGCACCCAGGTGGCCACCCGTCCGCCCAGCTTCACCCTGTTCGTGAACGATCCGAAGCTGTTCGGCGACACCTACCGCCGCTACGTCGAACGCCAGATCCGTGAGGGCCTCGGCTTCGATGGTTCGCCGATCCGGTTGTTCTGGCGCGGCAAGCAACAGCGGGATGCCGAGAAGGATCTGGCCCGCCAGCAGGCCCGCTCCTCCTCCCACTGATCCTGTTCCGCTGATGGTGTCCCGCTGATGGACTGGCTGCGTGAGCTCCCCATCGGTCTGTACGTCGATGGGGAGAGGGGCTGGCTGCGTCGCCTCGATCCCCGCCTCAAGCTTGCCTGGACCCTTGCCTTCCTCGGCTCGCCCATCCTGGCCGGAGCCGGCTGGCGTCTGGCCCTGGTGGGCCTGCTCCTGCTGATCACCGCCATCTGCGGCCTGCCCTGGCGGCTCTGGCGCCGCAACCTGCCCCTGCTGATCGCTCTCAGCCTGCTGGTCGGCCTGCTCTCGGCCCTGGTGCCGGCCGGCGCCGTGCGGCCGGCCAGCCTGTCCCGCTCCCCGGCCGAGCTGCGGCTCGCCCCCGCGGCTCCCGGCCAGCCGGCGCCCCAGCGGGCCGGTGAACCCTGGGAGGTCCTGCGCTGGGGACCGCTGCAGCTCGGTCCGGTGCCGATCGGCCCGCTGGTGGTGAGCCGCCGCTCCGCTGATCTGGGGCTCAAGAGCGCCACCCTCCTGTTCACCCTGCTGCACAGCGCCAACCTGTTGCTGCTCAGCACCCCGCCCGAGGAGCTGGTCTGGGCCCTTGGCTGGGCGATCACGCCGCTGGGGGCGCTGGGGCTGCCTGTGGAGCGCCTCGGCTTCACCCTGCTGCTGGCGCTGCGCTTCCTGCCTCTGGTGCAGGAGGAGTTCCAGAACCTGGTGCGCTCGCTCGCCACCCGCGCCGTGCAGTTGCGCCGCCTCGGTTGGAAGGGGGGACTCGGACTGGGTCTGGCCGTGGCGGAACGGCTGCTGGCCAACCTGCTGCTGAGGGCGGAGCAGGGCGCCGAAGCCCTGATGGCGAGAGGCGGGCGCTGGTGGCCGCCCCGGCAGTTGCGGCTGGCGGTCCGGGCCGCCCGTGGGCTCAACCTGACGGCCGCCCTCGCCTTGCTGCTGCTGATCGGCCTCCGCTGGCAGTACGGTGCGCTGTGATTGGTAGCCCTTGTTGCAGTCAGTGAGCGCAGACGCGACCACGGAGAGATATCTCAACCATCCCACCTTCGGCCTGCTCTATCGCGTGGCGCCGGCAGGGGAGGGCCGCGACCTCTTCGCCACGCTCTATGCCCAAAGGATGTTCTTTCTGGTCACGCTGCAGCCCCGCGGTGCTCAGTTCGAAGTCATCCCGCTCATGGATGCCCGCCACTACGCCGAACAGAATCTGGCCCGGGCCCGTCGTGACGGCAGTCTGCACCTGGCCCGTTGGCGCGAGCTTTTCCATCAGACCTTCATCTGAGCGCCGCGATGGCCGCTGAACCCGGTCCCCCGCGGTGCCAGGACTCAGACGACGGCCTTGAGGCCCGCCTGTTCCAGTTGCGCGCCGACCTCCCCCCGACGGCACGGCTGCTGGCGGTGAGCAAGGGACAGCCGGTGGAGCGCATCCGGCGGGCGGTGTCCCTGGGGCAGCGCAGCTTCGGCGAAAGCCGGCTCCAGGAGGCCGTGGCGAAACAGGCGGAACTGGCCGATCTCGAACCGCTCGATTGGCACTTCATCGGCCACCTGCAGGCGAACAAGGTTCGTGGGGTGCTGCGGCACTTCGGCACGATCCATTCGCTCGACAGCCTGGAGCTGGCCGAGCGGCTGCAGCGCATCGCCGCCCAGGAGGGCCTCAGCCCGAGGCTGTTCCTCCAGGTGAAGCTGCGATCCGATCCCGACAAGACCGGATTCGAGCCGGCGGAACTGGAGCGGCTCTGGCCCCGCCTGCGGCAGCTGGCCCCCCTGCGCCCGGTGGGGCTGATGACCATCGCGCCCCTGGGGCTGACGTCCGAGCAACGGCGGCAGCTGTTCGAGGACTGCGCCGACCTGGCCGGGCGGCTGGGGCTGGCTGAGCTCTCGATGGGCATGAGCGGCGACTGGCCCGAGGCCGTGGCGGCCGGCAGCACCTGGGTGCGGATCGGTTCAGCCCTGTTCGGGCCAAGGCCCTGACCTTGCCTGGCCGGGGCCCGAGCGGTGTGTCGGAAAGGGCGTTTCCTGGATGTGTCCAGTTGCAACTGCAGGCGTGGGACGCTAAGTAGGTACGAGCCACTACGAAGGAACCCACGGTGTCGTTGTTCTCCCGCCTGCGTGCCGTGGTCTCTGGTGACGACTACCTGGAAGGGGACTACGACGACGATCTCGACTACGACGCCGGTGAAACCGCCCCCGCCCCCGCCCCCGCTGGCAGTGCCGCCCGCGGCGGCGGCGCTCTGGCCCTGAGCTCCGATTTCTCCAGCGGCGATCCGTTCACCAGCAGCAATGTGATCGGCATGCCGGGACTCACGTCTTCCGCCGCCGAGGTCACCCTGATGGAGCCGCGAAGCTTCGACGAGATGCCCCGCGCCATTCAGGCCTTGCGCGACCGCAAGACCGTGATCATCAATCTCACGATGATGGAGCCCGATCAGGCCCAGCGCGCCGTGGACTTCGTCGCAGGGGGCACCTTCGCGATCGACGGCCACCAGGAGCGGGTCGGCGAGAGCATCTTCCTGTTCGCCCCCAGCTGTGTGACGGTCACCACCACCTCCAGCGAGGAGCCCTCCTCCCCCACCATCGTTCCCTCCCGTGACACCAGCGCCGCGTCTGAGGCGGCGCCCAGTCCAGCCTGGGGTCGGCAGGACTCCGGCACCGGCTTCGGCCACTGAGCCTTCCGGTTGGCCTCCCTCCCCACACCCTCCCGGCTTGGCGTGATCGGCCTGGGCCGCATGGCCAGGGCCCTGCTTCAGCCCCTGCTGGACCAGGGTGAGCTGCCCCGTGAGGCGATCCTCGGGGTGGTGGCGTCCAACGCCTCGGCCGAGCGGCTGCAGCGTGAGCTGGGTGTGGCTGTGGGCACCGATCCGGCCGAGGCCTGGAACGCCCCGGTGGTGCTGCTCGCCGTGAAACCCCAGCAGCTGGAGAGGCTCGCCGCCTCGGCCCCAGGCCGGCCCTCGGCCGCCGTCGCCGACCCGTGCGAACCGCCGCTGCTGATCTCGGTGCTGGCCGGGGTGACCCTGGCGCGGCTGCAGCGGCTCTTCCCCGGCTGGGCCTGTGTGCGTGCCGTCCCCAACACCCCCTGCCTGGTCCGGGCCGGCCTCACGGGCCTGGCCTGGGGCGACGGCGTGAGCGCCGGCCAGCGCCACTGGGTCGACCATCTCTTCGCCCAGGTGGGCACAGTGCGGGTGCTGCCGGAGAGCCAGCTGGACGGCTTCCTGGCGCTGGCCTCCTCCGGCCCGGCCCTGGTGGCTGTGGTGCTCGAGGCCCTGGCCGATGGCGGCGTGGCCTCCGGCCTGCCGCGGGCCCTGGCCCAGGAGGCGGCCTGCTCCATGATGGCCGGCTCCGTCTTCCTGCTGCAGCAGGAGCTGCTGCACCCCGCCCAGCTCAAGGACATGGTGGCGAGCCCGGCGGGCACCACGACCGCGGCGCTGCGCAGGCTGGAGGCCGGCGGGGTCCGCTCCGCCCTGATCGAGGCGGTGCTGGCGGCGGCGGAACGGAGCCGGGAGCTGGCCTGAAGGCCGAGGGCCCGATCAGTCCCTGGGCTGGGGATCGTCGAGGATCCTGGGATCGCCCAGGCGCGGTTCGGTGCCGGCCAGCAGGCGCTGCAGGTTGCTGCGGTGCCGCCACAGCACCAGCACGCTGGTGAGCAGGGCCAGGCCCAGGTAGGCGAGCCTCAGGCCGGTGCCTTCTGCGGCAAAGGCGCTCAGCATCAGCAGGGGCAGGCTCAGCGCGGCCACCACGCTCGAAAGCGACACGATCCGGCTGAGCGTGAGGGTGGTCAGAAAGACGCCCAGGCAGGCCAGTCCCACGGCAGGCACCAGGCCCAGCAGCAGGCCCAGCCCGGTGGCCACCGCCTTGCCGCCGCGCCAGCCCAGCCAGATCGGCCAGATGTGTCCTGCGAGGGCCGCCAGACCGGCCGCCACCACCCACCAGTCGCTGCCGGCTGTGATGGCGATGGGCTGGAGCAGGGCCTTGGCCAGCAGCACGGCGGAGCTGCCCTTGAGCACATCCACCACCAACACGGCCAGCGCCGGACCCTTGCCCACCTGGCGCAGCACGTTGGTGGCGCCGGTGGAGCCCGAGCCCACCTCGCGCAGATCGATGCCGGCCAGCCAGTGGCCCGCCAGCCAGCCGGCCGGGATCGAGCCCAGCAGGTACCCCGCCAGCAGGACGAGCAGGGGCAGCAGCCGATCGGTCATGGCAGTTCCTCGTCGAGGGCCAGTTCGTTGGGGGTGGCGGCGAAGGCCAGCCAGAGGGGGAACTGCAGGATCGGGATGTCCACCACCTGTTCGGCGGCGTCGATCACGATCAAGGGCAGCTCGCCACGCTCCTCCAGACGGTCGGCCCGCTCGATCAGGGCGTCGGGCCGCTCGAACAGCACGATGCCGCTGTTGGGACCGAAGTCTTCCCGGGCGAGGCCGAGGCAATCCTGCAGGCCGCGGCGCCATTCCCCCAGCCTCTCCGGCCGGCCGGCCAGCACCAGGGTCTGAAAGCGGTCGCCGTAGAGCTCCCCGAGGATCGCCACCGCGGCTGCGGTGACCAGGGCATTGCGGTTGCGACTGCCGGTGCTGGCCTGAGCGCCCCGGCCTCCCTGGTTCAGAAACCAGTCCTCCAGCAGGGTGGCGGCGGCGGGCTCGAGGCTGCGGCGCAGTTTCCAGGGGTCCGCGTAGAAATCGGGCTGGCCCTGGAAGCGCTCCAGCCGATCGCGGATCAGGGCCTCGTCCTGGCTGAACAGACCCGCGGCTGGTGGCGCCGCCTCGGCGGCGGCGGGCGGTGGCGCGGCGGGTGCCGGATCCAGGGGCGAGGGTTGTACCTGCAGCGGCTGCACCACCAGCTCCATCTGCTCCGCCTGGCTGGCCAGATCCTGCAGGGCCACGACCAGATAGTCCTGGAAGCCCTTGAGCCGTCGGGCGATGCCATCCGCCTGGCCGCTGACGCTGGAACCCAGCTCCTGCTGCAGCTGCTCGCGTCGCCGTTCGAGAGCCGTGATCTCGTCCAGCAGCGCCTGGCGTCGCTGGCGCAGCTCGGCCAGGGCCAGCGTCAGCAGCTCGGCGCTCGGCGGTTCCGCCGTCAGGGGCGGCGCCCCGTCAGCGGGCTCCAGCAGGGGGTCTGGGTTGGGGCTCTCGTCGGTCATGGCAGTCCGCTCAGGTGGAGTTCCAGCTGCTGGCGCAGGGCGGTGGCATCGAACAGCACCGGCAGCAGGTGGAGGCTGCGGCGTTCACGGAAATAGAACAGCACCGGCAGCGGCGGCCAGAACACGGTCCAGCCGAGCCACTCGGCGTAGGGGAAGCGACGCAGCAGGGTGGAACGGCGCCAAACCAGCAAGGCGTCGTCACTGAACTGCAGCCGCAGCAGTACCGTCTGCAGCAGCAGGAACAGGCCGAACGCGGCCACCAGCGCCGCCACGACGGCCAGGCCCGGCCAGAGGGGGCGCAGCGGCAGCAGCGCGCCAGCGAGCAGCACCACCCCGAGGGGAACCCAGCCGCGGGGGGCCAGGATCGGGCCTGCCGTCGGGTCCGGGCCGGCTGGGGCGCCAGCTGGACCAGCTGCTGTTGGTTCGATGGGCGGGGAAGGAACGGGGATTGTCATGGACCCATGCTGCTGCGCGCCGGGTCCCGTTGGCCAGCACCGCAGCCGCGGCGGCTGCTTGAGACCGCCCGAGGGGTCCTCAATCCCCGAACAGGAGCTGGGTGAGCAGCACATCCATCAGGCTCACCGTGACCAGGATCATCACCACCGCTCCGGTGGTGCTGGTGCCCACCTCCTTCGGGCCGCCCTTGGTGGTGAGCCCCCAGCCGCAGGAGATCACGGCGATCTGGAGGCCGAACGCCACCGCCTTGACCAGCATCGACGGCAGATCCCGTGGCTCCATCCAGGTGCGCACCGAGTTCCAGAACACCGTGGGCGGAATCGAATAGAGAAAGGTGCTGCTCACCTGCCCCGACCACACCCCCACCACGAAGAACAGCAGGCACTGCACGGGCGCCATCACCACCATCGCCAGCAGCCGCGGCACCACCAGGTACTCGACCGGATCGGTGCGCAGCATGGTGATCGCGTCGATCTGCTCGGTGACCTTCATGGTCCCCAGTTGCGCGGCGTAGGCGGTGGCCACCTTGCCCGTGAGCAGCACGGCGGTGAGCAGGGGTGCGATCTCCCGCGCCAGGCCCAGGGCCAGGATGCCCCCCACCGAGAAGCCGGCGCCCTGACGGGTGAGTTCGGCGGCCACCTGGATGTTGAACACCGTGCCGACGGCCAGGGCCGTGATGAACACGATCAGGAAGCTGCCGGGACCCGCCTCGAGCATGTGCTCGAAGAAGTCGCCGCTGTTGATGCGGCCCTTGGCGAGGGCCGACAGCGCCTGACCGCCGATCAGGATGCTGCTGCCCAGCCGCAGCAGCCAGCGGGGTGGGTTCATGGCTGCGGGTGGCGCAGGTGCAGGCCGCGCTCCGGCCAGCGCCGCATCACCACGAGGCCGATCACGATCAGCACCGCCGGAATGATTCCCATGCAGAGCCGGATCGTGATCAGGGCGCTCTCCGGCTGCAACAGCCCCTGGCGGGCCTGGTACCCACTGGCGCTCAGCACGTTACCCAGCAGGAACACCGCCACGCCGATCCCCAGCTTCTGGGTGATCACCATCCAGGCGGTGTAGAGGCCGGCCGGTTTGTCGGGATCGGCATCGATCGCATCGGGCAGCAGGGCCCAGGGGATCAGGTAGGCGGTGGAGGCGCCAAGCCCTACCAGCAGGATCGTGGCCACCAGCAGCACCAGGCGGAGGGTGTTCGCCGCCGATCCGGTGGGGGAGGCGTCGGCGCTCAGGGGCACGAGCACCATCGCCCCCAGGCAGCCCACCACCCACAGACCCACGCCCCAGCGCAGGGCATGGACCCGGCCCCGCCAGTAGGAGACCCGGCTCCAGAGCTGCAACCCCACCAGGGCGCTGACCTGGAACGGGATCAGGATCCAGGTGCTCCAGCTCTCGGGCACCCGCATCACCACCGTGAGGAAGATCAGCGACACCGGCTGCATCAGCTGCAGGGCGCACCAGAGCAGCAGGTAGAGGGCCAGCACCCTGAGGAACCGGCCGTTGCGGCCGATCCGCCTCAACTGGCGTCCGAGCGGTTCGGGATGGCCGCTCGGACGCTGGCAGTTGCGGGCAAAGGGGGCCAGGCCCCAGGCGCACAGCAGGCTGGTGCTGGCGATCAGGCTGCCGGAGATCAGCCCCATCTGCAGGTAGCCCACCGCTCCGCGCTGCACCAGCAGGGCGCCGATCACAAGGCCGGTGAGCCCGGCGATGATCGAACCGGTGAAGCGCAGGGCGTTCAGCCGGGTCCGCAGCGGGGTGTCGGTGGTGAGTTCGGCCGCCAGGGCCGAATAGGGCAGGTTCACGCAGGTGTAGAGAGCCATGGCCACCAGCTGGATCGCCACGAAGAAGGCGAACTTCTGCCAGTCGTTGCCGGGGGGCACCCACCACATCGCCGCCATGCTCACCCCGAGGGGCACGGCGCTCCAGGCAATCCAGGGAATGCGCGGCCCCCAGCGGCTCCTGGTGTGGTCACTGAGGAAGCCGACGATCGGATCGTTGATCCCATCCCAGATCTTGATCACCATCAGCACCAGCCCGGCCATCCAGGCCGGCAGCCCGGCCACCCCGGTGTAGAAGACGAACAGATAGAAGCCCAGCAGGGTGGCGGCCATGCCCGTGCCCGCATCACCCAGCCCGTAGGACCAGAGCATGCGTTGCCGTTCTGAGCCGCTGAGGCTGGCGGCATCGGTGGTGAGCGGGACTCCGGGACTGGCGACGTGGGGCTGGGGGAAGGTCAAGGGAAGGGGTCCCAGGCGCAGGCCATAATGCTGCAGGGAATGGGCTTCAGGCCTGTCCCCCCCCCATACGGATGTATTGGTGTGGGTGAAATGCTGCGGGCGTAGTTTAGTGGTAAAACCTCAGCCTTCCAAGCTGATGATGCGGGTTCGATTCCCGCCGCCCGCTTTCTCTCAACCTCCCTGCCGCCCGGCGCCGCCCGGTGGCTCTGCGTAAGCACCAGCCTCCAGCAGCTGGGGCGCCAGCATCAGGATCAGGCTGCGGCTCTCCAGCGGGGCACTGTTGGGAATCCAGCGCTGAGGCTGTGCGGGCAGATCCTGCTCAGGCGGCAGCGCCGTGTCGATCACCCGCACCCAGCCGGCCGCTGCAGGGGGCAGGTCGAAGTGCATCGCCTGGTAATAGGCATTCATGCCACACCAGAGCAGGGGGCCGTGATGCACATCGTGCAGGCTCCAGGCCAGGGTGTGGGACCAGCTGCTCCAGTCGGGTTTGCGCAGCTCCACCCCATGCCACTCGCGCCAGAGGGAGCCCGTATCGCCGGGGTGGGACGGCGGACGGTCGGCAGGTGCGATCTCCGGATTGAGCAGCCCATGCAGGCGCCGCCTCAGCCGCACCAGGCGCTCCACGAACCGCCTCAGGGAGAGGTCTTCCCCGTCCGGACGCCAGTGCATCCAGCCGAGCGGGTTGTCCTGGCACCAGGTGTTGTTGTTGCCGCCCTGGCTGCGCCGCACCTCGTCGCCCATCAGCAGCATCGGCACCCCCGGCGCCAGCAGCATGGTGGCCAGCAGGTTGCGCGTCTGGCGGTTGCGCAGGGCGTTGATGGCCGGATCACTGCAGGGCCCCTCCACACCATGGTTCCAGCTGTTGTTGTGGTGATCGCCGTCGCGGTTGTCCTCGCCGTTGGCCAGGTTGTGCTTGCCGTTGTAACTGACCAGATCGGCGAGGGTGAAGCCGTCGTGGGCGGTGATGAAGGTGATGCTGCGCCCCACGGCCGGTGCCCGGCCGCCGTAGAGGTCGGGGCTGCCGGCCAGCCGCTGGGCCAGGGCCCAGCTGCAGCTCTCGTCCCCTTTCCAGAAGCGCCGGAGGTCGTCACGGAAGCGGCCGTTCCAGGTGCCCATGCGGCGTGCCGGAAAATCGCTCAGCCGGTAGAGACCGCCGCAGTCCCATGGTTCGCTGACCAGCTTGAGATCGCTCAGTTCCGGATCGGCCTCGATCTCCTCGAACAGGGGGGGTTGATCGAGCGGGGCCAGTTCCTCGCCGCGCGAGAGGGCGATGCCGAGATCGAAGCGGAACCCGTCGATGCCCAGTTCCAGTGCCCAGCAGCGCAGGGATTCCAGCAGCAGCCGCCGCACCAGCGGCCGGTTGGCGGCGACCGTGTTGCCGCAGCCCGTCACGTCGAGATAGTCGCCACGGCCGGTCTGGTGGTAGTAGAGCCGATCGCCCAGACCTCTCCAGCTGAGGGTGGGGCCATACTGGTTGCCTTCGCTGGTGTGGTTGAGCACCACGTCGAGCAGCACCTCCAGCCCGGCCTGATGGCAGGCCGTCACCAGCTGCCGCACCTGTGGGCGGGCCTGCAGGGGATCGTCACCGAGCAGATAGCCCTGGTGGGGCGCCATCCAGCTCAGGGGGCTGTAGCCCCAGTAGTTGTGGCGACCGAGTGGGGCGTCCTGCGGATCGAAGGCCATCACCGGCAGCAGTTCCAGGGCGGTCACCCCCAGGCTTCGCAGGTAGGGGAGGGTGTCGATCAGGCCGAGCAGGCTCCCCTGCCGCTCCGGCGCCACCGGGCTCCCCTCACCTCGGCTGAAACCCCCCACATGCAGCTCGTAGACCACCGTGCACTGCCAGCTGTGGCGGGGCCGCGGCGCGGCCTCGAAATCGAAGCGGTCGCGTTCGGTGACCACACCCTTGAGGCAGGAGCCGGTGTTGGGGATGGCGCCGATGGCGTCATCGCGGCGGTAGACCTCCCAGCCGCTGATCGCCCGGGCGCAGGGGTCGAGCAGCACCTTCGAAGGATTGAAGCCGTGGCCTCCTGGCTGCAGCGCCCCGAAGACGCGGTAGCCGTAGCAGCAGCCGATGCCGATCCCCTCCACTTCCACATGCCAGTGGTCGCCGGAGCGGTGGCGGGAATCGAGGGCAAGGATCCGGAAGGGCTCGGGCGCGTTGCCGTGGGCGAACAGCAGCAGCTCCACCCGTGTCGCCAGGGGGGCCACCACCGAAAAGTTAACGCCCCTGGCGGTGGGTGCCGCCCCCAGGGGCCAGGGTTGACCGAGCTTGATCAAGGACAAGGGCTCGGCTGATCGGCCCCTTCAAGCTAGTGGGAGATGGTTGCTCAGGTCCAAGGAGGTCGGATGCAGGCGGATTCCAGCTCGATGGCCCTGCCGGGAGACCCGCCGATGGGGCCGGAAGCGGGACGCCCGCCCCGGCCGGTGCTGCCCGGTCTGTGGGTGTTTGCCCCCAGCCGCGACAGCCGGGGTGGCACCGCCTGGCTGCTGGCCCAGCCGGGTCGGCCGGCCCTGCTGATCGACGCTCCCGGCTTCACGGTGGCGAATCTGGCCTTTCTGCGCGGGGAAACCCCCGACTCGCCGCTGGGCGGTTCCCCGGCGGGATCCGCGGCCGGCCGGGACGGCGGTCAGCTGCTGTTCACCAGCCGCGAGGGGCATGGCCGCTGCCGGCGCTGGCAGGAGGCCCTCGACTGGCCGGTGCTCGTGCAGGAACAGGAGGCCTACCTGCTGCCGGGGGTCGCTCGCCTGAGCAGCTTCGCCGCGGAGCTGGAGTTGTCCGATCGGGTGCGTCTGCTCTGGACCCCCGGGCCGACACCAGGCTCCTGCGTGGTCCACGCCGGTGGCGCGATCGACGTGCTGTTCTGCGGACGCCTGCTGGTGCCCAGCGCTCCGGCCGAGGCGGTTCCCCTGCGCACGGCCCGCACCTTCCACTGGCCGCGGCAGCAGCGCAGTATCGAGCGGTTGCGGCGCTGGCTGCCGCCGCGGTCGCCGCGCTGGATCGCCAGCGGAGCCGGGCTGGGCGCCCTGCGGGGGGAGAAGCTGATTCCGGCGGGCCGGGCGCTGCTCGAGCGGATCTAGGGGCGGCAAATGGACCGGTTTTCTGGACAATCGGCGCCAATTCAGGGCAAAACCGTTGCCAAGACGGCGGTTTCGGTTGCCCGGTTCCCTCTTCCCCCATACGATTGGCGCGCTGAACCCGATGGGCCCGCTCCACTCCAGCCGGCCCGCTCCACCGCTCCACCGCCGGCGGGAGGGTGATCCTTACGCTCCAACCAGCTCCCGCACTTCACAGATTTCCGTTCCGATGAACAAAGCTGATCTCGTTAATCTCGTTGCGGCTCGCACCGAGCTCACCAAAACCGACGTCTCCCAGGTGGTGGACGCGGCGATCGAAACGATCATCGATTCTGTGGTGGAGGGCAAGAAGGTCTCGATTCTGGGCTTCGGATCCTTCGAAGCGCGCGAGCGATCCGCCCGCCAGGGTCTCAATCCCAAGACCGGCGAGAAGATCAAGATTCCCGCCAAGCGCGTGCCCGCCTTCACCGCCGGCAAGCTGTTCAAGGATCGGGTCCAGGGCTGAGCCTCGCTCCGATTCCCCTGCCCCGCCACCTCGAGAGGCTGCTCGAGCGGGGTGAGCAGCTGCGGATCCAGGGCCTCCGTGGCCGGTTCGCCCCCTCTCCCACCGGCAGCCTGCACCGCGGCAACCTGCGCACAGCCCTGCTGGCCTGGCTGCAGGCCCGACTCAGCGGTGGGGAGTTCCTGCTCCGCATCGACGATCTCGACACGCCCCGCAACCGCAGCGGTGCGCTGGCGTCGATCGAGCGGGATCTTGGCTGGCTGGGCCTGAACTGGGACGGCCCGGTGCTGCGGCAGAGCGAACGCACCGGCCTCTACGCCACGGTGCTCTCGGCCCTGCGCCGGGCCGGTCTTCTCTATCCCTGCCGCTGCAGCCGGCGCCTGCTGGCCGATCTGTCCGCCCCCCACGGTGGCTGGCCCGTCTACCCGGGCACCTGCCGGCAGGCTCCAGCCGCCTGGGGACCCGAGCAGGGTCGTCTGCCCAGCTGGCGCCTGAGGCTCGAGCCCGGGCCGTTGCAGTGGGAGGAGGCGATCGGCCCTCCGGGCTGCCTCGATGCCGCGGCGGACGTCGGCGACGTGGTGCTGCGCCGTGCCGACGGCTTCCTTGCCTATCACCTGACCACCGCGGTGGACGAACTCCTCCTCGGCATCGGCACCGTGGTGCGGGGTGCCGACCTGTGGCGCTCCACCGCGCCCCAGGTTGCGGTGATGCGACGGCTGGGCGGCATGCCGCCATGCACCTGGCACGTTCCCCTCTGGTGCGACCCCGATGGCGAGCGGCTGGCCAAGCGGGAGGGAGGCGAGGGGCTGGAGGCGATGCAGCAGCAGGGCCTGGATCCGGCGGCGGTGATCGGCCGGCTGGCGGCCAGCCTGAACCTTGTGCCCTCCGGCAGCCGGATCAGCGCCGCCGAGCTGGCGCAGCAACTCAGCCTGGAGAGCCTGCGGCAGCGGCTGCGGGCAATCTCTTAAGGAAGGATTCGGGATCAGCCGGGCCCGCTCCGATCACAGTGGAGGAACTGCACGGGAGTTCCCGTTCGTGTCCCGCATCCAACACACCACCCAGACCGGCTCCACCCCCCCGCTGGTGCTGACCCTGCCGGCCCCGTCCCCTGCGCCGTTGGCGCAGCAGAGTCGGCCCTGCGCCCATTGCGGCGGCAGCGGCGTCCTCCGCATGGGCGGCCATCGCTTCCGCACCTGCCTCGACTGTCTCGGTCAGGGCAGTGTGGCCAGCCCGCTGTCGGACAGCTCCTTGCGGGACCTGCTGCAGCGCCAGGACCTGCTCAGGCTTCAGGATCGCGGCGAGGACCTCAGCGCCGCGTGAGCTTCTTCTGGCGCCAGATGAAGAAGGCGGCCGTGGCCACCACCACGCCCAGGGGCAGGGCGGTGAGCAGAAGCAGGATCACGGCTGTCCAGTCGGTGTACATGGCTGCTCGGGTGAACCTGATCCATCCTCCCAGCCCGTTCGCCGTGCTGACCCTTGCTCTTGGCCTGGCCAGCGCACTGCTGGCGGCTCTCGGCCCCGCTGCCGTCCCCGCCCGGGCCGATGTGCGTCTGCAGGACTGCGCCCCCAGCAGCGGGGGAGGGATCACCTGCGACACCCGACCGGAGGGGGCCACGCTGTTGAACGATGAGGCGGCCCGCTTCGGGCTGTTTGAGGCGGCCAGCCCCGGTTGGGACGAGTTCGATCCCTACGCCGCCGATGACGCACTCGCCGGCGGCAAGGACGACTAGGACCGATCAGGGGGACGACCAGGCCCGGTCTTCTCAGCAGATGCGCGGCAGCTGTTCGCCGCGCCCCAGCTCCAGGGGGCGGCGCAGACCCAGATCGGTCTCGAGCACCACGCCGCTGCCCTCCACCCGGCCGATATGCGCGGCCGTGGGCTGAAAGCGCCGCAGCAGCGACAGGGCCGGCACGGCCTGGGCCTGGGGCAGCATCAGCACGAAGCGCCCCTCGTTGGCCATCGCCAGGGGGTCGAGACCCAGCAGCTCGCAGGCGCCGTTCACCTCCGGCGCGATCGGCACCGCCGCTTCCCGCACCAGCGCCCCCAGCCCGGCGGCGCGGCTGAGCTCGTGCAGGGCACTGGCCAGGCCTCCCCGGGTGAGATCCCGCAGGGCATGCACCTCCAGGCCGGCCGACAGCAAGGCCTGCACCGGTTCCTGCAGCGACGCCAGATCGCTTTCCAGGGCCGTGCTGAATCCCAGCTCCTGCCGCGCTGCCAGGATCGCCACACCGTGCCGGCCCAGATCGCCGCTCACCAGGATCGCGTCGCCGGGTCGCATGGCCCGGGGCCCGATCGCCGGCCCCGGCCCGATCCGGCCGATTCCGGCGGTGGTGATGTAGAGGCCGTCGCCCTTGCCCCGTTCCACCACCTTGGTGTCGCCGGTCAGAATCGCCACCCCGCAGAGCGCCGCCGCGTTGCGGATCGAGGCCACCAGTCGCCGCAGGGTGTCCATCGCCAGACCCTCCTCCAGGATCAGGCTGAGGCTGAGGGCCAGCGGGGTGGCGCCCACCATGGCCAGGTCGTTGACGGTTCCGAACACGGCCAGCCGGCCGATGTCTCCCCCCGGGAATTCCAGGGGGCGCACCACGTAGGCGTCGGTGGTGAAGGCGAGGGTTCCGCCGGCGCCGGTGGGGTTGAGCAGGGCGGTGTCCAGCAAGGCGGCGTCGAGGGTCACCCCGTCGGCAGGGCCGAAGGCGGGCAGCAGCACCTGATCGAGCAACCGCTGGCTGAGCAGGCCGCCGCCGCCATGGCCCAGCAGCACGGTGGGTCCGTCGTCGAGGGGGATGGGGCAGGGGACGCTTTCGATCGGCTGCACGGTTCAGGATCAGGACGGGTGCCGGAGTCGGGGCACCGGGGTGGGGGCGGGGCCCCGGTAGCGCCAGTAGGCCGCACAGGCTCCCTCCGCCGACACCATCGGAGCGCCCAGGGGGCGCTCCGGCGTGCAGCCCCGGCCGAAGCTGGGGCAGTCGGTGGGACGGGCCAGGCCCTGCAGCACCCGGCCGCTGATGCAGCCACCGGCTTCAGCGGTCGGCGCAGCGGTGGCAGGGCCGGGCGGGAAGCGTGCCTCCGCGTCGAGGGCGTCGTAGGGGGGGCGCAGGCGCAGACCACTGGCCGGCAGCAGCCCCAGACCGCGCCAGCGCTGCGGTGCCTGGCGGAAGACCCGTGCGATCAGGGCGCGGGCGGCAGCGTTGCCGCCGGCTCCGTTCGCCCGGGGATAGGCGTCCTCCAGTCGTGCCTCGCCCCGCTCCAGCTGGCGCACGCAGCGCAGCAGGCCGTCGAGCAGATCCACCGGCTCGAAGCCGGTGATCACGATCGGCACGCCGTGGCGCGTCGCGATCGGGCCGTACTCCGCGCCGCCCATCACGCTGCAGACATGGCCGGCCGCCAGGAACCCCTGCACGCGGCCCTCCGGCTCCGCCAGGATCGCCTCCATCGCCGGTGGCACCCGCACATGGCAGACCAGCAGGCTGAGGTTGGTCAGCCCCTGCCGCCAGCTCTGGTGGGCCAGCAGGGCCGTGGCGGGAGCGGTGGTCTCGAAGCCCACAGCGAAGAACACCACCGGCCGATCCGGGTGGGCGCGGGCGATCGTCAGCACGTCGAGGGGCGCGGTGACGAGCCGCACATCGGCCCCCCCGGCCCGCGCCTGCAGCAGGGTGGCGGGCCCGGAGCCCGGCACCCGCAGCATGTCGCCGTAGGAGCAGAGGATCAGCCCCGGCAGGGCCGCCAGCTCCAGCGCCCGGTCGATCGTCTCCGCCGCCGTGACGCAGACCGGGCAGCCGGGGCCATGGATCAGCTCCAGTCCCGGCGGCAGCAGCTGGTCGAGACCGTGGCGCAGGATCGCGTGGGTCTGGCCGCCGCAGACCTCCATCAGTGTCCAGGGGCGGCTGACCTCGGTGCGCAGGATCGCCGCCAGCCGGTGCACCGTCTCCGGCCGTCGGAAGGGGTCCTGCACGCTCAAGCGGGCCAGCCCCCCGGGACCGATCCCGGCGGGCACGGATAGCTAGAGACGGCGCGCATGTACTGGGCCCGCTCGAAGGCGCCCGGGTCCGGGCAGTGCTGCTGGCTCATGCAGCCGCGCAGCTGCTGCAGCGAGGCGTAGCCGTGTTCCTCCAGCCAGCGGCGCAGTTCGGTCTCCATCGTGCGCAGCTGCTGCGGACCCTGGCGCAGCAGGGCCGACACCACCATGGTGATGCTGGCTCCCACCATCACCATCCGCACCACGTCGGTGCCGTCGGCGATGCCGCCACTGGCGGCGAGATCCAGGGGCACGCGCCCGTGCAGCAGGGCGATCCAGCGCAGCGGCAGCCGCAGGTCGGCGGGGGTGCTCAGCAGCAGGTGCGAGACGGGTTCCAGGGTCTCGATGTCGATGTCGGGCTGGAAGAAGCGGTTGAACAGCACCAGCCCAGCGGCTCCGGCGCTGTGGAGCCGGTGGCTCAGGTGGGTGAGGTTCGTGTACCAGGGGCTGAGCTTGACGGCCACCGGCAGGGTGGTGGCGGCGCAGACGGTGCGGACGATCTCCACCTGGGTGTCCTCGAGGTCGGCGGCGCAGAGGTCCCGGTCGGTGGGGACGGCATAGAGGTTGAGCTCGATCGCCGCTGCGCCCGAGCGCTCCACCGCCCGGGCCGTATCGGCCCAGTGGCCGGCGGCGGCGCCGTTGAGGCTGGCGATGATCGGGATGTCGACCCGGCGGCGGGCGGTCTCGATCTCGCGCAGGTAGCCCTCCACCCCCAGGTGGGTGGGTTCGATGCGCGGCAGGTAGGTGAGGGACTCGGCGAAGCTTTCGCTGCCGTGCTGGTGGTGGTGTTCCCATTCCAGCCAGTCACGCTCGATCTGCTCCAGAAAGAGGGAATGGAGCACCACGGCGGCGGCCCCCTGTTCCGCCAGGCGAAGGATCAGCTCGGGGTCGGTGCTCAGGGGGGCGGCGGCGCCCACCACCAGCGGCGAGGCCAGGCGAAGGCCGAGGTAGGTCGTGGAGAGGTCTGGACCGTTCATGGCTCAGGGGGTGCGGCCAGTTGCCGGTAGTGTGCCCAGCGCTGGCTGACCTCCTGCTGGGCCTGTCGCGCAAGCGCCCGGGCCTGCTCGGGGTGGCTGTAGCCCAGCATCCGGAAGCGGTTCTCGCTGGCCATCGCCTCCGCCAGCGCCAGCGTCGGCGGGCCCGAGTCGACGATCAGGGGGTTCTCGCCCCGCAGGGCGCGGCGCGGGTCGTGGCGGTAGAGCAGCCAGCGGCCGGAGTCGACCGCCTGCTTCTGCTGCGCCATCCCCTTCGCCATGTCGATGCCGTGGGCGATGCAATGGGAGTAGGCCAGGATCAGGGAGGGTCCGGGGAACGACTCGGCCTCGAGGAAGACCCGCAGGGTGTGTTCATCGCGGGCCCCCATCGCCACGCTGGCCACGTAGACGTTGCCGTAGGACATCGCCATCAGACCCAGGTCCTTCTTGGCGGTGGTCTTGCCGCCGCTGGCGAACTTGGCCACGGCGCCGCGGGGCGTGGCCTTCGACATCTGGCCGCCGGTGTTGGAGTACACCTCGGTGTCGAGCACCAGCAGGTTGACGTCGTGGCCGCCGGCGAGCACGTGGTCGATGCCGCCGGAGCCGATGTCGTAGGCCCAGCCGTCACCGCCGATCATCCAGACGCTGCGCCTGACCAGATCGTCCGCCAGCTCCAGCAGCGTGCGTGCGGCCGCGGCCCGGGCGGCCTGCTCCGGGCCGGTGGCGATCGCTGCCAGCCGGCTCTGCAGCAGACGCCGCAGCTCCACCACCCGCTGCCGTTGCTCGTGGATGCCCGCTTCGTCGCCCTGCTCAGCGTCGAGCAGGGCCTCGGCGAGGGCCGCCGGGATCCAGCCGGCCAGCTCCCGCAGCAGCCTCTGGGCCATGGCACGGCGCTGGTCGAAGGCGAGGCGGAAGCCGAGGCCGAACTCGGCGTTGTCCTCGAACAGCGAGTTGCTCCAGGCCGGACCGCGGCCCCGGCCGTCGGTGCTCCAGGGTGTGGTGGGCAGGTTGCCGCCGTAGATCGAGGAGCAGCCGGTGGCGTTGGCCACCACCATCCGGTCGCCGAACAGCTGGGTGGCGAGCTTGATGTAGGGAGTTTCGCCGCAGCCGGCGCAGGCGCCGGAGAACTCGAACAGTGGCTCCTGCAACTGCTGCTGATTGATGTGGAGGGGATTCAGCTCGAGTCGGTCGGGGTGGGGCAGGCCGAGGAAGAACTCCCAGTGGGCCCGTTGCGCCTGCCGCAGCGGCCGCTGCGGCGCCATCTCGATCGCCTTGCGCCGCGGCGCGGCACGGTCGCGGGCGGGGCAGACCTCGACGCAGAGGGCGCAACCGGTGCAGTCTTCGGCAGCCACCTGCAGGGTGAAGCTCTGGCCGGCCCAGTGGTGATCCCGCGCCGGGGCACTGGCGAAGCCGGCCGGGGCACCCTCAAGGGCTGAGGGCTCGATCACCTTGGCGCGGATCACGGCATGGGGGCAGACCATGACGCACTTGCCGCACTGCACACAGACGTCCGGGTCCCAGACCGGGATGGCGGCGGCGATGTTGCGCTTCTCCCAGCGGGCGGTGCCGCTGGGGAAGGTGCCGTCCACGGGCAGGGCGCTCACCGGCAGCCGGTCGCCGCAGCGCGCCAGCTGGGGGGCGATCACCTGGCGCACGAAGGCCGGGGCCGCGGCGAGGGGATCGGACGCGCCGGGCTGCGGCTCGGCCGCGCCGATCGCTCCGATCGGCACCGGCTGCAGCCGCGCCAGGGCGGCATCCACCGCCTCCAGGTTGCCGCGCACGACCCGTTCCCCCTTGCCGCCGTAGCTGTGGCGGATGGCACCCCGGATCGCCTCGAGCGCCTGCTCCAGCGGCATCACGTCGGCCAGGGCGAAGAAGCAGGTCTGCATCACGGTGTTGATGCGCCCGCCGAGCCCGAACTCACGGGCGATCGCCGAGGCGTCGATCGCCATCAGCTTCAGCCCGCGGGCCACGATCCCCTGCTGCACGCCCCGTGGCAGCCGCTGCCACAGCTGCGCCGCTTCCCAGGGGCTGTTGAGCAGCAGGGTGCCGCCGGGCAGGGCCTCGGCGAGCAGATCGAAGCGGCCGAGGAAGTCCCACTGGTGGCAGGCCACCAGGTGGGCCCGCCGCACCAGGTAGGTGGAGCGGATCGGCGCCGGCCCGAAGCGCAGATGCGACACGGTGACGGAGCCTGACTTCTTCGAGTCGTAGACGAAGTAACCCTGGGCGTGGAGATCGGTGCCCTCGCCGATGATCTTGATGGCGTTCTTGTTGGCTCCCACCGTGCCGTCGGAGCCGAGGCCGTAGAGGATGGCCCGGAACTCCCGCTCCGTCTCGGTGCCGAAGGCCTCGTCCACCGGCAGGGAGCGGTGGGTGACGTCGTCGTCGATGCCGACGCTGAAGGGGTTGGGAACGCCGGGCCGCTCCAGCGCCGCGAACACCGCCTGCACCATCGCGGGGGTGAACTCCTTCGAGGCCAGCCCGTAGCGCCCGCCGAGCAGCCGCGGCAGAGGGGTGCCGGGAGCCGCGGCCGTGCGCGCCGCCCAGCCGTCCCGCAGAGCGTTGCTGACGTCGAGGTAGAGGGGCTCGCCGGCGCTGCCGGGTTCCTTGCAGCGATCCAGCACCGCGACCGCCTGCACCGTGGCAGGCAGTGCCGCCAGCAGGCGTTCGCTGCTGAACGGGCGGAACAGCCGCACCTTCAGCACCCCCACCCGTTCGCCGGCGGCGATGAGCGCGTCGACGGTTTCGTGGGCCGTCTCGCAGCCCGAGCCCATCAGCACCACCACGCGCTCGGCGGCCGGGTCGCCGTGGTACTCGAACAGCCGGTAGGCGCGGCCGCTGAGCACCGCGAAGGCGTCCATCGCCTGCTGCACCAGCTCCGGCGCGGCGTCGTGGAAGGGGTTGGCGGCTTCGCGGGCCTGGAAGGCCACGTCCGGATTCTGGCTGGTGCCGCGGATCACCGGATGGTCGGGGCTCAGTCCCCGGGCCCGGTGGGCGGCGATCAGCTCCGCGGGGATCAGGGCGCGCAGCTGGGCGTCGTCGATCAGCTCCACCTTCTGGATCTCGTGGGAGGTGCGGAAGCCGTCGAAGAAATGGAGGAAGGGCAGGCGTGAGCGCAGCGTGGCAAGGGTGGCGATGGCGGCGAAGTCGCCCGCCTCCTGCACCGAGGCGGAGCACAGCAGGGCGCAGCCCGTGCCCCGCACGGCCATCACGTCGCCGTGGTCACCGAAGATCGAGAGCGCCTGGCCGGCGAGGGCCCGCGAGGCCACGTGCAGCACCGTGGCGGTGAGCTCGCCGGCGATCCTGTAGAGATTGGGCAGCATCAGCAGCAGCCCCTGCGACGCCGTGAAGGTGGTGGTGAGCGCCCCGGCCTGGAGGGCGCCGTGCAGCACCCCGGCCGCGCCCCCTTCGCTCTGCATCTCCACCACGGCAGGCACCGTGCCCCAGAGGTTCGGCCGGCCCTCGGCGGCCCAGGCGTCGGCCCATTCGCCCATCGGCGTGGCCGGCGTGATCGGGTAGATCGCCATCACCTCGTTGAGCCGGTAGGCGACGCGGGCCACCGCCTCGTTGCCGTCCAGGGTGGCGCTGCTCATGGCTCGCTCTGGACAATGCCCAGGGCGAAGCCCACGTGCACCAGCAGCCGGTCGCCGACCCGGGCCTCCGGCACGCAGGCCAGGCTCACCTCCCGCCGCACGCCGGAGAACTCCACCAGGCCGACCCGCCACAGGGCCGCGTCCTCGCTCGGATCAGCGCCAGGGGCTTGCGGGGCGAGGTCCGGCGGACGGCGGTCCTCGATGCGGATCAGTTCACCCGGCAGGGCCAGACACATCGGGAGCCTCCCCCCTGGACGGTGCACCCCGGCACGGGGGCTGCTCCGTTTCTAGCCCGGGTTCCACCCGCTGGCCGCCAGCAGCTGACCCAGGGCCAGCCCGCCGTCGTTGCAGGGGATCCGCTGCGGCCAGACCGGTTCGATGCCGGCCGCGCGCAGCCCCTCCACCGCCAGCTGCAGCAGCAGCCGGTTCTGGAAGCAGCCGCCGCCCAGCAGCAGCCGCTCCAGCCCCAGCCAGCCGGCCAGGGCCACCAGGCTGCCGGCCAGGGCGCGGTGGAAGCCGAGGGCGATCGGGCCGACGGGCAGGCCCCGGGCCCGATCCTCCAGCAGGGCGCTCAGCAGCGGTTGCCAGTCCAGCTGCCAGGGCTCCCCGGCCGGAGCCGGGCGCAGCGCCAGGACGTAGCGCCCGCAGGCCGGCAGCGGGTCGGCGCCTTCGGGCCGCCCGACGGCCTCCTCCAGGGCGCTCCAGGCCGCGGCCTCCAGACGCAGGGCCGCCTGAGCCTCGAAGCTGCAGCGCTGGCAGAGACCGAGCAGGGAGGCCACCGCGTCGAACAGCCGCCCCACGCTGGAGCAGAGCGGCGCCTGCACGTCCCGCTCCAGCATCCGGCAGAGCACCAGCCGCTCAGCGGCGCTGAAGGCCGCCTGGGGCGGCAGCAGATCCGCTGGATCCTCCAGGGCCAGGCCCGCAGCGCCGAAGGCGGTGAACAGCAGCCCCAGGGCGGCACGGCACGGCTCCAGCAGCGCCCGCTCCGCCCCCGGCAGCGGGAAGGGCCGCAGCCGGGCCAGGCGGGTGAAGCCGGAGCCCTCCAGCCGCAGGCACTCGCCGCCCCAGAGGCTGCCGTCGCTGCCCAGGCCGGCCCCATCCCAGGCCACCCCCACCTGGGGCGCTGCCAACCCGTGCTCGGCCAGGCAGGCGAGCAGGTGGGCGTGGTGGTGCTGCACCCCCAGCGGCGGCGCGGCGCCCGCGGCGGCCGCCAGTTCGAGCCCGATCCGGTGGGAGCGGTAGCCGGGATGCTGGTCGACGGCGATGCGCCGAGGAGCCAGGCCCTGGCGCTTCAGCCAGGCGGCGAGGCTGCTGCGGAAGTGGTGCTCGCCCGCCTCCGTGTCGAGATCGCCCAGGTGGGGGCCTAGCAGGGCCCGCCGGCCGCTGCCGAGCGCGAAGGCGCTCTTGAGCTGCCCCCCCATCGCCACCAGACCCTCCGGCGGCTCCGGCCCGGGCAGCAGGCCCGTGAGGTCCACGGCGGTGGGGGCAAAACCACGGGCGTGGCGCAGCAGCATCGGCTCGCCGCAGACCACCTGGGCGACGGAGTCGTCGACGGGGTTGACGATGGCGCGGTCGTGCACCAGAAAGCCGTCGGCGATCCCGCCGAGCCGGGCCAGGGCCTCCCGTTCGTCGCGGCAGAGCGGTTCGCCCGAGCGGTTGCCGCTGGTGGCCACCAGCGGTTCGGCCAGGGCGTCGAGCAGCAGGGCGTGCAGGGGCGTGGAGGGCAGCATCACCCCCAGCCAGGGGTTGGCGGGGGCGACCTCGGCGGCGATGGCGGAGGGGTTCGGCCCGGCCGGGTGGCGGCCCTCGACCGGTGTGCGGCGCCGCAGCAGCACGATCGGGGCGGCGGGCCCCGCCAGCAGCTCCTCCTCCATGGGCGACAGGCGGCAGTGCCGCTGCACCCAGGCCAGATCCGGCGCCATCACGGCCAGGGGCTTCTCGGGCCGTCCCTTGCGGCGCCGCAGCTCGCCCACGGCGGCGGCCGAGCCCGCCCGCACCAGCAGCTGGAACCCCCCGAGGCCCTTGAGCGCCACGATCCGGCCCGCCTTCAGGGCGGCGGCGGCGGCCTGGATGGCATCGGCAGGGACCACCCGCCCCGCTGCGTCCCACCAGCTCAGCCGGGGGCCGCAGGCCGGACAGGCGATCGTCTGAGCATGGAAGCGGCGGTCGCTGGGGTTGCCGTATTCGGTGCGGCAGGTGGGGCAGAGCGGAAACGGCGCCAGTGCCGTGTGCTCCCGCTCGAACGGCAGGGCCCGCAGGACGCTGTAGCGGGGGCCGCAGTGGACGCAGCTGGTGAAGGCGTAGCCGTGGCGGCGGCCGGCAGGGTCGCGGATCTCGGCCAGGCAGGCCGGGCACGGGGCCAGGTCAGGCAGGATAAGGGCGGTGGGAGCCGCCCCTGCCGCCAGGGGCCCGGCCGCCGCGGCGGGCTGGATCGTGAAGCCACAGGCGCCGGATTCGGCCTCCAGCCACTCACTCTCGAAGCGATCGAGGCGGCTGTGGGGAGGGGGCTGGCGGCGCAGCCGCTGCAGGAAGGCCCCCAGCCGGCCCGGATCGCCCTGCAGCTCGATCAGTACGCCGGCGCCCGTGTTGCGGACCCAGCCCGCCAGCTCCAGCTCGCCGGCGAGGCGGTGCACGGCCGGCCGGAACCCCACCCCCTGCACCAGCCCCTCGACCCTGAGCCGCAGGCGGCGCGGCATCAGGCCGGGGCCGGCTGGGCGGCGGCGCTCAGGGACCGGGCCAGCCAGGCCATCAGCGCCTCCAGCCCCTCGCCGCTGCGGGCCGAGACCTCGAAGACCACCGCCTGGGGCGCCACCCGCTGCAGGTTGTCGAGGGCCAGGGGGCGATCGAAGCCGACGGCGGCGGCCAGGTCGATCTTGTTGAGCAGGATGGCGTCGGCCGACTGGAACAGGGCCGGATACTTGAGCGGTTTGTCCTCGCCCTCCGTCACCGAGAGCACCGCCAGCCGCAGGCTCTCGCCCAGGTCATAGGCGCTGGGGCAGACCAGGTTGCCGATGTTCTCGATCACCAGCAGGGCCAGCCCGTGGTGGTCGAGTTCGCCGAAGGCCCGCGCCACCCAGTCCGCCTCCAGATGACAGGCCTGGCCGGTGCTGATCTGCACGGCGCGGGCGCCGGCGGCCCGCAGCCGGCGGGCGTCGTTGTCGGTGGCCAGATCGCCCACGATCACGCCCACCGGTCCGTGGGGCCACTGACGGGCGATCCGTTCCAGCAGGGCCGTCTTGCCCGATCCCGGCGCCGAGAGCAGGTTGATCGCCGCCAGGCCGTGGGCGGCGAAGAGGGCACGGTTGCGCCGTGCCTGGAGATCGTTCTTGGCCAGCAGGCCCCTCTGGAGATGCAGGGTGCGCCTGGCCCCGGCGGCCGGCTCGGCAACGGCGGTGGTCGGCTCGGCTCGGGCTGGCTGGCCGCAGGCGCAGTCGGTGCACATGGCTCAGGACACCTCCAGGGCGGTGAGCTCCAGTTCCCGCCCCTGCAGGATCCGGCTGGAGAGGGTGCCACAGCGTGGGCAGGCGTGGATCACGTCGTCGGGCTCGAAGGCCTGCTCACAGTCTGGACAGAGGCAGCGGGTTGCGACCACCTCCAGATCCAGCCGGGCGCCCTCGGCCGGCCCGTCCGCCATCACCACGTCGAAGGCGAAGGCGAGGGCCTCGGGATCGACACCCGAAAGACTGTCGATCCGCAGGCAGATCCGGTGAATCCGGCCGGCCCCGCTGGCGGCTGCCTGCTCCAGGGCGATGGCGCGCACCTGCTCCATCAGGCTCAGTTCGTGCATGGCGGCTGTGCACGGGCAGGTGAAGCCGGAAACAGCCGCTGGATGGCCGCGAGGGCCTCCGGCAGGCAGGCGGCCACCGCGGGGGAGAGGCCGGTGCCGTAGCCGAGGCTGCGGGCCTCGAGCAGCAGTTGCCAGGCGGGCGGGCGGTGCCCGTAGAGCCGTTCGGCCAGCTCCAGCAGCGCCAGCGGGGAGCTTCCGTGGCTGAGGGCGGGGGCGCGGCAGTGGGTCTCGCTGCCGCCGGCCGGCAGCGCCTCCAGCTTCGGCCCGGCCCCGGCTCCCGGCCGGCCGGGCACGCAGGCGTCGACGAACAGCACCCGCCTGGCGGCCGTGATCCGGGTGGCCAGCTCCGGCGCGAGCTGCTGCACCGCGATCACCTCCAGATCGGGGCGCCCCCAGGCCTCCACCTGCTCGGCGAGGCGCCAGCCGACGCCGTCGTCGCGGCGCAGGCTGTTGCCGCAGGCGATCAGCAGGTCCTGGCCCTGGCCGGGGTCCGCCACGCTTGCTCTTGCCACGCTTGCTCTTGCCACCGTCACTCGCGCCACCGTTCGCGCAGCACCACCCCGTCGGGGCCGATCAGCGCCACGTGCAGGGGCATCTGGCCGGCGGCATGGGTGGAGCAGGAGAGGCAGGGATCGAAGCAGCGGATGCCCGCCTCCACCCGGTTGAGCAGCCCTTCGGCGATCTCCGGCACCGCGCTCCCACCGGCGCCGGCCGGCCCGGCCTGGATGTGATGGCGGGCGATCTGGGTGATGGTGCGGTTCATGGCCCGGTTGTTCTGGCCCGTGGCGATCAGCAGGTTCACCGCCTCGATCAGGCCATTGGCGTCCACCCGGTAGTGATGGAACAGGGTTCCCCGCGGCGCCTCGCTCACTCCCACCGCCTCCCGCGCGTTGACGCCCGCGTGGGCGCGCACATGGAGGTCGCAGAGCCCGGGGTCGTCGAGCAGGGCCTCGATCGCCTCCAGCGCCGCCAGGATCTCGATCAGGCGCGCCAGGTGATACAGGAAGGAGCTGGTCACCACCCGGCCGCCGCGCTGGCGCAGCTCGCTGAGTTCCCGGTCGGCGCGCTCGCTGCCGATCCGTTCGCAGACGTTCAGGCGGGCCAGCGGCCCCACCCGGTAGCTGCCCGCCTCTGGCCCCAGGGGCCGGTAGTAGGGGAACTTGAGGTAGCTCCAGGGCTCCACCACCTCCGCCAGGAAGCTGGCGTAGTCGTCTTCGCGCAGGCCATCGGCTACCAGCGTGCCGTCGGCGTCGATGATCCGCAGCCCGCCGCCGTAGTGCTCCCAGCGGCCGTCGGCGGCCACCAGCGCCATGAACAGGGAGGGAAAGGCGCCGAACACGGTGGCCTCCTGCGCCAACGGTCCGTCGAGCAGCCCCTTGAACAGCGCCAGGGCATGGGTGGTGGTGGCGAAGGCCTCACCCAGCCCCTGCCGGATCCCGTCGCGATCGGCCGCCGCCAGGGGGGTGCGCACGCCGCCGGGCACGGCCCAGGCCGCGTGGATCTTCCGCCCCCCCAGGCGCTCGATCACCGCCTGGCCGAACTGGCGCAGGCGGATGCCGCCGCGGGCCAGCTCGGGGTCGGCGGCGATCAGCCCGAAGACGTTGCGGCGGGCGGGGTCGCTGTCCCAGCCCAGCAGGAAATCAGGGCTGCTGAGGTGAAAGAAGGAGAGGGCGTGCGACTGGATGATCTGGGCCAGGTTCATCAGCCGCCGCAGCTTCTCGGCCGTCGGCGGGATCGTCGCCGCCAGGATCTTGTCGCCGGTCTTGGCGGAGGCCAGCAGGTGGCTGACCGGACAGATGCCGCAGATCCGCGCCGTGATCGCCGCCATCTCGGTGAACGGCCGCCCTTCGCAGAACCGCTCGAAGCCGCGGAACTCCACCACGTGGAAGCGGGCCGTCTCCACCGCGCCGGCGGCGTCGAGATGGATCGAGATCTTGGCGTGGCCCTCGATCCGGGTGACCGGCTCGATCAGGATCCGGCGGCCCGCTGCGGCGTCCGGCGGGAGTGGCGGGGTGGCGTCCATCAGCCGAACCGGATCATCTCCGCCCCCTCCATCCGCGGCCGCTCGCCGCGCAGCAGCGGTTCGAGGCAGTCCCGGATCCGTTCCGCCGAGGGGGGGCAACCCGGCAGATAGAGATCCACCGGCACCACGGCGTGCAGGGGCAGCACCCTCTCCAGCAGCTCCGGCACGATGCCGGGCGCGTGGGGCAGCTGGCGGGAGCCGTCGGCCAGTTCGATGTAGCTGCGCTGCAGCACCGGTTCCGCGCTGCCGAGCCGGTTGCGCATGCCCGGCACGTTCGCCGTCACGGCGCAGTCACCGAAGGACACGAGCAGCCGGGTACGGGCGCGCACCTGGTGGATCAGGGCCAGGTTATCGGCGTTGGCGACGCCGCCCTCCACCAGGCAGATGTCCACCTGCTCGGGATACTCCTTGAGGTCGGAGGCGATCGGCGAATACACCACATCGACCCGGCGGGCGAGCTCGAACAGCCACTCGTCGAGGTCGAGGAAGGACATGTGGCAGCCGGAGCAGCCGGCCAGCCAGACGGTGGCGAAGCGGAGGCGGTTCATGGCGCCGGCTCCCGCCGCGCCCGGGCCCGCACCAGCGCCTGCAGCCGCGTTGGGTCTTCGTGCTTCTCGGCGGTGGTGTCGCCCTTGTGGAAGAGGGCGCCGGTGGGGCAGACCTGCACGCACTTGCCGCAGTCGGTGCAGGCGTCCACCGCGCCCCAGGGCTCGTCGAGGCCGGCGAGGATCCGGCAGTGCTCGCCGCGCCAGCCCACGTCCCAGACGTGGGCGCCCTCCACCTCGTCGCAGACGCGAACGCAGCGGGTGCAGAGGATGCAGCGGTCGTGGTCGAGGCCGAACAGCCGGTGGCTGAGGTCGACGTGCCGGTCGGGATCGCGGTAGGGCAGCCGCACGTGGTCCATGCCCACCTCCACCGCCCGGTCCTGCAGCTCGCAGTGGCCGTTGGCCACGCAGACGGCGCAGACGTGGTTGCCCTCAGCGAACAGCAGCTCGATCACGGTGCGGCGGTGCTCGCGCAGGCGGGGCGTGGCCGTGCGCACCACCATCCCCTCCGCCACCGCCGTCAGGCAGGCGGGCTGCAGCCGGGGGCTGCCCTCGATCTCCACCAGGCAGAGGCGGCAGGCTGCCACGGGGGTGAGCCCCTCCAGGTGGCAGAGGGTGGGAAGGGCGACCCCCGCCTCCCGCGCCGCCTCCAGCACGCTGGCGCCGGCGCCCATGGCCACGGCCCGGCCGTCGATCGTGAGGGTACGGACGCTCATGGGGCGGGCTCCGGTTTCAGCCGGGCCAGGTACTCCTGGCGGAAGTAGCGCAGGGTGCTGAGCACCGGTTTCGGGGCGCTCTGGCCCAGCCCGCAGAGGCTCGTCTCCGCCACCATCGTGCAGAGCGCTTCCAGCCGCGCCAGGTCTTCGCTGCGGGCTTCGCCGTCGCGGTGCTTCTGCAGCAGGGCGTGCAGCTGCACGGTGCCGGCGCGGCAGGGCACGCACTTGCCGCAGGATTCCTCGCGGCAGAAGCCCATGAAGAAGGTGGCGATGCCCACCATGTCGGTGGTGTGGTCCATCACCACCATGCCGCCGGAGCCCATGATCGTGCCCAGCTCCTGCAGCGACTCGAAGTCGACCGGGGTGTCGAGCCGATCGGCCGGCACGCAGCCCCCCGAGGGTCCGCCGGTCTGCACCGCCTTGACCGTGGCCCCCTCCGGAGCCCCCTCCCCCATCTCGTAGACGATCGTGGCCAGGCTGGTGCCCATCGGCACTTCGACCAGGCCGCCGCGGCGGATGTCGCCGGTGAGGCTGAACACCTTGGTGCCGCTGCTGGAGGGGGTGCCGATGGCGGCGTACCAGTCGGCGCCCTCGCGCAGGATCGGCACCACGTTGGCGAAGGTCTCCACGTTGTTGATCAGCGTGGGCAATCCCCCCACCCCCCGCTCGGCGGGATAGGGAGGGCGGGGTCGCGGCAGGCCGCGCCGGCCCTCGATCGACTCGATCAGGGCCGTTTCCTCGCCGCAGACGTAGGCGCCGGCGCCGATGCGCAGCTCGATCTGGAAGCTGAAGGGGGAATCGAACAGGCCCTGGCCGAGCAGGTGGCGGCGGCGGGCCTGCTCGATGGCCCGGCGCAGGTTGTCGATCGCCAGGGCGTATTCGGCCCGGATATAGATGATGCCCCGATCGGCTCCCACGGCGTAGGCGGCGATCGCCATCCCTTCCAGCACCCGGTGGGGATCCCCCTCCAGCACGCTGCGGTCCATGAAGGCGCCGGGATCGCCCTCGTCGGCGTTGCAGACCAGCACCTTGCGCTCGCCCGGCATCCGGGCGACGGTGGCCCACTTCAGGCCGGTTGGGTAGCCGGCGCCGCCGCGCCCCCGCAGGCCGCTGCGGCGGATCTCCTCCACCACCTCCGCCGGCGCGAGCTGTTCCACCACCCGGCGCAGCTGCGCATAGGCGCCGCGCTCGATCGCCGCATCGATCCGCTCCGGATCGATCAGGCCGCAGTGTTCGAGCACGATCCGCCGTTGCCGCAGGAAGAAGGGCCGCCCGGTGTCGACCCTCTCGCCGCTGGCGGGGGCCCAGGCCAGGGGGGCCGAGCGGGCTTCCTCCGTGTCGGCGTGGAGGCGATGGGCCAGGGCCGCGATCAGGTCGCTCGCCTCTGCGGGGGTCACGCCGGCGTAGAGCGCGTCGTCGGGATCGAGGGCGAGCAGGGGCCCCTGGCTGCAGGGCCCGAGGCAGCCCACGCCACTCACCAGGATCCGCTCCTGAAGCTCGGCGCGTCCCACCGCGGTCAGCAGGGCTTGCCGGAGCTCGGCCGCGCCGCCGGCGAGACAGCCGGCGGAGGTGCAGCAGCGCAGCCCCAGGGGAGGGGGCGAGAGCGTCATGGCGCCAGCTCCCGCACCGCGGCCAGCAGGGAGGCTTCGCTCTGGTGGCGGCGCACGACGCCGTCGATCACCACCACCGGCGCCCCGCTGCAGGTGCCCAGGCAGCGCACCGCCCCCAGGCTCAGCGATCCATCGGCGCGGGCGGTGCCGATCCGGATCCCGTACTCCCGCTCCAACGCCACGATCAGCCGCGCTGAGCCCTTCACCTCGCAGGCGGTGCCGGTACAGACGATGCAGCTGTGCAGCGCCGCCGGCCGGAAACGGAACAGGTGATAGAAGCTGGCCGTGCCGAGCACCCGGCTCAGCGGAAGGTCCAGGCTGGTGGCCACGTGGCGCAGCAGAGGATCGCTGAGGTAGCCGTAGAGCTCCTGCGCCTGGTGCAGCACCTCGATCAGGCTGTCGGAGCGATGGTGGTGCCGCCGCAACAGGGGCTCCAGCGCCGCGAAGCTCCCGGTGTCCCTGGAGGGCGGGGAGGCTGGACCGGGGACCGGCGTGCGCGCCAGAGTGGCGTCGGCCATGGAGCGAGGGCTTCGCTTGGTTGCAGCGTAGGAAGGGCCGGCCGGCGGGGCCGTGGCGCGGGACTTTCTTCGTGAACCGCCTGAGCCGGGAGAGATCCCGGCTCAGGCGGTGGGCCGTTTAGCTTGAAGATCACTTCACAGACCATCACCCTGTACACCGGTCAGATCCGCTTCCTCCACGCCCTGGGACCGGTCTTCATCCTGCTCTCTCACCTCGGTTGCCTGCTGCTGGCGGTCACCGGCCTCACGCTCGGGTCGGCCTTCTGGGCCTTCGGGCTCTACCTGATCCGGATGCTCGCCACCACGGCGATCTACCACCGGCTGCTCACCCACCGCAGCTACAGGGCTCCGAAGCCCGTGCTCTGGATCGGCTCCCTGGTGGGGGCCTCGGCGGGCCAGATGGGGCCCAGCTGGTGGAAGGCCCACCACCAGGCCCACCACCGCCATGTGGACACCGAGCGCGATCCGCACACGCCCCTGCTGCCAGTGGCGGGCTGGCGGGGTTTCTGGCGCTCCCAGGTGGGCTGGTTGCTGGACTCCTCCTTCTTCCCCGAGTCCCTGCCGGCCGATGTGGAGGCGGATCCGGTGCTGCGTCTGATCGACCGCCTCCACTTCCTGCCCCTGATCGGTCTCGGCGTCCTCTCCTATGCCCTGGGCGGCTGGACCTGGGTGGCGGCCTTCTGCCTGAGCAACACCCTGCTGTTCCATGCGGTGGCCAGCGTGAACTCGGTGGCCCACCTGGCCGGCGATCAGCCCTTCCTGACGCAGGATCACAGCCGCAACAACCGCTGGGTGGCGCTGCTGACCCTCGGCGAGGGCTGGCACAACCTGCACCACGCCTGCCGGAGCTCGGCCTGTCAGGGCTTCACCGTGCGGCGGGGCCAGCTGCGCAGGCTGCCCGATCCCACCTATCGCTTCATTCAGCTGCTCGAACGCTGTGGCTGGGCCGATCGCCTTCGCCTCCCCAGCAGGCAGGCGCTGCTGGCTCAGGCCCGCCCCTGAAGGGGCCGTTCCGGCTGCCGGCGGGGCTAGGTAAGCAGCGAGCGGTTGTCGCGCTCAAGCCGTTCCAGTTCCAGAAGGATGGCGCGGTTGTCCATCTGCAGCCGTTTGAGTGTTTCCGCCGCCAGCCGCTCCGTGGCCGCCGTGCGCACGGCCAGGATGCGAAGCCGTTCCTGGTATTGCTCCAGCAGAGTTGTGGCGACCGATTCCAGATTCCGGAGATCCCTGGGCCACCTGACCTCATCGTCGCTCATGTCGGCATACCTGTTTTGGCGGTCGATGGTGCTCTATCGCGTTCCCCTTACATGAGTGTGTAGTGGCTCTGCCTGTCACCGTGGCGGACGTTACGCGCTGTAAAGAAGGCCCCCGGATTGCTCCGGCCCTGCCGGGACCAGCAGCACCGGGCAGCCCCATCTCCCCTTGCTGGACGACCCATGAAGCATCCCAGCGCCCATGCCAGTGGTGAGGATCAACGCACCGCACAGGCCGATCCACGGGGTCATTGCGCAGAAAGGCCAGCACCAGAAAGCGACCGACGCAGGAAGGTCGCTGCCAGCTGAGGGGGATCGCAGAGCGGCTCATGGTTTCGGTGTCGGCTGGCCGTTCGTAACTGGTTCAGGAGCCGCCCGTCCCGGGGGAGGCGCCGGCAGGACGGGGTAGGCAGGGCTGTTTCAGATGAGTAGGATCCGTGCGGATCTGTTCCACTCTTTCAAGGAGCTGAGGGCGAGCTGATGCCTACCGTTCTGCTGGCACAACTGGCTACAGCGAGCTTCCTGTTCGCGGGGATGTTTCACAGGATCGGCCGCAATCCTCTGCCTCTGGTGCTGCTGGCCCTTGGCGTGCTGGGGCTCGGGGTGTGGCTTGGGTACGCGATCGGCTCACGCAAGGCCGCAGCGAGAAATCGCAGCGAGCTCTGAGCCGCCGGGGGTGGGTGCGTTCTCAGATGGAGAATTGATCTCAGCTGCCATCAGCTGAACGTCACTGATCCAGCTGCTGCAGCCAGGAGGAAATCGCTTTGATCAGCGCCCTGCCCGAAGGCTTCAAAGTCGGAAACGGTCATCGCGTCTCCAATCAGATAGGAGCCGCTGCCTATGTCTGAGATTGTGTAGGTACCTGGATCAAAGGTCAACGTATCCAGATCATCGCCACCATTAAACGTCCCAGATCCGAAGCCTTTCAGGTTGTCGTCACCGGCACCAAGGTTCGTGATGCCCTTTCCGCTAAACCCACCAATAAGAGCATCAACGATGTCGTTGCCGGCACCGGTATCAATTGTGCCGCCGGCGATGTTGTAGATGCCGGGGTCGCCGCTGCCGCTGCTGCCCGTGATGATGTCGTTGCCCTCGCCGGTATCGATCGTGCCGCCGGCGGTGTTGCAGATGCCGCCGCCGCTGCCCGTGATGCTGTCGTTGCCGGCGCCGGTATCGATCCTGCCGAAGTTGTAGATGCCGGGGGTGCTGCTGTCCCCGCCGCCGCTGCCCGTGATGCTGTCGTTGCCGTCGCCGGTAACGATGAGGCTGAAGGGGGTGTTGTAGATGCCTATGGAGCCTGTGCTGCTGCCCGTGATGCTGTCGTCGCCGGCGCCGGTATCGATCGTTTTGACGTTGTAGATGCCGGTGCTGCTGCTGCCGTCGCCGCCGCTGCCCGTGATGCTGTCGTCGCCGCTGCCGGTATCGATCGTGCCGTTGTTGAAGATGCCGGGGTAGATGACGCTGCTGCCCGTGATGCTGTCGTTGCCGTCGCCGGTATCGATCGTGCCGCTGTTGGAGATGCCGGGGTTGCGGCTGCTGCTGCTGCTGCTGCTGCTGCTGCCCGTGATGCTGTCGCTGCCCTCGCCGGTAGTGATCGTGCCGGTGTTTCTGATGCCGATGAAGAGTTGGCTGCTGCCCGTGATGCTGTCGTCGCCGATGCCGGTATTGATCGTGCCGTTGAGGTTGTAGATCCCTCTGGAGCTAATGCTGCTGCCCGTGATGCTGTCGTTGCCACCTAAGGTGTCGACCTGAATTCCAGGGTTGACGACCCATCCATCCGTACGTGATGCGGCCAGATCGGATTTATCTGTGAAGGTGAATTCAGCGAGGTCTGCCATGCTCTCCACGTAGCAGTCGTCAAATGGTATCGGCGGTCCACAAGGGTGGCAACCCCACCGCCCTGGCTGCGGAGGCCCTGGCCCGGTGATCCCCTCCCCCGGATCGGATTCCGGGAGACTCAGCAGGTTCGGACACCTGCGGCTCTGTGACTGGACAAAGCGCCGCCGACTCGAGGCCCGCATCTCACCGCAGCACCGCAGCCGCCACGCAGGCGCTCAGCGTCGAGGCTTGCCCGGTTGGCTCGGGGATCTGCCGGGGCAGCACGTCGTCCCCTCGGCCGCAACGATCACGGTCGTCGGGCCAGCCGCAACCGTGCCGTCGCTTGATGGCCTGGCGGAGGGTCTCCATCCAGCCTGGTGTCCCGGGTTTGGCTGTGGGGCGGCAGTCTGCGCTGCGCAGACTCTTGCGCCGAACGACAGAAAAGCCTGTCTGAGCCTTGAATGTTGAACGGGCCGTGCTGGATTCGAACCAGCGACCGTGCGATTAGAAGTCGCATGCTCTATCCGGCTGAGCTAACGGCCCACAAAGCCAGCCTAGGATGGGTGGCTGCGCGACTTTGCTCCATGGCGGCCTCCCGGCTCAGCGACGCCCAGAAACAGGAGCTCGTGGAACGCTGGCGGGGAGGGGCATCGAGCACCGCCCTGGCCGATGGCTTCGGCTGCAGCCCCAACACCGTCACCCGGGTGGTGAAGGCAGCTCTGGATCCGGCCCTCTACGAGCAGCTCAAGAAGGAGCGGGGCAGCCGGCCGATGCTGGCGGGTGACCCCGACCCCGACCCCGTTGAGGCCGACACCGACCCCATCGACCCCGATCCCATCGACCCCGATACCGTCGAGGATGGCGACGACGATGCGGACGCCAGTGTGCTGGCCATCGACGACGCCGACGACTTCGGCGATGACGGCGACGAGGACATCGATGCCTTCAGCGATGAAGGCAGCGATGAAGGCAGCGATGATGCCGGTGCCGACCTGTTCGTGCCGGTGGCGTTCGAGCTGGGTCTGGCCGCGGAGGATCGCCCGCCGGCCTCCTGCCAACCCCTGGACGGGGCGGCCCTGCCTGCCAGCCTCTACATGCTGGTGGACAAGACGGTGGAACTGCAGCCCCGCCCGCTCCACGATTTCCCTGAACTGGGCAGGCTGCCCGACGATGAACAGGGGCGCCAGGCGCTGGTGGTCTTCGCCAATCCCCGCCAGGCCAAGCGTCACTGCGGTCGTACCCAGCGCGTGATCAAGCTGCCCGACAGCCAGGTGATCCACCGCACCGCCTCGTATCTGCTCACCCAGGGCATCACCCGGCTGGTGCTGGAGGGGGCCGTTTACTCCCTGCCCGGTTCCTGATCGCGCCGGGGCAGCAGCAAGGCGGTGGCGCTGCCGCCGCTTATCACCCCCATCGCCAGGGCCAGGCCCACCAGGAACCCCGTCGGCAGGGGGACGCTGCTGGCGACGCCGAGACGCAGGCTGGGGCGATCATCGAGGTTCTGGGCCCCGAGGCAGAGGATCAGCAACAGCAGCAGGCCGCCGCCGAGGCTGGTGAGCAGCAGGCGCAGACGCAGCAGCACGGACAAAGCGAGGCGGTGCAACTGAGTCTGATGGTTCAGCCGGTGCCGTGCAGCAGGCCGTAGAGGCTGCGGCGGGAGAGCCCCGTCTCCGCCGCCAGCTGGCGGGCCGCATCGCTGGGGCTCAGGCCCGAAGCCACCCGACGCTCCAGCTCACCGCGCAGTTCCAGCTCGTTCCAGGCCGCCGCCGCAGGTTCGGGAGCCCCCCCCAGCACCAGGGTGCACTCGCCGCGCGGGGCGACGCGGCGGAAGTGCTCCAGCGCCGCCGCCACCGTGGGCCCCACCTGCTGTTCGTGGCGCTTGGTCAGCTCACGCGCCACCTGCAGCGGTCGGTCGCCCATTTCCGCCAGCAGATCCTCCAGCAGCTCCAGCAGCCGGTGCGGGGCCTCGAACAGCACCAGTGTGCGGGGATCGGCGGCCAGTTGCCGCAGCCGGCTCCGCCGAGCTGCGGACCGGGGCGGCAGGAAGCCCTCGAAGCAGAAGCGACCGCTGGGCAGCCCACTGCTCACCAGCGCCGTGGTGACGGCGCACGGGCCGGGCACGCAGATCACCGCTCGGCCGGCGGCGCGGGCGGCAGCCACCAGCGCTTCGCCTGGATCGGAGATGCCCGGCAGGCCTGCGTCGCTGATCACCGCCAGGCTTTCACCGGCCTCCAGCGCCGAGAGCAGTTCCGGGATCCGGGTGGTCTGGTTGTGCTGGTGAAAGCTGAGCAGACGGCTGCGGATGCCGAGGCCTGCCAGCAGCTGGCCGCTGTGGCGCGTGTCCTCGCAGGCGATCCGATCGACCCCCTCCAGCACCCGCCGGGCGCGGGGGGAGAGGTCGGCCCGGTTGCCGATGGGCGTGCCCACCAGATACAGAACGCCGGCGGCGGGTTCGCTGGGCTGCTCCACAATGCGGCTCTGGATTCCCTTTGGCCCGTTCCATGATGGCTGCCCCCTCCCTGCTTCCTGACGGCGTCGAGGTCGAAGAACTGCTGGCGGTGCTGCGGCAGCTGAGCTGGGATGCCGCGGCGATCCTGCGCGCCTATGCCCGCGGCGAGCAGCCCCCGTTCGGCTTCGAACCGGCCCTGAGCGTGGACCAGGGCGGTGAGGGCCCCGTCACGGCGGCCGATCTGGCGGTGAACCGCCACCTGCTCGACGGACTGGAGCAGGCCTTCCCCAGCGCCCCCTGGACCCTGCTCAGCGAGGAGACGGCCAAGGAGCAGCTGCGGGAGGGGGAGCCGCTGGCGGCGGAGTGGCTGTGGATCCTCGATCCACTCGACGGCACCAAGGATTTCCTGCAGGGCAGCGGCGAATATGCCGTGCACCTGGCCCTGGTGCGGGGCCGGGAGCCGGTGCTGGGGGTGGTGCTGCTGCCTGAGCGGCAGGAACTCTGGTTCGGGCTGGTGGGGGATGGGGCCTGGCGGGAGAATGGCGCCGGCGAGCGCTTCGCCCCCCAGCTCAGTGATCGCCTCGCTCTGAGCGAGCTGGTGCTGGTGGCCAGCCGCAACCACCGCGACCAGCGGCTGGAGCAGCTGGTGGGGGCACTGGAACTGGGCTCTTCCCTGGCAGTGGGCAGCGTGGGCTGCAAGGTGGCCACGATCCTGCGCGGCGAAACCGATCTGTACATCTCGCTCTCCGGCCGCAGCGCCCCCAAGGACTGGGACATGGCGGCACCGGAAGCGGTGCTGCGGGCGGCGGGCGGCTCCTTCAGCCATGCCGATGGCCGTCCCCTCACCTACAACACCGGCGACGTGCGCCAGGCGGGCTGCCTGATCGCCAGCCATGGCCCGGCGCACACGGCACTCTGCGCCCGGGCGAGTGCCGCGATGGCTGCGATCGATCCGGGCTTCGCGGTCTGAGCGGCCGGGGGGCCTTCAGACCGGCACCGGCTCCTGGGACACCCCGCGCAGGGTGAGGTTGATGCGGCCGCGGTTGTCGATCTCCCGCACCCGCACCGTCACCTGATCGCCCACCTTCACCACGTCTTCGACCTTCTCCACCCGCGCTTCGGAAAGCTGGGAGATGTGGATCATCCCCTCCTTGCCGGGCAGGATCTCCACGAAGGCACCGATCGGGATGATGCGGGTGACGGAGCCGTTGAACTGCTCGCCTTCGCTGACCCGACGGGTGAGGCCCTCGATGATGCGCTGGGCCTCCTCGGCCGCGGCGCCATCGTGGCTGGCGATCGTGACGATGCCGCCGTCCTCGATGTCGATCTTGGTGTTGGTGCGCTCGGTGATCCCCTTGATCGTGCGGCCGCCGGGGCCGATCACGGTGCCGATCAGTTCCGGCTCGATCCGGAAGCTGAGCAGGCGCGGGGCATGGGGGGAGAGGGTGTCGCGGGGCTTGTCGATCGCCTCCAGCATCTTCTCGAGGATGTGGAGCCGGGCCGGGCGGGCCTGGTTCACCGCCTCGGCGATGGTGCTCACCGCCAGGCCGGTGATCTTCATGTCCATCTGCAGGGCGGTGATGCCCTTCTCGGTGCCGGCCACCTTGAAGTCCATGTCACCGAGGAAGTCCTCGATGCCCTGGATGTCGGTGAGGATGCGCACCTCCTCGCCCTCCTTGATCAGGCCCATGGCGGCGCCGCTGACCGGAGCCTTGAGAGGCACGCCCGCATCCATCAGTGCCAGGGTGCTGCCGCACACCGAGCCCATCGAGGTGGAGCCGTTGGAGCTGAGGCACTCCGACACCACCCGCAGCACGTAGGGGAAGCTCTCCTTGGGCGGCAGCACGGGCACAAGGGCCCGCTCGGCCAGGGCGCCGTGGCCGATCTCGCGGCGGCCAGGGGAGCGCATCGGCCGGGTTTCGCCGACGGAATAGGGGGGGAAGTTGTAGTGGTGCAGGTAGGTTTTCTCGCCGGACGGGTTGAGGTCGTCCATCTCCTGGGCATCGCTGGGGGTGCCGAGGGTGGCGGTGGAGAGCACCTGGGTGAGGCCCCGCTGGAACAGACCGGAACCGTGCACGCGCTTGGGCAGCACGCTCACGGCTGCCGTGATCGGGCGCACTTCATCGAGGTTGCGGCCGTCGACGCGCTTGCCCTCGGTGAGGATCTGGGCGCGCATCAGTTTCTTGGTGATGCTCTTGTAGGTGTTGCCGAGGGTCTTGCTGTTGCCGCTGACCGCCAGGCGCACCGGGTCTTCCTCGCCAAGGGCGGCGATCTTGACGGCCACCTCGGCCTTGATCACGTCGAGCTGGGCGTCGCGCTCGGCCTTGGTGAGGCTGAACTGCTTCAGCACCTCACCGATGCCCTGGCCGCATTCCTGCTCGAGGTAGGCGGGCAGGGCCGGATCTTCGCTTCTGGGCTCGGGGATCACCTGCTCGATACCCAGATCGGCCAGCAGTTTCTGCTGGGCCCTGATCAGTTCGCCCACCGCTTCGTAGCCGAAGTCGATCGCTTCGATCACGTCCTGCTCGGGCAGCTGGTTGGCGCCCGCTTCCACCATCACCACACCGGTGGGAGTGCCGGCCACGATCAGATCCAGTTCGCTGCGCTCGATCTCGCGGTAGCTGGGGTTGAGCACGAAATCGTCGCCCAGCAGGCCGACGCGTACCGCCGCCATCGGGCCGTGGAAGGGGATCTTCGCCAGCAGCGTGGCGATCGAGGCGCCGGTCACGGCCAGCACATCGGGCGGAACCCGCTCATCGAGCGAGAGGGTGGTGGCCACCACCTGGAGGTCGTCGCGCAGCCAGGAGGGGAACAGGGGCCGCAGCGGGCGGTCGATCAGGCGGGTGGTGAGGATGGCCCGCTCCGGGGGCCGCGCTTCGCGGCGGAAGAAACTGCCCGGGATGCGGCCGGCGGCGTACAGCCGCTCCTCGTAGTCGCAGGTGAGGGGGAGGAAATCGATGCCTTCGCGGCCCTTGGCGCGGGTGGCCGTGACCAGCACGGAGGTGTCACCGCATTCCACCAACACCGCTCCCCCCGCCTGGGGGGCAAACAAACCTGTGGTCAGCCGGATCTCCCGACCATCGAAGGAGACCGTCTGAATCTGTCCTGGCACTTCGTCTTATGTCCGTTTTGTTAGCACCCACCATCTTCGCATCCGGGTGGCGGACGCAAAAAAGGGGTGACCTGCGGTCACCCCGAAGCGATCGGCCCTGCCAGCGAGAGCAGGCCGGAACGGCTGGCTGGGCCTACCAGCTGGACTTGGTGACGCCGGGCAGCAGGCCCTTGTGGGCGCGCTCGCGCAGCTGGTTGCGGCAGAGGCCGAAATCGCGATAGAAGCCGCGGGGCTTGCCGGTGGCCCAGCAACGGTTGCGTACGCGGTTCGGGGCGCTGTTGCGGGGCAGACCCTGGATCTTGCGGTGGATTTCCAGCCGCTCCATCGGATCGGCGGCCGCCTCGAAGGAGGCCTTGAGGGCGGCGCGCTTGGCGGCGAAGCGATCCACCATCTTCTTGCGCTTCACATCCCGCGCAATCATCGACTTCTTCGCCATGCGGCTGCTGCTCAGATCGGGCGTTGATCGGCCAGCTTACCCCGCTGGCTGCCGGCCTCGGGATGGGTGGGGCAGAGGTCGGTGAGGGGGCAGCCGGCGCAGAGCGGCTTGCGGGCGTTGCAGACCGCCCGGCCGTGGAAGATCAGCCGGATCGAGAAGTTCTCCCATTCCGGCTGGGGCACCAGCTTCATCAGGTCGGGTTCGATCCGGCGCGGTTCGCTCTGCTTCGTCAGCCCGAGCCGGTTGCTGAGCCGCCGCACGTGGGTGTCCACCGTGACGCCGGCGTTGATGCCGAAGGCATGGGCCAGCACCACGTTGGCCGTCTTGCGGGCCACACCCGGCAGCTCCAGCAGCTCCTCCATCGAGGCCGGCACCTCACCGCCATGGCGTTCGATCAGCAGGCGTGACGCGGCCACGATGTTCTTCGCCTTGTTGCGGAAGAAGCCGGTGGACTTCACGTAGGGCTCCACCTCCGCCGGGCTCATCGCGGCGGCGGCAGCGGCATCGGGGAAGCGCTCGAACAGGGCCAGGGTGACCCGATTGACACGCTCGTCGGTGCACTGGGCCGAGAGCATGGTGGCCACCAGCAGCTCCCAGGGGGTGCGCCAGTCGAGGGAGCAGGTGGCGTGGGGGTAGAGGCCGGCGAGGCGCTCCAGGATCAGCGGCGTGCGCTGGCGGGCGCTGGGGAAGCGGGGCACCTCAGCGGCCGAGCAGTTGCTGCACCACCGACAGCTGGCTGGTGTCCTTGACGATCAGCACGGCGCTCAGCCCCATCAGCAGCAGGAAGCCCGATTGCATGAAGGCGAGCTGAAGGCGATCGGGCAGGGGGCGACCGCGCAGGCCCTCGAGCAGCAGCAGGGCGAACTGGCCGCCGTCGAGCAGGGGGAGGGGCAGGGCGTTGAGCACCGCCAGGTTGATCGAGATCAGGGCGGCGAACACGAACAGGCTGCCGCCGCCCTGGCGGGCGAGGGAGGCCCCCATCTCGATGATCTTGACCGGGCCCGACACCTGGGGTGCCGTTTCACCGAAGTGGGTGACCAGCGCGGTGAAGCCCTCCACGGTGCGGCGGGTGAGCTGCACGAAGATCCGGTTGGTCTGGCCGAGCAGCTCCAGGGGGCCGCGGGCCGGCCGGAAGGCCTCGGTGCCGTTGGGCTGGAGCTGGGCGCCGATGCGGCCGATGCCGTCGCGCTCGGAAGGGGTGAGGCGGAGGCTGAGGCGCCGGCCGTCGCGCTCGGCCTCGAGCCGGAGGGTGCGCTCGGGGGCGGCCTTGATGTCGGCCACCAGCTCGATCACGGCCGCCTGGCCGCCGGAGACGGGCACACCACCGAGGCTGACGATGCGATCACCGGCCATCAGGCCGGAGGCGGCGGCCGGCAGGCCCGGCTGCACGGCCGCCACGATCACCCCGGGAGTGGCGCTGAAGCCGGCCGGAACTCCCACCACCACCCCCTGGGCCAGCAGCACGGTCCAGGCGAGCAGCAGGTTGGCGAGCACGCCGGCGGCGATCACCAGGGCGCGCTGGCCGAGGGGGCGGTTGCGCAGCAGATCGGGATCGTCGGCGGGAATTTCGCTGTCCTCGTCGTCGTCGGGGAAGGCGACATAGCCGCCGAGCGGGATCGCCCGCAGGGCGAACTGCACGCCGCGGCGCTGGCGCTGCAGCAGCACCGGTCCGAACCCGATCGAGAAGCCGCTGACCCGGATGCCCTGCCAGGTGGCGGCGAAGAAATGGCCGGCCTCGTGCACCACGATCAGCGCGGCCAGGATCGCCAGTGCGGCAAGAACGCCCATTCAGCCTGCGGGGTCAAGGACGTTCATTCTGGTCCGTTCCGGTCCTGCCGCGCGCCTGGCTGTGTTTCAGGCCTCGGCGGTGATCGCCTCGGCGCCGAAGTAGGGCACCAGCGCAGGGGGCAGGCGCACGCTGCCATCGGTCTGCTGGCCGTTCTCGAGCAGGGCCGCCATGGTGCGCCCCACGGCCAGGCCGCTGCCGTTGAGGGTGTGCAGCAGCCGCGTCTTCCTGCCCTCCCTGAACCGGATCGAGGAGCGCCGCGCCTGGAACTCGCCGCAGGTGCTGCAGCTGGAGATCTCCCGATAGGCCCCGGCGCCGGGCAACCACACTTCCAGATCAAAGGTGCGGGCTGCCGAGAAGCCCAGATCGCCGCTGCAGAGATCGATCACCCGGTAGGGCAGCTCCAGGGCCTGCAGCACCGCTTCGGCGTCGGCGGTGAGCTGGGCGTGGGCGGCGTCCGAGTGGTCGGGATGGCAGAACCAGTACAACTCCACTTTGTTGAACTGGTGCAGGCGGATCAGGCCGCGGGTGTCGCGGCCGTAGGAGCCGGCCTCACGGCGGAAGCAGGGGGTGTAGGCGGCGTAGCGCAGCGGCAGCTGCTCGGCGGGGATCACCTCCTCGCGGTGGAAGGAGGTGATCGGCACCTCGGCGGTGGGGGTGAGCCAGAGGTCGTCGTCGGCGCAGCGGAAGCTTTCCTCGGCGAACTTGGGCAGCTGGCCGGAGCCGGTGAGGCTGGCGCTGTTCACCAGGATCGGCGGCAGCACCTCGCGGTAGCCGCGGCCGGTGTGCAGATCGAGCATGAAGCTGATCAGGGCCCGCTCCAGGCGCGCTCCCTGGCCCAGCAGGGTGACGAAGCGGCTCTGGGCGATTCGCACGGAACGCTCGCTGTCGAGCAGGCCGAGCCGTTCGGCGATCTGCCAGTGCTCCGCGAGCCCTGCGGGATCGCGGGGTGCGCCCCAGCGGCGCACTTCCACGTTCTCGGCTTCGGAGCGGCCGTCGGGACAGTGGGGGGAGGGCAGGTTGGGAAAGGCGAGCAGTTGCTCGCGCAGGCGCACTTCGAGGCTCTTCTCCTCCTCCTCGACCACCCCCACCAGCTGCTTGATGCGGTTGCCCTCGTGGCGCAGGGCCAGCAGCTCGGGGCTGTCGGGCGCCTCGCCGGAGCGGATGCGCTCGCCCACCTGGCGGCCGATGCGGTTGCCTTCGGCCTGGAGATCACTGCGCTGCTGTTCCAGATCCCGCTCCTGGCGGGCGATCAGCTGCAGAGCGGTGAGATCGAGCTCCATGCCGCGGCGCCCGAGCTGCTGCACGATCAGCTCGGGATTTTCGCGCAGCAGGCGCTGATCCAGCACGGCTCCAGGTTCAAAGGCGCGTGCAGCCTACGGGCCGGGTCGGGCGCCAGCCAGCGACCGGCCCATGGCTGGAGGCTCAGAGCACCTGCACCACTTCGCTCACTTCGGGGATGGCCTCGCGCAGCTTGCGCTCGATGCCCATCTTGAGGGTCATGGTGCTGCTGGGGCAGCTGCCGCAGGCGCCCTGCAGGCGCACCTTCACGGTGGGGCCGTCGATCTCGACGATCTCGACGTTGCCGCCATCGGCCATCAGGTAGGGGCGCAGTTCATCGAGCACCCGCTCGACGTTCTCGACCGTGAGGGCGCGGGGATCGGAGACTTCGGTGGTCATGGGTGGGAGAGGCGGTGGTGTGAGCTTAGGAAGCCATCGCCCGGGCGTGCCTGGGTTCTGCTCAGACGATCAGCACGGTGGGCCCGTAGGCGGCCAGCTGGCGGTCGACGCTCCAGATCACCGAGAGACGACCGAGCCCCTGTTGGATGGCGATCTCCCAGAGCGAGGCCTGGCTGACGAACACCGTGTTGGCAGGATCCCTCACCAGCGGCACCGGAGTGGCTGGAAGGCGCGGGTCATCGGCGAGCCACCGGAGGACCGGATGGGTGTCCAGCAACAGCCGGGCGATCGGCACACCGGAGCGGGCGATCCCATGGCGGCGGCCCTGAACCAGGACCTGGTTCAGTTTGATTCGAGCCGCCTGCCTAGGATCCACCGAATCCTTCGACGGCCTTCAGGGGTTGTCGGGCCACCGACGCGCATGACCGACGTTCCCGTCCAGCGGATCCGCAACTTCTGCATCATTGCCCACATCGACCACGGCAAATCAACCCTGGCCGATCGCCTGCTCCAGGAAACCGGCACGGTGGCGGTGCGGGACATGCAGGCCCAGTTCCTCGACAACATGGAACTGGAGCGGGAGCGGGGCATCACGATCAAGCTTCAGGCCGCCCGGATGGAATACAGGGCGGCCGACGGGGAGCTTTACATCCTCAACCTGATCGACACCCCGGGGCATGTGGATTTCTCCTATGAGGTGAGCCGCAGCCTGCAGGCCTGCGAGGGGGCGCTGCTGGTGGTGGATGCCAGTCAGGGAGTGGAGGCGCAGACACTGGCGAACGTGTATCTGGCGCTGGAGAATGATCTGGAGATCATTCCGGTGCTCAACAAGATCGATCTGCCCGGCGCCGATCCCGAGCGCATCAAGCAGGAGATCGAGGCGATCATCGGGCTCGACACCTCGAAGGCGATCAGTTGCTCCGCCAAGACGGGTCTGGGCATCCCCGAGATCCTCGAAGCGATCGTGGAGCGGGTGCCGCCACCGCCCGATCGGGTCAACGAGCAGCTGCGCGCCCTCATCTTCGACTCGTACTACGACCCCTATCGGGGTGTGATCGTGTACTTCCGGGTGATCAGCGGCACGATCGCCCGGAAGGACAAGGTGCTGCTGATGGCCAGCAAGACCACCTACGAACTCGACGAGGTGGGCGTGATGGCGCCGGATCAGCGCCAGGTGGAGAGCCTCCATGCCGGTGAGGTGGGCTATCTGTCCGCTTCGATCAAGGCCGTGGCCGATGCACGGGTGGGCGACACGATCACCCTGATGGCCGATCCGGTGACGGAGCCGTTGCCGGGTTATACCGAGGCCAAGCCGATGGTGTTCTGCGGCCTCTTCCCCACCGACGCCGACCAGTACCCCGATCTGCGCGAAGCGCTCGACAAGCTGAAACTCTCCGATGCGGCGCTGAAATACGAGCCGGAAACCAGCAGCGCCATGGGCTTCGGCTTCCGCTGCGGCTTCCTGGGGCTGCTGCACATGGAGATCGTGCAGGAGCGGCTGGAGCGCGAGTACGACCTCGATCTGATCGTTACCGCCCCCTCGGTGATCTACAAGGTGAACCTGCTCGATGGCGCTGTTCAGATGGTGGACAACCCCGCCACGCTGCCCGATCCGCAGAAGCGGGAATCGATCGAGGAGCCCTATGTGAAGCTGGAGATCTACACCCCCAACACCTACAACGGCACCCTGATGGAGCTTTGCCAGGAGCGCCGAGGTGAATTCATCGATATGAAGTACATCACCACCGATCGCGTCACCTTGCACTACGAGATGCCGCTGGCGGAGGTGGTCACCGATTTCTTCGATCAGATGAAGAGCCGAACCAAGGGCTACGCCTCGATGGAATACAGCCTGATCGGTTTTCGCCGCAACGATCTGGTGCGCCTCGATGTGCTGATCAACAGCGAGAAGGCCGATCCCCTCACCACGATCGTGCATCGGGACAAGGCCTACAACGTGGGCAAGGGGCTGGTGGAGAAGCTGAAGGAACTGATTCCGCGCCAGCAGTTCAAGATCCCGATCCAGGCCTCGATCGGCAGCCGCGTGATCGCCAGCGAAAGTATCAGCGCCATGCGCAAGGATGTGCTCGCCAAGTGCTACGGCGGAGACATCAGCCGCAAGAAGAAGCTGCTGCAGAAGCAGGCCAAGGGCAAGAAGCGGATGAAGGCGATGGGCAAGGTGGAGGTGCCGCAGGAGGCCTTCATGGCGGTGCTGAAGCTGAATCAGTAGGCCAGGTCGAGATCCCTGGCCAGGGCGCCGAGGCGTTTGTCCCTGGTCCAGAGTGTGGCCCGGCTGAGCAGGGCTGAACTGATCAGGTGGGCGTCTACGTAGCCGATTCCCCTGCCCATCAGACGATTCTGCTCGATCGCCAGCAGCACCTCCTGATCGCCAGCCACCGCCACGGCGGGCAGTGCTCCGAGAAGCCCGAGCACCTCCTGACGGTTGCGGAGCTGGCCGCAGGCCAGTTCGCCGATCACCCAGGGATGGACGGCCACCTGTCGCTGCCCGAGGCATTGGGCCAGCTCGGGGTCATGGCTGCGCAGGTGGTCCACCCAGACCGAGGTGTCGACCAGGATCACGCCGGTTCGCCGCGGCGGCGCGGGATGGCTTCGAGCTGGGGCTCGGAACCGCCCAGGGCGGCGAGCCGGCGGGCACTCTCACGCTGCACCAGGGCTTTGAGTGCCTCGCGAATCAGGAGAGTGCGCTCGCTGATGCCACTGAGTTGCCTGGCCTGGCTCAGGAGTTCGTCGTCGAGGTTGAGGGTGGTGCGCATGGGCGATGGCCACCGGGTCGTGAAGCTTCAATTCTGGCATCCGTTGATGCACGTATCCGTGCCGGTGGGTGCAACGGCCGGATCGCGGGGAATCCTCGGAAGACCTTGATTCCGGAGGACGACATGACGCCCATGCCACTGGGGTCCGGCAGGCACTCGGCAGCGTCGCGCCGGTCCGGCGAGGCCGGGTTTCTGCTGCCCCTCTCGTTCGGCACGGCCCTGGTGCTGCTGCTCAGCAGCTTGTCGGTGCAGACGGCCGCCCTGCAGGGCAGCGCCCTGGCGGCGGCGGAGCTGCGCCAGCGCCAGCTCGATGATGCGCTGGCCTCGGCGGCGCAGCAGGTGGCGGCCCGGCTGAGCGGCGCCTATGCCTGCCTGCTGCCGCTGCTCTCCACCGCCTGGATCCAGCCGGTGCCGGGCTGTGCGCCCGAGCTCGATCCGGCACCGCTGCTGCGGGGAACGGTGGGGTCGTCGGGTTACCGGCTGGTGTCGTGGCGGCCGGCAGGATCCGCCGGAGCGGGGATGCCCGGCGAACTGCGGCTGGAGCTGGTGCCGGAGGCCACGGAGCGCCTCTACGCCGTGGCCGTGGCGCCGGTGGAGCCACCGGCAACGGCCAGCGGGCCGGTTCTGCATGTGCTGCAGGTGCGGGGGATGGGGCGATGAACCTGACCGAGGTGATGGTGGCGGTGCTGGTGTTCGGCCTGGCGTCGAACGCGTCGGTGCAGCTGTGGGGATCGAGCGCCGCCTGGAGCCGCCGCGCCGAAGACCGTCGGCACGCCCTGCGCGGGATCGATGGGCTGCTGCTGCAGCGGGAGCACGGCCTGCGCCAGGCGGCCCCCGCCGCGCCGGCGGCGATGAGCTGCGAGGCCGCGGCGGTGTGGATGGGCGCTCAGCTGAGCCTGCCCGGCGCGCCCCTGCCGGCGGGGGTGACGGAGGCGCAGGAGCCCGCCGAAGGCGGTGAGCCGGGGGCTCTGTGGCTGGTGGTGCGCTCTGCCGCGCACCGGATCGAGCGGCGGCGGTTGTTCACGGCGGCGGCCCATGGCCTCTGCCTGCCCCACGGCACCGACACGGAGGTGGGGGCATGAGCCCCGATCGCGGCGCCGCGGCGGGCTTCTCGCTGCCGGAGCTGCTGGTGGGGGTGACGGTGCTGGCCGTGCTGGCGGGCCTGGCCCTGATGGCGGGCGGCGAAACCCTGGCTCGGCAGGGGGTGGAGGCGGCGACGCGCCGGCTGGCCCAGGGCATCGAGCGGGCCCGGGCAGAGGCGGAGGAGCGCGGACGCCCCTGCGGGCTGAGCCTCGGGGCCGGCGGCTGGGAGGCCCCCGCCCCTGGCGGCCTGGCGCCCTGCGCGCAGGCTGTGCGCTCCCTGGACGAGGGGGTGGAGCAGGGCACGGTGCAGCTGAACCAGACCCTGCCGCCAGTGCTGCGCTTCAGCAGCAATGGGCTGGTGCTGGATGGGGGCACGGTGGTGCTGAGCTCCGGCGGCACGCCGCTGCGGCGCTGCCTGGTGATGGCCCTGCCGCTGGGGGTGGTGCGGCTGGGCCGTTACGGCGGGCCGGTTGGCGCCGCGCCCGACAGCGCCGCCTGTCTGCCGGATCCCACGCTGTGAACGCGATGCGACACCAGGCCAGGCTGCGCTGCGCCCGCCGGGCAGACGGCTTCAGCCTGCTGGAACTGCTGCTGGCAATGAGCCTTGGGCTGCTGTTCTGCGGGGTGGTGATCCAGGCGCTGCTGGGCGAGGGCCGGAACGCCCAGCGGTTCACGCGGCTGCTGCGGGAGAGCACACACCAGCGGCGCGCCCTGGCGCTGGTCCGCTCCGACCTGGAGCGCGCCACGGCGGTGGTGGGCCCGGCGGAGGGTCTGCAGCCGGTGAGCTGCGGCCTGGCCGGCCGCAGCGCCGTGTTGCAGCTGCGCACCCGGGTGGCCACGGGCACGGGCGAAGCGATCGTCACCTACTCGGTGGGGGCGCCGCCCAGCGGCATCTGGCAGGGGCAGGTGCTGGTGCGCTGCGGGCCTGCCTACGGCCTCGATGGCGGCGTGAATCCCGGCAGTGCCTTCCAGAGCCGGGTGGTGCTCGATGGGCTGGCCACCGACCCCAGCACCTGGGCGGTCTGCGGCTCCCTGCCGGGCGGTTCCCTGCCGGGGGGTGCCGTGCTGAACCGGTCGGCGACCCTGCCGTTCTCGGCCTGCCTGGATCCGGTGACCCAGCTGGTGGCGCTGCGGCTGGAGCAGAGCTTCCCGGATGGAGAGGGCCGGCCGCAGCGGCTGAGCAGCGAAGCGGTGGCCGGGCTGGGGTGAGGGGCGTCGTCGCGCCCGAACACAGCCAACCCGAACGCCGATCAGCTCTGATCTATGAAGCCGGCGCTGCACGGAGGGCCGTGATGGTTAGGAAGGAGTGAGCTCGGCACTCAGACCATGGACTCTCTTGACTCCCTCCAGCACCCGCAGGCGTATGCGGCTGCCCTGGCGATTGTTCTGCTGGCCCTGGCCCTGGCTCTTGAGGTTTTGGCCATGTCCACCATCTTCAGGGGGAGGAAGCGGGCCGCCTGAGTTCATGGAAGCGCCACAACCACCCCATGAGATGACATGCTCCTCTATTTTGCTCCTGGAACCTGCGCGCTTGCACCCCACATTGCTCTGGAATGGGCAAAGGCCAGCTATGCCATTGAGAAAGTTGATCTTCGCTCAGAAGAGTACAGGAAGATCAATCCTCTGGGAATGGTTCCAGCGTTGAAGATTGAAAGCGGCCGCCTGCTGACGCAGGCAGATGCCATCCTCAAATACATTGCGCACTTGTTCCCGGAGGCTGCTCTCGGGGCTGGAGAGGGTGTGCTTGCAGAGTTCAATCTGGATGAAGCGCTGGCCTTCCTGACAGGTGATTTTCATCCCGCTTTCTGGCCGTTCTTCGGTCCGCAACGCTTCACCACCAGGACGGATCCAGACAGCCTGGAGGCTGTGAAGGCGGCCTCCCATGCCCGCATCGATCGAGTGATGACTCACCTTGAGGGAAGGCTGCTTGAGCAGGAGCATGTCGTGAATCAGAAACGAACCATTGCCGACCCCTATGCGTATGCCATGTGCCGCTGGACGGTACATCTACCGAAAACCTGGAAGGACTACCCCTCCATCGCAGCGTTCATGCAGCGCATGGCGGAGGATGCCGGGGTGCGGGCTGCCTTGGCTGCTCAAGGCCTGAGCTAGGTGACGAGCCAGCAGAGATGGCCGGCTGGAGAGAGCCTCAACGTTTCAGGCTGATGCAGGGTGGCAGGAAGGAGGATCTTCAGATCCTTGTGGGAAACGCAGCGCAGTTGCGGATCAGTTGATCAATGTGACGCGGGTTGCGGTGGTGATGGCGTTGCGGCTCAGGGCCTGGGTGGCGGAGGGATCGCGCACGGTGAGGTCGTAGGTGAGGAGCTTGGGATTGGTGGTGTTCGCCAGGGTGAGGGTGGTGTTCTCGCTCACCGGCGCTGCCACCCGGGTGCCGGCGAGAGCAAGCCTGCCGTTGTTCTGAATGGGGGGGCCGCATCGGTTCAGCCCGGCTGTGTTGCCGGTGCCGGTGACGTAGTAGTGAATCGGCGTGGAGGCCAGGGTGGTGCCGGTGCCGCCCATGGTGGGAACATCGATCGTGAACAGTGAATTGCCCGTCACCCCTGTGCAGGAACCGGTCATCGCCACGCCATAGCGGAGGCCTTCGCCTTCACTGATTTCGGTTTCCAGCAGGAAGGCAATACGGTTGAGATCGTTGCGCAGGCTCTGGGCCCGCTCCGTGGTGATGCCGCTGCGGATGTTGGGCAGCAGGGAGGTGGACGCCGCTCCCATGATCACGCAGCCGATGACCGCCACCACCAGCAGCTCCGCCAGGGTGAAACCGGAGGAGGGTGGGGCCATGGCCATGGGAGTGGGGCGTTGGAGCATGGCTCAGAAGGCGATGAAGGAGGTGCAGGCGGCGGCGGTGCTGGCGGCTGCGTTGTTGCTGCCGATGCGGATGAGGCCTGCGGTGGCGGTGGTGCGCACACAGCGCAGTTGAGGGCTGCCGGCGAGCTGGATCTTGAGATCGGTGTTGGTGGTGGCGGAGACGGCGCCGCGGGGGTTGAAGGAGAGGGTGGCTGGGGTGGTGGGAGCGAGTGCCACGTTGTAGGTGTCCGGGCTGTTGCTGAAGGCGGAGATCCGGAAATTCGGTGTGAGCGAGCAGGCCTGGGGGGTGATCGTGGCGTTGGTGGTGGCGTTGAGCTGGTCCACCGTGGCCAGCACGTCGCCTGCCACCTTGCTGGCGGGGGTGGTGTTGAAGGTGACGTTGCAGTAGGAGCCGCTCAGCCGCTGGGAGTTCGCGCGAATCGCTTCGAGCCAGGCGGCCAGCTCGGTGGCCACCGTGTTGGTGCGTTCCCGGCGCCACTCGTTGCCGCTATTCGCGATGGCCACGGTGGAGAGGATGCCGATCACCGCGACGGTGACCATCAGCTCGCCGATGGTGAAGCCGGCCTGGCGATGGCGCCGCAGCGATCGCCTCGCTCCTGGCGGGCTGATGGGCACCACAGCCTTGCTGGACATCAGGGCTCCCATCAACACCACGCCGCCACGGTGGGAACAAGCAGCACGACGCGGTTCACGTTCGTGCCCGCGTAGGTGATCCGCAACCGGTACCCGGCCACGTCGTCGTTCGCGACGGTGCGGGTGATGCCGGCGGGCTGGGCACGGGCGTTGATGGCGGTGACGAGCGGAGCGTTGAGTTCGTCGATGGTGGGGGTGGTTGAGGGCCTGCAGGCGTTTTCGAAGGCGGTGATGCTGACGGCCACATTGCCGATGTTCGGGAAGTAGTAATTCTCGGTGCGGGGCGTGACGCTGGCGCACACTGCGGTGGCCGCCGTGGTTCCGGCGCCGGTGCACCAGGTGTAGCGCTCGGCCAGGTCACGGATGGCGGCGATGTCGCTTTCGATCAAGGTGTCCTGGCGGCCGATGGTTTCGCTGCTGATCATCGATCGGTTGGTGATCCCCGCGAGGGTGGCGGCCATCGACAGGGCGATGGTGATCAGCACGGCGCCGATCAGCAGCTCGATCAGGGTGAAACCGCCGCCGCCGGCAGGGGGCCGGGCGCTGGGATCAGGCCGGCGTCTGGGGGGGATGGCCATGGCCCTTAGAACAGCGAGGTGGAGGAACTGCTGCGGATGCCCCAGTCGAAGATGAGCAGCGAGAAGGGTGAATTGGCCGAGTTGCCCAGGCCGTAGAAGGTTGAGGAGACGGGCGGAACGGCGATCTGGGTGGTGTTGTTCGGCCGGGTGTTGTTGCCCATGGTGAGGGTGTTCAGCCAGGCGGAGCCGCGGAAGTTGGGCAGGCCGAAGGCGTTGTTGCTGCTGTCGGGGTCGGGGTTGAGCACGAGGGTGCCGTTGGGGAAGTAGGTGAACACGTCGCGCAGGAAGCCGTCATCCCCGATCGAAACCGTGCCAGCACGGTCGCTGTAGAGGGCCGTCCTTGGGGTGTCATCGGGGAGGGCCTTGGTGGCGCAGGCGCTGGTGTCCGCGGGAGGGGTGACGCAGCGCACGTGCTGGATCTGTCCATCATCCCAGTTGTCCACCAGATCAACGCCGGAGCCGGTGCTCCAGGCCTGGTTGAAGTAGAGATAGATGGGCCCCCTGGAGGTGTCGATCACGAAGGTGTTGTTCTGCTTGCGGTTGTTTTCATCGGTGTTGACGGTGTCGTCACTGACGGTGAGCTGATTGATGCGGCAGTGGTAGGCCACGTTGGCGGTGCCGGTGTCGGTGGATACGCAGAAGTTGTTGATGGCACTGTCACAGCTGCCCGAAACAAACGCAGTGGAGAGAATCGGCTCGCCGTTGCCGCCGGTCGTCTGAGAGGTGTTGGGGTTGGTGTTGGTGGTGTTGCAGAGTTGCACCTGGCCGGAGCTGTTCACCCGCAGGTAGTCCTTGGCGTTGGCCAGGTTCCGGTCTGATGTGGAGCTGGTGCTGTTGCAGGTGCGGCCGTCGATGCTCTGGCTGCTGGTCTGGCAGCTGGAGATGGCGAGGATGCTGATGGCGTTGGTCTGGTTGCCGGGGTAGGCGGGCAACGCAGGCAGGGTGATGCCCACCGGCACCACCGGCACCCCGTCCACGTTGTTACCGGTGGTGCGGCTGCCTGGGCAGGAGGCGTTCGAGGTGATGCACAGCACCCGTGAAGGCTTGCTGTTGGTGGTAGTGCCAGCATTGTCGAGAAGGCGCAGCTCCGCGGCGTTGCCTGGGTCGTTGAAGCCACCGCCGTTCAGGCCCACCAACAGACGCGGGAAGCTGGCGTCACAGTCGCGAGTGTCGATGCCGTGGGCCGGTTCGCCACTGCCGAAGGAGCGACCGCAGCATTTCGGCAGCACCTGAAACTCACGGGTCACCGTGGCGGTGGCACCCCTGAAGGTGCCTTCCACGGTGAGGGCGATGTAGCCGATGTTGCCCGGGGCGGAGAGGTTGATCAGCCCGTCGTTGTAGGCAAGGGGGGTGGTATTGGAGTTGGTGCCGCTCGCCGTGCTGAGAAACCGCCGGCTGCGATCGGCATTCTTGAGCTCCACGCTCAGGAGCCGGAACCTGCGGGTCGCGTCACCGGCGACATTGTTGGCTGCGGTGAATCCCACCGCCGTGGCCGTGGGGGTGGTGGGTGAGCAGGGATTCCTCAGACCCACATCGCCGGTGCTCCAGGTGCTGAGCGGCACCGTGGACACCAGCATCTTGCGGTTCTGTTCCTTGTTCAGCTCACTGACCACCGTGGTGATGCCGGCTTCGGCAACCTCGCGGGCCTCGCGGCTCTGGGCCTGCGAGAGGCTGCCCTGGTTGCCGAGGGTGGTGCGGGCGACCAGGGCGGCGGAGCCGAGCACCACGGTGAGGAACACCAGCAGGACCACCGCCAGTGAAAAGCCCTCCTGGGTGCGGCGCCGCCGCCGCCCGGGCGCGCGGTGGAACAGCAGGGCGAGCAGCAGGGTTGATCTCAGGCGGCTCGGCCTGCTGGCGCAGGTGGTGCCTGTGGATGCCGTGGGGGTGGTGCTCCGGGAGATCACGGCAGTCGTGTCGCGACCGATGGTATGTATGGCATCATCCTTCTACTTCCCACCACCCTCACTGCAGAGCAGTGACTGAGGAGATTGTGAGAAGATGGCTTTAAGACCCTGAGCGGCCTTGAGAGCCCTTCCTGTGCCAGGAACCGCCGCAGTGGGGCACGCTCAGGGGATGCTGCTTCAGGAGGACGCCGATGGCTGGGGCTGGTGGAGTGGCGGTGGCTTGAATTCTGCCTACTCTTCAGCTGATTTTAAGTGTACAGCGGATGCATGGCCCGATTGGTGCCCTGGTGAGTGAGGGGCAGCGGGCACGCTCGGCCAGGGCATGGGTCATCGGGCCGATGGTTCGGCTGGCTCCCCTGACGGAGCGTCTGAGGCTCGGGCGGCCTGACGCCTCCAGCCCCTCCCTGCGTCGGCGCGTTCAGGCGGGCGCTCTGCTGGCGGTGCTGGCGGGCTATGGGCTGCTGCTGATCACCCAGCAGGAACTCACGAGCCGGGCCCGCTTCCAGCGGCACCTGGCGACCACAGCGCTGCTAACGCAGGAACTGCTGAGCAGGCAGCCGGCCATGGCCGGCGCCGACAGCATCCAGACCAGCCTCGAGCAGATCCTCATCCCCGGCAGCCTCATCTGGCTGGAGTCCCAGCCGGGACGTCCCGATCGCCTGCCCAATCCCCGGGCCCTGCCGCCCCTCAGCGTGCCGCTCAGCCGGTTGATGGAGCGGGCCCTCGCGATCGATCCAGGTGCCGGCGATCCGCGCTTCCTTTCCCTGGGGGGCCGCGATTATCTCTTCAGCAGCCAGATGCTGGAGCTGGGCGGCCCCATGGTGCGCCTGAGGGTGCTGGAGGACGTGACCGAGGACGTGGCCTTCCTGCGCACCACCCAGTTTCTGCTGGTGGCGGCAGCCGGGCTGACCAGCCTGCTCACCGCCCTGCTGCTGCGGCTGGTGCTGCGCCAGGGGCTCCAACCGCTCGATCAGCTCGGCGACCAGCTGGTGGCGATCGATCTGGAGCAGCTGGCGGAGGGGCGGGTGTCGCCGCAGGATCAACCCGAGGAACTGCTGCCGATCGTGCGGGCCTTCAACGACCTGCTGCAGCGGCTGGCGCTGGAGCGGGAGCGGCAGCAGGCCTTCGTCGACGGGGTGGCCCATGAGTTGCGCACCCCGATCACGCTGATCAGCGGCTACGCCCAGAGCCTGCTGCGCCGCGGCTCCGCCGACAGCTGGAACCGGCCGCACGATCCGGCGGCGGAACAGGAGCAGGAGATCATTGGGCGGATCGCGGCGGAGGCCAGGCGGATGGGGCGCCTGGTGGCCGATCTGCTGCTGATTGCCCGCGACGACGTCGGCCGGCTGGAGCTCAGCCTGGCCAGCCTGGATCTCGAGGAGTGTCTGCTGGAGGCCTTCGAGCGGCTGGAGGGTCTGGCCCTCGGCCGCCTTGTGCTCGCCCCTCCCGGCGAGGGTCCCTCGGCCCGCGCCCGCGGCGACGCCGAGCACCTGCAGCAGTGCCTCACCAACCTGGTGGAGAACGCACTGAAGTACACCCCCGCCGGCAGCCGCATCGAGCTGTTCAGCTCGGCCTGCGATGGGTGGCTGGTGGCCCATGTTCGCGATCAGGGCGATGGGGTGCCCAGCAGCGAGCGGCAGCGGATCTTCGAGCGTTTCGAGCGGGCCTCCTCGACGGCCAGCGGCAGCGGCATCGGCCTCTCGGTGGTGCAGCTGCTGATGCGGCGCATGGGCGGCGAGGCCCGGGTGAGGGACGCTCCCGGTGGCGGCGCCGATTTCCAGCTGCTGCTGCCGCGCCTGGAGGAGGAGGCGCTCAGGACGCCGGTGCACCCTCTTTCAGCATGAAGCCCACGCCCCGCACCGTCTGGATCAGGCTGGGCCTGCCGGGCATCTCGATCTTCTTGCGCAGATAGCGGATGTAGACATCGAGAAGGTTGGCGTCACCCACGAAGGGCTCCCCCCAGACGGCGGTGAGCAGGTTCTGGCGCTCGTGCACGCGGTTGGGCTGGCGCAGCAGGGCCAGCAGCAGGTCGTATTCGCGCACGGTGAGGTGAATGGGCTGCCCGTGGCGGGACACATCCCGGCTGGCGGTGTTGACTCTGAGGCTCTCGATCGCCAGCACCTCGGCTCCGGCGATGCCCCTTCCCTGGTCACGCCGCAAGCGGGCCCGGATCCGCGCCAGCAGTTCTTCGATCGAGAAGGGTTTGGTGAGGTAGTCGTCGGCACCGGCATCGAGGGCGCTCACCCGCTCGGGTACAGCGTCGCGGGCGGTGAGCATCAGCACCGGGGTGGTGATGCCGCTGCCGCGCAGACGGCGGCAGACCTCCACGCCGCTGAAATCCGGCAGGGTCCAATCCAGCAGCACCAGGTCCCAGCTGGCTTCCCGCAGGCGGCAGAGGGCTGCCTGGCCCGAACCCACCGCCTCCACGGCGTAGCCCTCCACACTGAGTTCACCGGCGAGGAAACGGCGCAGCTCGGGGTCGTCGTCGACGATCAGAACGTTGGGAGGCGTCATCGGGGACCATGATCGAGCTCAAGTTTGGCAGCGCAGGTGTGGAGTGAGGTGGTTGGCTCGTCCTGATCCTTGTGCTGATCATGGACACGCTCAACACGCTGCCGGTACTGCTGCTCTCGGTGGTGCTGGCCTTTCTGCTGGGCCTGAGTCTGCCGGAATCGATCCCGGAGTGGGGGGGCGATCTGCAGCAGGCGCTCACCGCGGTGCCCACCGGGATCTGGTGGACCGCCCTCTACCCCGGCCTGGCGATGTTCGTGCTGATGCTGGGGCTCTCCTTCCTGGGTGAAGGCCTGGAGGTGGGGGTGAGTGGGGGGGATCTCGGACCTATGGAGTGACGTCGCCGGTGTGATCAAGCAGTACGCCCAGCTGCCGAAGCCTGGGAAGCGTGGAGATGGTGAATGTCTGGATGTGCTGGGTGAGCTGGTTGAGCTGCTCCTCTGGGTCGTTCAGCACTTTCCCATGGCGTTTCAGTTGCCCGCCCATGGCCGCCAGGCCCATCAGCACGCAGGTCGGCAGGATGGAGTCATCCAGGCCTTGCCGCTGCGCTTCAGCGATGAGTGCATCCACTGGAGAGAACGAAACCGCTGAGCCGATGGCTGGGGCAACCAGATACTCATAACTGTGGCCGTTCTGCATCAAAACCTGCAGCCGTTGGTTCACGCCCCTTGCAGACTCTTTGGCGAGCGGGGTGGCCTCGCCCCGCTCCAGGCCGATGCAGCCACCGTGCAACAGCAGGGCGATGATCGGCAGGAGTTCCAGTGGTGCCGAGCCGAGCTGCAGGCAGATCTCGCCGAGTGCCCTGGGGCCATCGGCCAAGATGGCAAGGATTGAGCTGCACTGAGCTGCGTCGGCTTCCAGCAGCCCGAGGCTTGTTTCGAAGCGGAAGTTGGGCACGGCATCGTCCATGATCACGCAGCAGCGGATCGAGGCCAGCAGCCGCTCCTGCTGGAAGGCCGATACGGGAAGCCGTCCTTTCACGAAGATGTCGCGGCGGAAGGCCTGATTGATCGCCAGATCGAAGAGGGCCTCACGGATCATCGGGTTGGCTTCTGTCTGCACCAGCTGGCGGCGAGGCTCGCTGAGCAGCTCCACGAACAACTCCGGCAGTGTGGCAGTGGCGATGGGAAGAAGTTTGTGACCCTGGCCCATCGTGTGCATCTGGGAGACAAACAGTGGTGCCCAGCTCTCGGTGATGTATTCCCCGCAGAGATAGGGAATGTTGCCTTGATTGGTAATGTCGTTGAGCTCACCGCGCAGATTTGGCAAGGCCTGGCCAAGGGGAAGGGCTGCATCAGCAGGTCCAAGCAGCTCGCTGAGCCGTGCCGCTGCCTGTCGCAAGCCGTCCACTGGCTGGGGTCCACCGTGCTGGCGTTCGAGGCCCGCCAACATGTGATAGATGCTGCGGCCGAGCCAGCCCGGCTGGGTGTTGTAGGAGCAGTAGAAGAGACCACCTGGGCGGAGAACCGCAGAGGCCACAGACAGCAGTGCCTGCTGCACCGCCTCTGGCACCCAGGTGAAGATTCCATGGGCCACCACGTAGTGATAACTGGCCAGGCCAGGCTCCTGTATGATCAAAGGCCCAGGATCGCTCTGAAGAGCCAGAAAATCTGCTTCAAGGAAGCGAACGTTACTCAGCCCAAGTTGCTCTGCCAGCCAGCGGCTGTGGGCAATGTGATCAGGATGAAAATCAACTCCAGTGAACTGTCCTTCCGGATAAGCTGCGGCCAGGAGGCAGAGGCCGAAGCCCATGCCTGAACCAAGGTCGAGATAGGAGAATGAATCGCCTTCCGTCTGGCGCGGAGGGCGCTGCCCTTTGACAAGAGCGGCAAAATCCAGCCAGTTAGGCGAGAGTTCACGCATGTAGGTGGTGGCATAGGTGGAGCCGGAGAAATAGCCATGGTCCCAGTCCATCTGGAGAAAGACATCTTGACGCATGGTACAGATTCCGGCATGGGAGGGCTGATCGCCAGTTTGGGCTGCTGAAGCCGCAATGCTGGGAGGATCCGTGGTCTTTTCCGTGGCCATTCCTGTGTGGCCCGAGCTGCTGGAATGGGAAGTTTGAAAAGGCTTGGTGGCTTTGATGTTGAGGCTGATGGCCACTCCCTTGAACACAAGTTTGCTGGTGTCATCGATGCCACACTGGTCCCTGTTCCCTAGCCGCAAGGCTTCTGCGAAGCAGTAGCAGCGAACCTCGTGGCCTGAGAACGAAGCCATCAAGAGGAGGTCAGCTGCCAGGAGGATGGGCCGACAGGCCAGAATGGTTGCGGCAGAAGAACCTTGATGCTCGCTCGGCCAAGAAGAACGGCGTCAGCCAATACGGATACAAGAACAGCATCTGCACTGATGTCGAACATGGCTTCATCCGCAGATTCGCCATTACACCAGCCAACATTCACGACAGCCAGATGATCCCGCATGCGCTGGATCCTGAGAACAGGGATGACTTCGTCTGGGCTGATTCCGGCTACGTAGGCGCGAGGTATGAGGATCTACTGGAAGTGGCTGGTTTTGAGGTTTTGAGAGCCGTATTCATGAGAAGGGTTCACGCTGCCCTCCCTTGAGCGAGGAGGCCAAGGAACGGAACAAGGCCCGATCAAGCGTGCGGGCAAGGGTTGAGCACATCGTACCCGTTCAAAGGGCGGGACAGCCCGCCGCGCAAATTCTCAGCCGATGACTCCTCAAAGCGGAGCCATCGTTTCCTGCTTCCACGGATTCCTGCCTCAGCGATCCGGCAGCAGTGAGGGCATCACGCCACCGCGGTGATGGGCGATCCAGACTTGCTCCAGGAACTCCCACACATCCCGACCCTGCTGCTGAGGGTTGTCGTGGCCGTGAGCAGGCGGTTGCGGCAAACGTCACCGCTGGCGGACTGGACGCCATGACTGATCTTGCGCTGGATGACTGACTGGCGCAGGGCACGCTCGGCGGCGTTGTTGGTGGGCTCGATCCCTTCCTTCTCCAGGATGGTCCACAGGGCTTCTCGTCGTTGCACCAGCTGCCGGCAGGTGCGCACCGTCTGGGCCCACGGAGTTCGCTCACCCCGCTCGCAGCCCAGATCCACTGCGCGCTGCAGCGTGGCCTCAAACGATTGGCGAATCGGCTGGCAGCGTTGCTGCAGCTGCGGCCACTCGATCGTTCCGTCCTTCCTCTGGTGCCACTGCTCAAACAGCTGCTGCTGCAGGGCCAAAAACTCCAGACCGATCTCACCGCTGGCGCCTGTGCGTTCGCTGATAGCGGTGAGATCACGGATCAGGTGCGCCCAGCACAGCTGCCGTTGATGGGTTGGCAGGTGGTTGTAAGCGGAGAAGCGATCGCTCACCACAATGCCGCCAAAGGCATCGCCCAGCAGCTCGATCGCCGCTGACGTTGAGCGGCTCAGGCCCTGCAGGAACACCGTCACCACCGGTGTGACCATGACCCATTGCCAACCGCGACGACTATCAGGGTTACCACCGTCAGCGTTGCCTGTGGGAGCACCGGTTTCATCCACGAAGACCACCGGCTGCTGCCGCGCCGCCTGCAGTGCTTCTGCCATCGGCAGGTCCAGGGCTGCACTCAGCCGCTGGCGGATCGCCGCGATCGCGCCGCGGCTGATCTCCATCCCCAGCAGCTGATCCAGCAGCGCCTGGGTTTTGCTGAAACTCAACGGGAAGGCACTGCGCAGTAGCCCCACCGGAGCACTGAGGCGTGGCCCGTAGCGGCTGAGCTCCACATCGGCCGGCAACGGGGCGCAGGTGCTGGTGGAGCAGCAGGGGCAAACCAGGCGATGCAGGCGATGCTCGATCACCAGTGGCGTGATCGGTGGAATCTCAATCACCTGGTGACGCAGCGGCTCAAGGTCGTCTCCCTGCAGCAGGGTGCCGCAGCGGCGGCAGGCATCCGGGTAGTGATCCACCACCTCGTCGACACGCTCGATTGGCAGCAGCTCCGGCCCACTAACGGGATGACCCTGCTGGCCGCCCCGCTTGCGGCCACTGCCTCTGCGGCGTTCGGGCTGCTTGAAACCCTGCCCGTCGCTGGAGGGTGGTTTGGAAGAGTTGCGAGACGTTCGGCCGATCCGCTCGCGCAGGCTGGCAAGTTCCGTCGCCAGGGCGGTGAGTTGCGCTCGGAGCTGTTCGTTCTCCAGGCGCAGCACTTGAATCTCCTGCTGTTGATGCACGATCAGAAAACGGGCACTGGTCGGCCATGCCAACCAGTCCGCTTCTGAAATCCCGGCAGGAGGAGTAGTCATCTCAGGCAATCTCTGCCTGAGATGCAACCGGGAATCACGCCGCAGTCAAGGGCTTAGCCTTAGCGATGTTCGCTCCGAGCTGTCCCGACCCCTGAATGGGTACAGCACATCTTCGGTGCAATCACAACCGGCATGCGCGGAAAACTGACAAGGCGGATTGGATTGGCCAGAGAGAAAGCCTGGTGGGGACTGCGAAATCTGACTTACAATTTCCTGCGTTACCTGCACTGCTCCTCAAGGAAAGTGCTGGCTGCCTGATCATTCGACTGCTGGGTTGTCAAGCCGTCTTGTAGTCAGAAATATCCTGCCTAAGCAGATCCACTTGGGCAGGATATTGCCTTGTGCCTGGAGAGGTGGTGGCTTGCCTATTTCAATATTTCGAGGTACCCTTAAGCCTTGCGTGAGTATAATGGTTAAAGGGTAGCGACATTAAAGTTACGACTACCCTATTTGGTTTGTATGCTCGGTTAGGTTAGGGCGTTAGGGCGCAGGTGATTACTCCAGCATCGGTAACCGTAATCGTTGCTTTGGAGTTCGTAGCAATTGATGATGCCCCCAAGCAGCGGATTCCCACTGGCCCAGCTGTCCAAGTGGCATCGTATACACCACCAGCAGTAGTGCATGGGGTAGTCACAGCAATGTTCGCGCTCCCTGGAGCTGCGGGTGGGGCGCCTACGTCGGAAGCTGCAAAGGTTGCGCATTCCTTGGCAAGCCCTAGTGCTTCGCCAATGGTGGCTCCGGCAGCAGCTGCGTTGCGGGCTTGCAGATATTGAGGCAGGGCTACAGCCGAAAGAATGCCGATCACGGCCACCACGATCATCAGCTCCACCAGGGTGAAGCCCTTGGCCATTCCCTTCTTCTCGCGGAGCTTGCGGAGCAACTCAAGTTGGATCGTCGTACGCATTGTACTATGAAATAGGCGATAACAATTACAGATTATCCCCGCGACCCCTGCTTCGCCATCCGTGTTCACCCTGAGAATGCATCTGCAATCCGCCAGGTGGCACTATCTGAGATCCATTGCACGGCAAGCGTTTTCCCAGTTCTTCGCGATCCCTTGCCTGGGATCGGCTGGCGTTGGTGAATCATTCATTGGGCTGGAATAAAGGGATGCTTAATGCAACTTTCAGCATATTCTCACTATCTTCTCTCTGCAGCTTGATGCCAGCTGATCGGTGTCCTTGGGTCTTGCCAGCAAGAGCGCATTCAGGCGCTCCAGCAGCGTCCCAGCAAGTGGTGTAACTCAGGAGGAGCAGCACCGGCGTAGCCGGTGCTGACGGCTCAGCTCCTCCAACGTCAGTCGTGGCAAGAGGTGGGCCGGTCTGTGACCCTGGTTGGAGAACTCCCACCCACCGTGATCACAGACCATGACCCTCATCCATAGTGGCGCCTCCGAGCTGTGTCAGCTCATGGAGGGCACCACTGCTGGCGCCTTGATCCCCGAGATCGTGAGCCGTGGATTCCAGGACCTGCTTGAGGCGGAGGTTTCCGCGGTCATCGGCGCCCAGCGGCACGAGCGCTGCCCCGACGAGCGGGCCACCCACCGCAACGGCTACAGAGAGCGGCTGCTCACCACCCAGGTGGGCGACCTGTCTCTGGCCATCCCAAAGCTGCGCCAGGGAAGCTTCTTCCCCAACTGGCTCGAACCACGCCGCAGGGTCGACAAGGCTCTCTATGCCGTGGTGATGGAGGCCTACACCGGCGGCATCTCCACCCGGAAGGTCGATGCCCTGGTGGAGGCGCTGGGCAGCAGCACCGGCATCTCCAAATCAGAGGTGAGCCGCATCTGCCAGGGGCACAGGCGAGCAGGTGAAAGCCTTTCTGCAGCGGCCACTGGATCACGCTCGCTTCCCGTACGTCTACCTCGATGCGACGTACCTCCACGGGAGGCTGGGCCGCAACCTGCAGGTGGTGTCGCGGGCGGTGGTGGTGGCGATCGGCATCAACGCCCTGGGCTACCGCGAGGTGCTTGGCATCGCCGTGGGCGACAGCGAGGCCGAGGGCTTCTGGCGTCAGTTCATGGGCTCGCTCAAAGAGCGGGGCCTGGAGGGAACCCGGCTGGTGATCTCCGATGCGCACCTGGGGCTGACGGCGGCGATCAAGCGCATGTTCCAGGGCTGCTCCTGGCAAAGGTGCCGGGTGCACTTCCTGCGCAACCTGCTGTCCCACGTGCCAAAGGCCGGCCAGGACATGGTGGCAGCAGCGATCAAAGCCGTGTTTGTGATCCAGGCGCCTGATCAGGTGCGGGGCCACTGGCAGCGGGTCACCGCGATGCTGCGCAAGCAGTTCCCCACCGCCGTGCCGGTGATGGAGGCCGCTCGTGATGACGTGCTGGCGTTCCTCCACTTCCCCCAGGAGCACTGGAGCAAGATATGGAGCACCAACCCGCTCGAGCGCCTCAACAAGGAGATCAAGCGCCGCACCAACGTGGTCGGCATCTTCCCCAACGACCCAGCCATCATCCGGCTGGTGGGCAGCCAGCTGCTGGAGCAGCAGGAGGAATGGCAGCTCGAGCGCAGGCGCTTCTTCTCCGAGGCCAGCATGGCCAAGATCCCGGAGCCAGAGGAGCCGCTGGAGCTCACCGATGCTGATCCAGCTGCGGCAACCATCAGCTGAAACGCACCAGCTCCACCCTCGATCAACACAAAGTCTCCCGATCGCTGAGTTGCACATTCAGCGATCAGGGTTCATAGTGATTGAATGGGGCTGCACAATCAGCTCCTCAGCAGTCATCCTCTGGCTGCACCTGTTCACCCTGCAGACAGGGTCACAGGACCTCCTGAGTTACACCACTTCAAGGGGCGCTACCGAGGGGAGCCTGAGGGACTGGAAGTCGGGCCAGCATCAGGCGCGATGCAGAGCCACGCTGTAGCCCTGCCAGTTGGCGTCCGAGGAAACGGCCATCAGTCCCTCAAGTCGCGCCTGGGCGATCAGGAGCCGGTCGATGGGGTCGTGGTGAATCCTGGGAAGTTGGCCTGTCTCGATCACATGGGCATCGCTGATCGGCAGCAACCGGGTGCCGGCCCTGAGACTGCCAACGCGAAAGGTGACCGGATCCAGCGGCAGCTTGCTCAGGCGATGCTTGATCGCCACCTCCCACACGCTCGCCACCGACAACACGCAGGCGTGCGTGATCATCAGCTCCCGGGTATCCGCCCGCAGACGCTGATCGCCCAGCAGCCACCAGATCAGAACCTGGGTATCGAGCAGCAGGCCCATGGGCGGCCGATCAGGCTCCCATCAGCTGGCTGACCTCGGCATCTGCGCCGAACTGTTCAACCGAGAACGGCTTTCAGATCGGCCAACCGCAGCATCAGCACCATGGGGTCGAGCGGGGAAGGGTCAAAGCCCAGATGAAGGTAGAGATCCCGGGCTTCCTTGCTGGCCGCGTGCACCAGCAGACCCCTGACCCCGATCTGGTCGCTCGCCCGCAGCACACGCCGGCAGGCGTCTGCCACCAGCGACCGCGCCAGTCCTTTCCCCTGAACGCTGCGGTCCACCGCAAGCCTGGCCAGGATCACGACGGGGATGGGGTCAGGCATGTTGCGGCGGAAGCACCCTGGCGTGAGGCTGGCCTCCACACCACCCGAGGCCAGGGAAACAAATCCCACCACCTCCTGGCCTTGACGGCAAACCACGAAGGTCCGGGTGGCACCACTGCGCTGGTTCCCCAGCGCCTTCTGCCTGAGCCACCCATCCAGTTCGGGGTCGCCGCACTCGAACAGGGCGAGCTGGTGTTGATCCCCCAGGGGCTCGGGGGGAAAGAGACGACTCACTCCTGCCAGGGAGCCACGGCTGCCAGGGTTTTGCGGAGGCGCGGATTGGGCTGTGGAGGGGCATCCAGGCATTCCAGGAACGCGCTCAGCCGCTCTGGGGCCACCTGCAGCCAGGTCTGCTCCACCAGGGTTTCGTACGCAGACCGCCTGGCCGCCTCCAGCACGAAGGTGGTGCGGTTCTTGCCCGAGGCGGCCACCGCCCGATCGATCAGATCCTGATCCTCAGCGCTGACACGCAGGTTCCAGCTCAGTCGCGGGGGAACAGCCATGGGCCGGCAAGCCTCTACAGCTTGCAATTGTAGACGTTGTCTACATTGCTGGCGGCTGCGGGCCGATCGCCTGCCGGACGACTGGCGGGCGATCAGGAGGGCTGCTGTCCACTGCTCCTGCCCCAGACTGGCCCCGCCCCAGCCCGCCTGCCGATGACCACCCTGCCGCGCTCCGGGCTGCTGCGCCGCTGGCGTCCCACCGATCTCTCGGGCCGGATGGCGCGCTGGGGGCTGCTGATCGTGCTGGCCTACGGCCTGATCGCGCTGCTCACCCCGTTGCTGATTCACACCGGGCTGCTGGCCGACCCCAACACCGGCCTGGCGAATCCGATCTACGCCACGCCATCGCTGAGCCACTGGTGCGGCACCGACCGCCTCGGCCGGGATGTGTGCGTGCGCACCCTGGCCGGCAGCGGTGTGGCCCTGCAGGTGGTGCTGCTGGCCCTGGTGACCGCCCTGCTGATCGGCGTGCCGCTGGGGATGCTGAGCGGCTATCTGGGCGGCTGGCTCGACCGGATCCTGGTGCTGCTCATGGACACGCTCTACACGCTGCCGGTGCTGCTGCTCTCGGTGGTGCTGGCCTTTCTGCTGGGCCGGGGGCTGCCCAATGCCGCAGCGGCCCTCTGCGTGGTGTACGTGCCGCAGTACTTCCGGGTGGTGCGCAACCAGACGGCCCAGGTGAAGGCGGAGCTCTACGTGGAGGCGGCCCAGTCGCTGGGGGCGGGGCCGCTGTGGATTCTGCGCCGCTATCTGTTCCGCAACGTGATCGTTTCGGTGCCGGTGCTGCTCACCCTCAATGCTGCCGACGCCGTGCTGGTGCTCGGCGGGCTGGGCTTCCTGGGCCTGGGTCTGCCGGAATCGATCCCGGAGTGGGGCGGCGATCTGCAGCAGGCGCTCACCGCGGTGCCCACCGGGATCTGGTGGACCGCCCTCTACCCCGGCCTGGCGATGTTCGTGCTGGTGCTGGGGCTCTCCTTCCTGGGCGAAGGCCTGGAGGTGTGGGTGAGCGGCGGCGATGGAGGCAGGGGCGGCTGATCGTGGTGCCGCCTGGATCGATCGCGGGGCTCTCGCCCGCCGCGGCCGGGCTGGTGTCGATGTTGTCGTTCGCGCAGAACTGCGTGATCGCCACCAGGATGCAGCCGCACCACCTCTCCTTCGTGAAGCGGCCCTACCCCTATGCGCCCTTCACAGCGCAAGG
>CAYHCE010000010.1:0-84690 GCA_964355015.1 uncultured bacterium | reverse complement strand
TCGAGAAGAACGGCACGCCCGCCTCACCGGCGATCGCCTTGGCCAGCAGCGTCTTGCCGGTGCCGGGAGGACCGATCAGCAACACCCCTTTGGGGATCTTGGCACCGAGGGCGGTGAACCGCTCGGGCTGGCGCAGGAAGCTCACCACCTCCTGCAGCTCCTCCTTGGCTTCGTTGATGCCGGCCACATCCTCGAAGCGCACGCTGACGGTGCCCTCCGGCTGCAGGCGCGGCTGGCTGCGGCCGAAGCCGATCGCCTTGTTGGCCACCTGGGCGGAACGCCGGATCAGCAGGGTGAGTCCACCCAGCAGCAGCACCACCAGCAGAACGTTCACCAGCAGGCCGGCGGTGGCGTCGTCCTGGCGATCGTCGCGCACGCTGAGCGGGACGCGGCTCTCCTCCGCCGTGCGCAGGAGAGTGGTGTCGTTGGCGAACACCGGCACCCGCGCCTGGGTGCCGTCTGCGAACTGCACCCGCACTTCCCGCCGCTGCGGCGACAGTTCCAGCTCCTTGACCTTGCCGGCGCGGATCTGCTGAAGCAGCTGGCTGTAGGAGGGCGGAGGCGTGGAAGGAACCCCGAGACCGCGCAGGAGGCTGTTGTGCTCCGGCGATGGGGTCTGCGCATGGGTGGACGCGCTGACCGGCGTCGCGGCGAGGACAGGACGGGGGACCTCCGGCCATAGAGGGAGCACCGGACGCGGGCTGCTCACAGGGTTCTGCTTCTGCGGCGAGCTTAGCGATTTGACGGATGGCAGCACGGCAGCGGAGGATCTTCGTTTGGCAGAGCGAGTGGGATGGCTGTTCCCAAGAAGAAAACCTCCAAGGGCAAGCGGAACCAGCGTCATGCCCACTGGAAGGCCAAGGCGTCCGTGGCGGCCCGCAAGGCCCTGTCCCTCGGCAAGGCCGTGCTGAGCGGCCGCGCCCAGGGCTTCGTCTATCCGATCGAGGAATCCGCGGACGACTCCGAAAGCTGAGCTCGGTCCTGGCCTGAACCCATCCCCTCGGTACGCGCCTCCAGGCTGGTACCGCTCCAGCGGCAGCGTCGCCGTCCATCCAGGAGCATCACAGCCTCAGCGGAGCAGCCATCAGCGCAGCGCCCCTCCCTACCCTGCCCGGCGCAGAGGTGAGGTTCCCTCCAGAGTGGATCCTGGTAGAGATCCGGCGGCAGTGAGCCGAGGCTGGCCCGCACCAGGCGGTTCAGCGCCGCCCCATCCAGTCCCGCGCCGGATCTTCGCCGCTGGCGCGCCTCCGCCTGGAACCGCCAGCGCCGCGGCAGGCTCCAGTCCGTGGGACGCAGCTGCCAGAGGGCGTCCAGTTCGCTCCAGAGCGGGACATAGCCCGCCAGGGCCTCATCCCAGCGGGGAAGCCAGAGCCACTCCTCCGGGCTGAGGTCCGTGAAGCGGGCAGCGCGATCCTTGCTCAGCTGCCGCGCCAGTTCCTCCGAGCCCAGGGGCCTACAGCCCAGCAGCCAGCCCTCCAGCACCAGAACGTCCGCCTCGAGCCGTTCCCAGCCGCTGCGATCCCCCGACCCCTGGCGCAGCCGCTTGTCGAAGCGCGGCAGATCCAGTGCCCCGCCCTCGCGCCAGATCCGGATCCGCTCCAGCAGCAGGGCCACGTCGTGGCTGCCGGGAGGCACCCGGTCGACACCGAAAGGATTGCCTGCCAGGCGGTTCCGGCGTTCCTCCCAGGGCCGATAGGCGTCATCGATCGAGACCACGGCCAGCCGCGATCCCAGCAGGGGTGCCAGCTGCTCCAGGCACCGGGCCAGCGTGGTCTTGCCCGCCCCCACGGGCCCGTTCAGGCCGATCAGCCACCGCTTTCCCGTCCCGGCACCCTGGGCGCAGCGGGCGAGCAGGGGCAGGGCCAGCCCCCAGACCAGGCTGGGGGAGAGGTCGATCGCCCCCGGCCGCCACCCGTGCCACTCCAACCGCTGGCGCCAGGCCACGGCCCAGGAGTCGGGATCCTCCACCCCGCACGCCGCCAGCAGACGCCGATGCGGGCCCGACGGAAAAGCGGAGAGGCCTGTCACGAGCCCAGCTTGAAGGCCTCCAGCACCAGGGCGTAGACCACACCCAGCCGCAGGTTGTCGCACAGCACCCATCCCAGCGGCGGATCCCCCTTCACTCGGTGGCTGCGCACCCGGACCACCAGCTCGGTGAGCACCACCAGCAACAGAACCACCAGCGGACGCAGCCCGATCCGATAGAGCGCGAACGAGGTGAGGCTGTTGCCGGCGAACAGACCCAGCAGCAGGGCCAGCAGGGCAAGGCTGCGCCGTCGCCAGCTGCCCCTGAGGGCAGCGAAGGCGATCGCATCGAGGCGATCCAGCAGCTGCTGGAAGCGGGTGGACTGAACGGGCAGGCGGCTCATGGCGGGCTGGGCAGCTGCTCCAGATAGGAGAGCGTGATCCGGTCGGCGGCACAAGGCGGCCCGTGCAGCACCGTGGTGGGCGCCCCGTCGTCCCCCAGGCGGTCGACCAGGGAGGAGGCAGGGGCGAACAGCTGACGCGGTTCGTGGGCGGACGCGGCGCTGAGGCTGACCAGACAGCGCAGACCTCCGGCCAGGGCGGCCCTCAGGCCGTTGCCGGAATCCTCGATCGCCACCGCCTGCGCCGCTGCCAGCCCCAGCCGCCGCAGGGCCAGGCGGTAGGCCTCCGGATCGGGCTTCTTGGCCGCCACGTCCTCGCCGCAGACCCTCACCGCCAGCATCCCCTCCAGATCGGGCAGCTGGCTGGCCAGCAGGGCCTCCACGGCGGAGCGACCACTGGTGGTGACGATCGCCTGGGCCAGCCCCGCCGCCGCCGCCGCCGCGATCAGCCGCCGCACCCCGGGTCGCAGCACCAGCCCTCCCTGCTCCACCAGCTGGCGGTAGTGGAGCTGCTTGCTCTGCTGCAGCGCCTCCACCAGGGTCTCGGGGGGGTCCTGCCGTTCCCGCTGGCGCAGGAACCAGCGCAGTCGCTCCCTGCCGCCGCTCACCGCCAGCAGATCCAGGTAGGTGGATGGATCCCAGACCCAGACAAGACCATGCTCGGCGAAGGCCCGGTTGAAGGCGATCCGGTGTCCGTCCCGTTCGGTCTCGGCCAGGGTGCCGTCGACGTCCCAGAGCAGGGCGCGCAGGGAACCCTCTGGCTGTGCTGCGTGCATGACCGCAGGTTAGGGGTCCCCTTGGACAACCACCATCCCGGCGAGGGCCTCCCAGAATGCGTGCTCCCTGGCGAGACACCCCTGCTGACCCGTCTGCCCGCGCAACGCTGGCAACTGCCCGCCCCGCTGCCCGGCCCGGGTGAGAACGGACCGGGCGATCGGTTCGATGCCCTGGAACTCCCGCCCGAACTGCTCGCGGTGCTGCGTCGCCGCGGGCACCTCACCCCCGAGGAGATCGGCCTGCTGCTCGATCCACCGGCCGCGCCGGATCCCCGCCATCACTTCGCCGGTCTGGCCACGGCGGTGGAGCGGCTGCGGCGGTCCTGCGGCGGCGGCGAGCCGGTGGCGATCTGCGGGGACTACGACGCCGACGGGATGACCAGCACCGCCCTGTTGATGGGTGTGTTGCAACGGCTGGGGGCACGGCCGGTCGCGGCCATCCCGAGCCGCCAGGAGGAGGGCTACGGCCTCAACGCCGCGATGGTGGAGCGGTTGGCGGCGGACGGCGTCCGCCTGCTGGTCACGGTGGACAACGGCATCGCAGCCCGGGAGGCCCTCGACCGGGCCCGGGAGCTGGGGGTGGAGGTGATCCTCACGGACCACCACACCCTGCCGCCCGAACCGCCGCCCTGCCTGGCCCTGCTCCATCCGGCCTGCACCCCCGAGGGGTCCCCCTACCGGGGACTGGCGGGAGTGGGCCTGGCCTACCTGCTGGCGATGGTGCTGGCCACGGAACTCGGTCGTCGCGACGCCACCGCCATGGCGATGGACCTGTTCTGCATCGGCACCATCGCCGACATGGCCCCCCTGCTGGGGGTGAACCGCCGCTGGCTGCGGGATGGCCTGCCCCATCTGCACGCCACCACGCTGCCGGGCCTGCAGGCGCTGCAGCAGCTGGCGGGGCTGGGAGAGACCGCGCTGGATGCCACGGCCGTGGCCTTCAAGCTCGCTCCCCGCATCAACGCCGTGGGGCGACTGGGAGATCCGGCACTGGTGGTGGAGCTGCTCACCACCGACGACCGGCAGCAGGCCCTGGCGCTGGCCCAGGAGTGCGAGGCACTGAACCGGCAGCGGCGCGAGCTGTGCGAGGCGATCGAAGCGGAGGCCGTGGCGCTGGTGGAAGCCGATGGCCCGGAGCGGACACCGTTCCTGCTGCTGGCCCAGTCTCACTGGCACCACGGCGTGATCGGCGTGGTCGCGGCCCGGCTGGTGGAACGGTTCGGGCTGCCGGTCGCCCTGCTCGCCGGCGAGGGAGGCGGCCGGTTGCGAGCGTCGGTGCGGGCCCCCCGCGGCTTCGCGGTGGATCAGGCCCTCCGCCACTGCGATGCCCTGCTCGACCGGCACGGCGGCCACCCGGCCGCGGGAGGATTCACCGTTCGGGCCGAACGGGTGTCGAGCCTGCACGAGGCCCTCAACGGACTGGCCGCCGTGTGGCTGGCCGGCCGGGGCAGCGGCACACCGGTGGAACCGGAAGCCCGCCTGCCTCTGGATCGGATCAACCGTGGTTTCTGGCGGCAGCTGCAGCGGTTGGAACCGCTGGGAGCGGGCCTGCCCGCCCCGGTGTTCTGGAGCGGGGGATGCCGGCTGGTCGAGCAGCGGCTGCTGCGGGGTGGCCACCTGCAGCTGACGCTGGAGCAGAATGGCGCCCGCCTGCGGGCGATCGCCTGGCGCTGGCAGGGAGAGGGAACCCTTCCTGAGCAGCTGGACGTGGCGTTCCGCCTGCGCAACGACAGCTGGCAGGGCGAAGAACGTCTGCAGCTCGAGCTGGTGGGTCTGCGCTCAAGCGGCAGCGGTGAGGTCGTTCTGAACCGAAGGGAGCGTTCCTACCGCTGCCGGCGGGAGGGGGACGCCCTGAGCATCCGAAACCCCGAGGGGCGGGAACTCAGGGCCACGCTGCCGGCCTCTGACCAGCCTCCCTACCTGAGAGCGCTGATCGAGGAGGCCGCGCTGGCGCTCGGGATGGTGGCCTGAGCCGTGGTGGCCAGGCGAAGGGCGAAGCCGGCCTCCTCTCAGAGAGCGCCGCGCCGATAGAAGAGGATGAAGATCACCGCAGGACCCGCCAGCGTGATCAGGGCCAGGGCCAGGAAATTGGCGATCAGGTGGAAATCGATTCCCATGGATGCGGCGCTCGGGGGTAGGGCGTTCCGAGGCTCAGCGTACGGGGCGCCGTTCCCACGGCGAGCGGCGATCCCGTGCCACTGTGACGGCTTGTCACAGCCGCTGGAGCCGGATCGATGGGCTGCGGAAGCCATTGGAGCTGCGTCAGCGGCTGCGGAGCCTGCTGCCGCCTCGATCCCGACCGGCGCGAAGAGGCTCTGGAGGCCCTGAGCGCCGACCAGCGCAGCCGATACCTCGCCATGGTGCGTGAGGACGGCTGGTGCCGCCACTTCGATACGGGCGCCCGACGCTGCCGGATCTACGCAGAGCGGCCCGACTTCTGCCGGGTCGGCGAGCTGGCCAAGCTGTTCAAGGTGCCGGCCGCCGACGTCGAGGCCTTTGCGATCGAGTGCTGTCGGCAGCAGATTCGCGAGGAGTATGGAGGACGCAGCACGGTGATGCGCCGCTTCGAGCGCGCCACCCGCACCCCCGTCCCCTCCGTTCCTGCCACCAGCCGCCTGCCATGAGCGAAAGCGTCGAGCCGGCCGCCACCGAAACTCCTCCGAGCGAAACTCCTCTGACCGAAGCGCCTCTGAGCGAGGCTCCTCCGAGCGAAGTTGCTCAGCCCGACCAGCCGGCGGTGGAAGGGGGGAGGGCCGATTTCGTGGCCGTCGCCTTCACCACCTTCACCACGGTGTTTCTGGCCGAACTCGGCGACAAGACCCAGCTGGCCGCCCTGCTGCTCTCGGCCCAGTCGGGGCGGCCCCTGCTGGTCTTCGTCGGCGCCGCGCTGGCCCTGATCTGCTCCAGCCTGGTGGGGGTGCTGCTGGGCCGCTGGCTGGCCTCGGTGCTGCCGCAGCAGAGGCTGGAGCGGATCGCCGGTCTCCTGATGGTTTCCCTCGGCCTCTGGCTCGGCGGCCAGGCCACCCTCGGTCTCCTGAGTCCCTGACGCCATGCAGCTCCCTCTCCTCGCCTCCACATTCCTGACCGTCTTCGTGGCCGAGCTGGGAGACAAGACCCAGCTGACGATCGTCACGATCAGCGGCACCTCCTCCAACTCCCTGGCGGTGTTTCTCGGCAGCGCGGGCGCCCTGGTGCTGGCCAGCCTGCTGGGGGCACTGGCGGGTGGCTCGCTCTCCAGCCTGATCCCCGCAGATGCGCTCCAGCTGGCGGCCTCCCTGGGGTTCCTGGTGATCGGCCTGCGGCTGATCCTCCGGGCCGGGCAGGAGGCTCCGTAAAGTCGCCATCAGAGACGTCGATGCCTGGGGCTTCGCTGCATGCCCCCGTCGGCCACCCCTCCATCCGCCACACCCGCTCTCCGACTTGCCGTTCCGATGAAGTTCACGGTCGCCGACCTGCTCGACCAACTGCCCAGCGACGACGTCCTCCCGGTCGCCAGACTCGAGAAGGCCCTCGGCCTGAGCCACAAACCGGAGAAGCAGCAGCTGCTCATCGCCCTCGAAGGGCTGAGCCGGGTGGGGGTGCTGGAGCAAAGCGAGGCCGGGGTGCAACGGCGCCAGGACGTGACCCTGATCGAGGCCCGGCTGCGCTGCTCCAGCAAGGGTTTCTGTTTCGCCCTTCGGGACGACGGTGGCGAGGACATCTACATCCGTGACCACCAGCTCAACCATGCCTGGAACGGCGACCGGGTGCTGGTGCGGATCACCCGGGAGGGCGGACGGCGCCGTTCACCGGAAGGTGGGGTGCAGTGCATCCTCGAGCGGGCTACCACCACCCTGCTGGCCCAGGTGGAGCAGCAGGACGAACGTCTGGTGGCGGTTCCCCTCGACGACCGGCTGCTGACCACGGTGGAGCTGCCCGACCAGGACGCCACCTACCTGGATCCGGCCAGGGATTCGGTGGTGGAGGTGCGGCTCGACCGCTACCCGGTGGCCCAGTTCCCGCCGCTGGGCCATGTGGCGCGGCGGCTGCCGATCCACGGCGGTGAGGAGGCCGATCTCGATCTGCTGCTCACCAAGCATGGGCTGCGGGAGCGTCCGCCCGCGCCGCGGGCCACGCTCAGATCACCGGCCGACAAGGGCCGTTCCGACCTCACCGCCCTGCCCACCCTGCTGCTGGAGAGCTGGACCGGAGCCGAGGCACCGATCCTGCCGGCTCTTTCCCTCGAAGACGGCGACGACGGCCTCCGCCTCTGGGTGCACGTGCCTGCGCTGGCCGAGCGGCTCAGCCCGGGCTCCGGCCTGGATCTGTGGCTGCGGGAGCAGGCCGAGGCCCTCTGCCTCGGCCGCCGCTGGCTGCCCCTGCTCACCACCGCCCTGAGCAAGGCCTCGGCCTTCCAGGCCGGTGAGAGCCAGGCGGCGGTGTCCGTGGCCCTGCAGTTCGATGCCCACGGCGAGCTGGCCCACTACCGCTTCGCCCTCACCACGATCCGGCCGGAGGCGAGCGTCGGCCAGGCGGCTCTGCAGGCCCTGGCGGATCGCAAACCGAAGGCCCGCACCATGCCGGCGGCTCTCAAACCCCTCAAGGACCAGCTGCCGCTGCTGGAGCGTCTGCTGGAGGTGGCCGGCACCCTGCGCCAGCGCCGCCTGGCCAGCGGCTCACCCGACCTCGACCTGCCACAGCCCGAGCTGGAGTCCCTCGGGGATCTCACCCGCCCGGATCCGGGCGAGAGCCGTCAGGGCTGGATGATCCAGCTGCCGCTCCATCACCCGACGGCCCTGCTGCGGGAGCTGGTGGTGCCGGCAGGCAGGGCTCTTGGCCGTCACCTCGCTGCCCTCGGCCTGCCGGCCCTGTACGCCGTCAACCCACCGCCCGACCCGACCGACGTGAACGAGGTGGCCAAGGCGGCTCTCGCCCTGGAGATCCCGCTGGAGCTGGCCGATGACGGCAACGCCCCCGCGGTGGCGGAACTGGCCACCGCCTTCGCCGCCACCGACCGCAGCCGCGTGCTGCAGCGCCAGCTCAGCGTGGTGCTGCGGCCGGTTCAGCTCAGCTCCACCCCAGGCCCGCATGGCCTGGCCGGGGAGATGGAGGCCTTCGCGCCCTGGTGCCTGCCCTCGCTGCACTACGCCGATCTCTGGAATCAACAGCTGCTGGTGCTGCTGCTCAGCGAGGGCAAGGACCGGCCCAGCGTGCGCCACAAGACCCGGGTCGATCTGGCCAGCGAAAGCTGTCATGGCGCGATCGACTGGCCGCTGTTCACCCCTACCCAGCTCTCCGACCTGGAGCTGGGCCGCAGTGCCGCCCTGGTGCAGCGCCTCAACGCCCGCTCCCGCTTCGTGCTGGAGCTCCAGGCCGACCTGCTGGCCATGGCCCAGGCGAGGGCGGCCGAACCGCTGGTGGGCCAGACCCTCACCGGTGTGATCAGCGGTGTGCAGAGCTACGGCTTCTTCGTCGAGATCCCCCCCTCGCAGGTGGAGGGACTGGTGCACGTCAGCTCCCTCAAAGACGACTGGTATGAGTACCGCTCCCGCCAGAACCGCCTGGTGGGCCGCAAGAACCGTCGTACCTACCTGCTCGGCGACCGTGTCGAGGTCCAGATCCAGAAGGTGGACGTGCTGCGTCACCAGATCGACCTGGCCGTCCTGCTGCCTGAAGGCGTGGAGGAGCCAGGCAGCGACCAGCCGCCCCTCTCCGACGACGGGGAGGACTGAGCCATGGCCCCGGTGGTGCTGGCGGTTTCCGGTGCGTCCGCCATGCCCCTGGCCGAGCGGGCCCTGCAACTGCTGCTGGATGCCGGCGAAACGGTCGAACTCATCGCCAGCCGCGGCGCCATCGCCGTCTGGCTGGCGGAGCAGGGTGTGCGCATTCCCGCCGAACCCGACCTGCAGACCCGCTTCTGGCGGGAGCGCACAGGGGCTGACGGCGGCCAGCTGCGTTGCCACCGCTGGAACGATCAGGCGGCGGCCATCGCCAGTGGCAGCTTCCCCACCCGCGGCATGGTGATCCTGCCGGCGAGCATGGGCACGGTGGGGCGGATCGCCAGCGGGGTCGCCCTGGATCTGGTCGAGCGGGTCGCCGACGTGCACCTCAAGGAGGGCCGCCCGCTGGTGATCGCGCCCCGGGAGATGCCCTGGAACCTGGTGCACCTGCGCAACCTCACGGCCCTGGCGGAGGCGGGCGCCAGGATCGCCCCGCCGATCCCCGCCTGGTACCACAGGCCCACCAGCATCGAGGAGATGGTCGATTTTCTGGTGATCCGGGTGTTCGATTGTCTGGGCTACAACCTCGGCGCCCTGCGGCGCTGGGAGGGCCCCGTCGTGGTGCCGTCCAGCCTCTGACTTCTGCGCCCCCCGGATCCGGCCCCCTCCGTGCTGCAACGCCTCCTGCTCCTCCCCCTGCTGGCCCCGTTGCTGGCCGTGCTGCTGGTGGCGGCCCTCAACCCCCGTCCTTCCACCAGCCTGCGCCTGCTGATCTGGAGCTCCCCCGCCCTGCCGATCGGCGCCTGGCTGGCCCTGGCGGCCGGGGGTGGGGCGGCCCTGAGCGCCAGCCTGACGGCACTGGCCCTGCAGCCCCAGCGGCAGGAGCGCGGCCTGGGCGCCGCCGACGTCGGTCCCGAGCCCTGGGAACGCATGGCCGAACCGCCTCGGCGGGCCAGTCCGGACCGCGAGAGCACCGTGGCGCCAGCGGCCTGGACCACGGGCGGAGCCGGTCCGGAGCGCGGCCCCCAGGACCCCTCGCCCACTGTCGCGGTGCCGTTCCGGATTCTGCGCAGGGGACACTCCGGGCAGGGGGAGCGCACCCACACCGGGCGAACCGGCGCCACCACGACCAGCGGGCCCGTCGCGGCCAACTCCACGGCCAAGGCCGCCGCCTCTGAACGTGCCGGCCAGGATGGCGAGGGCTGGGACATCCCCCTGAGCGACGACTGGTAGTCGCCGTCAGGGGATGCCTAGAGTTCGCCGGAGTGTTTCGACCCGAGGTTCACGCCGGTGAGCGACTCCGCCAGCCCCGCCCCCACCCCAGCGGCCGCAGCGGCGGCGCCCTCACCGGTACCGGTGAAGGCCAAGCCAGCGGCCCCCGAGGACAGACCCTTCGCCGAGTTCATCCCACAGCTGTTCCTGCCGGCCCTGATCAAGGAGATCGAGGCCTACGGCGGCCCGGCCCCGGAGATCGGCTTCGACCAGGGGCCGATGCCCGTGGTGGGATCACCCTGCTGGCAGGTGAAGGGCAGCCTGCCCGGGGAGCGACGCTTCTGGCTCTGCTTCACGGCCGCCGACATCGCCTCGTCCAAGACCATCGCCCTGGCGGAATGCGGCAGTGCGCCCAGCCTGCTGGAGCCCTTCCTCGGCGACGAGAAGAAGGTGACCCTGGCCCTGCTGGTCTCCCGGGTGGTCTCCCGGCTCAACAGCCAGAAATGGCTGGGTCCGAACTGAGCCGCTGCTGCCGGGCCCAAACGGCTTCACATCCCCGTCGCCGTGGCCGCAGGGCTCCTACGATGCCGTCTACGTCCTGCCGTGCCGTCCGAATGGTGCCCCCCATCGCCGCGCCAAGCGCCAACGCCGTCTCCGCCACCGGAACCGACGCCCCTGCGTTCAAGCAGCCGGTGAAGGACACGATCCTCACCCCACGCTTCTACACCACGGATTTCGACGCGATGGCCGCGATGGATCTGCGGCCCAACGAGGTGGAGTTGGAGGCGATCTGCGAAGAATTCCGCAAGGATTACAACCGCCACCACTTCGTCCGCAACGGGGAGTTCGAGGGCGCCGCCGAAAAGCTCGACCCCGACACCCGCAGGGTGTTCGTCGAGTTTCTCGAGCAGAGCTGCACCTCCGAGTTCTCCGGCTTCCTGCTCTACAAGGAGCTGAGCCGCCGCATCAAGGAGAAGAATCCCCTGCTGGCCGAGTGTTTCGCCCACATGGCCCGCGACGAGGCTCGCCACGCCGGCTTCCTCAACAAGGCAATGGGCGATTTCGGCCTCCAGCTCGACTTGGGCTTCCTCACCGCCAGCAAGGCCTACACGTTCTTCAAGCCGAAGTTCATCTTCTACGCCACCTACCTCTCCGAAAAGATCGGCTATTGGCGGTACATTGCCATTTACCGCCATCTGCAGAAACACCCGGAAAGCAAGATCTTTCCGATCTTCAACTTCTTCGAGAACTGGTGCCAGGATGAGAATCGCCACGGCGATTTCTTCGACGCCCTGATGAAGGCCCAGCCCGACACCGTGCGGGGGCTGCAGGCACGGCTGTGGTGTCGTTTCTTCCTTCTGGCGGTGTTCGCCACCATGTACGTGCGCGACGTGGCCCGCAAGGAGTTCTATGAGGCCCTTGGCCTGGATGCCCGCGCCTACGACAAGTACGTGATCGCCAAGACCAACGAAACCTCGGCACGGGTCTTCCCGGTGGTGCTCAACGTGGAGCATCCCAGGTTCTACGAGCGTCTTGAGCGGATCGTCCAGAACAATGCGGCCCTCAGCGCCGCCGATCAGGCCGGTTCCCCCGCCCCGATCAAGGCGCTGCGCAAGCTGCCCTTCTGGGCCGCCAACGGCCTGGAGATGGCCAGGCTGTTCCTGATGGCACCGATCCGCAGCGAGGACTTTCAGCCCGCCGTCCGCTGATCCGCCGCGACCGAGCCTCACCGTCCCGCACCCATCCGCCCGTCTTGCTCGCAACCTCGCCCGTCGCACCGCCCAGCCCCGACCATCTCGGCCTGAGCTGGAGCCCCCGCCTTGAGACCGTGCTGGCCACCGGGCGGGCAGCCGGGGCCAGCCTGGTGGAGATCTTTCTCGAAAGCACCGACCACATCGGCCTGCTGGCGGAGCAGGACCGGATCACCAGCGTGAGTCCGGCCTTCGGTCGCGGCGCCGGCATCCGGGTCTTCCGAGGCGATCGCGATGGTTTTGTCTCCACCAACGACCTCAGCGAAGCCGGCCTGCTGCTGGCGCTCGATCAGGCCCTGGGCATGCTCGGGCTGCAGCGGGCCGGCGCCGCTCTCTCCCCTTTCGAGGGCCTGACATCCCTGCGCGACCACGCCGAAGCGAAGCAGTCGTGGCTGAGCTCCTGCCCGGCCCTGGCCGAAGCCACCGGCCGGCTGCTGGAGGGCACGGCACAGCTGCAGCGCCACGGCCAGCACCTGCAGGCCCGCCGCGGCAGCTACGCCCGCGACTGGCAGGAGGTGCTGGTGGCCGCCAGCGACGGCACCTTCGCCCGTGACATCCGGCTGCACCAGTCGGTGGGCCTCACCGCCCTGGCTGCTGACGGCGAACACCGGGCCAGCCTGGGCCGCCGCTACGGCAGCTCCGGCCGCCCCGACGACCTGCGCCAGTGGGACGCCGAAGCCTCGGCCGTCGATCTCTGCGCCAGCGCCGGCGCCATGCTCTACGCCGACTACGTGGAGGCCGGCACCTACCCGGTGGTGCTGGCCAACCGCTTCGGCGGCGTCATCTTCCACGAGGCCTGCGGCCACCTGCTCGAAACCACCCAGGTGGAGCGCGGCACCACCCCCTTCGCCGACAAGGTGGGCGAAGCGATCGCCCACGAGGGCGTCACCGCCATCGACGAGGGCCTCACGGGCGGTGCCTTCGGCAGCCTCTCGATGGACGACGAGGGGATGGAACCCCAGCGCACCGTGCTGATCGAGAACGGCGTGCTGCAGCGCTTCCTCTCCGACCGCGCCGGCGAACTGCGCACCGGCCATGCCCGCACCGGCAGCGGCCGTCGCCAGAGCCATTCCTTCGCGGCCGCCAGCCGCATGCGCAACACCTACATCGCCGCCGGGCCCCACACGCCGGAACAGCTGATCGCGTCGGTCGACAGAGGCCTGTACTGCAAGTCGATGGGAGGCGGAAGCGTCGGCCCCACCGGCCAGTTCAATTTCGCCGTCGAGGAGGGCTACCTGATCGAGGACGGCCAGCTCAGCCAACCCGTGAAGGGCGCCACACTGATCGGTGAAGCCAGGGAGGTGATGCCGCGCATCTCGATGTGCGCCAACGATCTCGAGCTGGCGGCAGGCTTCTGCGGCTCGGTCAGCGGCAGCATCTTCGTCACCGTGGGGCAGCCTCACATCAAGGTGGAATCGATCACCGTGGGAGGCCGCTGACCATGACCGCCACCAGCATCAGCACAACCTCCGGCCCATCTGCCGGCACGGCGCACGCCCCCGCCCGCAGCGGAGCCAGCCTCGACGCCGCCGACCTGGCCGAACAACTGCGCGGACTCGCCACCGCACTCGACATCCAGCGCTGGGATCTGGGCGCCGCCTGCAGCACCGACACCTCCGTGCAGGTGGACCGTGGCGAGGCGAAACACCTGAAGGGGGCCCAGCGCAGTTCGATCACCGTGCGGGTCTGGAACAGCGACGGCCTGGTGGGGGTCACCAGCACCTCCGACCTCTCCCCCGGCGGCCTGGCCCGTGCCCTGACCGGCGCCCGCGATGCCAGCTCCTACGGCAACCCCGACGACACTCCCGCCTTCTCTCCCCTGGCGAAGGCCCCCCTCCCCAGGCTCGAGCAGCCGCTGGTCGAGCCCCAGGGCATCCTCGAACTGCTCGCCACCCTGAAGGAAGCGGAGCGCGACCTGCTGGGCCGCCACCCGGCGATCACCACCGTTCCCTACAACGGTCTGGCCCAGCGCAGCAGCGAGCGGCTTTACCTCAACAGCGAGGGAGCCTGCCGCCAGCAGCGGCTCAGCACCGCCAGCCTCTATCTCTACGCCCGGGCGGAGGAAACCGGCCGCAAACCGCGCAGCAGCGGCGCCGTGCGCCTGGCCTACGGCGCCGAGCAGCTCGACGTGGCGGGCTGCATCGGGGAAGCGGCCGAGCGCACCATCCGCCACCTCGACTACGCCCCGATCGCCACGGGGCGATACACCTGCATCTTCAGCCCCGAGGCCTTCCTCGACCTGATCGGTGCCTTCAGCAGCCTGTTCAATGCCCGGGCCGTTCTCGACGGCGTCAGCCTCAGCAACCGCGCGTCGATCGGCGAAGCCCTGGCGGTGCCCTTTCTCTCGATACACGACAACGGCCTTCACCCCGGCAACATCGGTGCCGCCGGCTTCGATGGCGAGGGAACGCCGGTGCGGCGCCTGCCGTTGGTGGAGGGAGGGCTGCTGCGTCACTTCCTGCATTCGGAGGCGACCGCCCGCGCCTTCGGAGTGGAGCCCACCGGCCATGCCGGACTCGGAGCGAAGGTGTCGGTGGGGCCCCACTGGTTCGAGGTCGGTCCGACCCCCGGCGTGGCAGGCGGCGCCAGCGGCCTCGACCGCCACAGCGCCGATGGGATCGTCTGGATCGATTCGCTCTCGGCTCTGCACGCCGGAGTGAAGGCCAGCCAGGGATCCTTCTCCCTGCCGTTCGACGGCTGGCTGATCCAGGGCGGCGAAGCCCGCTCGATCGAGGCCGCCACCGTGGCAGGCGACATCCGCACCTTGCTCCGGAACCTCGTGGGGTTCGAAGGGGAAGCGAAGGTCACCCCCGACGGCCTCTGCCCCCACGTGTGGGTGGAGGGGCTCTCGATCACCGGCGACGCCTGAGTGCCCTTGCTTCGATGAAGGTCCTGTTCTGGGGCACGCCGGCCTACGCCGTGCCGAGCCTCGAAGCGCTGATGGCCGCCGGCCATGGGCTGGTGGGAGTGGTGAGCCAGCCCGACCGTCGCCGCGGGCGCGGGGCAGCCCTGATGCCGTCTCCGGTGAAGGCGCGGGCGCTGGAGCTGGGCCTGCCGGTGTTCACGCCGGAGCACATCCGGCGGGAGCCTGAGCTGCAGGGCCGACTGGCCGCGCTCGGGGCAGACCTCTCGGTGGTGGTGGCCTTCGGCCAGCTGCTGCCGCCGGAGGTGCTGGCCCAGCCTCCTCTGGGTTGCTGGAACGGGCACGGCTCCCTGCTGCCGCGCTGGCGCGGCGCAGCTCCGATCCAGTGGTGCCTGATCGAGGGCGACAGCGAAACGGGGGTGGGAATCATGGCGATGGAGAAGGGGCTCGACACCGGACCGGTGCTGCTGGAGCGGGCCCTGCCGATCGGCCTGCTGGAGAATGCCCGGCAGCTGGGTGCCCGGCTCAGCGCGCTCACCGCCGAGCTGCTGGTGGAAGCCCTGCCACGGATCGAGGCGGCCGGAGCGGGGACCGAACCCGAGCGTCTGGCGCGGCTGCGGGTGCATCCCCAGCCAGGGGAGGGCATGACGATCGCGCGCCTGCTGACCAGGGACGACTTCACGATCGACTGGAGCGCGCCGGCGCTGGCGATCCATCGCCGTGTGATGGGGCTCTATCCCGGTGCCGCCACAGGTTGGAAGGCCCAGCGGCTCAAGCTGTTGGCCACCGAACCCCTCGTGAGGCGGCTGGCCGACCAGCTCAGCGAGGGGGCAGTCGTTCTGGCCCAACACTGGGACGCCAGGGAGCTCAGCGCTGCTCCCGGCAGCGTGCTGGAGCTGGTACCCGATCTGGGACTGGTGGTGGCCAGTGGCGGTTGTCCACTGCTGGTGCGCGAGGCCCAGCTGCAGGGTAAGGCCCCTGCGCAGGGCCGAACCCTGCTGCAGCAGCTGGGCGTCACGGTCGGAGATCGGCTCGGCTGAGGCCGCGCCCGGAGCGCTGGGAGTGGGCCCGGGCCGGTGGGCTGCTCCACAATGCCCAGCGCCTGGAACAGGAGGCTGCGCAGCAGGAGAGCCAACGGCGGCTGGAGGCAGAACAGCTGCCGGATGAGCTCCAGGCGGAATGGGAGGAACTGCGCAGACGGCAGGCGCTGGCCTCAACGCCGGGCGCAGACGCCCTGTTCGAGCAGCTGGCTCGTGGCCGTTCCCGGCTGCTGGGCTCCGCCTAGACCCGCCGGGTCCTGGCCCGGGAAGTTGCCGGTGTCCCGGAGCCGGCCCGGCCCCGCCGTGGGCCGGCGTCCTGGCGGGGAGCACCGCCGCCGCTGCCACCCCGGCGGCCACCCTTGCCCCTCCCGCCACTGAGATCCAGGGGAGGCGCCGACAGGATCGTGGGCTCGAAGCCGGGGATCTCCTGGCGCGGCAGGGGGTTGCCGATCATCTTCTCGATCGCCCTGAGCAGTTCGTGCTCCTCGGCCGCCACCAGCGAAAGGGCGTGGCCGCTCTGGCCGGCCCGGCCGGTACGGCCGATGCGGTGCACGTAATCCTCGGCCACGTTGGGCAGATCCAGGTTGACCACATGGGGCAACTGCTGAATATCCAGACCGCGGGCCGCCAGGTCTGTGGCCACCAGCACCCTCAGCTCACCACTCTTGAAGGTGGCCAGCGCCCGGGTCCGGGCTCCCTGGCTCTTGTTGCCGTGGATCGCCATGGCCGTGATGCCATCCTCGCAGAGCCGTTCCGCCAGCCGGTTGGCGCCGTGCTTGGTGCGGGAGAAGACCAGCACCTGCTGCCAGTCGTTGCTGCGGATCAGGTGCGTGAGCAGATCGCCCTTGCGCCCCATGTCGCAGGGATGCATCACCTGCTCGACCAGGGGGGCCGCCCGGTTCTCCGGCGTGGCCTGAAGCTGCACGGGCTGGTGCAGCAGGCCCTGGGCCAGCTTGCGGATCGAGGGGTTGAAGGTGGCGGAGAACAGCAGATTCTGGCGCTTGGGCGGCAACAGGGCCAGGATTTTCTGGATGTCGCGGATGAAGCCCATGTCGAGCATCCGGTCGGCTTCATCCAGCACGAGGATCTCGAGCCGGTCGAAGCGGATCGCGTTCTGCTGGTAGAGATCCATCAGGCGGCCGGGCGTCGCCACCAGCACGTCGGCGCCGCGGCGCAGCCGCTGCATCTGGGGATTGATCTTCACGCCCCCGAAGACCACGTCACCGCGGAGATCGAGGAAGCGGCCGTAGGCCTGCACGCTCTCAGCCACCTGGGCCGCCAGCTCCCGGGTGGGGGTGAGCACGAGGGAACGCACCTGATTGTTGCGGGCGTGGGGACCGTGCCGCAGCCGTTCCAGCATCGGCAGGGTGAAGCCTGCCGTCTTACCGGTGCCCGTCTGGGCGGCGGCCATCACGTCGTGACCGCCGAGCACGGCCGGAATCGACTGGATCTGGATCGGAGACGGCGTGGTGTATCCCTTGGCGGCGATGGCCTTCAGCAGCGGTTCGGAGAGACCGAAGGAGGCGAAATCACTGACGGGAGCCACAGTGGGGGAAGGTTCGGGGTCCGCGTCGCGCTGGAGGCGTCGGGTTTGCTCCTGTCCCGGAGCTGGGTGGGTCAGAAGGGAAATCGCAGCATTCCTCGCAAGGGCTCCACCCTAGGGGGGCGGAACTGAGATCATGCGGGATGGGTTTCCCCCTTACCGCCATGCCGCTGCCATGAATCCCGCCCTCAACGCGCGCCTGCGGCAGAGCCGGCAGACTCCCTATTGGCGCGTTCATCCTGCCGAGCCGTGGCAGCCGCTGGAACCATTCCCTGCCTCGGAGCGCGCCCCGGAACTGGAGCCCGACGAAGTTCCACTCGCTGAACCGGAGCCCGGTATGGATCCAGCCGATGCGTTTGCGGACCTCGAGATCGACCCAGTCGTGGCCCTACCCATGTCCTTAGCGTTGTCTTCCCCGCCGCTCGTGCTGGCGGCGACAGGGGGGGCGCCGGCAAGGTCCGAGCCGACTGCCACTCCTGATCAGGGAGCCAGCTCCCGCCAGCCGTCCGGGCGGGACTGGCTGGCCCTGCTGCTGTGGCTGCTGCTGGTGCTTCTCGATGCAGGCCTGGCCGCGCTTGAACTGGGCAGAAGCCTCAGGGCGAGCTGGAGCCAGCTGCGGGAGGATGGAGCCGGCAGGGCCTCAGACCCGAGCCGGGCGATGCCACGGGCCGTGCCACTGCTCAGGACCGCCGCCGCCGCAGCTCACTCCTGAGGGCCCTAGGGGGGAGTTGCCGCCCCTACCGGTACCTTGCCGACCCCGAGCGAGCGCAGTTCCTGAATCAGGCCCTGCAGAACCTGCTTCGCATCCCCGAAGATCATCGAGGTCTGGGGCAGTTCGAACAGATCGTTGCGGATGCCGGCGTAGCCCGCCCCGAGGCTTCGCTTGACGACGAACACCGAACGGGCCTGGTCCACCTCGAGCACCGGCATGCCGTAGAGGGGGCTGGCGGAATCGTTCTTGGCGCGGGGGTTCACCACGTCGTTGGCGCCGAGCACGATCACCACATCGGTGCGCGGAAAGTCAGGGTTGATCATCTCCATCTCGATCAGCTGGTCGTAGGGGACGTCAGCCTCGGCCAGCAGCACGTTCATGTGACCGGGCATGCGACCTGCCACCGGATGAATCGCATAGCTGACCTCGATGCCGTGCTGCTCGAGCAGGCGGGCCAGTTCCTTGAGGCTGTGCTGGGCCTGGGCCACGGCAAGCCCGTAGCCGGGCACGAACACCACGCGCTCGGCTGCCTCGAGGGTGAGGGCGCATTCCTCAGGACTGCAGGAGGTGACGTTGGTGTACTCCTCGCGGGCATCACCGGAGCCCCCGTCGCTTGAGCCGGTGCCGAGGGCCCCACCGAAGAGCACCGAGGTGAGCGAACGGTTCATCGCCGTGCACATCACCTGGGTGAGGATCAACCCGGCGGCGCCCACCATGGCGCCGGCCACGATCAGCAGCTCACTGCCCACCACGAAACCGGCAGCGGCGGCGGCCACGCCTGAGTAGGAGTTGAGCAGGGAGATCACCACCGGCATGTCGGCGCCGCCCACCGGCAGGGTGAGACCGATCCCGAGCAGCAGTGACAGCAGGGTGAGAGGAACCAGGGCGAGGGCGACGCCCTTGAGCACCAGCACGCAGCAGACGAGGCAGGACAGCGTCAAGGCGATGTTCACCGCATGCCGCTGGGGCCGCAGCGTCCAGGCGGGGGTGCCAAGCCATTCCTGCAACTTGCCCATGGCCACCAGGGAGCCGCTGAACGTGATCGCTCCCACCAGCACGGAGACCAGCACCGATACCTGAGCGAGCTGGTTCAGGGGTGTGGGCAGCTGCGCAGCTCCGAGCGCCACCAGCAGGGAGGACATGCCACCGCAGCCGTTGAACAGCGCCACGGTCTCGGGCATGGCCGTCATGGCGACGCGGAAGGCCAGCAGGGCGCCCAGTCCACCGCCTGCTGCGAGACCGAGCAGCATCCAGGGCCAGCCGGCCAACCCCTGCTGCAGCAGCAGGCCCAACACCGCCAGCCCCAGGGCCAGCGCGGCCAGACCGTTGGCGGTGCGGGCGGTGCGGATCTTGGCGAGCCCCTTGAGGCCCAGGGCCAGAAGCAGCACGGCCCCCAGTTCGATCGTCAGTTGTCCCATCAGCTCACATCCCTGCGTTTGAACATCGCCAGCATCCGGTCGGTGACCAGAAAGCCCCCCACCACGTTGAACAGGGCAAAGCCCAGAGCCACCGCCCCCAGCAGACGCAGCCCCGGCGTCGGGGCCTCACCGATCAGGGCCAGGGCGGCCAGCAGCGTGATGCCGCTGATCGCGTTGGCGCCGGACATCAGCGGAGTGTGCAGGGTGGGGGGCACCTTGCCGATCAGCTCCAGGCCCAGCAGGCTGCCGAGCACGAGGACCCAGAGGGCCTCGGTACCGCCGAGTTGACCGCTCATGCCGCCACCTCCTCGAGCGAAGGCCAGAGGTCGGGGCGGCGACAGCTCCCCGCATGGGTGAGCAGGCAGGGATCGAGCAAGGGGTCCTCGGGGTCGAGCTTGAGGCCTTCGGCATCGAGCAGGGGCTCGAGCAGGGCCGCCAGGTTGCGGGAGTAGAGGGCGCTGGCGTGGTGGGGCACTGTGGAGGGCAGGTTGGAGGCACCGATGATGCGCACCCCACCGATCTCGACGGTGCGGTCGGGCTGGCTGCCGGCGCAGTTGCCGCCGCTGGACACCGCCAGATCCACCACCACCGCCCCTGGACGCAGGGCGGCGAGCATCTCCTCGGTGATCAGCAGGGGGGCAGGCCGGCCGGGAACCTGGGCCGTGGTGATCACCGCGTCGGCTTCGGCCAGATGCAGGGTGAGCTGCTGACGCTGGGCCTCCAGGAAGGCGGCACCGGCCTCACGGGCATAGCCGCCGGTCTCCCCGGGGGCCTCGCGGCTCGGGGGCTCGATGAAACGGGCTCCGAGCGACTCCACCTGCTCCTTGGCGGCAGGGCGCACGTCGCTCACCTTGACCACCGCACCGAGCCGGCGGGCCGTGGCAACGGCCTGCAGGCCGGCGACTCCCGCGCCCAGCACCAGCACCCTGGCGGGCTGCACGGTGCCTGCTGCGGTCATCAGCATCGGGAAGAAGCGATCCAGCTCGGCGGCGGCCAGCAGCACAGCCTTGTAGCCGGCGATGTTGGCCTGGGAGGAGAGCACATCCATCGACTGGGCGCGGCTGATCCGCGGCAGGAGCTCAAGGGCCACCGCCGAGACGCCGCGAGCGGTGAGCCGCTCGATCAGGACGCGGTTGAGATAGGGATCCAGCAGGCCGACCAGCAGGCTGCCGGCCCGCAGCCGGTCCAGTGAGCCAGCGCCGCCCTCGGCCTCGGCGAGAGGGGGCTGAACACAGAGCACCACGTCCGCAAGGCTCCAGGTTTCGGGACACCCCGTCGGAACGATGGCGGCGCCAGCTGCGGTGAAGGCCTCGTCGGAGAACCCGGCCGCCCGGCCGGCTCCGGCCTCGACGGCCACCTGGCAGGCGCGGGACAGCAGACGCCGGACGGTGTCCGGCGTGGCGGCCACCCGTTGTTCTCCCGGCCTGCCTTCTGCGGGGACCAGAACTCGGACCACGAATGTCTCCCACGTTGCTCAGGGTCCATTGACGTGCCTGAGCGAGCCGGAGCGCAAGTCGGGAATGGACCTTGTGTGCACACCACCACATCGAGGCATACAACCCCTGTCAAGATGGCAAGAAGGTATGGCTCTGTCACGAGCACTACCCCGAAGGGGAAAGGAACTGCCTATGGAAGGCGCAGGCCCTTCTGCGGTACCGCGCTCATGGCTAGCTACACCATCACGCTGGACGACGGCAAAAGCTTCAGTTGTCCCGATGACCAGTACATCCTCGATGCCGCCGAAGAGCAGTCGATCGATCTGCCCTATTCCTGTCGCGCCGGCGCCTGCAGCACCTGTGCCGGCAAGATCCTCTCCGGCAGTGTCGACCAGTCGGATCAGAGTTTCCTGGACGACGACCAGATCACCCAGGGCTACGCCCTGCTCTGTGTCAGCTACCCCCTCGCCGACTGCAAAATCAAGACCGGGGTGGAAGACGAGCTCTGAGCGGCGGGCCCGGTTGGTCTGACGCTCAGATGGCCTCCACCACCCGGTAGAGCGGCAGCCAGGTGGCCTGATCCAACCGCTCGATCGCCTCCGCCGCTGTCGCGGCCAGGGTCGCCAGTCCCTCCTGGACCGCGGCGATGGCCACCGCCTCGGCCACTGCCCGCGACACGACCCGCACGTCGGCCAGGGCCGGCATCAGGGGGGCCTCGGGATCACAGGCCGCCGGGATCCGTTCCGCCAGGGCTTCCAGGCCGGCGTCGATCATCGCCTCGCTCACCCGCCGGGCTCCGACGGCCACGCAGGCGAAGCCCAGCCCCGGGAACAGGAAACAGTTGTTGCACTGTCCGATGCGGCGGCTGGAGCCGGCGTGATCGACCGGAGCGAAGGGGCTGCCGGTGGCCACCATGGCCCGTCCACCCGTCCAGTCGAGCAGGTCCTGCGGGGTGGCCTCCGCCAGCCGGGTGGGGTTGGAGAGAGGCAGGATGATCGGTCGCTCCACCGCCGCCGCCATCGCCTCCACCACCGCCCTCTCGAAGGCACCGGGCACGGTGGAGGTGCCGATCAGGACGGTGGGGCGAACCCGCTTCACCACCTCCAGCAGGCCGATGCGCCCCTGATCGTCACGAACGAAGTCCGCCACTTCGGCCGGCCGGCGGGCCAGGGCCACCGCCATGGCCGGCAGAGCGGACTGCCCCTCGAGCAGCAGGCCCTCGCGGTCGATCGCCCAGAGCCGGCTGCGCGCCTCGGACGCACTCAGCCCGGCTCTCGTCAGCAGCCGCACCAGGCCCTCGGCGATGCCGCAGCCCGCCGTGCCCGCTCCGAACACCACGATGCGATGCTCCGCCAACGGCAGACGGGCGCCGCGGGAGGCGGCCAGCACCGCCGCGCAGGCGACGCCGCGAGTGCCCTGGATGTCGTCGTTGAAGCTCGGCAGCCGCTCGCGATAGGTGTCGAGCAGCTGGTGGGCGTGGCTGGCGCCGAAGTCCTCCCAGTGGAGCAGAGCGCCTGGAAAAACGGCGCGAATCGCTTCCACCAGCCGGGCGAGGAAGCGGTCGTAGGCCTCGCCGACGAGGCGGGGCTGACGCCAGCCGGGGTACAGAGGATCTTCGAGCAGTTCGCGCCGGTCGGTGCCCACATCCAGCACGACGGGCAGGACGCGCAGCGGGTCGAGACCGGCGCAGAGGGTATAGACGGCCAGTTTTCCCAGGCAGATCTCGATGCCGCCGATCCCCTGGTCACCGATCCCCAGGATTCCCTGCGAATCGGTGACCAGAATCAGGTCAACAGGGCCAGGAGACGCCTGCCGCAGCACCGCTTCGAGGCGATCCTCGTCCGGGGCGGCCAGATAGACACCGCCGGAGGGGCTGCGGTAATCGAGGCTGAAGCGCTGGATCGCCGCTCCCACGGTGGGGGTGTAGACGATCGGCAGCACGGCCTCGATGTGGTCGGCGAGAAAGCGGTGAAACAGGGTGGTGTTGCCCTGGCGCAGGGCCTGGGCGAAGCGGAACCGCTCAAGGTCGCTGGAGAGGCCCAGAAAGGCCTGCCAGACCCGTTCGGCCTGGGTATCGAGGCTTTCCACCGCATGGGGCAGGAGCCCTTCGAGGCCGAGGGCGCTGCGTTCGCAGCGGCTGAAGGCGGTGCCCTTGTTCAGGGCGGCATCGGCGAGCAGCTGACGACCTCGCAGGGAGGTGCGCAGGGGAAGCAGGGCCGGAACCGCCGGGGGAGGACTCAACAACCTGGGTATCGGAGCGTGCGCCAGTCGCCGCAGGCGGTATCCAAGGAATCGTAGACCTCATCCAGCACCGGGCAAGGCAGGCCAGGCGGATCGACCAGGCGATAGAGCCGCTGGCTGCCGACATCGGTAACGGCGATGGCCACGACCATCAGAACAGAGGCGGATGGCCCTCCTGGTGGTAAGTCCGTGATCGGATTGTCACCACTGTGACCCTTGGCAGGCACGCCTGGAACGGTCGAGGCGGTCTCAGAACAACTGGGAAACGGTGCCCACCAGAGCCATCACAAGCAAGGCCGTGCTGGCGAGAAGACCCACCACGAAGCCGATCGCCCGCTGCTCGGGTGCCCGCAGATAGCCCACGGCATAGGCCAGCCGCCCCAGCACCCACAGACCACCGAACAGTGAGGCCGCCACCCTGTTGCCGAAGAGGGAGGCCAGCCACAGCGCCGGCAGAAAAACGACCACCTGCTCCAGGGTGTTCTGCTGCACCCGCAACGCCCGCTCGAAACCGGCTGGACCGCTCATGCGTGGTGGCTTCACGTCGTGGCGAATGCGGGCACGTCCCACCAGCATCGCCGTGCCCTGCGTCAGCAGCAGGGCCAGAAGGGTGAGGAGGGCCGTCAGGGCATAGGCGCGCATGGTGGTTTGCCTTGGGATCAGCGTCGACGCCGACCCATCCTCCCAGCGGCCATCCGCTCATCCCAGCGGCAAACCGCTCATCCCAGAGGCAATCCGTGGTTCATGGCCGCCAAGCCCCCCAGCAGGCCAAGCATCACGAGAATGGCCACCGAGGCCCGCACAGCATGCTTCCGAGCATCGCCGCCGCTTTCGCCGGGACGCATCTGGAGCTCATCGGCATACAGGTTGTCGTGGTTTTCCAGGTCGTGGGTGTGCATGGGAAATCCTCCTCGCTTGCCTTCACTGTGGTCGGACCATGGCGGCGTGGCAGCAGGTCCGCAGCGGGACTTGACAGAGCTTCGCCAAACGACACCGGCGCCGGACGCGGCCACTGCCCTCTCAGCGCAGCGTGCCCGGCTGAGCGCGACGGCGGAGTTCCCGCGCGAATTCCGAGGACAGCCGGTCACACGCCAGGGCGGCCCGCAGCCGGCCCAGCCATTCGAGACAACGGAACAGCAGCCAGGTGATGAAGAGAACCTGCAGGAACGGTTTCAGGGGAGGCCGGGCGGGCTCAGGGAAAACGTAGCGGCGCGGCGGCAGCCTGCACGGCTTCGAGCTGCCACAGGGCCAGTCCGCCGCCACGGCCTCGCGCCGCCAGCCAGCCGGTCTCCGAGCCGTTCCCAGCCGGGAGGCCCCTTCGCTCACAGGCGATCAGGGCAAAGAACGGCAGCACGCCGGCTCGCTGCTCCGGGAAGGGAACGGACGGGGCGATGGGTCGCTCGAGCAGCAGCCTGGAGCCGAGATACAGCTGCAGCTTTTCGAAACGGAACAGCAGCAGAGGTCGTCGCCCCTCCAGCCGTGCCCGACCCTCGAAGCGGAGCTCCAGGGCGCCGAGGCGAACGCTGTTGTGGATCAGAAGAACGTCCGGATCGCCGCCGGGGAGGAGCGCCAGCGTGGCCTGCAGGCCCCGCAGCAGGGCAGCGGCCAGGGTGGCGGGACGCTCGCCCCTGCGAGGCCATGTGGCCCGCAGCCGCCAGCTACCGAGCAGGGCGGTGCGATCGATGCCACTGCCGTCGCGGCGACTGATGCGCTCCCGCCGCCGCAGCTCCGGACCCATCCCATCCGGAGCCGTCCCATCCGGAAGAGTCCCATCCGGAAGAGTCCCATCCGGAGCCATCCCATCACGTCACAGCCACCGACCCAGTCTGAAGCAGCCAACGACCCGCCGCTGTACCCCCTTACCGCCCGGCGAGGGCCGCGCTATCAACGGGCCCCCGCGCACGGCCGATGCGGCTCCCTGGCAGCAGAACGAAGGTGGCCTGTGAGGGTGGCGCCAGGCTCGCAAGAGCCGGCCTGGCCGTGGGCGCTGGCCTGCTCGGCGCCGGGCTGCTCAGCGGGGGGGCCAGCGCCGCGATCGAGCCTGCACCGGCTTCGGCGGCCGGGCGGCTGATCCTCGTGCGCACCGAACGGATCATCGCCGCCACCGGCGACCCGGTCTGGCAACTGCGGCTCACCCTTCCCGGCCAGCGGCCGAGGAGCTTCGAGGCCCTGGTGGGGCGTGCCGGACGTCAGCAGGCCGACCGCAACCGGCTCGGCAGCCAGGCGCCTCTGCCGCTGGGGCACTACACCGTCACCGAGATCACGGCGGTGGGTCCGGAAGACCCACCCGAGCTGGGCGGTCCGGTCTGGATCGGCCTGCAGCCCCAGTTCCCGACAGCGCGGCGGGCTCTTGGCATCCATCAAGATCCCAGCGCCGGCCTGGGTGCCGACAGCGGCACCGATGGCTGCATCGGCCTGATCCGGGGCGACGACCTGCTGGCGTTGGCGGAACTGCTGCAGCGCACCGGCATCAGGGAGCTGGTGGTGAGCCAGTGAGGGGGGCCCGGGCGTCCCAGATCGGCCGGAGCTCGGCCCTGGCCGATGGCGCCTGAGCCGAATCCCTCCTCAGAGAAGAACTTCCGCTCTAGGTTCCGGTGGCGTCCCTCCGTCAGGCGGCTGCCGGCTGCGCAGCCGCCCTCACCACCAGCACATCCAGCCCGCCCCGCTCAGCCGACATGGCCCAGCCCCAACGATCCGCCACGACGGTGAAGCTGCAGATCGCCGGAGCCGTGTTCCTTCCCCTCCTGCTGCTGGCGCTCTGGCTGAACTCCCGCGGCTTCTTCGCCGCTCCGGGAGCCTGAGGCAAGGCGAAGCGAGGCCGGCATGAGGCTCAGCTCAGACCCGTGGATCGGCCTGATCGAGGGAGGCGAGGTAACGCTTGCGCTGACCGGATGCCCAGGATTCGTCGGTCTTCAGCTGCGGCGTGGGGTCGACGGAGGGCAGGGCGGCTGCAGCCGCAACAGAGGGGATGGTGTGCTCAGACTCGTTCATGGCTCGATGCTAGGGCCACCGAGGTGGAGGCATCAGCGCAGCGGCTCCGCCCCGTCGCCGGGTCGGCCCATCGCTCAGGGGTCAGCCGGGGGTGGCGAAAGTGGCTCGGCAAGCTCGAGCTGGAGGGTGCAGTGGGCGATGCCGAGGGTCTCGAGACGCTGCTTGGCCAGCTGCAGGAGCTCCTTATCGTCGATCTCCCCGGATCGGCGCGCGAGATGGGCGGTCAGGGCGGTCCGGGAGGTGCTCATCCCCCAGACATGGAGATGGTGCACGTTGACGACGCCGGGCAGAGAGCGAAGGGTCCGGTCCACGGCCGTCAGGTCGACGTCCCTCGGCACCCCGTCGAGCGCCACCATCAAGGACTCTCTGAACAGCTCCCAGCCGCTCCAGGCCACCGCCAGCCCCACCCCGATCGCGGTGAGCGCGTCGAGCCCGTTCCATCCCGTCAGGCTCACCAGAACGGCGCTGGCCAGCACCGCCGCCGAAACGGCCGCATCGGTGAGCAGGTGCACCACGGCCGCACGCCGGTTGAGATCGTGCTGATGGCCGTCTCCGAACAGGCGAGCGGAAAGCAGGTTGACGACGATGCCCGCCGCCGCCGCCCAGGCCACGGGGCCGCTCACGACCTCCACCGGGCTGCGCAACCGCTGCAGCCCCTCGACGATCACCACCGCCGCCGCCATCAGGATCAGCACCGCGTTGAGCAGGGAGGCCAGCTGGGTGCTGCGGCCGAAGCCGTAGGTGAACCGTTCCGTCGCCGGGCGGCTGCTGAGCCGCTCAGCGCCCCAGCCCAGCAGCAGACCCGCCACATCGCCCAGGTTGTGCACCGCGTCGCCGATCAGTGCCAGCGAGCCGAAGCCCAGCCCGATCACCAGTTGCAGGCCCGAGAGAGCACTGTTGAGGACGATGCTCCAGCGGAAGGCACCCTGGGATCCGAGCCCGTGCTGATGCTGGCGGGGATGGGAGTGAACCATGCTGACCTCGGGCGAACACCTGCTGGAGGGCAGGAAAAGCGAACACCAGAGATAGACCGCCACGGAGGCGGTCCGACAATCGCTCGCGGAGCAGCTGGCCGATCCGCCGCCCGATCCGCTCGGCCGCCCCCCGGCGGCAGCCCCATCAGCGGCCTCTAGGGTCGGGCGGAAAGCCGCGCAGGCAGACATGACCCCTTCCGGTGCGAGCCGAAGCAAGCGCTACGAGCAACGCTTCGAAAGGGTGATGTGGAAGCTGCGCCTGGTGGCCATCCTGCCGGTGATCATGAGCCTGGTGAGTACGGCGGTCACCTTCACGCTCGGGACGATGGAAATCTGCCGCTCCATCCTCCAGCTCCTCGCCGGCAGCAGCAACAAGGGCTTCATCGCCGAGCTGCTGGGAGGGGTGGTTTCGGGAATCGACCTTTACCTGATCGGGATCGCCCTGCTGATCTTCGGCTACGGCGTCTACGAACTGCTGATCTCGCCGATCGACGCCGTCCGCCAGGACGACACGGCCGGCAACGGGCTGCTGGACATCCGCAATCTCGATCAGCTCAAGGAGAAGCTGGTGAAGGTCCTGGTGGTGGCGCTGATCGTGGCGGCCTTCAAGGCCATGCTCGCCCTGCCGATCACGGATGGCCTGTCGCTGGCCCTGTTCTGCCTGAGCGTGCTGCTGTTGGCCCTGAGTGGATACCTGGTGGCGGGCGAAGGGTCCAGACACCCGCAGCCTTAGCACCAGCCCTGGTCACTCCATGGGTTCCGGGTGGGCGTCCGGGTCCCAGCCGGTGATCCATTCTCCGGGTCGCTCACACTCCGCCTGAGCCTCGGAGGCCTCCTGCTCGTCGGAAACGGGCTCCTGCGGTTCGTCGGGGTCGCTGTGGAGTTCGTCGTCGGGATCCTGCGCGTCCCCGAACCATGGTTGCGACTGGGTCATCGGTGAGCTCTCTCTACTTTTAGGCTAGCCCTGCAGGCCTGCCTTGACCTTCAAGGCCCGCTCGCTGGATCCGTAAGCAGGGGATCCCCGGGCTGCTCCTGCCGCTGAATCAGGCCGGTGATCAGGCCGCTGAGATTCAGGCTGATCCTGTGTCACTTCGTTCTCTTCTGCTTGCGGTTCGGTCGCGGCCGGCTTCATGGTTGGGACAGCAACGCTTCGACATCCGTCCTTCCTGTCCATGCACACGCGCCTGCTCATCGCCCGCTCCAGCCTTGTGCTGGCAGCCCTCACGTCTGCCGTGCTCCTGGCTCCATCCGCAGCCAGGAGCGAGGTGCTCTACAAGCTGGACACCGTCTGCAGCCTGAACGAGACCGCCCCGGTGCCCTGCCGCGTGGAGGCGGTCAACGACGGAACCGCCACCCTCTATCGCCACCGCATCGGCCAGGTGATCGAGACGATCCGGGTCACGGAGAATCCGGTGCGGATGGATCGCTGGATCGCCGCCACGAAGCAGTGGCAGCCGCTGCAGCGCGCCGAAGCCCGGTTCTCCACGAACACGATCTGCTTCAACGGCCGCGAGCTCTGCGTGGTCAACCCGAACTATCTCAACAGCGTCCGTGAAAACAAAGCCGACGCCATGACGGGCCGTGACCTGGTCAAGGTGCACTTCGGCCCCGACGGGCGTGTGAACGCCAGCTGCTACGACGCCGGCTGCGATCTGGTTCTGAAATGAAGATTTCCTCTGGATTCGCTCTGCTGCTGACCGGACTGCTGCTGGTGCCTGCCGGCTCAGCTCTGGCCACGGATCACCCCGACAACTCGGGGTCGACTCTGTTGATTGCGCGTGGAGGCGGAGGTGGCCGTGGCCGTGGCGGTGGCGGTGGCGGAAGCCGTGGCGGTGGGGGCGGTGGCGGAAGCCGTGGGGGTGGAGGTGGCTCCCGAGCCCAGAGCGGCTTCAGTGGCGCCGGCGGCGGGCTGAACCGTGGCTCAAGCAGGCCCACCGGAGGCTGGAGCAACAATGTGGGAAGCGACCGTGCGCGGCCCTCGATCGACCGACCAGCGGGTAGCCGGGACTTCAGCGGATCGGCCGGCAACCGTGACCGGGTCCCTCAGAGCGGCAGCCGGGACCTCAACCGCAGCACTCCCGTCGGGCAGAACCGGAACGGCTCGGCCGGACTCAACCGTGACGTGAATCGCGACATCAACAGCAATGTCAACCGAGACATCAATCGCAGTGTCAATACCAATGTCAATCGGAATGTCAATCGGAATGTAAGCAGCAATATCAATCGGAACGTCAATCAGAACTGGAACCGGCGGGTCGACATCAACAACGTGAATGTGAATCCAGGCTGGGCGAGGGCAGGCTGGGGAGTGGCGCGACCCTGGAACAACGGCTGGTACGGCGGTTGGAGCACCCCCGCCTGGGGATGGTGGGGAGCCAGCGCCGCCGCCTGGGGCGTCGGCACGCTGGCAACGGCCGCAATCATCAACAACGCCGTCGACAACGCCATCAGCGCCAACCAGGCTTACATCCTGGTACCCAGCAGCAACTACCAGTTGCTCTATGGATCGATCCAGCCTTCGGGCACCGCCGGGGTGACCTTCGCCGTCAGCGCCGATGGGAGCACCTACCAGCTCACCGCGGACTGCAACAGCGGGCTGCTCGATGGCCGCCAGCCCCAGAGCGCGGCGGAGGCGGAGTTACTGAATGCGGCCTGCCAGGTGGCCTTCGGTTCGGTCTGAATTCCGGGGACGGGGAGCCAGTCGCCGGCAAGGGACCCTCAACGTCGCCAGTGAATGGATTCAGCGGCTGCCGCTCAGGTCTCTGCTTCACAGTCCCTGCCTGTCGAGGTTCCTCGCAAGGGCCTGGCTTCTGCCCCGTCCCACCCTCCTGCTCCGGGCTGCTGCACGGATCTTTGCTTTCGCACCTGGACCCTGCCGCTGATCGGCACCCAGGCCTCGCTGTTCCTCACGCCCCGCCTGCGCGCCTTCGCCCGGGCGGGGGCGTGAGCGGCTTCGGCCTGGCCGGCGGGGAGGATCTCAGCGGCAACGCGCAGGTCGGCCTGGGTTACGCCGTGGGTAACAGCACCCAGATCAACCTCTCCTGGCGCTGTCTCGGCATCGCCTTCGACAACGGCGGAGATCCCAAGCCTGCGGTATCCGAAGTCAAAACAGCTAAATTCGCTATAGGCTCCTAATCGGTGGCGAGGGGTATAAGCTTTCCCGAAAGTCAACAGGCCAGTTAGGCTCCAACTAGATTGCCTAACTTGCTCGAGAGACATTCAGCTCAACCAACAAGGCTTTAGATGGATACACCGCACGAATATATCATTGCGCAACAAGACTTACCCAGTACAAAACGAGACCACCACCTTGCAAGCACCCCCACCATCTTTTGCACATTCTCTTGTGGCGTTTCGACGAGAAACCCAGCCATCATCAGAATAAGCATAAGCCCACCGTGATCCATTGCTTGCCATAGCGGGCCTGACGGCCAAGGCCAAGCAGGAATTGTTCACCGATTTGACTACCTTGCAGCGCGATGCCGTCCCACCAGCTCGGCGGCATTCTTCAAGGGCGCGCCTCTCGGCACCACCACGAGATGACTGGTCCTTAGAATAACCATAGATCAGGCTATTGTCATCCAAAGCGATAGCACCATAGCGAACGGCTATACGCTGAGTGGGCATCGAAGGAGTTGGGCCAAGTTCTCTGAGGCAGTGTGTTGCATAGTACTCACAGTTCTTATCGTCATTACCATAAGAAGAGCAGGCCTGCTGGATGCAATATTGATAAGATCTCTCATCTGCATGGCCTGAGTCAGGAATGGCGATTGCCAAGAAAATGCACCCGATAAGCACCGCTGCAGGATGAAACATTCTTCTATTCATTCTTTGAGAACGAGAAGGACGGAGGGGAGGGGCCTCGCAAGGTTCAGCTACGGTGGCCAGCTGCTTCATGCTCATTTAAAAAAACTGATGCCCCACGCATCGAAACAGATGCCAACGGCAACGTTAGCGAATAGACCGAGGCCTTGAGCATCCCATGACCCGCGATAGGCCGTGGTGGAGCCGTCCTTCAGAAAGATATATTCACCCTTCCTTCGCTCGCAGTCGGATTTCTTGTAAATGATTGTCCCAGTGGTTTTGGCTCCTCCAGGCTGCTGAAAGTGAATAACCATCATGGCCCCTGACTTATCGGAATTTTTTCTGATTGTATCTGGATAATAAAGGAGCACGAGCTTCATCCTGTTGTTCGAGATCTTGACAGGGTCGCCCAATGCTTCTGCCAATGCCGTGCCGGAAAGAAGTACCACGAGCATCACCATGCATCGAGCGAATCGATTCACCGCTTTTCCAACGCAAGTACATCATGACACTAAGCTGAAAATTGACAGTCCCTGTGGGCTGCCAAGTCCCCGGTGACTTTCGATAAATTTGTTTGCAACGCGCGGGATCAGCCGTCCGCTGCTCGCATCAGTGCAGTAGCTTGGCCAGGAAAAAAGAAGAGAGCACGTAGTGACTAAATACTGCGTAATTCCACCAGGTAACCCTGGATCCGGGGAGTGGATCATGGGGACTTACCCAAATGCTGAAGCTGAATGCATCAGTCAAGGTGGCCGCGTGGAGGACCGCGGGGGCGGCTGCGGGGCCTCCACGGCGGCGACCCCTCAAGGGGCGGACACTGGCCGCGCCGCCAGCTCGGCACTCGCGGCGGCGGCTGTCGCTCCAATTCAGGCACTGCGGAACCGACTACCGGACTCTTCGGTGCTGCGCGACCTCGCCATGGTTAACTTCTCTCCGGTCATTCTCCGTCTGCTTTCGCAGGACCCCGAGATCCGGTCCCGGGCCGCCGACGTTGTTGGCATGGTCGGCCAGTTCTCCTTGTTGGTGCTTGTCGACCCCAGTTCCCCCACTCTCACAAGATCCTCATACAGTGAGGAGTTGCACCGCTGGATTATTGATCTCGCCTACCTGATACGGGAGCGAGGCGAGGACGAAGAGCTGCGGGGCGCGGTCGACCGGCTCGTTGACCACTTCGAGCGGCAGGTGGGCAGACCTTTCAGTGCCATCTTCGAGGAGTTGCACCGAAACTCAACGAGCGCGGCTTGAGGCGGGCCCATGCCGACCGCCCTTACCGACGGGTTCAGCCTTGCTGCACTCGTCCCCGAGGCCATGCTCTCGACGGTGTTCTCGCAGACGTTCCTTCAGGCGGTTCCTGGGCTCATTTCCCGCGACGCGCAGGGAGCCGAGCTCACGATGTGGTTCCGCGGGGCGAGCCTGACCCTTGAGCCACGGCCGCTGCGCTTCGTCAACCCCATCCTCGTCCAGATTGGCTTTACAGCCCGCCTCACCGGCCAATACGACGAGGTCACCGGCACCGTTGTGTTGCGCACGAACATCACACAGGTACAGGTCGGCTCCGGAGACCAGGCTTTCCTTGCCCCAGTGGTCGACCTCCGGCCGAACGCCCTCGACGGGTTTGCAGTGGTCGGCCTCACCCCCCAGCAGCAACCGGTCTGGGGCGTGGCGATTGCCGCTGCCATGAAGCCGAAGCTCGCCGCGGTGTCACCGTTGACGGCGGGGCCACTGCTGCCCGATCGGGCGGCGCAGTACTTCCTGACCACCGACCCGGCGACGCCCTACGGGGCGGGCGATGGAGTACTCGCGGTGCACGTGTGGTCCGAGCCCGGTCCGACGCCGGACCTGCCGGTGAGCTTGGCACCACGCAACGTCCGAGCCAACCGAGCCGTGGCTCTCGTACCGCGGGACCGGGTGGATGTGGCCATCGCAGCAGGGCTTGCGGCTAATGGGCTGACCAACCTCCCTACGGATGTGCAGGGTGTGACGATCTCGGCGTTCTCCATCCAGTGGCGGGAGTTCGGGCTCGGGGGTGGTCACTTCTATGTCTCAGGGACCGCAGACCACTGGACGGGTGACGTGGACTTCGAGGCATGGCTGCGTCTACGTGCAGTCGCAGGCCGTGTGCAGGTGGAGGTCGTGCGTACCCGAGCGGACACCGGCTTCCTCGGCGACGTCGCTGATCTTTTCTCAGGTGGGGCCATCACCCGGATGCTCGAGGAGATCCTCCCCAGAGCCGTTGGCGGCATCGGGGCTGGCGCGTTCGGAGACCTGGGCGTCTTCGCCACAGGTTCGCTCCCGCAGGCGCAGGCCTTCGCCACGGTGACCGTGGATGGCTCGATCGATATCTGGAAGGACGGGCTCGGTGTGCCAGCCATGCTCGTTCCTGTGGACGTCACGTCCTCGTTCCCGCCACCCACCTACCTGCGCGGCCACACCGGTACCCGGGAGTTCCACGTTGAGGGGTGCAAGTACGGGGCGCTCATCAAACACCCCTGGCGTTTCCCGACCTGGCAGCGCGCCATCCAGCTCGGCTTCAACGGCTGCTGGCACTGCCAGAGGGAATTTAATGTCGTTGCCGTCGGTCGGCTGGACGTCGTCGTCGCCGGTAGGGGGCTCAGCGCTGGGGCGGCCCGGGTGATCGCCAGGCTGATCAGTGCTCCGGAGCGATTCGGCGTCGTCGTCGCTCCCCCTGTCGAGGAGATCTCAGGGCGGTTCGGCTGGAACGAGCAGGAACAGGCGCGGCACCACCGCACCGAGGTGCTCGTGCCCGGCACCTGGGAGGTGACCATCGCGCAGGACGACTGGTCGGTCACGGCGTCCGCCAAGGTCGGCCGCTCCTGGACAGCCGGCGGTACGCGACACGGTACTCAGACCGTCGTCCGGACCACGGTCGGATCCTCAGACGTATCCGTCGAGCAGATACCGCTTGAGAGTTGAGTGTCGGTGTGGTGTGGAAGGTAAACCTACCCAGCCGACGAAGACTCTTTCGTGCGAACGCATGGTTATCCAATGAACCTATAAACTTGGGCCTGGCCCTGGAAATCCGTCAGTCAGAAGGCCAGGCTGTCGGTCAAGGGGCTTGACCCGGGACACGCCTTCCTGACCCGAAGGTTCTCGACCGGGATGGCGAGATCACAGCCGGAATCCTGATCGCCGCTGGCCCTGTCGCGCCGACCCATCTGGGCTGATGGCCGCGTTCGCCTCCTTCTGCTTGCTGGCCATGGTCAATCGGTTCGAAAACTGCCCTGGAGTGCAGGCAACAGAGAACTGCCTGACCAGCAGCTTCTACGAGATCGTCAGCATTGGCAACGTTGAATCCTTCAGCATCTTTGCTGCCGGACTGGTGTACATCATGGAAGCAGGACGACGCAAGGAGAAGGAACATCAGGAGAAATTCGAGTTGATCATCGCGGCCCGGGAATCAGGATGCAAGGCTCATCCTGGGCAGATCAGAGTCCTGGAGGATCTTGCGGCCGATGGCCTCTCTCAGGACGATTTCGACTTGCATGGAATCGATCTGAAGGGCTTGCGACTGCCTGGCAGCCGCTGGAGAGGCGCAGACTTCTCGGGCTCCGCTCTGACCAACGCCACGTTCCGGAAAGCGGGTCTGCAAAGGGCCAATTTCTCCGCTGCCGATCTGCAAAGCGCCGAACTTCGCGATGCCGATCTCCGCGGCGCGCTGTTCAACAACTCCAGCCTCAGGGATGCGGATCTGAGGGGTGCCAAGCTGGACGGAGCAACCTTCTCAGGAGCCGACCTCTCAGGCGTGAGAACGGATCAGAGCCTCCGGCTCCCATCGACCCAGCAACCTCGGCAGACGTAACGCCGTCAATCTGCTGTCCCACTGGATTGGAACAGTCATGGCCCGTCTTGATCTTCTCCGGGTCCTTTTCGGAGCCGCTGGCCTGCATACCGCTGGTCAAGAGGCGATCTCCTGCCGCGCCTGCTCCGATGGTGATCCCGACAACAGGGATGGCCGCACGACGCAGCGGAAACCCATGTGACAGGTGGAGGTGTCGATGCCCTGGGCCATGCGTGCCGCCGGCCGGTAACGACGGCAGTAGCTGGGAGCGCACAGATACGAGCCACCCTTCACCACCTTGCGCGGCATCTCGCCGTGCTGGCTGGTGGGGTCGATGCTGGCCTCACGGGCTTGCGCTGCAGCGGCGCAACAGCCGCTGCTCCCCTCGGCCGCGAGCCCCTGATCGGCCATGAGGGCATGGTTGCCATACCAGCTGTCGGTCCACTCCCAGACGTTGCCGATGCAATCGAACAGGCCGAAGCCGTTGGCGGGAAAGGCACCCACCGGCGAGGTGGCCGCGTAGCCGTCGAGCAGGCTGTTGTGGTGGGGGAAGTCGCCCTGGAAGGTGTTGGCCACCGGGCGGCCTCCAGGGTGCAGCTCCTCCCCCCAGGCGAATTCGGCGCCTTCACGGCCGCCCCAGGCGGCCCGCTCCCATTCGGCCTCGCTGGGCAGCTGTTTGCCGATCCAGGCGGCATAGGCCGCCGCATCCTCATGGGCCACATGCACCACAGGATGGTTTGGGCGGTTCCTGATCGAACTGCCGGGGCCCTCGGGATGGCGCCAGTCGGCACCAGGGATGTACTGCCACCAGCGGTAGGGATCCCCCTGGCCCACTGGCCCCGGCGGCGGCACGAACACGATCGAGGCGGGCGCCAGCAGCTCCGGCAGCGCCTCGGGGTAAAGGGCCGGATCGGCTGGCCGCTCGGCCAGGGTGCGGTGGCCGGTGGCCTTGACGAACTTGAGGAACTGGACGTTGGTGACAGGGGCACGGTCGATCCAGAAGCCCTCCACCACCACCCGGTGGGCCGGAGCCTCCTCGGGATAGTGGAGGTCGGAGCCCATCACAAAGGATCCCCCTGGAATCCACGCCATGTCCCGGGCCGGGGGGCGGCCCGGCCGGGAGCGGCTGGAGCCGGGAGCAACGGTCATGGGTGGATCAGCTCGCCCCCCCGGCCGAGATCATCTTCTCGAGCACGTCGCTGATCGTGAAGCTGGCGGCCTTCTGGCGGGGTGGGTACTCCTTGAACGATGCAAGGAAGTCGGCCACGAAAGCCTGGGCCGGCACCAGCATGAAGGCATGGTCGAGCAACCAGTCCCAGTAGGTGTTGGAGGTGATGTCGGCGCGCTCGTAGGGATCGGTGAGCAGGTTGAAGATCTTGGGCACCCGCAGTGCGGTGAAGGGCTCGGCCCACACCTGAAGCGTGCCGGCCGCGCGTTGCTCCATGAACACGAACTTCCAGTTGTCGTAGCGCAGGCCGGTGAGATCGCCGTCGTCGGAGAAGTAGAAGAACTCCACCCGCGGGCTCTTGTCGGCCTTGCCCGTCCAGTAATCGAGCATGTTGTAGCCATCGAGGTGGATGTGGAAGTTCTTGCTTCCCACCTGATGGCCGTCCAGCAGTTTCTGCTTGATCTCGGGCTCCCCGGCGGCGGCCAGCAGCGTGGGCAGCCAGTCGAGATGGCTGACGACGCCGGTGAACAGGGTGCCGGGCTCGATCTGGCCCGGCCAGCGCACCAGGGCGGGCACCCGGTAGGCCCCCTCCCAGTTGGAGTTCTTCTCGTTGCGGAAGGGGGTCATGCCGGCATCGGGCCAGCTGTTCATGTGGGGGCCGTTGTCGGTGCTGTACATCACGATCGTGTCGTTGGCGATGCCCAGCTCATCCACCAGATCCAGCATCTGGCCGATGCAGTTGTCGTGGTAGATCATCACGTCGTGATACTCCGACTGCCAACGCCCTGACTGGCCGATGTCCTGCGGACGGGCATGGGTGCGGAAGTGCATGTGGGTGGTGTTGAACCACACGAAGAAGGGTTCGCCGGAGGCCACGGCATCGCGGATGAAGCGCTTGGCTTCGGCCATGAACTCCTCATCGCAGTTCTCCATCCGCTTCTTGGTGAGCGGGCCGGTGTTCTCGATCCGCTGGGTGCCGTCACCGTTGGCCCAGCAGTGCAGCACGCCGCGAGGGGCAAAACGCTTGCGGAAGTTGGGGAACTCAGGATCGTCTGCTTTGGGGTAGTCGCGCAGTTCGGGTTCTTCCTCAGCGTTGAGGTGGTACAGGTTGCCGAAGAACTCATCGAAGCCGTGCATCGTCGGCAGATGCTCGTCGCGGTCGCCGAAGTGGTTCTTGCCGAACTGGCCGGTGCGGTAGCCCAGGGGCTGGAGCAGTTCGGCGATGGTGGGATCCTCGGCCCGGTAGCCCAGCTCGGCGCCCGGCAGGCCCACCTTGCTGAGGCCGGTGCGGAACACGCTCTGGCCGGAGATGAAGGCGGCCCGGCCGGCGGTGCAGCTCTGCTCGGCGTAGTAATGGATGAAGCGGCCGCCCTCCCTGGCGACCCGGTCGATGTTGGGGGTCTGATAGCCCATCAGGCCATCGCTGTAGCAGCTCAGGTTGCTCTGGCCGATGTCATCGCCCCAGAGGATCAGGATGTTGGGCTGGCCGTTGGGCATGGCAGGGAGAGGGGAACAGGTGCCTGACCGCCAGTCTGCCCAGAGCGGCAGAATCGGTCCATTCAAAAAGTGCAGTTCTCCATCCCAATCCCATGCTGAGCTTCAGCAGTGTGGAGGAGGTGGCCGAAACCCTTGCGGGGCTTGGGCTCTCCCTCGAGCTGACCCAGTTGGCGCCAGGGCCGCTGCGCGGCGATCTGCTCGCGCTGCGCTTCGGGTTGCTCCAGGTGCTGCGGGTGCGCTTCGATCGGGCGCTGCACATCGCCGGAGCCAAGCCGGCGGATCGCCAGCTGTTCAGCCTCGAGCTGGCTCCGGCTCCCCAGGCAGGCCCGCTCCGCTCCCATGGCCAGACGCTTCCCGCCAACGCGGTCTTCGGCATGGCGACCGATGGGGAGGTGCATCTCACCGCCACGGGCCGGCGCTCGCTGGCGATCGTGGCGATCGATCCGGCCTGTTTCCAGCAGGAGGCCACGGCATTGGGTTTTGCCTGCCTCGATGAGCAGGTGTTCCGGGCCAACTGGCTGCCGCTCGAGACGGGCCGCTTCCAGCGGCTGAACCACCATCTGCACCGACTGTTTGCGCTCTCGGAAACGCCCTCCCCGCAGCTGAGCGGGCCTTCGAACCGTCATCGGCTGCAGAAGGATCTGCTCCCCCTGCTGGTCGAGGCTCTGGCCCACGCGGCCGGCGGCGGCCCCCACCCGGCGCGACCGCCGGCGAGGATCGACATCGTCAAGCAGGCCCAGGGCTGGATGGCCCGCCACCGAGGCCAGGCGATCAGCCTGGATGGGATCTGCCGGGAGGTGTGTACCAGCCGGCGCAGCCTGATTCAGGGTTTTCAGGATCACCTCGGCATGGGCCCGATGGCCTTTCTCAAACTGCAGCGGCTGCATGGCGTGCGGCAGACCTTGCTGGCCGCCGACCCGCAACGGACGACGATCGCGGCGGTGGCGGCTCGGTTCGGCTTTCTCAGTGCCGGCCATTTCGCCCGGGATTACCGCCTCCTGTTCGGTGAGCTGCCCAGCCTCACGCTGGCGGCTGGGCCGAAGACGCGGGCCCCAGCCGGCCTTTCTGCCAACGCAGGAAGGGAATCGAGAACAGCACGGTGACCAGCAGGTAGGCCAGCACAGCCAGTTTCAGGCCGGGCATCCCGGCGCCGTAGGTGGAGGCGAACAGCAGCGCCAGGCCGGGGTTGCGCATCGACGTGACCAGGGCCACGGTGGTGCGCTCGCGCGGTTCCCGGCCAGCCAAGAAGTAGCCGATGGCCAGGGCCGCGGCCACCATCACCGCCATGAAGCCCAGGGCAAGCCAGTTGGACGCCAGGAACGGCACCAGCAAGGGGCCGGCCTTGATCAGCACCACCACGATCAGCAGCAGGAGCAGGGCGTTGGCGAGCTTGTCGAGCGGCCCCTGCAGACGCGCCACCCAGCCCGGCCGCCAGCGCCTGAGCAGCAGGCCGGCCAGCAGCGGCAGCACCTGGATCTGGCCCACCTGCAGGGCCACCTCCCGGGGGCGGATGTCCCAGCCATCGATGCCGAACGAGGCCCGGAACAGATCGGCCAGCAAGGGAATCGAAACGATCGCGGCCACGGCCGCGCAGGCCTGCAGCACCGCCGCCAGCTGGCGATCGCCGCCTGTCTTGCCGGCCTTGCGCAGGGTGAGCGGGGCGCTCGGGGACGCGGCCATCAGAGCGATGCCGAAGCGGGCCGGCTTCGAGAGGGCGAAGCTCAGGGGCAGCTTCATCAGCACCAGCGCCACCAGGGGCACCAGCACACAGGAGCCGATCAGAACGCGGATCAGCAGGGCCGGTCGCTGGCGGATCTGCGCGATCGCCTCCGTCTGCAGACCGAGCCCGAGGGCGAACATGATCGTGAACAGGGTGAGGCCGACGAACACGGCAGGGGCCTGGGCCATGGCGATCGGGGAGGGGAGGAGTTCGAGATTCAGAGCGGCAGACCGCCGTAGGCCAGCATCACCAGGGCGACGGCGCCGATCAGGGTGAGGCTCACGGCCGTGGCCGTGGCGATCGAGCGCTGCTCGCGGTACACGAACGCATCGCTGTTGAGGCGGCGCAGATCCCGCCGGTGCTGCAGCGTGGCCGCCGCCATCGCCACCATCCCGGTCACCACGAAGGCCATCGACACCAGCCGCACCCCCAGGCCTGCGTGGCCGACGACCCCATCTGCCTGGCTCTTGATCGCGGCGACGATCTTGTCGAGGCCGAAGCCGAAACTGATCAGCGAGAGGCAGGTGCGGATCCAGGCCATCAGGGTGCGTTCGGCGGCATCGCGGTTGCGCTGCTTGGCCAGTTCGTTGGTGAGGTTCATGGGGGCGACGGGCCGGAGATCTGCCGTTCGAGTTTTGCTTCTGCCTCCAGCTCCCGGGCCAGGAACACATTGAGGAAGGTGCGGATCAGGGCTACCGCCCCCAGCTGGAGCAGGTTGGCGCCTGAGGGCGCGGTCGTGGTGGCGACGATGTCGGCACCGAGCTGGAACTCCAGGGCCATCGACAGCCAGCTGCCGAAGGTGAGCCGCGCTCCGGCCGAGGGCCGCAGGGAGGAGCGCCGCCGCCCCACGGCGAGCACCACCTGCCGCGCCGTGGCCACCAGGCCAACCACCACCGCCCCAACCGACAGCAGTTCGAGCAGGAACCGAACCGTACCGGCCAGGGACTGCAGCAGTGGCTCGGTGGCGTCAGGAGTGAGCATCGGGAGGACGGGAGCGATCGGGGTGGCCCTGGTGATCGAGCAGATGGGCCAGCCAGCCCGGCACGGTGATGGAGGCCACCAGGATCGTGAGCGAAGTGCTCAGCCGGCTGGAGAAGGTGCGGGCCGTTTCGAGGCCGGAATGCAGGTAGGTGAGCGTCACCAGCACGGCGAAGATGCCTGTGGTGAGTGCACTGGCGGATCGCAGCAGGTCGCGCGGATGGCGACCGACACCGGCAACGGCATCCCGGCTGAGGCGGCGACCCGCGACGCAGCCGGCCAGAGCGAAACAGGCGACCATCAGGGCTCGTGCGCTCAGACCACCCTGGGGGTCACTCTGCTGCAGCTTCTCGGCCAGCACGGCAGCGTTGCCGAGCACGCAACCGGTGGCGGCGCCGAGCAGGGCCCACCAGTGCAGCGGACTCAGTGAACGGCCGTTCAGCGCGGCCGCCCCGGCCAGGAGCACGGAACTCAGCAGCGTGGAGGGAACCACCGGCAGGCGGCTGGTGAGGAGATAGGCGAGAGTGACGCCCAGAACCGCTCCGGCGATCCGCCTGGCCTGCGGGTGTCGACTGCCGCTGCCGGCCGTGGCGGGGAAGGGAAGCACCGGAACGCTGCTGTGCCTGGGCAGGCCAGGCTTGGAAACTGGAAGCTATCAGCAACTCGAGCGGAGTTCAGCGGAGTCGTTCTCCTGCCAAGGCAGGGCCGCCGGCCGATCATGAGGCGATGAGCCTGACCCCCGATCAGCTGATCACCGGCCTGCGCCTGGAGCCCCACCCCGAGGGGGGCTGGTACCGGGAATTGCACCGCGCCGATGGCTTGGTGCAGCGGTCCGGTGATGGGGCCCAGCGGGCCGGACTGACGGTGATCGCCTTCCTGCTCATCGCCGGCGAGCGCAGCCGCTGGCACCGGCTGCGGCAATCCGAGGAGATCTGGCATCACGGCGGAGGCGCCCCACTGGAGCTCCATCGGCTGCCACCGCAGGGAGGGGAAGCGCAACGACTGGCTCTGGGGCCCCTGCTTCAGCCTGGCTCAGCCCAGCAGCCCCTTCAGATCATCCCGGCCGGCTGGTGGCAGGCGGCCCGCAGCCGGGGTGCCTGGAGCCTGGCGTACTGCAGCGTGGGGCCTGGCTTCGACTTCGCCGATTTCGTGCTGATGGCTGACCTGCCCCTCGAACTCCGTCCACGGAGCGCGGATCCAGACCTGCTCTGAAGCCTTAGAGCTGTTTGAGCGAATCGGCCTTGTCCCTGAACTCACCCATCAGCAGCTGGAGGTAGCTCACTTTGCGCAGCTTGATGTTGGCGGTGAGGGACATGCCGACCTGCAGCGGCAGGCTCTGACCGGAGCGGAGCCTCAGCTTCTGGGTCTTCAGGGTGATGTCGGCGGGAAAGCGATAGGTCGGCTTGAGCTGATCGGGGGGAAGCGCATCGGAACCGATCGAGCTCACCGTGCCCTCGAGAACGCCGAAGTCGCTGGCGGGAAAGGAATCGATGCTGATCTCCACCGGGCTGCCGACCCGCACGAAGCCGATCTTGCTGCTCTCGATCTCCACCTTGGCCTTGAGATTGGTGTAAGGAACGATCTTCATCACGGGCTCGCTGCCCTGAGCCACGAAACCGGGGCCCGTGGGCTTGAGGTCGAACACCAGCCCATCGACGGGCGAGCGCACGTCCTGGTAGCGGATGTTGACGCGCAGCTCCGTCAGGCGGCTGCGCAGGTCGGACAACTCGCCACGCCGCTGTTCCTCCGCCTGCTCGAGGATGGCCGACTGGCGGAGTCGATCCATTTCCGTCTTGGCGATCTCGCCCTCCACCTCGCGTACCCGGTTGCGCTGCTGCAGATACTGCAGCTCGGCGGAGGCACCAACCTTCTGCAGGCTCTCCAGGCGCACGAGAATCTCGTTCTCCATGGCACGGTTGCGGCGCAGCACCATCTGCTCGGTGTCATTGAGCCTGAGGTAGCGAGCTCGTTCCACCTGCTTCAGCCGCAGCTCCTCCTCCTTGGCGGCGATGGTCTTGAGCAGGCTGCCCTGACGATCGAGGGTGGCCTCGTTGTCGAGCCGGAGCAGCACCTGACCCCGGCTCACCCGCTCCCCCTCCTTGACCAGCATCTTGTCAAGCACGCCACCCACGGGCATCTGCACGGTCTTGACGTCGCCGATCGGCTGCAGCTTGCCGGAAGCCACCACCACCTCATCGGTGCGGGCGAGAGCGAGCCAGGCCAGGGCGAAGCCCGTGCACCCGATCAGGCTCCAGGTGAGGGCGCGCGCCAGCAATCGCGACTGCTGCAGCACGATTTCCTCCTGGCTGTTCCTGACCCGTCGTTCGATCGCGTTCTGCGTCCGACGCACCAGGGGACCGGAGCCGAGGGGGGGTTCCATCAAGCCACCTCCTGCTGGCGGTAGAGGGCGAAGTACCGGCCGCGCCGTTCCATCAGCTCGTCGTGCGTGCCGCATTCCACCACGGCTCCCTCATGCAGCAGCACGATCCGATCCGCCCGTCGAATCGTGGACAGCCGGTGGGTGATGAAGAACACCGTGCAGTGGCTGAGTTTCTCGAGCAGGTTGTCGCAGACGCGGCGCTCGGTGTCGTAGTCGAGGGCGCTGGTGGCCTCGTCGAGCACCAGCAGCCGCGGTCGGCTCAGCAGGGTGCGGGCCAGGGCCAGCCGCTGGCGCTGGCCGCCGGAGAGATTCGCACCCCGTTCGCCCACGCTGCTGCTGTATCCCGCGGGCATCTCCATGATGAACTCATGGGCACAGGCCAGCCGCGCCGCCTCCACGATCGCCTCGCTGGTCGCGTCGGGATCGGTGAGGGCGATGTTCTCGGCGACCGTCCCTGTGAACAGCAGCGGATCCTGGGGGACGATGCCGATCTGGCGGCGAAGCGAGTAAAGCTCCACCTTGTCGATGTCGTATCGGTCGATCAGGATCCTGCCACTGTCCGGGCTGTAGAGCCGGGCGAGCATCTTGGTGAGGGTGCTCTTGCCACTGCCGCTCTGGCCCACCACCCCCACGAAGGTACCGGCGGGGATCGTGAGATCGATGTGCCGAAGAACCTGGGGCACACCGGGGGCGAAGGAGAAGCAGACGTTTTCGAACACCACCTCCCCATCGATCGGCGGGAGGGGGATCTTCTGCTTGTCGGCCTGGTCCGATTCCTCCGGAGTGTCCACCACATCGGCCAGCCGCTCGAACGACACCTTCAGCTCCTGAAGGGTCTGCCACATGGACGACAACCGCAGCAGGGGCAGGGTGACGTAGCTGCTGATGATCCGGAAGGCGATCAGCTGGCCCAGGCTCAGCTCCCCCTTCAGAACCATGGTGGCCCCCACCCAGAGCACGAGCAGCTGGGAGAGCTTCTGGAGCACCTGCGAGGTCTCCTGCAATGCCGTCCCGGTGATGGTCTTCTCGAAGGTGCGGGCGATGTACCTGGCGTAAAGGTCCTGCCAGCGCCAGCGGCTGATCATCTCGACGTTCTGGGCCTTCACCGTCTGGATGCCAGTGAGAACCTCCACCAGATGGCTCTGGGTGCGGGCGTTCTCCTGGGCGGCCTCGCGAAACTGTCGACGGAACAGGGGTGCCCCCAGCAGCGTCAGCGCGATCTGGATCGGCAGCACGCAGAGGGCGATCAGGGTGAGCAGCCAGCTGTAGAGCAGCATCACCGCGATGTAGATCACCGAGAAGGCGGTATCGAGAAGGGTGGTGAGGCCCTGACCGGTGAGGACGTTGCGGATCTTCTCCAGTTCGGCGATGCGGCTGCTCAGCTCGCCCACGGGCCGGCGGTCGAAGTAGCTCAGCGGCAGCCGCAGCAGATGGTCGATCACCTCCGCGCCGAGCCTGAGATCGATGCGGTTGGTGGTTTCGCTGAACAGAAAGGTCCGCAGGGAGCCGATCACCCCCTCCATCAGAGTGACCACGACCAGGGCCAGGCCCAGCACCTGCAGGGTGTCGAGGCTGCGCTGATTGATCACCTTGTCGATGATCACCTGAATCAACAGGGGGTTGGCCAGGCTGAACAGCTGAACGACGAAGGAAGCCAGCAGCACCTGGAGAAGAATGCCGCGGTGCCGCTTCAGGGCAGGCCAGAACCAGCTGAAGCCGAACCGCTGCTCGGGTGTGCCGCTGGTGCGCTCCAGCAGCAGCAGATCGATGCCCTCGGGAAAGCGCTCCAGGAGGTCCGCCGGGGAGAGATCCACCCACCCGTCCCTCGGGGAAGCCAGCACCAGGCCGCGGGCATGGCTGGCCTGCACCAAGGCGAAGCCCCCTTGCCAGGAGATCAGCGCCGGGGTGACGAGCCGGGTGCCCTGGGCAGCCGGCACCCGCACACCGCTGACGTGCAGTCCCATCATCACGGCCAGCTGGCCGCAGAGCTGCAGGTCGGGGGTGCGGCCGCGGCGCAGGGCATCCCGCAGGATCTGCTCGATGGCATCGCGGCGGAAGGGAAGGCGGAGCTCCGCCGCCAGCATCTGGAAACAGGCCAGGGCTTCCTCGATCGGGCCGCGACCGCGCAGCAGACGAAAGGTGGGCCGATCGCGCTGACCCAGGTCGAGCCCGCTCCTCAGCGGCGGGCCCAGGGCCGCCGGCGGCGAGAGCACGATGGGGGCTGGGGCGGGCTCGGATCCATCGGGCGGAGCGGATCCATCCGGGACGCCCCCTTGCGGGCCGCTGTCCTGGAAGGGCTGGAACAGCTCGCGCGGCAGAGCGATCAGGCGTGGCGGCAGGGGAGGACGGCTGGCAGGGACACCCGCGGCGGGATCGAGCAGTGCCCCGAGAGGGTGGTCCACCAGGTTGTGGCTGGCCGCCAGCAGCAGCAGGTCTGTGGGCAGGCGGGCCAGGGCCTCGGCCTGAGGCGGCACCAGGCGGGCGGCCTCGGCCAGGCGGGGAAGCACCTCCTTCAGGGACGCGGAGGGCCGGGGCTGGGAGCGGTTCAGCACCTCCAGCAGGGCGACAAGCTCAGCGGTGAAGGGATGGTCAGCGCACCAGCGGGCGAAGCTCGGTTCCGAGGCCAGCAGTGCCAGCACCAAGCCATCCGACAGGGACACGGCCTGCAGTGGGGTGGCAGCACTCACCTCCTCGCAGGGTCCGGCGCGAAGCAGGGAGACCAGTCCGACGAAGCTGCCAGGACCGAGCCGCTCGACCGTGCCCAGGCGCCCGGCGTCGCGGACCAGCAGCCGCGCCTCTCCCTCCAGCAGCAGCAGCACCTGGCTGGGGATGCGGGCGGCACTGCTGAGGGCCTGACCGATGGCGAAGGAACAGGGCTCGGCCTCGGCCTGCAGCCTGCGCCGGCCACCGCTTCCGAGGCCGGCGAAGGCGGGATGGGAATCCAGCAGCTGTGCGAAGCCGGCGTGCTTCATGCCTCCACCCCGTAGCCGGCGAGACGGCTTTCCACCTGCTCATCCAGCCAATGCTGGAACAGCTCCTGGGCCATCAGATCGGCGGTGGCCCGATCGAAGCTGGCCGGCGAGAACCGCTCCAGCCGCACCACCAGCCACCAGTTCTGCAAGGGGAACGGTTCGAGCGGCACACCCGGCGAGGCCGTCCGCAGGCGGTCGGCCAGGGTGGGATGGGCCTGGGTGAGGGGAACGGGCCCGATCACGCCACGGGTGGCCTGCTCGGGCCCTTCGGCATACAGGGCGGCCAGTTCGCCGAAGTCGGCCTCCCCTTCGGCGATGCGCAGATAGAGCTCCCTGGCCAGCCCGGCATCCTGCAGGCGGAGGAGGCTGTAAACGACACGATCGAGCTGGGTCTTGCGCTCAAGGAAGCGCGCCTCGGCCCTGGCCCGAAAGTGACGATCACAATGATGCTGCAGGCGCAGCGGCCGCTCGATCCATTCCTCCATGTCCTTCGGGGTGAGGAAGTTGGAGCGGCGGAACTGTTCGAAGGCGACCGCATCCCTGAGGCCATGCTGGCGGCCGAAGAGCTCACGGGCCTGTTGACGCTCTTCGTCGGTCAGAGCCTCCGCCATCAGAGCCTCCGCCATCAGTTGCTGGATCATGAAGGGCCGCAACATGCGATACCGCGCCAATTCGCCGAGCGTCACCGCCTGGGCATGATCGTGGGGTGGACTCTGCAGCACAGGAGTGATGCCGTCAGGCTGGGCTCAGACTAAGAGAGCCACGTGGAAAACGGTGATTCTCATCGCAAGCCCTGATCGCAAAAACCTCGTCGTGTGTCCCCATCGCAGCCCTGCGGAAGGTTATCGCAAGATCAACCGCATAGAAAGGGGAAGACTGCAGGAGCCCGAAGCGAAGACAATGAAACTTAATCACACGCCAAGGCTCAGCAGGGAGCCACGCGAAAAGCGGCGTGATGCAAAGGCCTCCTTCAGAGATGAGCAAAAGGCACTAAGTAAGACTGGCTCCGAAACCACCAAGCCGACAAGGTCAAGCCTGGCCATCAAACACAGGTAAGCGGCTTCCGGGCAAGAGTCTCGGCACGGAGTACGGCAGCTCCGATCAACATGAAGAAGGGAAATCCATGCCCATTGCATGAGCGATCGTAGGGCTGGATCAAAGGAGAACGATGGTTCCGTTCGATCCCTTCGGAGCTGGGCCCGTCGTCACTCCCCGGCGGCGGGCCCAGTGGCGACCGCCGCCACCCACTCCTGGCGGATGAGGCCCGCACCACGGAAAGGACGATCGGCGAAGGAGGCCTCATAGACGAAGGACAGGGAACCCTCCGACCCAGCGGACGGCAGGGCAAAGGAGTGAACGCGAAAGGACTCGGACGGCACCAGCCCGCCGTGGAGCTTGAAACCTGATTCGTAGATGGTCCACAGGCAGCACGGGAACATCTCCGCTGGCCAGTGGCGCGGGGCCAGCGTCAGCGGCCAGTCCATGTAACGCAGGATCAAAGGCCAGTCGCGTCCGTGCATGTGCTCCAGATCGACCCCCAGGTCGCCGTGCACTGAAGCCCCCACCAGGATGAGGTTCCGGGAGTGGGAGATCGACAGCCGCAGATCCTGCCGTGGCTGGCCCTCCACCGACACGCTCGGGGGGTGACCGGGGCAGGAGAGTATCTCGATCCGGCGGTGATCGGTGCCGGCATGGTCTGCAGGGGCGCGATTGAGCAGGCGGCCAACCACACGCTTGGCGGCAAGCCTGCCCGTGAGATACTCCGCCGAGCGCCTGGGGTGGCTGAGTCCACAGAGCTGCTCCTGCTCACGGGCAGAGAGATGGCGCAGCGATCGTGGCTGCAGAGAGGGGCTTGTGATCGCTTGGGTCAGAAGCAGCTCCACCTACTCCGGGCCACTGAAATACTGCTTGGTCGCCGAGTCGGTGTTGACGATCAACTCCAGGATCGTCTTCGTGTGTTCCCTGAGCAGCTGGTAGGCCTCGTCAGAGTCTGGCGAGGCCAGGCCCCCAGCCGCAGAGGCCGCCACAGAGACGGTGGTGGCTAGAACGCCGTTCTGTGGCTGGGCCTCGCCTCGGACCGGCAGCGGCGGGGCTGGCGCAGGCGAGGGCAGTGGCGCGAGCGGCGAAGCAGGAAGCTCAGCCTGGCCGGTGCCGGCGCCGGCGCTGAGGAACTCTCTGAGGCCGACGGAATTGTAAAGCGGGATTTCCGACAACACGGGCACCGCATTCTTCGGCCTGCTGACCTGGGTCAGGCCGGTCCGGTAGCGCTGAATGAACAGGGCGTCCAATGCCTCAAGGTCGAGGTCGACACCGGAGACCCAGAGAGTGGAAACGGCCTGAATCAGTGCCCCGGTGCTGTCCTTGCGCGACGAGCCGAGGGAGACCGCAACGACGTCATCGCAGTCCGCAAGGGCTTCCTTGGTATAGCTGGTCAGCGTTGTGTTGGGGCCGAGCTCGATGAAGTATCGAGCTCCATCGGCATACATGTTCCGGATCGTGGATTCGTAACGCACGGGATTCGTCCACTGATCGACGAAAATGCGTGTGCCCTCGCTCAGATCATTGGGATAGGGCTTGGCGGTGAGACAGCTGTATACGGCAGCATGGTGCTCTTCGAACCTGATCGTGTGGGGGCTGCTCTCATACAGACGGCGATGGGTATCCGCACCCTGAACGAAATACTTGGTGTGATAGGGGCGGGTCAGCGGTGTGGGCAGCAAGGCTCCACCAACAGCCACGATTGCCTCCTCCAGCTCCTTGGCAAAGGGCGCCTCGGTGAACACGATGCGCTGGGAACGGCAGTTATCTGAAATCAGGGACCATTCGTCTCGCCGTTCGAGAATCTCCTCCAACTGCTCGGATGTCAGGCCGGACACGGCAAAGGTGGCTCCGGCAGGAAACTCATCGATCGAATCAGCCTGGCTGAAGAACTGATGGATCTGCTGCACACGCGCCTTCAGATCACTCTCCTGCCGCATGGTTGCCAGGCTTCCCGACAGCATGACGGCATTCGATTCGCCCTGACTGTGCCCGACGATCTGATCCGGCTTGAGGCCGATGCGGGAGGCGATCTCGTAGAAGGCCATCAGACAGGCAGCGATCAACTGGGTGGCCGTGTCCTGGGCATACATCATCTGGTAACGCACTGCCTTGGCGGCAGCGGCGACCTCCAGATCCGCATTCGGCAGACAGGCAACCAGCCCCAGGGGGACGTCCCTGGCCAGCGCCTCATCCATGAAGTTGTACCAGTAGGCGAAGAGATCGATGTTGGTGGTCAGATCACTGAGCATTTCGGGGCTCTGGACGCCTTCGCCTGGAACGAGAAAGGCGATCTTGCCTGCACGCCTGGCTGCGGCGGAATAGATGAAGGAGCGTCCGCGCTGATAGGTGGCATCAGGGTTGGCGGCCAGCCAGGCACTGGCGTCCTGGATGGCCGCAGCCAGCTGTTCCACGCCGCTGGCGAAGACCACGAGGCGGCAGGGAGGGGAACCCGAAGGCGCGCCCGGTGCACCACTGACGACCAGGATCGACTGTTGCATCTCTCCCACATCAGTGCTGCCCAGAAGAGCCAGCAGCTCCTGCCGCGACACCGACTCGAAGAAAACGGCCCGACCCGTCGTCGTATAGCCATGGTCGACAAAACTGAGCAGATTCCGATAGGTTCTGCTCAGTTTCGGAGCTGGCGGATTTTCCTCGCTGGCCGGGGAAGCTGGTGGTACCGCGGCAGGGGCTGAGGGCTGATAGGGGAACAGAGTGGCGAGCGGGGATACGTTGGCGGTGTGACCGGGATACTCCTCGAGCAGGAGGTGACCATTGATGCCACCGAAGCCAAACGAATTGATGGCGGCCAGACGGGGCCGAGCCGGGGAATGGAACCAGCGACGCAGGCTTCGGTTGATGTAGAAGGGGCTGGAATGATCCGCCAGACAATCGATCGGATTCGGGCAGATCGTGGCGGGAATCAACTTGTTCTGAAGCGCGAGGGACACCTTGATGATGCTGGCGACTCCCGATGCCGGAATGGTGTGGCCAATCAACGACTTGATCGATCCCAGCGCAATCGTGGCCAGTCCCTTGTGGCCCTCACCAAAGACTTCCAGCATCGACGACAGTTCCGTATTGTCGCCATGGGGAATTCCGGTGGCATGAACCTCAATCAGAGAGATATCCGAGGGTGACAGACCACTCTTCTGGTAAGCGCGATTCATGGCAGCGATCTGACCCAACCGATTGGGAGCCAGCAGACCTTCACCCTTGCCATCACTGGCCAGGCCTACGGATCTGATCACTGAATAGATCGTGTCACCAGTGGCGATGGCATCGGCCAGCCGCTTGATCACCAGAAAACCGACACCTTCGGACAACAGCGTGCCAGAAGCATCCCTGGACATCGGGAAGATGTCAGTTTCAGAAAGGGCGTTCAGGGTACAGAACAGCTGATAGATCGGAAAGTTCATGGTGGCCTGAACGCCTCCCACCAGCATCAGATCCGAATCACCCGAATCCAGTTCCTTGATGGCATGGTCGATCGCAATCATGCCGGAGGTACAGGCACCATCAACCAGGTAGTTCGGCCCCATCAGACCAAGCCTGTTGGCCACGGTGCCGGACACCACGTTGGAGATCAGATTGGGAGTGACGGCGGGATCAGCTGCGAGTTCATAGGTGGACGACAGCAGGGAACGGAGCTGCTTACGCCTCTCACCTTTGAAGACGGCGCCTACGGTATCCGCGAGGAGATCGATGAAGTGCTCCATCAGCATCCCATTCATCAGGGCGCCGACAATGCCGCGATGGGGGTGATCCCCCATGCCCACGATCACACCGGAGCGATCATGGGGAATCCAGCTCTCGTCACGGCCTCTGAGAGCATCGGCGACGGCTTCGGCCGCCACCTGCAGGCACAGATACTGGGAGGGATCACCTTCGATCAGATTGGGGGGAAACGCAAACCGGATGGAATCGATCCAACTGTCATTGGCAATCGATCCGTACTTCTTGGTATAGATCGTGGAGTAGGACTCTCTGGGATTGGAGCGGTCCTGATTCTTGTTGTAATAACGAGCTGCCCATTGGTCCTTCATCTCGCCGAGCAGGCACTCCCCCTTGACGAGGCGCTGCCAGTAGGAGGCTGTATCCTTGATGCCAGGATACCTGCAGGCCATGCCGACAATGGCGTACCCTTGCATCTACATCATGCGGTGATCATCAGATTAGCACGAGATAGCTGTTGCGATCTGCCGCCGTGCGAGGGGAGCGGAGGTAGGACTAGAACCTCAGGTAGGTACGCAGGGCCTTGCCGGTGCTGCTTCCTGGCTCGCCGATCGATGTGAGCATTTCACGATGGGAGAAGTCGTGTGCCGAGAGTGAAGCGCGCAGCGCTGAGCAGCGGTTGAGCGTAGCCGCGAAGCTCCTGATGTCTTCCTGCGAGCGTTCGGGGCGTTGACTGGAATACATGATCAGAACGTTCTTGGTCGGTGCAGGAGGCGGGCACGACTTCTGCACCAGTTCGGCAGGAATCCATCCCTGGATAATCACCTTATCCTGCTGGGTCAGATCTCCTTCGATTCCGAACACCGGTTTGGCCTTTTCCTTGTAGCGTCCCATGGTCTTACCCGTGTACCAGGCCGAATCGTTGAGGATGTAACTCTGGTACGACGACGCAGCCCGGGCGTAGGCTGGCTTGGTCAGCAGCAATGCCGCCAGATAGGCTCCAGCTGAATGACCCATGATTGAGGCACTTCGCATGCTGCAGCCTGGGCTGGCCTTCTCAAGGTTGGAATCCAGCCAGGCAGTGGCAGCGGTCACCGCAGACATCTGTTGCTCGATCATCCCTTCGACGGGACGACCGTAAACGGGATAATTCAGCGAAACCAGGCACACACCGTTCTGGTTGAAGAAGGCCGGCATCGACGCCACAAATCGCTTGTCTCCCCGTACCAGTGATCCACCGTGCAGATAGACGAAGGTGGGGCAAGCCTTCGCTGAGGATGCCTTGCAGGGATAGATGTCGAGCATATTGCTGCCGGCAGGCGCACCCGGAAGCAGCGGCGCATAGGCCGTGCCGGTCGTGGAGATGTTCGCTTTCCGTCCGGCTGCCGCTGGGTCGCGATTGGATCGGTTTCGCCGGTTCTGCGTCTGCGCCATCCCACAACCGGCCAGGAGAGAATCAACGCAGAAGGCGCTCAGCAGAATCAGAAGCCCGGCGCGTACGGTGGTTCGTGAGGGCCGATGCAAGGCTGTAGCCCGCAGCATGGGCAGATTCACCGAAACTGGCTTTCTCTTGGCGGAGCGTTGATCCGGCATCAGCAGACGTGCGTCTGCACGCACCTGAGTTCATGGTAGGAACCATACCAGTCCCAACCTGGAGCTTCTTTCCAGATTGCAACTGTAGGCTCTTCAGGTGCATCCATCCATGACCACCATTCATCCAGCCAATTCTGGCCGCTGCAGGGCCGCGCCGAAAGTCCTGGCGATCAGCTGCCTGATGGACAGGCTGATCGCCAGGGAAGGCTGCCGCTGAAGGGTCGTGCCCGGATGACTCCGGTAGGATCATGCAGCTAGAGATCAAGCTCAGGGCTCTCCCACTCTGACGATCCTGTTCCCGGTGCGGGACAGACATTTGTTGACGCGCACACTGCATGCCAGACATGAACGCCCAGCCCCAAGAGAGCCAAGAGCTCGACTCGAGCCAGAGGAAGAAGGATCTTCAGATCGAACTGATGCGAAGGCTTGATCAGCTGCCGAATCGGTTCGAGCAGATTTCCTCTGAGGATATCGACCACATCAACGAGATATCACCCCAAGAAGCCAGGCGTCAGCTGAAACTGACTACAGCAGCGATGTCACTCTTCGCCAATCTCGAAAAGATTCTTCCCATCGGCCCGATTGCCTCCAAGAAGCTGGGCGGATTCGTGAAAGCCGATACCAAGAAAAGCGAGGATCAGAAGTAGCCGGCCCGCGAAGGCCGATGATCCCAGTTCAGCCAAACACCGTCGGAGCAAGGCGACCGAATCAGATTGTGATGATCTGACAGCCGCCCTGTGGGTTGACTTCATAGGTACCGACATCCTCATCTGAGGTTCGGATCAGCACTTTGGGACCGAATGGGTTGGCTGTGCAGACATGGGTGAGTCCATTCCAGGAAATGATATTTCGAATGCCAAAGTTATAGACATTATCAAAGCCATTGCGACTGACGCAACTCCAATCTGCCCCATCCTCGGATGTCCACAGTTCAGCTCCACCGAACGAGGAAAGGTAGACCTGCATCGAATCCCAATCCATCAGCTTTCCGAACCGGGTCTTTCGCTGATCCCGAAGGGTCCACAACCCGAACAAGGACCAGTCCATCGTTCCGACCAGCAGCGATCCATTGATGCTGACGATCTTCCAGATATAGGCATTAAAGAAATTGTTGAAGCCCGGTCCCCTGCCGCTGAGGGGAATCAGACCATCCCGGGGCTTGCCACAGACGATCTCGATGCTGTCATCGGGAGCCAGCCGAAGCACCTCGCCGGCCGCAGGGCCCACATTGTGGGTGCGATCATGGCCACCGTTCTGAATGCCGGTTCCGATGTACAGGTAGCCCTTGTGGCTACACAGCGAGATGATGCCCTGGTTCAGCGGACCACGGCCTCCACCATCCTTGACGACCAGCTCCCAGTCGAAATCGTACTTGGAGACGCGCCGACCTCTCCAAAGCTGGAATCCTCTTGACCCACCGGTGCCTGCGTACAGAAAACCATCGTGGATACAGAGCTCATAGACGACGACGACCTCCGGGAATGTACCCAGTCCATCGGCATTGATGGAGTGCCACTCTCCTGAAGCTGGATCGTCGGTCGCGAAGATCGTGGTTGTTCCTGCCCCGTTGATACGCCCCTTCGATGCGCCGGTGATCGTCGTCACCAGTAGATCATCGAACTGCAGCAGCGATCGAATCGACGTCAGGGTGAACTCACTGGAAGAGAAGTTCGAAATGATATTGGGCTTGCGGAGACGGTCGAAACTTTTGCCGTCATGGCTGACCATCAGATCGGGCCCGTCACCGCGGGATCGAGAGGTCGACGCGACATAGAGAGCCTTGTCTCGACCACCTTCTTTGAAGGTGCACATGCTGCGATAGCCGTAATGCCGGCGAAACGGTGTCCCCTCCTCAGGAACGAACCAATCCGCCTGATGGACTCGCTTTGGGGCGGAGGCGTGCGGACGGAAGCACCAGATCTCGGCAGCGGACACCATTTCCTCAAAGGCCGACTCGTAGTTCTTGTACTCGATCGGCACGGGCCACATGTCAATATGCACATTAGGCATGCCGAAGCGCAGGAAGACAAGGTTCGCGCGACCCGTTCCGATATACAGGTTTCCCTTGAAAACAGCCGCAGAATAGGCATAAGCGTTGTAGGGATCGCCGAAGCCGTTGGCACATACCGCTTGCGGTGGCTTATTGATGCTGACAGCGGATTTCATCGCTCAGTCCTGATAAGCTGAAAGTGAACCCATGAGCTTGACTGTCGTATCGGAGAGGGGAAGCAGTGCAGGGAAGGATCTCCAGATGTCTGCTCTTTCATTCACGATCTTGTTCTCCAGGAAAAATTTGAGATCGCCAGCATAGTTATTGGTTTCAATCTGATCGCTCTGCTCTCTGCCATAGGGCATGGCGCAGTCTGGATGGTAGGGAAGTTCCAGGAAGTCAAGGATAGCGGCGATGGCCTGCTTCGGATCGCCAACCAGATCCTCGTAGGTCACGACCGACACGCGTTCAGGATCAACACCGGCCAGCATGGACTGGATGTTGGCGTTACACAGAGACCAGATCATCTCCGGAATCGCTGACATTTCGCCGGGGTATCGACGCACGAACGGAATGATTTCCTGAAGCTGGGAGTCGATCAGCGATTTGAGAACGGCCGAGGGATGACGCACCAGATAGAGAAAGCGTGCTTCGGGAAACTGCTGAGCGATGCGCTGCAGAGTTTCACCGCTGTAGGAATAGGATGGGGTCTTATCGACGAGGTAGCGGGAGCGAAGATCATCATCAAGCTCCTCAAAGAACCGGAGCACCGGAACATTCTGTTCAATGTACGTCTGTTCGATCCGCTGGGATTCGGCAAGTTCACACCCCTTGATTCTGGCGCGTAGCCGAACGGTTCCTCCGAGCAGATGCCGAGTCTCCTCGCCCTTGAGGGCCTGAAACCTCTGTGCAAAGCTGTCATAGTGCATCAAGTGCAACTCCTCCGGAGATTCGATCTCTGGATGCTGGTCCAGCATGCGCTGCAACAGCGTTGAGCCAGAACGGGGAGACGACAGGATGAACAGAAGCTTGGTCCGGGTCACCAGAGGTGTCGGATCGCTGAAGGAGGGCTTCTGAATCAGAGATTTAAGCAGCTCGAAGTCGGAGTCACTGAACAGAGCCCGTTTGTACTTCCCATCCTCTACCTGGGGCGATGCTACCCGGGAGACAGGTTCCGGTTGCGTCTGGCTCGACTCAGCGGTGATCTGATGCTGAATATAATCACTCAGATCCTTGATCTGCAGGTCGGCGACGTACTCGCCTTCGACCGGCATCACCAGCTTGATGAAGGATAAGCGCGTTGTGGTGAGGGCCTGGCACTTCTGGAACAGGGACACGAAGTCCACCGATGTCAGACCAAGATCTGCAATGAGACTGGTGTGCCCAGACAGGCTGTCATCGTAAAAAATATCATTATCTCGACAGTAGTCATCGACCACCTGAATGACTTCTTGTAGCATAACCAGAATCAATCCGATTTACAATAGCACGTTCGGCTGGAACGCGTGTACTGAATCGGAACGCTTGATCGCTGACCGATTGCCTGATCCAGGAGATCTACCCGGCTGAGCCGGCAGAGCCAGGCCAGCCTCTGCTTCCTGCGTCTGCCGCCAAGGTGCTCAGGTCAGGCAACCACAGGAACCTGGTACCGGGCGATGCGGGCAAAGCCTGTCGGGTCGAGGGACGCTCCGCCCACAAGCACACCGTCGATGTCCGGTTGAGACATCAGCAGGTCTATGTTCTCCACCTTCACAGACCCGCCGTACTGGATGGTGAGCTGCTCGTAACCGACCCAGCCGCGGATCAGGCCGCAGAGGCGATTGGCCTCCTCGGCTTCGCAGGTCTTGCCGGTACCGATCGCCCAGATCGGCTCATAGGCCACCACCAGCCGGCCGGGATCGAGCCCGTCGAGGCCCTGCTCCACCTGGCGGCGGATCACGCGTTCCGCTTCGCCCGCCTCACGCTGCGAATCGCTCTCGCCCACGCAGAGGATCGGGATCAGGCCGGCCTTCTGGGCCGCCCGCCCCCGCAGGTTGATCTGCTCGTCCGTTTCGCTGTAGTACTTGCGCGGTTCGCTGTGACCGACGATGGCGTGGGTGACCCCGTGCTCCAGCAGCATGGGAGCCGAGATCATTCCGGTGTAGGCGCCGGACAGGTCCCAGTGAACGTTCTGGGCGGAGATCTTCACCGGGCTGCCGGCCAGGGCCTCGCTCAGAGCGGCGATCGCGGTGAAGGGTGGGGCCAGCAGCACCTCCCTGTCGTCCGGCAGGTTCCTCACCAGGGGAAGGAACGCAGCGGCATAGTCCCGCGCTTCGGCGCAGGTCATGTGCATCTTCCAGTTGCCCGCGATCAGCGCCTTGCGCACAGGAGATCCCCCCTGATAAGTGCCCCACAACCTAGAGGGCGGTGGGGACCTCCAGGCTCCAGCCCGCCAGTTCCACCCGATCCCCTGCCATCAGCCGGCGGCCGCGGCGCAGCTCCAGCTCCCCGTTCACCCGCACCTCTCCCTGCTGCACCCTCAGCTTGGCCTCGCCGCCGGTGCCCACCACCCCCTGCCACTTGAGGAATTGATCGAGGCGCAAGGCGAGAAGCGCTCGAACGGCGCTGATAGGGTCTGCCGATGCTCGCACCCCCATCGGCCGGCTTCCGCGGGCTGCTGCCGCTGCTGAAGCCCCATCGCCGCAGGCTGGTGGCTGGTGGGCTCTGCATGCTCGTCTTCGTGGCCTGCTGGCCACTGCTGGCCTGGTTGGCCGGACAGCTGATCCCTGCGATCGGCGCCGGCGACTTCCCCCGGGTGCTGCGGGCGATCGCCCTGGCTCTGGGAGTGTTCCTGATCCAGAAACTGGCCCAGTTCGGCCAGGACACTCTCCTGGCCAACCCGGCCCTGCAGGTGAGCCAGGCCCTGCGCAGCCAGCTGTTCGCCCGCCTGCAGCGGCTTGAATTCGGTGCCCTTGAGAAGCTCTCGGCCGGCGATCTCACCTACCGCCTCACCGAGGATGCCGACCGGGTGGGTGAGGTGATCTACAAGACCATCCAGGACAGCACCCCCAGCCTGCTGCAGCTGGTGGTGGTGTTCGGCTACATGGTCTTCCTCGACTGGAAGCTCTCGCTGGCCACCCTGGTGCTGGCCCCGCTGGTGGCCGTGATGGTGAGCGCCTTCGGAGCCCGCGTGATGGGGGCGGCCGAGCGTAGCCAGAAGCAGGTGAGCGAGCTGGCCGGGCTGCTGGGCGAGGCGATCGGCGGCCTGCCGCTGGTGCGAGCCTTCGCCGCCGAAGCCTGGTTGCAGCAGCGCTTCGAACAGGAGATCGACCTGCACCGCCGCGCCCGGTACCGCACCCTCAGGCTGCTGGCCCTGCAACACCCGGTGGTGGGCTTCATCGAAGCGGCGGGCATCCTCTCGGTGTTGCTGATCGGCGCCGCCCGGATCCAGGCCGGGGGCCTCGACAGCCAGGGATTCAGCAGCTACGTGGCCGCCCTGCTGATGCTGATCGATCCGATCTCCCATCTCACCACCAACTACAACGAGTTCCAGCAGGGCCAGGCCTCACTGCGGCGGCTGCGGGAGATCGAGCGGGAACCGGTGGAGATCCCCGACCGTGCCGATGCCCAACCGCTGGGGACCGTGCAGGGAGAGCTGACGCTGGAGGATGTCTGGTTCGGGTACGAACCGGAGCAGCCGGTGCTGCGAGGCCTCGATCTCACCGCCCACTCCGGCCAGCTGGTGGCCCTGGTGGGTCCATCCGGAGCCGGCAAGAGCACCCTTTTCTCGTTGCTGCTGCGCTTCAACACCGCCCAGCGCGGCCGGGTGCTGCTGGACGGCCAGGATCTGGCCCGTCTGCGGGCCGGCGATCTGCGCCGGGCCGTGGCGCTGGTGCCTCAGCAGAGCAGCGTCTTCTCGGGCACGGTGGAGGAGGCGATCCGCTTCGGGCGCTCCGCCAGCGACGCGCAGGTGCGGCAGGCGGCCCGGCTGGCCAACGCCGCCGGCTTCATCGAAGCGCTGCCGGGGGGGTACGGCTCCCGGATCGAGGAGCGGGGCAGCAACTTCTCCGGCGGCCAGCTGCAGCGGCTCGCCATCGCCCGCGCCGTGCTCGGCGATCCGGCCGTGCTGCTGCTCGACGAAGCCACCAGTGCCCTCGACGCCGAGGCCGAGGAGGCCGTGCAGCAGGGGCTCAGGCAGGCGATGGAGGGCCGCACCGTTCTGGTGATCGCCCACCGCCTTTCCACGGTGCAGGGGGCGGATCAGATCCTGGTGCTCGATGCGGGTCGGATCGTGGAGCGGGGCAGCCATGATCAGCTGATGGCCCATCCCGGTCGCTACCGCGAGCTCTGCGAGCGGCAGCTGATCCGCGTCGCCGCCTGAACCGCCCGTCCGTTCCCGTTCGACAGCCTCCGGCCATGGCCGATATGCCCCAGTGGGAGTACAGGGTGATCCACATCAACGTGGAGAACAGCTCCCCACCCCAGGCCCCCGACCCGCAGGCGGCCAGCGAGAAGCTGCAGGGGGTGCTGAGCCCTGAATTCATCGCCCGCGAGTTTCCCGAGCTCTACGGCGCGCCGCCGCCGCCGCGCCATCCGGCCGAACAGCTGCAATTCTTCCTCAACCTGCTCGGCAAGGAGGGCTGGGAGATGGTGGAGGCGGCCCAGGTGGGGCCGTTGCTGATGTTCTTCTTCAAGAGGGCACGGCGACCGGTTCCGGCCAAGCTGCCCCCGGCCGGACCCGCCACGCAGGCGCCGTAACCTGTCGTCGACGACCCGGTTGCAACCTTGACGGCATCTACCTCCCAACCCCCTGTGCTCACCTTCGAGGGCAAGCGCTACGAACTGAACACCCTTCCCGACGACGTCAAGGAACTGGTGCGGGGCATGCAGGTGGCCGATGCCCAGCTGCGGCTCTACGAGGACACCCTGAAGGTGCTGGCGGTGGGACGGCAATCGATGGCCTTCCAGCTCAACGAGCGGCTCAAGACCATTCCCCCACTGCCCGAAGGGATCTGAACCCGGACGTCCCCAGCAACGGAGTTCAGAGCGCCTGCAGATCCTCGAAGCGGAAGGTCTGGCGCACGGTGCTTCCGGGGGTTTCCGGATCCTCGGTTTCGATCACCCGCTCGGCCAGCACCCAGGGACCGCCGGCTCCGAGGGGAACGAAGGTGTCGGTGAAGCTGCTCCTGCCGCCCCGGGCGGCGCCCGTGGCCGGATCGCTGTACTGGCTGGTGTAGCTGCGGCTGAGGTAGCCGGCACCGGTGTCGGTGGTGCTGCCGGTGAAGATCGTCACCACGGTGCCGTGAATCTGGCGGTGCACCATCGTGACCACATCGTTCTGGATGCGGTAGCGATCGCCGGCGTTCTTACCGCCCACGATCACCTCCACTCCCACCGCGTCGGTGTCACCGGCGCTGAAGGTGTTGGCGCCGTGGGTCTGCTCGAAGCTGCGGCGAACCCGGTGGATGCAGACCTCCCAGAGCTGGGAGCCGATCGCCTTGCTCACCTCCTCATCGGCGATACCCTCCACCGCGGCCTTGAGGTCCGCCCCCACCACGAAGCTGCCGACCTCACGGCGGTCGTCCTGCTCCCAGACGCAGCGACCGCCGTAGCCGCCGAACCCCGGTTCCCAGGTGTAGCGGTTCTCGTAGGCGGCCCGGAACCGGTCGCGCAGGTCGGAGCCGGGCGCGATCGGGGCCGGCAGGCCCATGGTCGGTGCGGAGGCGGTGCTGGTCACGGCAGGGGGAGGCGCGCGGTGGATCAACCCTAACGAGCCGACCCCGGGTGGATGTCCTGGAGCGCTGCCAAGGTGAGTTCCTGGCTCTGCAGAGTGGCGATCGCCTCCACCGCCGCCCGGGCGCCCGCCAGGGTGGTGACGGTGGGCACGGCGTAATCAAGGGCGGCCCGACGCAGGTATCGGTCATCGTGAGTCGCCTGGCGGCCGATCGGGGTGTTGATGATCAGCTGGATGCGGCCGGAGCGGATCGCGTCCTCGATGTTGGGGCGCCCCTCATGCACCTTGAGGATCGCCTCCACCTCCAGCCCCGCCTGCCGCAGCGCCCGGGCGGTGCCGGAGGTGGCGATCAGGGCCAGCCCCAGCTCCGCCAGGCGGCGGGCCACCGGCAGCAGGGAGGGCTTGTCGCGGTCGTGGGTGGAGAGGAAGACGGTGCCGCTGATCGGCAGCCCTTCGCCGGCGGCGATCTCTGCCTTGGCGTAGGCCATGCCGAACGTGGCGGCACTCCCCATCACTTCGCCGGTGGAGCGCATCTCCGGGCCCAGCAGGGTGTCGGAGCCGGGAAAGCGCTTGAACGGCAGCACCGCCTCCTTCACGTTCTGCAACGGCGGCCGCGGCTCCTCGGTGACCCCCAGCTCCGCCAGGGTGCGGCCGGCCATCAGCTGGCTGGCGATCTTGGCGAGGGGAACGCTGGTGGCCTTGGCCACGAACGGCACGGTGCGGGAGGCCCGGGGGTTGGCCTCGATGATGAACACCCTCTCCCCGTGGACGGGATCGGACTGGACGGCGAACTGGAGGTTGATCAGGCCGTTCACCCGCAGGGCAAGAGCCAGGTCCTCGGTCCAGCGGCGGATCGTGGCCAGCGCCTCGGCGCCGAGCGACACCGCCGGCAGGCAGCAGGCGGAATCACCGGAATGGATTCCGGCCGGCTCGATGTGCTCCATCAGCCCACCGATCACCACCCGGCCCTCCCGATCGGCCAGAGCATCCACGTCCACCTCGATGGCGTTCTCGAGGTACTGGTCGATCAGCACCGGGTGGTCGGGCTCCACCTGCACCGCCTCGGCCATGTAGCGGTTGAGTTCGGCCTCGTCGAACACCACCTCCATGGCGCGGCCGCCGAGCACGTAGCTGGGGCGCACCACCACCGGGTAGCCCACCCGCTCGGCCACCGCCAGGGCCTCGGCCTCGCTGCGGGCCAGCCCGTTGCGGGGCTGGCGGATATCCAGCCGGCGCAGGATGGCCTCGAACTGCTCGCGGTCCTCGGCCTGGTCGATCGATTCGGGCGAGGTGCCCCAGAGGCGGGTGCCGGTGGCCAGCCCCTCCGGCGTGGACAGCCAGCGCAGCAGCGGCAGGGCGAGCTTGAGGGGCGTCTGCCCGCCGAACTGCACGATCACGCCCTCCGGCTTCTCTGCCTCGATCACATTGAGCACGTCCTCGAGGGTGAGGGGCTCGAAATAGAGCCGGTCACTGGTGTCGTAGTCGGTCGACACCGTTTCCGGATTGCTGTTCACCATCACCGTGGCGAAGCCGTCGGCCCGCAGGGCGAAGGAGGCATGGCAGCAGCAGTAGTCGAACTCGATACCCTGGCCGATCCGGTTCGGACCACCCCCCAGAATCATCACCTTGCGTCGCGTTTCGGGCTGCACCTCATCTGCCGGCGGCAGCGGATGGGGCACACCCTTGGCGTCAAGCCGCTCCAGGGGACGTTCGTAGGTGGAGTAGTGATAGGGAGTGGTGGAGGCGAATTCCGCCGCACAGGTGTCCACGGTCTTGAACACGGCGTTCACTCCCAGCCCCTGGCGATACCGCCGCACCGAGAGTTCATCGGAGCCTGTGGCCCAGGCGATCTGACGGTCGGAGAAGCCCAGCTGCTTGAGCTCCAGCAGCGCCGCCGCATCCAGATCAGGCAGGGAACGGCGGGTGAGCAGACGGGCCTGGGCTTCTGTCAGGCGGCGCAGCTTGGCCAGGAACCAGGGATCGATGGCGCTGAGCTGATGGATCTCCGCATCCGTGCGTCCGGCGAGGATGGCCGCGCGCAGGGCGAAGATCCGATCCGGGGATGGGGTGCGCAGCTGGCGGTCCAGATCCGAGCTGTCGATCAGCGTGTCGGGTCGGTCGCAGCCCCAGCCGGCATGGCCGGTTTCCAGCGAGCGCAGCGCCTTCTGGAACGATTCCTCGAAGCTGCGGCCGATCGCCATCGCCTCCCCCACCGATTTCATCGAGGTGGTGAGCACGGCGGGGCTGCCGCGGAACTTCTCGAAGGCGAAGCGGGGGATCTTCGTCACCACGTAGTCGATCGTGGGTTCGAAGCAGGCCGGGGTCTTGCCGGTGATGTCGTTGAGAATTTCGTCGAGGGTGTAGCCCACCGCCAGGCGGGCGGCGATCTTGGCGATCGGGAAGCCGGTGGCCTTCGACGCCAGGGCAGAGGAGCGACTCACCCGCGGATTCATCTCGATCACCACCACATCGCCGTTGGCGGGGTTGATCGCGAACTGGATGTTGCTGCCACCGGTCTCGACGCCGATCTCGCGGATGATCGCGATCGACTGGTCGCGCAGGCGCTGATACTCGCGGTCGGTGAGGGTCTGGGCGGGGGCCACCGTGATCGAATCGCCCGTGTGAACCCCCATCGGGTCGAGATTCTCGATGCTGCAGATGATCACGACGTTGTCGGCCAGATCGCGCATCACCTCCAGCTCGAACTCCTTCCAGCCGATCAGCGATTGCTCGATCAGGATCTGGGAGACGGGGCTGGCCTCCAGGCCGCTCTTGCAGATGGCACGGAACTCCTCGGGGTTGTAGGCGATGCCGCCGCCGGAGCCGCCCAGGGTGAAGGCCGGCCGGATGATGCGCGGATAGCCGCCGATCGTCTCTCCGACCGCCTCGGCCTCCTCCATGGAGCTGGCGATGCCGGAGGGGCAGACCGCCACCCCGATCCGCTCCATCGCCTGCTTGAACAGCTGCCGGTCTTCGGCCTTCTGAATCGCTTCGAGGTTGGCGCCGATCAGTTCCACCCCGAAGCGCTCCAGGGTGCCGTTCTCGGCCAGGGTGACGGCCAGGTTGAGGGCCGTCTGGCCGCCCATGGTGGGCAGCAGGGCGTCGGGGCGTTCCCGCTCGATCACCCGTGCCACCACCTCGGGGGTGAGCGGCTCGATGTAGGTGCGATCGGCCATGTCCGGATCGGTCATGATCGAGGCGGGGTTGGAGTTCACCAGCACCACCTCGAAACCCTCTTCGCGCAGGGCCTTGCAGGCCTGGGTTCCGGAGTAGTCGAACTCGCAGGCCTGGCCGATCACGATCGGTCCCGAACCCAGCAGCAGGATGCGATGCAGATCCGACCGGCGAGGCATGGGCGGAGCTTGAACAGCCAAACGCGCTCAGCCTCTCACGTCCGCACCTTCCCTGGGCCCCGGGCCGGCCGCAGCCGACCGAGCATCGCTTGGCCAGGGGCCACGGACGGGCAGGGCTGGTGTCCTCGCTAACGTGATCAACAGCAGATCGTCCCTAACGGCTCCATGAGCGAACTCCAGCGCCTGAAGGGGCTCCTGCCGCCTGAGATGCAGAGCTGGGTGTTCGTGGAAGCCGCGGCCTCCGCCGATCCCCCCCTGATCACGATCGAGGAGATCGGCCGCGACGAGGTCGAGATCCAGGTGGATCTGGAGAAGTGGGACCAGCTCGCCCTGGACCACCGGAACCTGCTGTTCTGGCACGAGGTGGGCCGGATCCAGAACGACGCCGTGCCCCGCGACGGCTGGGAGATGGCAGCCCTGGCCATCGGCCTCGGTGGGGCGATCGGCGAGCTGTGGGTGCAGGACGGGCTGCTGCTGGTGATGGCCATGGGTCTCTCCGGCTTCGCCGGCTACCGCCTCTACCTCAAGAACAACAAGGAGAAGCGTCTCCAGGACGCCATCGCCGCCGATGAACGGGCGATCTCCCTGGCCACCCGCTTCGGCTACAGCCTGCCCAATGCCTACAAGAGCCTGGGCGGCGCCCTCAAGGAGCTGGTGGAGCAGACCCGCAAGAAGAAGAAACGGACCTTCTACGAGGACCGGCTCGAGGCGCTGCGCAAGAGTGCGGCCAACGCCCGGGCCGAAATGGCCCAGCAGCAGGGGAGCCGCCAGTCCGTGACCAGCGAGAACGTCTATGGCTGAAACCGCCCCGACCCCGGCCACCCTCCCCCCCGGCGACAGCAGGGCTCTGGCCCTGCTGGCCGCCGAAGCCTGTGACGACCGCAAGGCGGTCGAGATCTGCCTGATCCGGGTGGAGGAAGTTTCCTCCCTCGCCGACTGGTTCGTGATCTGCTCGGGCCTCTCCGACGTGCAGGTGCGCGCCATCGCCCGTTCGGTCGAGGACCGGCTCGAGGCCGAGGCGGGCCGGCTGCCTCTGCGCAAGGAGGGCCAGAGCGAAGGGCGCTGGGTCCTGCTCGACTACGGGGAGCTGATCGTGCATGTGCTCACCCCGAACGAGCGTCGCTACTACGACCTGGAGTCGTTCTGGGGGCACGGCGAGCGGGTGCCGTTCGTAAGCTCAAGCCAACCACTGCCCCACTGAGGCAGCCCCACGATCGCCATGGATCAGGCCTGCTCGGAGCCTCCCTGTCCGGTGCCCCAGAACCAGCGGCCCCTGGAGGAATACCGCCAGCTGTGCTCCTCCTGGTTCTTCGTCTGGCCGGCCCACACCCTGCAGGGTCTGGTCCGCCCTCTCGTCGTCAGCTGGCTGCTCAGCCTGCCGGTGTGCCTGCTGATCGCCAGCGGCAGCTGGCCCCTGCGTCACAATCCCCCCCGCCTGGTGGCGGCGGCGGCAGTGGCGGCTGTGCTGCCTGCCCTGCTGCTGCTGGCGCGCCAGTGGCTGGGCTGGACCTACGTGCACCGCCGCCTGAGTGCCGAGCGGGTGGAGTACGAGGAGTCCGGCTGGTACGACGGCCAGGTCTGGGAGAAGCCCCTGGCCTGCCGCCATCAGGATCTGCTGGTGGCCCGTCACCAGGTGAGGCCCGTGCTGGAGCGCCTGCGGCAGGCGGTGGGCCTGGCCACTGCCCTGCTGCTGGGGGGCGCCAGCCTCTGCCAGGCTCTGTGAAGCCCCTGATCCCGGTCCCGATTCCCTCCCGATGACCCTGTCCTCCGGCTTCGGCACATCCCAGCGCCCGGGGGTTCCCCCCCTGGAGGTGCGCCTGCTGCGCAACGGCATCAGTGAATCGGTGCATCGTGTCCATGCGGTGGTGTGCGACCAGCGCGGCCGGGTGCTGATGCGGGCCGGCGATCCACAGCGGCTCAGCTTCGTGCGCTCGGCGCTCAAGCCCTTCCAGGCCATGGTCTTCGTCAGCAGCGGCGCCGCCGACCAGACCGGCAGCGGCGACCGTGGCCTGGCGATCGCCTGCGCCTCCCACGCCGGAACCCCCGCCCACGCCCGTGAGGCGTTCAAGCTGCTCTGGAGCGCCGATCTGGAGGCGGAGCGGCTTCAGTGCCCCACGCCCCCCGGCTCTGCCAGCCCACTGCAGCACAACTGCTCCGGCAAGCACGCCGCCTTCCTCACCACCTGTCGCCGGATGCGCTGGCCGCTGGAGACCTACCTTCAGATCGACCATCCCCTGCAGCAGCAGATGCTCAGGCGGGTGGGCGAGCTGCTGGGCCTGCCCGGCGCCGAACTGGTCTCCGCCCGCGACGACTGCGGCGCCCCCACCCTGCAGCTGCCGCTCGCTCAGATCGCCCTGCTGTTCGCCCACCTGGGCGCCTCGGAGCAGGCCGATCTGGAGCGGCTCAGCCGAGCGATGCTCGCCCATCCGGAGCTGGTGGCCGGCGAGGGCCGCTTCGATACCGAGCTGATGCGCCGCAGTCACGGCATGGTGCTCAGCAAGGGGGGGGCGGAGGGCATTCAGTGCCTGACCCGGGTGGGCGAAGGGCTCGGGCTCGCCATCAAGGTGGAAGACGGTGCCAGCCGGGCCAAGCACGCCGTGGCCCTCCATCTGCTCCAGCAGCTGGAGTGGGTCACACCCCTAACCCTCGAGGAGCTCAAGGCCCGCTTCCTGGTGCCGGGAGAGGGCCTGGAGCTCTCCGTCAACGGTGAGCTGCGCTTCGACGCCGCCGGCCGCTAGGCCCCCCTGATCGCCTTACGGCTGTGCCGCAGGGAATCCACGAGCGCCACCAGCAGCAGAATCACACCCACCAGGCCGCTGAGCCATTCGGGCACATGCTGGCCCCAGCGTCCGATGACGATGCCACCCAGCATCAGGAACCCCAGGGCGCCGATGGCGTAATGGGCGCCATGTTCCAGGAAGATGAGCTGGTCGAGGGCCTTCTCGCGGCTGAGCATCAGCGTCAGCGAGCGGACGAACAGGGCCCCGAGCCCCAGACCCGTGAGAATCAGGGGCAACTGGGTGGTGATGGCGAAGGCGCCGATGGTGCCGTCGAGACTGAAGGAGGCATCGAGCAGTTCCAGATACACCAGGCTGGCGATGCCGCTGCCGGCCGCCACCCGCCCCAGGGCGGCCTCCTCGCCACCGAAGAAATCGGCCAGGGAGGTGCTGCCGATCTGAAGCACCAGGCCCACGATGCCGCTGATCAGCACGGAGGCCCGGCTCTGCATCGGCAGCACCATCGCGACGAGAACAAGAACGCTCAACGCCAGGGCCACCTCGACCGATTCGATCCGGCCGGCCCGGCTCAGACGCGATTCCAGAAGCTTGACCCAGTGCAGAGTCTTGGCCTCATCAAAGAAGTAGCGAAAGAAGACCATCAGCAGGAACATGCCCCCGAAGGCCAGGATCCGGGGTTCGGCGAGTTCAAGCAGCTCGCGGTACTGATCCGGATGGTGAAGGGCAGCGTCCAGTGCTTCGTTGAGACCCACCCCAGCCGCCACGCACACCAGCACCAATGGGCCGAGGAACCGCACCCCGAACACCGGAATCACCAGACCCCAGGTGAGGAAGAAGCGCTGCTGAGCCGGAGTGAGCCGATCCAGCACCCGTGCGTTCACCACCGCGTTGTCGAAGGAAAGGCTGATCTCCATCGCCAGCAGCACCAGGGTGATCCAGGCCGCCTCCAGGCCACGGGCCAGCAGAACTGCCACGAGGCCCACCAGGCAGCAACCCAGTGGAACGCTCAGATAGCGGAGGAACCGATTCATGCCCGGGCCTGCGTTGCGATGCCTCGCAGAGCATCGGTTGCCGCAGGGTACCCCTGAGGTCTAGGATCCATAAGGCGACGCGGGGTAGAGCAGTCTGGTAGCTCGTCGGGCTCATAACCCGAAGGTCAGGAGTTCAAATCTCCTCCCCGCCACCATTTCCGAACACCCGGTCTCTCCCTGGAGGCCGGGTTTTTTGCTGGGCTTTCAGGGGGCAGCTGAGCCAGGCCGCACAATCGCCCCGGCCGGTCCCCTGGCCAGCCGCCGCAGCCCCTGCCCTAACCTCGCCGCCGTGTGATCGGCAGGGACGCCCTCCTGATGACGGCCGGCCACCCCAGCCCCCAGAGCTCGAATCCGGATCGTGCCGATCCCAGCGGCAGCCATGACGCGGTGGTGGTGGGATCGGGCGCCACCGGTGGCGTGGCCGCCATGGTGCTGGCGGAGGCCGGCCTGCGGGTGCTGGTGCTGGAGGCCGGCCCCGAGCTCAGCCCCGCCCAGGCCTTCGGCAGCGAACCCTGCAACAGTCTGCGGCGCATCGCCAACCTCAGCAGCGGCCGCCAGCACCTGCAGGGTCAGCACCCCGGCTACTGGAAGACCAACCCCGAGCTCTTTGTCGACGAGCTCCAGAACCCCTACACCACCCCGCCGGAGCGCCCGTTCCTCTGGAGCCGCGGTCGGCAGGTGGGCGGCAGGAGCCTCACCTGGGGCGGCATCACGCTGCGCCTCTCCGAGCTGGAGTTCCGCGCCGGCGAGCGGGACGGCGCCGGGCCGGTCTGGCCGATCGGCAGCGCCGATCTCTCCCCCTATTACGGCCGGCTGGAGCGGATGCTCGGCGTCCACGGCCGCTGTGATGGCCTGCCCCAGCTGCCGGACGGGGAGTTCCTGCCGCCGCTGCCGTTCACACCGGCCGAACGCCACCTGCAGGGGGCCATCGGCCGGGAGCTGGGGTTACCCCTGATCCATTCGCGTGGTTTCCGCCGCCACGGCCGCTCCGCCGCCAGCCCCTGGCCCCGCTCCTGTTCCCAGGGGGGAGCCCTGGGCCGGGCACTGGCCACCGGCAGAGTGACGCTGCGCAGCAATGCGGTGGTCAGCCACGTGGAGCTCTGCCGCGCACGCAACCGGGCCGAGGGCGTGGTCTACGTGGATCGGCTCAGCGGCCGGCAGGAGCGGGCCCGGGGAGCGCTGGTGGTGCTCTGTGCCTCCACGCTCGAATCGGTGCGGATCCTGCTGCATTCCAGCGGCTCGGATCAGGAGAAAGGACTGGAGGATCCCTCCGGCTGCCTGGGCCGCCACCTGATGGATCACATCTCGAGCAGCCGCTTCTTCTCCCTGCCGGATCAGCCGGAGCCGGCCGAACCGGCCGAGCTTTCCGGGGCCGGCAGCGCCTTCATCCCCAACACCGTGAACCTCGGCGAGGCCGGCAGCCTGCCGTTCCGCCGTGGCTACGGCATCTGGACGGGGGTGCAGCGCTTCGATCCGCCCGGCCTGCTCAAGCGCCGGCGCCGTGAGGCGGTGGGCTTCCTGATCGGCCATGGAGAGGTAATGGCCCAGCCCCACAACCGCCTGACCCTCGTGAGCGGGGCCGTCGATGCCTGGGGCCTGCCCATCCCCCACATCGACTGCCGCTGGGGGGAGAACGAGGAGCGGATGGTGGCTCACATGCAGCGGCGCATGGAAGAGGTGGTGGCCGCCGCCGGCGGGCGGATCCAGCCGCTCCAGGATCTGTTCCTCTTTCCCCTGGCCGAGCCACTGCTGCGCGGCAGCGTGGCCCTGTCCCCGGGCGCCGCCCCACCCGGCTACTACATCCATGAACTCGGCGGCGCCCGCATGGCCGCCACGGCCGCCGAGGGGGTGCTGGATGGCTGGAATCGCTGCTGGCAGGTCCCCAACCTGCTGGTGACCGATGGCGCCTGCTGGCCCAGTGCCGGCTGGCAAAGTCCGACGCTCACGGAGATGGCGATCACCTGGCGGGCCTGCGAGCGGGCCGCCCTGGATCTGGGCCGGGGCGACCGTGTGAGCGGCCCCTGACCCTGGAGCCGCAGTGGTGTCAACGACCACAACAGCTCGGGAAGCGGCACCGCACAATCTGCAGGCGACCTTTCAACGGGTCGGGCAAGGGAGAACAAGGGCGGGGGCGGCAGCTCCCGCTTTTTTTTGCCCCTCTTCGCGGCGGCCCTGCGGCCCCCGCTCCTGTCGGTCAGCCCAGTTCGGTTCTCAGGAACAGGCCGTTGAGGTAGTGCTGGGTGACGCAGCTGTCGGTGCAGCCGTTCTGGAACAGGAAGCCCGCCAGGGCCGAGGTGATCAGCCGGTACTGGTCCCAGTGGGGATGGCAGCGGATGAACTCGCGCATGCCGTCGAACAGGGCCTCGGGAATCTCCGCCTCGAGGCTGATGCTGGCGATCTCGGCGTCCTGATTGCCACTGGTCTGCATGGATGTTGTCTCCGCGTCTCTGGGGCACAGGAAGCCACGGATGGGGGGCCCGCGTCAAAGGGGTCGCCGTGGAGCGGACCCACGGAGCATCAGCGTGAGACAGCCAGCCAACGAGTGGGTTTTCCCGGCGATCGGTTCGCCGCGGCGACGCCGCAAAGGGCCTGGAGCGGCCTGTCAAGTCGTGGGGCTGGGGAACAGCACAATCCCCAGCCCCGAAGGTTCCAGGCTGCTTCCAAGCGCTCATCCTGTGGAAAAACCCCTGTTGAGCTGGGGAAAACCATGATTGGCTGGGGAAATCGCGAGGTAATCAGCAGGGCTTATGGATGGCTTGTCTCTTGGGACTCGGCCGGAACCGAGACGGCTGAGTCTGCGTCACCCTCCGCCGTGCCCGCCGACACAGCGGGCGGCACGGCGAGTGTGCGAGGGCCCAGCGGGTGGTCGGCATGGGGGTAGGGAGGATGGGTGTGGTCGTGGGTACTGCCGTGGTCATGGCCATGGTCATGGCGGCCGCCGAGCTGGATCGGCACGCCGTCAGGCTGGCAGGCACCGGTGCATTCCCGTTCGCAAAGGGTGCAACTCTCCAGCAGACCCTCGACATGGTGGTGATGGCTCCGTTGCGGCGCCCCCACCTCCGTCTCGAAACCAAGCACCTGGGCCCGGTACTTGCAGAGCGAACAGTTCATCTGGGTGTCGCCGCGCACCACTTCCTCCACCCGCTCGCGGAAGGTGTCGAGCACCAGGGGGTGATCGCCCAGATAGCTCGCCTCGAGGATCTCCAGCTCGGGGTGATCGGCGGCCACCCGCCTCGTGTGCTGCACGATCCGGCTGACCAGCACCCCGGAGAACAGGAAGTAAGGGAACACCACGATGCGACGGAAGCCGAGCTTCACGACATGGCGCAGGCCGGGTTCCACCAGCGGGAAGGTGACGCCGGAATAGAGCGTCTCCCCCCAGCCGAAACCGAAGCCCTCCACCAGCATCCGCGTCACCTTGCTCACGTTGGAGTTGGCATCCGGGTCAGAGGAGCCCCGTCCCACCACCACCAGCAGGGTGTCGTGCAGGGGAACCGCCGCACTGGCCCGTTCCAGGCACTCCCGGATCCGGGCGGCGGCGGCCTGGATCATCTTGAGATCAACGCCCAGTTCACGGCCGTAATCGATGCGCAGCCCGGTTTCGGCCGCATAGGTGTTGAGCACCGAGGGGATGTCGTTCTTGGCGTGGCCCGCGGCGAAGAGCATGCCCGGCACGGCCAGCACATGCTCCACTCCCTGCAGCCGCAGCCGTTCGAGCCCGTCCCGCAGGATCGGCTGGGCGAACTCCAGATAGCCGTAGTCGACCGGCACGCCCGGCAGCCTGTGTCGCAGACCCTCGGCCAGCTGGGCGAACTCGCTCACGGCGAGGCGGTTGCGGCTGCCGTGGCCGCAGACCATCACGCCGAGTGTGCCGTGGGGGCCGATCGCCACCAGGGGTTGGGCCGGGGAAGAAACCATGGGCTGTCCTGCCTGCATGGACCCTATCGCTCCTGCCCGGCCGCGCTGAGCAGGTGCGCCGTGTCGAGCTGTCCAACGGCCGGGCCTGGCGGCCCGTCGAGGCCCGCGAAAGAGTGGAGGGCCCGGCCGAAGAGCTCCGCCACCCGCACCAGGCCCGCCTCAGGCGCTGTAGGCCTTGCGCGCCGGGATCGGATAGGGAATCCGGCGGTGTCGCATGCGCTTCCAGACCCGCACGAAGGCGCGGATCACCAGCTCCAGTTCGGCGCGACTCAGACCGCTGTCGATCAACTGGCCGTCATGCCGGCGGGCATCGATCAGGCGGCGCACCATCTGGCTGGCTTCTGCTTCCGAGGTACCCGGCGGCAGGGAGCGCAGGGCGGCCTCACAGCCGTCGGCCAGCATCAGGATCGCCGTCTCGCGGCTCTGGGGGGTGGGTCCACGGTAGCGGAAGCGCTCCTCCGCAACGGCCGGATCCCGTTCGCGGGCCTGATGGAAGAAGTAGCCCATCCGCAGCGTGCCCTGGTGTTCCGGGATGAAATCCGCCAGCGGCCGCGGCAGCCGGTGGCGGCGAGCCAGCTTCAGGCCCTCGTCCACGTGGGCCTGAAGGATCGCAGCGCTGCGGAAGGGATCGTTCAGGACATCGTGGGGATTCGTCCCGTCGGACTGGTTCTCGATGAACCACTCCGGCGCATGGAGCTTGCCGACATCGTGATAGAGAGAACCGGTGCGGATCAGGTCCACATCGGCCTGGATCGCCCGAGCCCCCTCTTCGGCCAGTCCGCAGATCATCAGGGTGTGCTCAAAGGTGCCCGGGGCCTCGGTGGAAAGCCGCCGCAGCAGCGGCCGTTCCAGATCAGCCAGCTCCAGCAGGCGCGCCCGGGTGAGCAGACCGAAGCTGCTCTCCACCAGAGGGCCCAGCAGCAGGCCGCCCATCAGCAGACCGCCCATCAGCAGCGCTTCGGCGACCAACTCGCTGCCACTGGGCGGCACCCGGGTGCGGCCGTGCCAGAGGCTCGTGCTCTCGATCACAAGCCACTGCAGGGCGAGTGCGCCGACGGGCAGCAGGATGGCCAGCTGCACCAGCTGGGCACGGCTGCGCTGCCGTCCCGCCAGAACCGCTGCCGCCACGGCCACCAGTGCCGCCACCAGCAGCCGCACCTCGCTGAAATCATCCAGGGGCTGAGGCCAGAGCAGGCTGGCCACCGCCAGCCAGGCGAGACCCGCCGGCGTGCCCAGGGCCTGGGCCAGCAGCAGGGTGGGCGGCACAAGCAGCGCCAGAGGGCTGGCGGTGTTGCCCAGCCAGAGCTTGCAGCCCTGCACCAGCAGCAGCATCCCCAGCACCAGCAGGGCATGGCGGGGTTCGAGGCCGCAACGCCAGCGGCGGATGATCAGAATCATCACCAGGCATCCCGCCAGGGCTTCGAGGACGTGCCCCAACCAGGCCCGCACCAGGGGCCGGCGATCCACCATGCCGAAGTAATCGAGCACGTTGTAGGCCTGGGGGCTGATCGGTTCCCCCTGGCGGGTGATCAGATCCCCCTTCTTCACCACGATGCGGGGGATGCCCTGTTGGCTGAGAAGATCCTCGATCAGCCGCTGGCTCATGCGCGCATCGATGCGCAGGTTGGTGCGTCCCTGCAGGTTGACGGCCAGCAGGCGGCTGCCGAGGCTCAGAGACGGCTCGCCCAGTCCACTGAGCTGCAGGCTGGCGGCCTGCTCCAGCTGTCGCTGCGCCACGCTGCCCACCACCCCCTGGCTCAGCATGCGCTGCTGGGCCATCCTCAGTGCCAGCTTCCAGGCGTTCAGTTCCTGGGGCGTGCGGCGGACCAGCCAGGCCTTCTCCGCCGGAGTGAGGCTCAGGGGGGCAACCCGGGCCTGGGGACTTCGCGCCACCTGCTCCAGCTCCTGGAGCTGGCGTTCCAGCCGTTCCTGCAGCTCCTGGTTGGCGGCCGGATCCACGACCTGGACCTGGGTGCGGGTGCCGAGCTGGGAACGGCGCTGTTCCAGCGCCTCGCTGTCGATCACGGTGGCCGCCTTGGGCGCGCGCTTGCTCACGGGCGCCGGAATGCCCGGTCGCAGGCTGGGCTCCACCAGCCAGGGCCAGCTGGACAACAGCGCCACCAGCAGGCATACCAGCAGCACGGCGAAGCGATCCCGACGTCGCCAGCCGCAGAGAGCCTGACGCGGGGATTCCCACCGCAGCAACTGCCGCCAGACCTGCTTGAGGCGACCCAGGCGCAGCACCGTGAACGCCATTCGGATACCAACGATAGCGAGGCCGGTTCCGCTCTCCGGGCTGCATGCTGGACGCTGATGCTGCCCACGCCCCGATGGCCGTGCGCCTGGATGGCCGCCAGCTGGCGGCGGAGCTGGAGCAACGGCTCGCAGCCGTGATCGCCGAGGGCCTGGATCGGGCCGGCCGGCCACCCGGTCTTGCGGTCCTGCGGGTCGGCGACGACCCGGCCAGTGGCGTCTACGTAGCCAACAAGGAGAAGGCCTGCGCACGCATCGGCATCCGCAGCCTGGGCTGCCACCTGCCGGCCGACACGCCGGCGGCGGAGCTTCTGGCCACGATCGAGCAGCTGAATGCCGACCCTGCCGTGGACGGGATCCTGCTGCAGTTGCCTCTCCCGGCGGGGCTCGACGAACGACCGCTGCTGGCGGCGATCGATCCGGCCAAGGATGCCGATGGCCTGCACACCCTCAACCTCGGCCGGCTGCTGAAGGGGGAGCCGGGCCCGCGCAGCTGCACACCCGCCGGGGTGATGGCCCTGCTGGCCCGGCATGGGATCGAGCTCTCCGGCCGGCGCGCCGTGGTGGTGGGGCGCAGCCTCCTGGTGGGCCAGCCGATGGCGCTGATGCTCCAGGCCGCCGACGCCACCGTCAGCGTGGCCCATTCCCGCACCAGGGATCTGGCGGCGCTCACCCGCCAGGCTGAGGTGCTGGTGGTGGCGGCTGGCAGAGCCCGCCTGATCGGTGCGGAGCATGTGAGCCCGGGAGCGGTGGTGGTGGACGTGGGCATCCACCGCACCGAAGCCGGGCTCTGCGGCGACGTGCGCTTCGAGGAGGTGGAGCCGATCGCCGCAGCGATCACGCCGGTGCCGGGCGGGGTGGGGCCGATGACCGTGACCATGCTGCTGGTCAACACCGTGGCGAGCTGGTGCGCCCGCACCGCCGCGGCCCCCTCCGGGGGAGGCGCTCCTGACGATCCGTTGGCGGATCTGCTGCCCTGAGCCGCCAACGGCCCGATGGCCTGAGAGAATCCCGCCCAGCGCGCTGGTATCCATGGCCGTGGCGGTGAGCACGGGTTTCGATTTCGCCGCCTACCTGGAGGCCTCGAGGCAACAGGTGGAGCGAGCCCTCGATGGCTCGCTCGGGCCGGAACGTCCCGAGTCGCTGCGGGAGGCGATGCGCTACTCGCTGCTGGCCGGCGGCAAGCGGCTGCGGCCCATCCTCTGCCTGGCGGCCTGCGAGCTGGCCGGCGGCGACAGCAGCCTCGCCCTGCCCACGGCGGTGGCCCTGGAGATGATCCACACCATGTCGCTGATCCATGACGATCTGCCGGCCATGGACAACGACGACCTGCGCCGCGGCAGACCCACCAATCACGTGGTGTACGGCGAGGCCAACGCGATCCTGGCCGGCGACGCCCTGCTCACCCGCGCTTTCGAGATGGTGGCCCTGCGCAGCCCCGGCCTGCCCTCCGACCGGCTGCTCAAGGTGGTGGGGGAACTCTCCCTGGCCGCCGGCGCCCCTGGCCTGGTGGGAGGCCAGGTGGTGGATCTGGAGTGCGAGGGCAAGCGGGTGGATCTCGACACCCTCGAGTACATCCACCTGCACAAGACCGGCGCTCTGCTGCAGGCCTGCGTGCTCTGCGGGGGGCTGATCGCCGGAGCGAGCGAGGAGTTGCTCCAGGCACTGCGGGTGTACTCCCGCGGCATCGGTCTGGCCTTTCAGATCATCGACGACATCCTCGACGTGACCGCCAGCAGCGAGGTGCTGGGCAAGACCGCCGGCAAGGACCTCGCCGCCGACAAGACCACCTACCCCAAGCTGCTGGGGCTGGAGGAATCCAGGCGCCGCGCTGACGCGCTGGTGGCCGAAGCCAAGGCCGCCCTGCAGCCCTGGCAGGCCCAGGCCCAGCCCCTGCTGGCCCTGGCCGACTACATCACCAGCCGCGACCGATGAGCGGGTCCCCCCTCGGCCAGGCGCTGCTGCAACTGCTCGACAATGGGGTGCTGGCCTGGGCCCTGGCGGCCTGCGGCCTGGCCCAGCTGAGCAAGCTGCTGGTGGAACTGGTGGAGCACGGCCGCTGGCGGCCCGCCGTGCTGTTCGAAACCGGGGGCATGCCCTCGAGCCATTCAGCCCTGGTCACCGGTGCCTGCGCCGGCATCGGGTGGGATCTCGGCGTGGACGATCCGCTCTTCGCCTTCGCCTGCACGATCGCCTTCGTGGTGATGTACGACGCCAGTGGCGTGCGGCGGGCGGCAGGGCTGCAGGCGGCACGGATCAATGCCCTGCCCGAAGGGTTGTGGGAGGCCGGCAGCGGGGCCGACCCGCCGGCGACGGTGGAGCAGCGACTGAAGGAGAGCCTGGGGCACACCCGCCTGGAGGTGCTGGCCGGCAGCCTGCTGGGTCCGGCCATCGCGCTGCCCGGTCTGGCCCTGATCGGCACGCCCCTGCAGATCGCCCAGGCGTGGGGCTGGCTGCCGTTGGCTTGAGCCGCCCCGTCCCCGACGGCCCGATCACGCTCACCGCCGGCCAGAGCGAGGCGGTCGAGGCGTTCCGCCAGTGGCTGGAGCCAGCCGCCGCGGGCCTCCCCTTCGTGCTCAGCGGCTACGCCGGCACCGGCAAATCCTTCCTCTCGATGGCGTTCCTGGCCGAGGTGGAGAGCCGCGGCCTCTGCTGGACCGTGGTGGCTCCCACCCACAAGGCCGTGGGAGTGCTGCGCCGGTACCTGGAGCAGGCAGGGCTGCGGCCCACCTGGTATCCCTCCACCCTGCACCGGCTGTTGCGGCTGAAGCTGCGCCGCGAAGCCGGCCGGGAGGTGTGCGAGGAGACCGAGCAGACGGCCGTGGCGCTGGAGCACCTGGGCCTGGTGCTGATCGACGAGGCCTCGATGGTGGACACCGGCCTGCTGGAGATCGCCCTGCGCTGCGCCCACCCCTACCGCACCCGCCTGGTGTTCGTCGGCGATCCGGCCCAGCTGCCGCCGGTCGGGGAAGCCAGCAGCCCGGTGTTCGATCTGCAGCGGGCCCATCGCTGCGCCCTCACAGAGGTGGTGCGCCATCAGGGCCCGGTGCTGCGCCTGGCCACGGGACTGCGGGAAGAGCGGCTGCCCTGCCGCCTGCCGCCGCGGTTGCCGCCGATCAGCCGTGCCGAGGGAAGGGTGATGCTGCTCGAGCGCGGCGCCTGGCTCAGCGCCGCCCAGGCCGCCCTGCGCCGCGCCGCCGAGGACGACGATCCTGACCAGGCCCGCCTTCTCTGCTACACCAACCGCTCCCTCGAGCAGCTGGTGCCGCTGGCGCGGCGCGCCATCCATGGCGAAATGGCCGATCAGCTGCCCGTTCTGCCCGGGGAGGTGCTGCTCACCCGCATGGCCGTGATGGCGCCCGCCTGCCGCGAGGGCGAGGAGGGCGGCGAGGAGCCAGACATGGTGCTCACCTCCAACCGGGAGCTGGTGGTGCAGGACGTGACGCCGGAGCGCTGCGATCTGGCCGACTTCGGCGTTGGAGCCGAGGAGGGGCTGGCCGCTGCGGTGATCGACACCCAGTGGGTGTCGGTGGAGGCCGGCGACAGCCGGCTCTCGCTGCGGTTGCTGCCGCCGGCGGGCAGCGCTGCCCGCCGGCGGCTGGAGGTGGTGCTCGCCGGCCTGCGCGCCCGCGCCCGCACAGCCGGCCGCCGGGACGGGCGGGGCCTCTGGCGCCGTTACTTCCTGGTGCGCGACGCCTTCGCTTCGCTCGGCCCGGCCGCGGTGCTCACCGTGCACCGCAGCCAGGGCAGCAGCTTCGGCGAGGTGTTCATCGATGCCGATGTGTTCTGGCCGTCCGATCTGCGGCTCCGGCGGCAGCTGGTGTATGTGGCGGTGAGCCGGGCCCGCACGGGGGTGTGGATGGTGGGGGGCAACGGCAGCGAGGCGGATCGCCGCTGCTGGCAGGAGGAACTGGAGGGGGAGGCGTAGGGGTTCACCACGCGCACGCCCCTCCAGGTGAAGCCTGGATCGAAATCTTCGCTGATCAGCAGCCGAGCCCCCGCAGCAGCGGCAACGCGGTGAGCACGCGGTACAGATCTGCCAGGCACTGGACACTGCCGGCCGCAGCCGCGGGGTGGTGGTGGCGCGGCAGATCCGAGGGTAAGCATCAGAGCCCAGGAGGCGGTACAACGCGCCTGCCCCCGCGCGCGCTCGATGGCCCCTGCAAGCCCCCGGCTGGCTCCGGCGCTGCTGCTCACCCTGCTGGGCGTTGCCGCTGCTGCCACCCTGATCAACCCACCGACAACCAACGCAGCGCCGCTGATCCCCGACTCGGCGAGCGGGGCGGGGTCTGAGGACGACACCTGGCCGGAAGCCCTGCTTCCGCCTGCCGTGGTCGCCCCCACGCCAGTGCCGCTGCCGGCACCACCGAGGCCCGAGCGGCCGTCAGTGGTTCCCCGGGAGGTTGCCGTGGGGGATCTCGCCCTTGGACACGAGCCGCCAGCCCCGGGCGATGCCGTGTTGAAGCCGCTGCAGTCGCTGCACTACCCCATGGCCGTTGGGGCCCTGGAGCAGGACCCCTGGGGCTGGCGCTTTTCGAGCGCGCGCGGTGCCTGGCGCATGCACACCGGAGTGGATCTGATCGCGCCAGAGGGCACCGCCGTGCTGGCTGTGCAGGCGGGCCGGGTGCAGCGGGTGGCGGACATCGCCGGCTATGGCCTCACGGTGCTGATCGATCACGGCGCCGGCTGGTCGAGTCTCTACGCCCACCTGCTGGAGGCCTCCGTGAGCCCCGGCGAGAGCGTGCGGGCCGGGCAGCCGCTGGGCCTGGTGGGCCAGAGCGGCAATGCCAGCGGCCCGCACCTGCACCTGGAGGTGCGCCAACGGCAGCCTCAGGGACTGGTGGCGGTGGACCCCACACCGCTGCTGCCCGCGCCTCCCTCCGCTGGGCCCATCGCTGGCGACCTGCGCCCCGAGCGTTGATGACCAAGCCCTGGAGGGGGCCGCAGCCCAAAGCAGGCACCCACCTCAATCAGCGACTGGTCAACCCGCCTCGGAGCCGATACCGTCCGACGCAATTGGCCGGGTGGATGGATGCCGTTTCACGCTGTTTCTGCCGGTCGCGCCCTCCCCCTGTTGCTCGGTGCAACCCTGGCCCTCGGGGTGACTCCCGCTGCTGAAGCCAATCAAGCGGGCCAATCCCAGGTGCTCACAGCCATCCGCCAGGTGTGGCCCGCTGCGCACCACGAGTCCGCCATCCGGCTGGCACGCCTGGAGAGCGGCCTGTCCCCCACCGCCCGTGGCTGCGCCGGGGCCTGCCTGGGGCTGTTCCAGATCCACTACTCGGCCAACCGTCAGCTGATGGCCGCCATGGGCATCCACACGCCGGACCAGCTGCTGGATTCGGTTGTCAACAGCACCGTGGCCTATCGCCTGTTCCGCGAGTCGGGCTGGAGCCCCTGGGGCGGTCAGCCCTGAGCGCTGGATCAGTCCGCGATCAGCAGCCGTTGTCGGCACTGCCAGGCGTTGAAGGCAGCGAAATCCATAGTGCCGCGTTGAGCTGATTTGTTGGCGGCAACCTCAGGCCTATCGCTATGGCCGCTGCTCAGCGTGACTCGATCCCCCAAAAGCCCCCACCCCAGACAGACTTCTGTCAGCGACGCCAGACCTGATCCCTCCATGCCCGATCAGGACCAGCTGAACGATTTCCTCGAAGCCCTGGAAACGGCCGGCAGCCCCGCCAAAAACTCAACCCTGCGGGCAGCACTCGGTTGGGATGAGCCCCTCTACGAGGAGGTGAAGGGGGAACTGGTGGCCAAGAGGATCGTGGTGCGCGGTCGGGGCCGCAGTGACAGCGTGTCGCTGGTGGGCGCCGAGCCGGTGGCCCAGGCGGCGGCACCAGCCAGGAACGGCCGCAAGGGGAAAGCCGCCGGCAACGGCACCGCCAACCTGGGCTTCGAGGCCAAGCTCTGGCTTACGGCCGACAAGCTGCGCAACAACATGGACGCGGCCGAGTACAAGCACGTGGTGCTCGGCCTGATTTTTCTGAAGTACATCTCCGATAGCTTCGAAGAGCACCGCGCCAAGCTGCTGGCAGGCGTTGGCGACTACGAGGGCGCCAACCCGGAAGACCCCGACGAATACAAGGCCGAGAACGTGTTCTGGGTGCCAGCTGAGGCCCGCTGGAGCCAGCTGCAGGCCAACGCCAAGCAGCCCACGATCGGCAAGCTCGTGGACGACGCCATGGTGGCGATCGAGCGCGACAACCCGCGCCTCAAGGGGGTGCTGCCGAAGGACTACGCACGGCCTGGCCTCGACAAGCAGCGCCTGGGGGAGCTGATCGATGTGATCGCCACGATCGAACTCACTGCCGCCAGCGAGGGCGAGCAGACCCATCGCTCCGTGGATCTGCTCGGCCGGGTGTACGAATACTTTCTCACCCGCTTTGCGTCGGCCGAGGGCAAGAACGGCGGCCAATTCTACACGCCGAGCTGTGTGGTGCGCTGCCTGGTGGAGATGCTGGAGCCCTACAAGGGCCGCATCTACGACCCCTGCTGCGGCTCCGGCGGCATGTTCGTGCAGAGCGAGAAGTTCGTGGAAAGCCAGGGCGGCAAGCTGGGCGACATTTCCATCTACGGCCAGGAGAGCAACGCCACCACCCGCCGCCTGGCGGTGATGAACCTGGCCCTGCGCGGCATCGAAGCCGACTTCGGCCCCGAGCACGCCGACAGCTTCCGCCGCGACCTGCATCCGGATCTGCGGGCGGATGTCGTGCTCGCCAACCCGCCCTTCAACGACTCCGACTGGTTCCGCAAGGACGACGACGTGCGCTGGCAGTTCGGCGTGCCGCCCAGGGGCAACGCCAACTTCGCCTGGGTGCAGCACTTCATCCACCACCTTGCGCCGTCGGGCATGGCCGGCTTCGTGCTCGCCAATGGCAGCATGAGCTCCAACCAGAGCGGCGAAGGCGAGATACGCCGCGCCCTGATCGAGGCGGATCTGGTGGACTGCATGGTGGCCCTGCCCGGCCAGCTCTTCTACAGCACCCAGATCCCGGTGTGCCTCTGGTTCCTGGCGAAAAGCAAGGCTGCCGACGCTCAACAGGGCTTCCGCGATCGGCGCGGACACACCCTGTTCATCGATGCCCGCAAGCTCGGCACCCTGATCGATCGGGTGCACAGAGAGCTGCTGGAGGCCGACCTGGCAAAGATCACCAGCACCTACCACCGCTGGCGGGGCGCCAATGGGGCGGGCAGCTACGAAGATGTGCCGGGGTTCTGCAAATCCGCCACCACCGCCGAGATTGCTGCCCATGGCCACGTGCTCACCCCGGGGCGGTATGTGGGGGCGGAGGAGGTGGAAGACGATGGGGAGCCCTTTGAGGAGAAGATGCCACGGCTTGTGGCTGAGCTTGAAAGCCAGTTCGCTGAATCGGCCAAACTGGAAGCGGCGATCAGGGCGAATCTGAAGAGCATGGGCTTCCCAGCATGAATCCGAACGCCGACATCCGCTGGAAGCAACGGTTTCAGAACTTCGATCGTGCGTTCGTGCTGCTCCGCGATGCGCTGGAAAACGGCCCTGCTGCCCTCAACCAACTGGAGAAGGAGGGGGTGATCCAACGCTTCGAATATTGCTTCGAACTCGCCTGGAAAACCATCAAAGACTATCTCGAAGAAGGTGGCGTCGTGTTTGTCATGGTGACGCCGCGCCAGGTACTGAAAGATGCTTATGCGGCCAAGATCCTGGATGACGGGCAGGTGTGGATCGACATGCTCGATCACCGCAACCTGCTGTCTCACACCTACAGCCCGGTTGTGTTTGAGCAGGCCGTGGAAGCCATCCACACACGGTATCTTGCTGGGATTGGTAATCTCCACGACTTCATGCACCGGGAGGCGATGCAATGAAAGCGCCGCCCCTCAAGCCTGCGGAACTGGAGCTGGTGCGTTCGGTGTTCCTGCTGCATCCCGAGGTGAAGAGCGCCACGCTGTTCGGCTCACGCGCCAAGGGCACCCACAGCGACCGCTCCGATGTGGACCTGGTGGTGGCTGGCGAGATCGAGCCGCTCCGCGCCGAGGCGATCGCGGCCGAGTTGGAGGAGCTGCCGTTGCCCTATCGGTTTGACGTGCAATCCCTGGCTCACATTCAGCACCGCCCGCTGTTGGAGCACATCCGGCGGGTGGGGATTCTCATCTATCCGGCGCCATGACAGTGAATCCCGCGATGCCGAGCTTCGGCTGTGAACGACACGGTCAGTTCAGCGAGGGAGAGAAACTGGGGGTGGTCATCCAAGCAACTCTCAGGGGGCTGGATTATGGCGGGTGAATGGCGAGCAAGCACGTGGGGCCAAGAAATCTCGCTCGAATACGGAAAGGCGCTTCGCGATTACGATGCGGAGCGTGGCAAGTTTCGTGTATTTGGGAGTAACGGCCCGATTGGCTGGACTGACAAACCGCTCGCACTTGGCCCAGGCGTTATCCTTGGGCGAAAAGGCGCTTACCGGGGAATCGAGTTTTCCCCTGAGCCATTCTTTGTCATCGACACCGCTTACTACGTCGTTCCGAAAGGTGAGTTCGACATGCGGTGGCTCTACTACGCCATCAAGCACCACAAGCTCGGCGAGATTGATGACGGTTCACCAATTCCTTCAACGACGCGGTCGGCGGTCTATGTGCGTGACTTCGATGTCCCACCCCTCTCCGAGCAAAATGCCATCGCGGCGGTGCTTGGGGCGTTGGACGACAAGATCGAGTTGAACCGGCGGATGAACGCGACGCTGGAGGCGATGGCGCGGGCGCTGTTCCAGAGCTGGTTTGTGGATTTCGACCCTGTGCGGGCCAAACTCGACGGCCGCCAGCCTGTTGCCCTTGATTCAGACACCGCCGCCCTTTTCCCGGAGCACTTGGAGGCTTCACCCCTCGGAGACATTCCAAAAGGATGGCCAGTCCAACGAATCAGCGAAGTTGTTGAAGAAGTCTTTGATGGACCACACGCTACACCGCCCAATTCGGAGGAAGGCCCCGTCTTCCTTGGGATCAAGAACCTTACCGGGTCGGCACTTGATCTCAGCGACATAAGACATATCAGCGAATCAGACTGGCCCCGTTGGACAAAACGCGTAACGCCTAGACCGCTCGATATTGTTTTCAGCTATGAAGCAACGCTTGGATTCTTTGCACTGATTCCCCCGGGTCTCAGATGTTGCCTCGGACGCAGATTGGCACTCGTTCGCCCAAGAACAAAGGACGGCCACTCGCACTTTTGTTTTCACCAGTTCATCGGTCCAGATTTCCAGCGATACCTAATGCAGCACTCTGTTCAGGGCGCTACCGTGGACCGAATCCCGCTAGTTCAGTTCCCTAAGTACTTAGTGCTCAATCCGCCCCCAGCTCTGAAGGAAGCCTTTGAGAGCCGAGTCGCTCCACTTTGGGCCAAAATCCACTCCAATGCCCAGCAATCCCGCACCCTCGCCACATTGCGAGACACGCTGCTGCCGAAACTGCTGAGTGGGGAGTTGCGTGGCGAGCTCCTTGTAACCGACGTTTGACTCTTTGATCTGAACTGCACGAATCATGATCACACGACTGGAACTCACCAACTTTGGCCCGATCAACCGGGTCGAATGGAACGGCCTTGGGCCGATCAATCTCGTGATTGGCAACAATGGCAGCGGAAAGACATTCCTCCTGAAGTCGCTCTATACCGCCATGCGCACGCTGGAGGAGTTCCGGCGTGGTGATGATCCCCGGACGGCGGAGGAGATTATCTGGGACAAGCTGTATTGGACCTTCCAGCCGGACCAGAAGCGCATTGGTGATTTGGTCACCAAGGGAGCCACACAAGGGCTGCACTTCAGTTGTTCGGTCGATGGCAATGCCTTCAGCTACGGCTTTGACAGTGAGACGGAGAAAGTCTTTGCGCCTTTCGATAATCAGGTCCCTCCGCGCGGCAGCAATTCCGTGTTTCTTCCCGCCAAGGAGGTGCTGTCGCTCCAAAAGATCATCCTCAAATCTAGGGAAAGGGAACAGGACTTTGGCTTTGACGACACCTATCTGGATCTCGCCCGGGCGCTGGCGCAATCCACCACGCAGGGTAAAAACTACTATGAGTTTGCTGACTCCCGCCGCCGACTAGAAGACATGCTCGGAGGTAAGATTGAGTTTGATGCCGTGAGTGACCGCTGGCGTTTCCGAAAAGGAGCGGACTGGTTCCCCATCGGCATGACGGCTGAGGGCGTGAAGAAGATTGCGATTCTGGATACCCTGCTCGGTAACCGATACCTAACCCCGGAGTCCATCATCTTCATCGACGAACCGGAATCCGCGCTGCATCCGTCTGCCCTGATCCAGTTACTCGATATCGTGGCGACCCTCGCGGCGAGAGGCATCCAGTTCTTCATGGCGAGCCACTCCTACTTTGTGGTCAAGAAGCTCTTCCTGATTGCGCAGGACAAAGGTATCCACATTCCAGTAATCGCGGCAGGAGCGGACGGATGGCATTGTGCCGACCTGAAAGACGGCATGCCGGACAACGCAATTATCGACGAGTCCATCCGTCTGTATGAGCAGGAAGTAAATCTCTCCCTGAAATAACCATGGAGCCGTTCGTCGAATCCGAGATGACTTTCGGCCCCTTCGCCGATGGGCACTGTTTCCGCGTGGAGGTCAGCGGGACCTATCGCGCCATTCAGGAAAAGGTGCAGATGGCCGAGTTTCTACTGCTCCGAACAGAGGTGGATGCACCTTCGTTCGTCTGGATTGTGGAAGCGAAGAAGAGTTCACCGAGGCCGGAAACGCAGCCAAACTTCAACGAGTTCATCGCTGAGATTCGTGACAAGCTTGCCAACGCGCTCACTGTTGGTGTGGCTTCGATTCTCAAGCGTCACCCAGCCACCGATGCGGAGCTGCCAGAAATGTTCAAGACTCTCGATCTAGGTGTTACAGGGTTCCGCCTCGTTTTAATTATCAATGGCCACCAAAAGGCATGGCTTCAGCCTTTGCAGGACGCGTTGAGAAGTGCCTTGCACGCAACCGCGCAAACCTGGGCACTTGGACCCAACGCTGTCGTGGTTATCAATCACGAGGACGCGAAGCGGTTCGGACTTATCTCTGCGCCTTAGCGACGACAGTTTCACAGAACCTGCATGACCCTCAACGCATCCATCGTCGAAAACGCCACCCTCTGCTGGTTCAAGGAGCTGGGCTATGCAGTGCTCCCCGGCACCCCGATCGCACCCGGGGATCCCGCCGCAGAATGTGAGGCGTTGGGAGAAGGGGAGCTGGAGAGGTGATTGAGGCATCCTGCTACTGAACGCTGCCCCGCTCAGCAACCTGCCGGCACAAACAGGCGTGGCGCGAGATTGAGCTGCCGGATGCGCCGGACAAAGCCGCGATCATCAAACGACGCCATCGACGCGCAACTGCGGCAGCTGGCATGGTGCAGGGCATCGGCGAAGACGAGCCCGCTGCGCACACCGGCCACGGCCTGCTCCAGGGCTGGCCGGTCTTCTGCAGTGAGGCCGGGATGGGCCAGCAGGTGGTCGAACACCTGCAGCACCTGCTCCACCGGGAAGCCGTAGTACCCACGCAACACCCACTCAAGTTCCAGGGCCACCGTCTTGGCCAGGAACAGCGGCTGGCCGGATTCGATCAGATCGCGGGCGGCCCGGCGCTGGCGTTCCGTGGCCGCATCGGCATCGTCCTCCGCCACGAAGGTGCTGGCCAGCACGTTGGTGTCCAGACCAATCACGGGCGCAGCCGCCTGGCGGGATCGAAGTCCGCCGGCACAGCTGGCCGGCTGGACCTGAGCAATCCGAACCCGCACTCCGGCACTGGCTGCTCAGGCTTCCAGGGGCGCAGCTCGATGTGATCCCCCACCAATGCGAAGCTCACGAGGCTGCCCCTGGCCAGCCCGAACTGCTGCCGCAACGCCCACTCCTTCGGAGCAGCCTTACGGCTTGGGGATGGTCACCTGCTCCTTGCTGGTGATCGAGCTGGTGACGGCATCGGCTGAGTCCATCGAAACGCACTCCCGGGGCTGTGTATTACCTGGTAGGGCTAGTGTGCTGTCCCGGAGATTTGCGAGCAAAGTCGCTGGAGCTTCTCCAGGAT